>NZ_JBMDIU010000009.1:0-115881 GCF_057808845.1 Brevundimonas sp. FG8 | reverse complement strand
GCGTCGTGCCCTCGATCAGACGGGCCGAAAGGCCTTCGGGCGATTCCTGACCCAGCAGGGCGCGGACGTTCGCGTTGTCGACCGTCAGCCATTCGCGGGTCTTGGACAGCCACCATTCCATGCGGACCTGCTCCAGACCCGGATAGACCGGACGCTCGGCGAACAAACCGCTCTGCACGCCCGCCAGGCGGCTGTCGGCGAACTCGGGCAGACGTTCGGCCGACGGCTTGCCGCGCTCCTGCGCACCGCGCACCAGCGTGCGCGCCCACAGGAACAGCTGCGAGCCGCCGCCGACCGGCGTGGTTCCGATCCCGGTGCCGCCTTCCAGCAGGGCATACGCCGGATAGCTTTCGCGCAGAACAGGCTGAATGCCCGTCAGCGTCGTCCAGGGATTGTCGGCGCCGACACCGGCCTCGGCGCGGCTGCGGAAGTCAGCTTCCGCCTCGGCCTTCATGCGCATGAAGTTGGCGTCGGTAAGGGCGCGCATGCGGCCCAGGCCGCGCTTGTAGGTGTTCTCGATAGAGACGATCGGATCCATCGCCTCGAACGCCTGACGCTCGCCTTCCTCGGAGTAGCGGATAAGGCGGCCGCGCAGTTCGGAGGCGATCAGTTGATCCATGGGCAGGACCACGTCCCGAACGCTGAACAGCTGGTCCTGCGTCAGCAGGCGCTGGGTCGCGCCGGGGCTGCCCGAGACGAAGACCGGCGTGCCCTCGACCGGGCGCGAGGCGTTCCACTTGAAGTGCGTCGGGGTCCTGGCCGGGGCGCCGTTCTCGTACAGGCGGATGAAGGCCGCATCGATGGCGAAGCGCGGGAAGCTGAAGTTGTCCAGATCGCCGCCGAACGTGGCCGCGCGATCCTCGGGCGCCCACGCCAGACGAACGTCGGAGTAGCGCTTGTAGGTGTACAGTTTGAACTGACCGCCCCGGTACAGGGTCACGACCTGACAGCGCTTGTCGGTGGCGTCGCCACACGCTTCCTGCTCGATGCGGCTGGCCTCGGCGTCACGGGCGCGGGTGAAGGCCTGACCCGTCAGGCCGGCGCCGGCGGCGTGCATGCGCTGGGTCACGTCGCTGATGTCGGTCAGGATTTCAGCCGTGCCGCCCGGGCATTTCAGCTCTTCCTCGCGGCTGCGCGGGGTGAAGCCGGTCTCGGCGTAGTTGGTTTCCTGCGTCGACAGGTTGGCCACGCAGGTGGCGACGCAGTGGTTGTTGGTCATCACCAGACCACTGGCGGACACCAGACCGGCCGAACAGCCGCCGAACTTCACCGACGACAACCGCACCCGGTCCAGCCAGGCCTGATCAATGTTGGTGCCCAGTGTCTGGTTGGCGCGCGCGATGGGGAAGTTGTCGAAGGTCCACATGCCTTCTTCAGCCCGGGCCAGGGTCGGGGCGGCGGACCCGGCGGCGAGGGTCAGAAGGGCGGCGACGATGGCGGGGGTGTAGCGCATGACAGAACTCCGGGCGGGCGACAGGGCGCCCCGTTGTTGCGCGGACCATGAAACCAGAAGGGGCCGCCCGGCAAGTGCGGACGGCCCCCTCGAAGGTACGACGATGTCGCGCCGGTCTTAGCGGCGGCGACGTTGCGGACGGTCGACGCCCAGTTCCTGAAGCAGGCGCGGGCTCGGATAGATGTTGCGCAGCGCTTCGGTGATCGCGGCGGTCGAGACCGAGACGGTGCGGTTCAGTTCACCGTCGTAGCCGAAAGAGCCGCCCAGCGAGTGGATGTTGCCGTCGAAGGCGGCGCCGATCACTTCACCGTTGGCGTTGATCACGGGCGAGCCCGAGTTGCCGCCGATGATGTCGTTGGTCGAGGTGAAGTCATAGACCGTGGCCTTGTTCACGCGGGCCTCGTTGTCGATGAACGCCTGGGCCGCGTTGAACGGCTCCGAACCGGTGGCCCGCTCGTACAGGCCGCCCATGTAGGTGAACGGCGGCACGGTCACGCCGCGGTAGGTCCAGCCCTGCACCTGGCCGTAAGACAGGCGCAGGCTGAAGGTGGCGTCCGGATACAGGTTGGTGCCGTAGACCGCGAAGCGGGCCTGAGCGACCTTCTCGGCGGCGCGGGCGGTGGGGGCGTTGACTTCGGCGTTCCAGCGGGCGCCGACGGCGGCGGCCGCGTCGTCGTTGGCCAGCACGAAGGCCAGCAGCGGATCGGCGGCGGCCAGCTGTTCGGCGGTCATGGTCAGGGCTTGGGCGCGGAAGGCCGGGTCGGCCAGCTTGGTGCCCGAGATCAGGCGGTCAGCCAACGCTTCCGGGCTTTCGCGTCCGAGCATGGCCTTCACCTGCGGATTGTCGACCGTCAGATACTCGCGGGTCTTCGACAGCCAGTAGCGCAGACGGATTTCTTCCATGTCCGTGTAGATCGGCGTTTCGGCCGAGATCGCGGCGGACATCCGGGCGCGCTGTTCAGCGGTCAGGTTGGTGTTCTTGGCCGCACGGACGATCGCGCGGGCGTAGGAATACAGCTGCGAACCGCCGCCGGCCGATTGCTCCAGCTGGCGGTAAGGCAGGTACAGGTCGCGGGCGACGCCCTGCACGCGCTCCAGATCGGCCCACGGATCGCCGATGCGCTGCACCAGCGAGGGGTCGGCGGCGACGCGGGCGCGCAGCTCGTTCTCTTCCTCACGCTTGCGGGCCATGAAGGCCGGGTCGGTCAGGGCGCCTTGCTGGCCGTAGTAGACCTTGAAGCTGTTCTCGAGGCCGAAGATGGGGTCGAACGAGACGCGCTTCGCCTCATCGCCGGTCAGCGAGTACTCGAGCAGGCGACCACGCAGTTCCGAGCTCTGGATCAGGGTGATCGGCAGTTGCTGATCGCGCAGGCGCTCCAGCTGGCTCATGGTCAGCAGGCGCGAGGTCGAACCGGGATTGCCCGACACGAAGGTTACGTCGCCTTCGGCCGGAGCGTTCGGGTTCCAGCGCAGATAGTTGTTGCCGACTTCAACCGGCTTGCCGTCCTCGTACGCGCGCAGGAAGGCGGCATCCAGAGCGTAGCGCGGGAAGTTGAAATTGTCGGGATCCCCCCCGAAGAAAGCGGCCTGATTTTCCGGCGCGAAGACCAGGCGGACGTCGTCGTACTTGCGGAACTTGTACAGGGCGTACTTACCGCCGCGGTAGAAGCTGATGACCTGACAGTTGAACTTCGCATCGCCGGCGCAGGCTTCCTGCTGGATCTTGTTGATCTCGGCCGAGCGGGCGGTGTTGAAGGCGGCGCCTTCGAGGCCCGCGCCGGCCGCCAGAACACGGTCGGTGACGTCCACGATCTCGGTCAGCACCTCGGCGGTCTGACCGGGGCAGCGGCGCTCCTCCTCACGGGTGGCCGACAGGAAACCGTTCTTCACCAGGTCTTCGCTGGGCGTCGACAGTTCCTGCGAGCAGCCGACGACGCAGTGCCAGTTGGTCAGGATCAGGCCTTCCGGCGAGACGAAGGAGGCCGAGCAGCCCTGGATGCGGACCGAGGCGTTGCGCACGCGGTCCAGCCACTGCTGGTCGATGCGGGTGCCGTAGCGCTGGTTCACCGTCGCGATGGGGAAGTTGTCATAGGTCCACATTCCTTCGTCCGCCCGGGCGGTGTCCGGCGCGGCCATGATGGCCATGACGCCGCCGACGGCGATGATGGACGCGGTCGCCTGAACGGCGGAACGCAACGAGCGGAACAGCATGAAGTGGTCTCCTCTGGGCTCGACCCTCTTCGCCGGCCCTCTTGGCGCGTACCTAGCGCCAGTCTCCGCCGGTCGTCCACGGTTTCCCGCGCGGGTCCTGCCTGAACGGTGATCGCCTTACCCCGATTTAACTTGGCCACAACCACAGGGGCGGTCACATAGCGACCAACGTCGGGGATACGTCACAGTTCATGTCGCTAGCACTCTCAACCCTCCTGTACGAATGGCGCCGCTACATGGCGGCTGTGATGGCGCTCGCGCTGTCGGGTCTGCTGGTGCTGGCGATGACCGGTGTCTTCATCGGCATCGGCAAGGGCTTCACCGCGACCATCGAGCGCTCCAGCGCCGACATCATCATCATGCAGCCGGGCGCCACCAGCCTGATCGGCGGACCGTCGGGCGTGCCGCGTCGCTTTATCCCCCTGGCCTATCGCAATCCGGCCGTGGTGGAGGTCCAGCCGCTGGACGGCGCGGGCGGTTCATTCCAGTCGGTGAAGAACGTCGATCCCACGATGTCCCAGGCCGATCGCGCCAAGATGGGCGCGCCCCGGCAGCAGTTTGTGCAGTCGATGGTCATCGACACCACGCCCGGCTCGGTGACCATTCCGACGGACTACTCGCAGGAACTGGTCGACGCCCTGCGTCAGCCCTACACCGTCGCCATCGACGAAACCGCGACCAGCAAGCTGGGCGTGAAGCTCGGCGACCGGGCGCTGTACAACGGGCAAACCGTCACCGTGGTGGGCATTACGCGTGGCTACCCGAACATGATGCAGGCCACCGTGATCATGTCGCGCGACACGCTGCGCATGGTCGGGCAGGCCGATACAGGACCGCGCGTCGGTCCGCTGATGGTCAAGCTGTCCGATCCCTCTCAGGCCCAGCGCGTGGCCGATGAGCTGAACGTCCAGGGCGACGGCCAGTGGAAGGCCTGGACCCGTCAGCAGCTGGCGGACGCCAACGCCGGCGCCATGTTCCAGGAAGGCATTCTGGTCATCATCATCGGCGGATGCGTGGTGCTGGGCACCATTATCGGCGTGGCCATCACCTGGCAGACCCTGCGCGGCGCCATCATGGCCAACATCAAGGAGTTCGCCTCGCTGCGCGCCCTTGGCGTCGGCATGGGCAGCCTGCGCCGCATCGTTATGGAGCTCAGCTTCTGGGTCGGTTGCGTCGGGGTGGTCGCGGCGATCTTCCTGACCTGGTTGATCTCGCTGTTCGCGATGGCCAACGCCGTCATCATCGCTCTTCCGTTCGGCCTGCTGCTGATCGTCGGCGGCGGTCTGATCATCATCGCCATGCTGTCCGGCCTGCTGTCGCTCGGCATTCTCAAGAACAGCCAACCTGCGGACCTGCTGCGATGACCGGCCATACCAAGGTTCACGGAAAGCACGGCGACTTCGCCATCGAGGCCAAGGGTCTGGTCAAGCGGTTCAAGTCGGGCAAAAGCTTTGTGCAGGTGCTGAAGGGCGTCGATTTCGACGCGCGCCACGGCGATCTGACCATGGTCATGGGGCCGTCGGGGTCGGGCAAATCGACCCTGATCGCCGCCCTGTCCGGCCTGCTGCGTCCCGAGGAGGGCCGTGTCGATGCACTGGACGTCGATGATCTGTGGAGCTTCTCCACGAGCAAGATCGACAGGTTCCGCCTCGATCATTGCGGCTTCATCTTCCAGGGGTTCAACCTGTTCCCGGCCCTGAGCGCCCTGCAGCAGGTCGAGATCGTGCTGAAGTTTCAGGGACTGTCCAAGGGCGATGCCAAGAAGCGCGCCCGGCTGGCGCTGGAGGAGGTCGGCCTCGGCCACCGCCTGCACCAGCGTCCGACCGCCCTTTCCGGTGGTGAGAAGCAGCGCGTGGCCATCGCCCGCGCCCTCGCCAAGGACCCGCACATCCTGTTCGCGGACGAGCCGACATCGGCGCTCGACGGCGAGAACGGTCAGGTGGTCATCCGCCTGCTGCGTCGCGCCGCCACCGAGCACGGCGCCGCGGTCATCTGCGTGACCCACGACCCGCGCCTCGAGGCCTGGGCCGACCGGGTCATCCACATCGAAGACGGCGTCATCACCAGTGACGAACGCCGAACCCCCAATCCTGACGCCGCCCTGGCGTCGCACTGAACGCCCTTTCCGGACCGAGAAACATTATGCGCTTCCTCAAAAACAAATGGCTCTGGATCGGCCTGGCGTGCGTCATCCTGATCGTGGTCGGGTTCCTCGTCCTGCAAGGTAACGCCAAGGCGAAGAAGGCCGAGGAAGAGAAGGCCGCCGCCGAGAAGGTTGAAAGCCCGTATGCCGCCATCGCAAACGGCAAGGTCGATATCGAGGGCGGCATCATCCAGATCGCGGCCCGTCGCGGCGGGGTCGTGCGCGAGGTGCTGGTGCAGGAAGGCGACCGTGTCGTCGCCGGACAGATTCTCGCCCGTCAGGAAGACGACGAGCCCCGCCTGGCCCTGCAGACCGCCAACGCCGATCTGGCCTCGGCCGAGAGCCAGTTGCGCCTGATCCAGGTCGACATCCGCGCCGCCCGTCGTGAGTACGAGCGCATGGAGCGTCTGGCCGCCACCAACTTCGTCGCGGCCCAACGCCTCGATCAGGCCCGCGACGCCATCGCCCAGGCCGAAGCCCGCCTCGGCTCGCAGCAGGCGACGGTCCAGACCGCGCGCGCCCGTCGCGATCAGGCCGCCTATGACGTCGAACTGACGATCATCCGTTCGCCCTCGGCCGGGCGCATCGTGCGCCGTTACGCCAACCCGGGCGCCGGCGCCTCGACCCTGAACGTGTCCAACATGTTTGATCTGGAGCCCGACGCGCCGCGTATCGCCCGCGCTGAAATCGTGGAAAGCGACATTCCGAACGTCGCCGACGGTCAGCAGGTCGAGATCACGCCGGAAGGTGATCCGTCCAAGGTCTATGTCGGTACGGTCATGCGTCGCGCCGCCGTCTTCGGCGCTCGCAAACTGGCCTCGGACGATCCCTCGCAGCGTTCGGACGAGCGCGTGGTGGAGGTCGTGGTTTCGGCCGGTGACGCGCCCCTGCTGATCGGTCAGCGCGTGCTGGTGAAGTTCATGAAGCCGGGCCAGACCGCCGGTGCGTCGCGCACGCCTTCGGTGGGCGTGCCGGCCAACCGCTCGATGCAGGCGCCCGCCCGTCAGGGCTGATGACTTCAGGGATCAGGCGTGCGTCGCGCGCGCCTGATCCTTCAGCCAGCGCATCAGGGTCCGCTCGGCGCTGTCCGGCTCTCCGCCGTTCCGGATCAGGGCCAGCGCCCCGTCGTTGGGAACGAAGCCGAACGGGGCGACCAGTCGTCCCGCGGCGATGTCATCCGCCACGATCATCCACGGCAGCACCGCCGCGCCCAGCCCCGCCAGGGCCGCGTCCAACACCACATGCTGATGCGGCAGGACCCGGCTGCGGCCTCCGGGCTGCGCCTGCCCGCTGAGTTCGCTCCATTCCGCCCAGGCGATTTCGCGGGTGCGCGTGATCAGCCGTGTCGACGTCATGATCGAGGCGGCCAGCGCCGGTGCGCAGACCGGTCCGACCCGGTTCTCCGCCAGAACCTCCAGCCCGGGTGTGTCGCGCATCGCCGCATCGACGTGCCTGAGCGCCAGATCGGCGCCCCTCTGCTTCAGCGCCCGGTTCTCCAGTTCGGTGATGTGCAGCACGATCTCGGGGTGGCGCGACTCAAGATCGGCCAGCCTTGGCACCAGCCATTTGACGGCCAGGCTGGGATGCACCGCCAGACGCAGTTCGCGGCGCTCCCGGATCCGTCCGACAGCGGCGGCCAGCTTGTCGAAGCCCTCGGTCAGCCCGGCCAAAAGCGTGCGCCCCTGCTCGGTCAGCCGCAGTCCGTGTTTCGGTCCCTCGAACAGGCGAACGCCCAGCGCCGCCTCCAGCGCCTTCACCTGACGGCTGACCGCGCTGTGGGTCACGTTCAGCTCCTGCGCCGCGCGGGTGGCGCTGCCGGTCCGCCCCATGGCCTCGAACGCCCTCAGTCCGTTAAGTGACGGCAGGCCGCTCCGGGGTGTGAGGTTTTCGAACATGGCAACGCGGATATGTCGCTTTCGCCGGACGAGCAATCCCGCGATCCAGCGCCATGTCCGTTCGCACCTTCCTCGTGGTTCCCATCCTCGGCCTTGGTCAGATGGTGGCCTTCGCCTCCAGCTACTACCTGCTCGGCGTGTTGGGGGAGCCGATGGCGCGCGCCTTCGATCTGCCCGCATCCGCCGTCTTCGCCGCCCTGTCCGTCGCCTTTCTGATCTCCGCGGCGCTGACCCCGTTCGGCGGGCGCTGGATCGAGCGGCGGGGCGGGCGGCGCGTGCTCGGCGCGGCGCATCTGGCTTTCACCGGAGCCCTTTCGCTGATCGCCTGCGCGCCGTCAGGAGCGGTCTTGCTGGCCGGGGTCGCCCTGCTGGGGCTGGGCATGTCCATCGGGATGTACGGCACGGCCTTCGCCCTGTTGGTCCAGATCCACGGGGCGGCGGCCCGGCGGCCGATCACCGCCGTGTCCCTGATCGGCGCGCTGGGCGGCGGTCTCGGCTGGCCGGTCAGTCGCATGGTGATCGAGGCCGCCGACTGGCGCACCGCCTGTCTGGTCTGGGCGACGGCCCATCTGCTGGTCTGCCTGCCGCTGACGGTGCTGCTGCTGCCCGGCCATCGAGCATCGGCTCCCTGTCCGAAGGCGGACCGGGCGCGGCCGGTCCTGTGGGACCGCCGGATGATCCAGATCGCGGGCGTCTTCGCGGGCGGCTGGATGGTCTCGACCGCCATGGGCGCACATCTGCCGCGTTTGCTCGGTGATCTGGGACTGAACCCGGTCCACGCGGCCTGGGCGGCGGGGCTGACGGCCGCCAGCGCGGTCGCGGCCCGCCTGTTCGATCTGCTCGTCCTGCACCGTTCGCATCCGGTGCTGACCGTCCGCATCGCGTCCCTGTTTCACCCTCTGGGAGCGGCGCTGGCCGTCGCGGGGGGTGCGCGTCTGGCGCCCTTGCTTGCGGTGGGGCAGGGGCTGGGCAACGGCATGCTTTCCGTGGCGTCCGGCGTTCTGCCGCTGCACGTTTTCGGCCCGGATCGGTACGCGGTCCGGCAGGCGCTGGTCCTGACCCCCGCGCGGTATCTGCAAGCGGTGGCCCCGGCGGCCTATGCGCTGGTGATCGACGTGTCGCCCGTGGCGGCGCTGACCCTGTCCAGCCTGATCTGCTTCGGCGTCTTCGCCCTCACCCTTGGCCTGGGGCCGGCGCGGGCGGGGCGTTAAGACTCTTCTCGGATAGCGGCGGTTTTTAATTTCTGTACAATCTTTGCGGGCGTCGTAATGTGCGCTCTCTCAAGCTTCACAGGAGAGACGCCGTGGCCTTCCCGACCTCAGTGAACGATCAGGTTACCGACGCGATCACCCAGAGCAATGTTAAGGTTCTGGGCGAGTCCCCTGCTGTCGCCATGGGTAATCTCTACCAGACCATGGCGCATTCCACCGGACTGGCGTTCGAGAACGCGGTCTCCAGCCAGAACCAGCAGGCGGTTCTGGCCCAGTCGGCCACCGTTCAGGGCGTGATGCAGATCTACAGCCTGGATGCGACCGCGGCTCCGGTCGCGCCCGCGGCTGACAAGCCCGCCTGACGGAGCCGGCCGATGCCGCCTCGCCGCCGCGCCGCGCCCGCTCCTGCCGGGGCGCCCGGACCCACGGACGCCGATCCGCCTCCGGACACGCCTGACGCCAGTGACATCCCTGACGCCCTTTCATCGGAAGACCCGACCATGGCCTATCCCACGTCCGTTAATTCCCAGATCACCGACGCCGTCACCCAGGCCAATGTGAAGGTCGTGGGCGAAGCCCCGGCCATGGCTCTGGGCTCACTGTACCAATCAGCCGCTCACTCGCTCGGGATCATGTTCGAGAACGCGGTCACCGCTCAGCAGAACCAGAACATCATGGCCCAGGCTGCGACGACCCAGGGTGTGATCGCCCTGTATCGGTCCAGCGGGCTCACGCCGCCGCCGTCGGCGGCTCCGCGTTCGGGCGAGGGCGCCGACGGTGCCTGACGCGAAGGCCTCCGCGGACGAGGCGATCCTTCAGGCCCTGCTCGCGTCGTCCGACCGGACCGGTGACGCCATGCTCCGGCTGGCGGCCACCCAGACGGCCTGTTTGGTGATCAGCGACGCGGCCGGCAGTCTGCGCCGGATGTCGATGGTGTTCGAGGCCGCGGCCACGGCCGCTCTCGTCCGTTCGCTGGAGCCCGGCGGCGGCTCAGTCGGCTCCGGAGCTCTGGATCAGGCCGAGCGCACCATGCGGGCGGCGCTGGACAGCTTCATCGCCACGACCGATGCGGCGCTCAGGGTCGCCAGAGTTCAGGCGTCTACCGCCCCCTGAACTCCGGCTTCCGCTTGTCCAGCACGGCGGCGATGCCCTCGGCATGGTCGTCGGTCAGGTGGGCCAGCGCCTGCATGGCGGCTGTCATCTCCAGAATCTGGTCAAAGGTCGCGTCGCGCCCCTGACGCAGCAGGGCCTTGGTCATACGCAGGGCGTGGGGCGCCTGCGCGGCGATTTCGCCTGCGGTCTTCATCGCCTCGTCCAGCAGGTCGGCGGCCGGGACCACCCGGTTGACCAAGCCCCAGTCATACGCCGTTCGTGCATCCACCGTGCGGCCCGTGAACAGCATCTCCGCCGCCCGGGCGTAGCCGACGTTGCGCGGCAGCAGCCAGGCGCCGCCGTCGCCCGGCAGAATGCCCAGCCGCAGGAAGGGCGCGCCGAACGACGCCTGTTCGGACGCGATGCGAATGTCGCCCAGCCCGGCGATGTCGCCACCCAGCCCCATCGCCGGCCCGTTCACCGCCGTCACCAGCGGAACTTCCAGCCCGTACAGGGCGCGCACGATCAGCTGCACTTCACGTCGATAGCTTTCGCGGATGTCCGGCCCTGTCCCGCCGAAGGCGCCCGACCGATCCCGCATGGCCTTCAGATCGCCGCCTGCCGAGAAAGCGCGCCCGGCGCCGGTCAGCACCACACAGCGCACCGCGCGGTCCGCGTTCACCGCCTCGCAGGCGCGGGCGAAGGCGGCGCCGTCGCCGGGATCGGGCAGGGCGTTCAGCCTGTCGGCGCGATTCAGCGTCCAAAGCTCGATCGGGCCGCGACGTTCGATATGGATCAGGGTCATGAGACGGTGGCGAGTGGCGAGCGGGTCAGGTCCCGGGTCTGACTCAGTAGTCGCTTGTCCGCCGCGGCCCAACCCGCAAACTCGCCACAAAGCAAAAGCCCCGGACCTTGCGGGCCGGGGCTTTCCTGTTCTTCGGATCCGGGTCTCGCCTTACCGGCGCGCCCTGTCGATCTTGATCGGCACGAAATTGGACGGGTGGCTGATCACGCGATCGCCGGCGCCGTTTGTGTGTTTCGTGTTCACGAGCATTCCGCCCCAGAGCGCAAAGCTCATCATGGCGTGCTGCAGGTTGCGGTCCTTATCGTTCATCTGTGATGTCTCCTTTCGTTGAACGATGAAAAGAGACACGTCGTGCTGATCGGGGGTCTCACCGTCATAGTCGTTTCGCGTCATGGTGAAGGTAGGATAATCATGCGCGGATTGCAAGTGTTTTTACTCCGGTAGCGGACCATATTTCTCGCAGATGTCATCAAACCCGTCCGACCTTCCCCGACAGCCTCAACGACCGGTCGCCACGCCCTGCGTGAAGGTCTGCATCGTCGACGGCCCGACGGGGCTGTGCTTGGGTTGCTATCGCACCCTGCAGGAGATCGGCGGCTGGAGCGCCCTGAGCGATGAACGCCGCGCGGAGATCATGACCCAGCTTTCGTCCCGCCGCTCGCGGATTGATCCGGCGAAGCTGGGGCCGGTCTGAGCTTAACCCCCTGTCCACCATCCTCCTTCACCGCATCCCAATCGCTCTGTGGGACAGAGGGGGCAGCCGCAGGAAGCGGCGGTAGTTGCGGGATGCGCGTCCTGATGCGTTTCGACCTGTCCTCTCTCGGTGTGCTGGGCCTCGCCGTCGCTTCGTCCCTGACCGTCCTGTGGTGGATGGATCAGAGCGGTCTGCGCAACGAGGCGCAGGCGGCCGAGTCCGCCGCGATCAGCGCCCCCGCCACCGGCGGTCCGGCGCAGGTTCTCAAGGAGCCGGACGGGCATTACTGGGCGGATGTCCGGATCGACGGCCGCGCCATCCACGCCATGGTCGACACCGGCGCCAGCGTCATGGTCCTGACCAAGGAGGACGCCGTGCGCCTGGGGCTCGGGCTGAAGCCGGATGACTTCGACGCAAAGCTTGTCACCGCCTCGGGGACGGTCGCCGCCGCCCCTGTGCGCCTGCGGTCCGTGTCCGTATCCGGCGCCCGTGTCGAGAATGTCGAGGCTCTGGTGGTGGCGGAGGGGCTGCCCCACTCGCTGCTCGGTATGAGCTATCTCGGCCGCCTGTCCAGCTTCACCGCCACTCCGGTCGCACTGACCCTGACGCCCTGATCTCTCTCTCAGATCGCCTTCAGGACCACCGACAGCGCCGTCCCGATCATGTAGAGGGCGAACACCTTGCGCAGCACCCGCTTGTCCAGCCGGTGCGCCAGCTTGGCGCCCCAAGGCGCGACCGCCGTGGTCAGCACGCCCATGATGATCGCGGCGGGGATGTTGATGTAGCCGAGACTGAACGGCGGACGCCCGGCGGCGCCCCAGCCGAACACCAGAAAGCCCAGCGCCGCCGCGCCGCCGATGGCCACGCCGAAGCCTGATGCGGTCGCCACCGCCTGATGGATCGGCCGTCCGCACAGGGTCATCACCAGCCCGCCGAAGCTGCCGCCGCCGATCCCCATCATGGCGGACAGGCCGCCGATGGCCGTGCCGACGATCCGGCGCAGCCAGCCGGTCGGCAGGTCCTTCGCCAGTGTGAACCGCTCGGGCAGCAGGCCGAGTTGCAGACCGATCAGGACCAGGCAGACGCCATAGACGATGGCCAGCCCCTCCATCGAGGCCACGCCCGCGATGCCTGCGCCGACCAGTCCGCCCAGCCCCACCCAGGGCGTCCAGCTTTTCAGCACCGCCTCATCGACGGCCCCGTGGCTGCGGTGCGCCCTCAATGACCTCAGCGACGTCGCGACGATGGTCAGCAGGGATGTGCCGACCGCGACGTGCAGGTTGCTTTCACCCCCGACGCCCAGCACCTCGAACGCATAGAACAGGGCCGGCACGATCACCGTCCCGCCGCCCACGCCGAACAGCCCGGCGACCACGCCGCCCGCCAATCCCGCCGCGGCCAGCGCCGCCAGCAGGATCAGGATTTCAGACAGGGGAAGGGCGGTCATGGTTGCGGTCTAGCTGCCCGCTGTGAGGACGAGAAGGGATTAGGGATTAGGGATTAGGGATTGGCGAAGTGGGCAGAATGAAAGCCTGACTGCTCGGTCAGCTAAATCCCTGGTCCCTAATCCCTAATCCCTCTCTTCAATCCGTCAGCCAGAACAGGTCCTCGACCTTCACATCCAGCGCCCGCGCGAGGCTCAGGGCGAGGATGGTGGACGGTATGAAGACGCCGTTCTCGACGGTGTTGACGGTCTTGCGCGACACCCCGGCCTTCTCGGCCAGTTCCGCCTGCGTCAGACCCGCCGCCTGCCGCGCCTCCTTGAGACGGGACGCCAGTCGGGGATCAGCCATCGTCTTCCATCTCTCGCTCGGCGCGGCGGTGCAGGGCGGCGAAGCGCATCGCCGCTGTCGCCGCGGCGATCCACAGCACCATCGGCAGCGCCACCACCGTCACGCGCGGGTTCCACAGGCCGACCAGATACAGACCCATCACCCCGACCAGCAGGACCCAGAAGGCCCGGATCATGGCGTCTGCGCGGTAGGTGCGGGTCAGTTCGTCCTCCAGTAGCCGCTTCTGCTTCCGCGAGCCGCCGTCCCAGCCCATGATCATCACCGGGATCAGAAGCACGTTCAGCACCGCCGCCGCGGCCAGAAACACGCCGCTCAAGCTCGGGTCCTCGCCGCTCAGCCACTCATCGGCCCGCGCCATGGCGATCACGGTGAGGCCCAGCATGGCCACCGGCAGGAAGTTGATCCGGGCCACCCAGTCGCGCTGCAACCGGTCCCGATAGCCGCCGCTTTGCGCCAGTCGCTTCTGCGCCTCGCCCGGGCGAAACGCGATCAGGCCGCCCAGCCCCGCGACTGCCACCACTGCTCCGACCACCGTAGCGACGGCCAGCAGGCGCGCGGGATCGAGACCGTCCTCATGCCAGAACAGGCCCGCCAGAACGGCCGAGAACATGCCCAGGCAGAAGATCGCGACCGCGATGCGGGAGCGAAGCTCGCGCCGCCGCTCCTGCGCCTTCCAGTCTGTTTCCGTCATGGTGTCGCCTCCCGTGTCACCTACGGGTTACATGTCACCTGTGGGTTACATGAGTCAAGCGGTCAGAGCAGCAGGGCGCCTTCGTGCCTGAGCAGCCAGGTCTTGCGCTCCAGCCCGCCCCCGAAGCCGACCATGGCGCCGTCCGCGCCGACGACCCGGTGGCAGGGCAGGACCACCGCGATCGGATTCCGGTTCAGGGCCACGCCCGCCGCCTGCGCCGCGCCCGGCTCGCCCGCGCGTCTGGCCATCTCGCCATAGCTGATCGTCAGTCCCGCCGGGATGTCCGCCAGCCCCCGCCAGACCCGCGCCTGAAATCCGTCCGCCGCGACCGCCCCGTCCAGCGACCACGGGATACACCCCAGCGCCGCCTGATCTCCCGCGAAATAAGCGTCCAGCCTCACCCGCATAGCCTCCGGCGTCTCTCCGTCAACCAGCGCGACGTCCGGGTATTCCCGCCGCATCACCTTGGCCAGCCCCTCGCCGAACGACACCCCGCGTAGCCGCCCCTCCGCATCGCAGGCCAGAGCCAGCGGGCCGACCGGGGAGGGCAGGGTGGAGACGGTCAGCAGCATCCTTGCATCCTGCCCCGAGTCCGCGATCATGGCTCGCGGCTTTCGGACCTTCACCCGGGGCGTAAGGCAACCATCGTCGGGCGGCGTCGTTTCCCCGACCCGAACAACGGTCGGAGATGACCTGATGCCTTCCGCCAAATATCTGTCCGCCATCGCCGCAGGCGCCGTCGTGCTGGCCGCCGCTCCGCTGGCCATGGCCCAGACACCCTACGGCTCCACCCAACAGCCGCAGTCGACCCAGCAGCAGGACGCCTTCGGGGCCATTCTGGGAGCCCTTTTCGGCGACCGTCTGGGCGTGTCCAGTTCGCTGGAGGCGGAGTGGAGCCGGGGCCGCCGTCCCCTGTCCAACCAGAGCGCCCAGTTCCAGACCCGGCTCGACACCGATGTCCGCGCCGGTCGTCTGTCCAGCAATGAGGCCCGCCGCCTGCGGGACGAGTATCAGGATTTGGTCGATCTCGAGGCCCGCTACACCGCCGACGGCCGGGTGACGACACAGGAGCGCGCCGATCTGGTCGCCCGGTATCGCGAGTTCTCCCAGCGCGTCGAAGCTGGCGGCTCGGACTATTCCTCGGGCCGCAGCAGCGTCGCGGACGGTCGCGCGGACTTCGAGGCGCGCGTCGATGCCGCCGTGCGCACCCGCCGCCTGACCCGCACCGAAGGGACCCGCCTGAAGGCCGACTATTCCGACCTGATCCGCGTCGAGGCCGGATATCTGCGTGACGGACGCCTGACCGCGACGGAGCGGGATGATCTCGACAGCCGCCTCGATGCGCTCGACGCCCGCGTCGGCGACGGCCCGATCGGCGGCGGGAACAGCGGCTACCTCGACAACCGCACCCGCCTGAACAACATCGACCGCGCCCTGTCGTCTTCCGGCCTCGGCAGCACGGTGCAGGCCCAGATCCGCGTCGAGCTGGGCGACCTGACCCGTCTCGAGGCCGCCTACAACCGCATCCAGCCGTCGTCGGACGACCGCGCCTATCTGGAGCGCCGGATCAGCGATCTGGAAACCCGCGCCCGTATTCGCCGCTAAAGCGCTGTCCTGCTGCCAACCTGCTGTCAGCAGGCCAACCTCGAAGGGGCGTGCGTCACTGGCGCGCGCCCCTTCCGCTGACTAGATTGCGTTCATGGCCCGTTCTCCCCGCTCGTCGACACAGATCACCCCCCAGGGGACGCGCAAACCCGAGCATGTGCGGTCCGAGGCGGCAGGAGTGTCAGAGGCCTCGGCGCCCTTCGTCTTCGACGCGGGCGCCAAGCCGAAACACATGCCGATGTTCGCCCCGGTCGCGGGCCCCCGCCTGACGCCCGAGGAAGCCCCGGGGAAGCCCGAGGGCTGGACGCCACACCGTCCGCAGCGGCCCGGCGACAAGAAGCGCGTCCCGTTCCGGCTGGAGACGAAATACACCCCCGCCGGCGACCAGCCCTCGGCCATCGCCGAACTGGTGGCCCAGGCGGAGGCGGGCGACCGCGATCAGGTGCTGCTGGGCGTCACCGGCTCGGGCAAGACCTTCACCATGGCCAAGGTCATTGAACAGACCCAGCGCCCGGCCCTGATCCTGGCCCACAACAAGACCCTGGCCGCCCAGCTCTATTCCGAGTTCAAGAGCTTCTTTCCGGACAACGCCGTCGAGTATTTCGTCTCGTACTACGACTACTACCAGCCGGAAGCTTATGTTCCAAAATCAGATACTTATATCGAAAAGGACTCTTCGATAAACGAGCAGATCGACCGGATGCGCCACTCGGCGACGCGGGCGGTCCTCGAGCGGGACGATGTCATCGTCGTGGCCTCGGTCAGCTGCATCTACGGCATCGGCTCGGTTGAGACCTATACGGCCATGACCTTCACCCTGAAGGTCGGGGACCAGATCGATGAGGCCAAGCTGCGGGCCGATCTGATCGCGCTGCAGTACAAGCGCAACGACGTGCATTTCGAGCGCGGCATGTTCCGCAAGCGGGGCGACACCCTCGAAATCTTCCCCGTCCACATGGAGGACCGCGCCTGGCGCATCCAGCTGTTCGGGGATGAGCTGGAATCCATCCAGGAGTTCGATCCGCTGACCGGAAAAAAGACGGCCGATCTGGAGGAGATCACCGTCTACGCCGCCAGCCACTACGTCACCCCGCGCCCGTCGCTCAATCAGGCCATGACCGGCATCAAGGCCGAGCTGAAGGAGACGCTCGACTGGATGAACGAGAACGGCAAGCTGCTGGAGGCCCAGCGCCTCGAACAGCGGGTCCGCTTCGATCTGGAGATGATGGAGGCCACCGGCTCCTGCGCCGGCATCGAGAACTACAGCCGCTGGCTGACCGGCCGCGCGCCGGGCGAGCCGCCGCCCACCTTCTTCGAATATATCCCCGACAACGCCCTGCTGTTCGTGGACGAAAGCCACGTCACCATCGGCCAGATCGGCGCCATGTACCGGGGCGACTACCGCCGCAAATCGACCCTCGCCGAGTACGGCTTCCGCCTGCCGTCATGCATCGACAACCGTCCGCTCAAGTTTGACGAATGGGACGCCATGCGGCCCCAGACCGTCCACGTCAGCGCCACCCCCGGCCAGTGGGAGCTGGCCCAGACCGGCGGCGTCTTCACCGAACAGGTCATCCGCCCCACCGGCCTGATCGACCCCCCGGTGGAAATCCGCCCGGTCAGCGGCGCCACCCGCAACCAGGTCGACGACGTCATCGACGAGGTCCGCCAGACGGCGGCCAAGGGCTACCGCTCCCTCGTCACCACCCTGACCAAGAAGATGGCCGAGGACCTGACGGAATACATGCATGAGCAGGGCATCCGCGTCCGCTACATGCACTCGGACGTCGACACCCTCGAACGCATCGAGATCCTGCGCGACTTGCGGCTGGGCTCATTCGACGTCCTGATCGGCATCAACCTGCTGCGCGAGGGCCTCGACATCCCCGAGTGCGG
The DNA here is from genome assembly GCF_057808845.1 of Brevundimonas sp. FG8. NCBI lineage: Bacteria > Pseudomonadati > Pseudomonadota > Alphaproteobacteria > Caulobacterales > Caulobacteraceae > Brevundimonas > Brevundimonas sp. FG8. Next base: position 98,392 of record NZ_JBMDIU010000009.1, on the reverse strand, counting down.
TCTGGTCGCCATCCTCGACGCCGACAAGGAGGGCTTCCTGCGCTCCGAAACCAGCCTGATCCAGACCATCGGCCGCGCGGCCCGGAATGTGGACGGCCGCGTCATCCTCTACGCCGACCGCATGACCGGCTCGATGGAGCGCGCCATCGCCGAGACCAACCGCCGGCGCGAGAAGCAGGAAGCCTACAACGCCGAACACGGCATCACGCCGGAATCGGTCAAGCGCGACATCAAGGAGATCATGGCCTCGCCCTATGAGACCCGCGAGATGGACCGCCTGACCCGTCCGGGCGTCGCCGAGGAGGCCAAGCCCTTCATCGGCTCCAACTTCCAGGCCGCCCTCAAGGACCTGGAAGGCCGCATGCGCAACGCCGCCGCCAACCTCGAGTTCGAGGAAGCCGCCCGCCTGCGCGACGAGATCAAGAAGATGAAGCTCCTCGACCTCGAATTCGCCAACGAAGCCCTGACCGGCGCGGGGGAAGAGGTCGACAAGGGCGCGCCGAAACGCTGGCGGGCCGAAGCGGCGGCGGAGAAGGCGGAGGCGTTCAGGAAGGGGCGGTGAGGGGGGCATGCCGCCTAAGGGCCATCTCAGATCACGCGCAGGTGATGGATCCGGAGTTCATCGGTGTGGCTGGGGCAGGCTAAACAGCCTCTACCTTAAGTCTGATGTTAGAGCACTTTCCAACGTTCTTGAACAACGGTGCGAGATAGGCGTCGGGATACTCGGCCTCAATAACTTGTTTTACGGCGTCGAAAGTCGTGTGAGCAGATTCAGCGACCGCTGTTTCGGAAATCGAATCTGCTTTCGCGATGTCATTTGATTTCGCCAATCGCCGCAGCGTGCAATGGGTCAGTAGTCGATTTCCGTGGACTACGATCCCGCGATCCACTGGTGAATCGGGGGAGTGATGAGCGCGAACGGCTTGGTCTATTCGGCGAGCAAGTTTGACTATACTCCAGAGTCGACTGGAGACTGTTCCACCGTTGAAAAGAGCTTTGTAGGGGGTTGATGTGATGTCGACATAGAGGCCGCCGACATACCCCTTAGCCAAGGCAACGTAGGAGATTTCGCTGCTCGCACATGCCAGTGTCGTGATTGCCTCGATGAATTCGAAGCTGTCCGCCACGCTATCGATCGGTTCGCCTTCACGATACTCGTATTCAACATTGTCGATCAAGAGTTCGGTGCGAATTCGCTCTTGTTCGGGGTCCAGTGCAACAAAGTTTCTAGCGTCGATCCTGTTCTGAGTGTTGGACGCGCGGGTAATGCTCTTCCCGATGTCAGATTCCGGATCGTCAACCGCGATGATCCTTACGAGAAGGGTGGCTGTTGAATCACCCGCCGGGAGCGTACGTCCGATGGTTCCGACGGTTTGAGCGCCATTCACTATGGTGATGTTCTTGCAATCGAATAGACCGACAGACCGGTCGTTCCCGCCAAAAGCTTGTTTTGTGTATCCTTCGACAATGATGGTTATGCCATTGTTGAAGTACCAGAAGTTTTCTGGATTCTCGCTAATTGTCTTTGCGATGCCAGAATTGACGTCTGACTTTATTCCGAGGAAGTGGCGAATGTTGCCGGAGAAAAGTTGATTTCCATATTGTTTGTACCACTGTGCAACGTCTTGAGCGGATACTTGTCCGTAGATCGCTTTTAATGGGCTCTCGACTATCCCGTAATGGGAAAGCTTTATGGTTAAATCAATATGTGGTGGAGCGGCTTCTTGCACAAAATACTGAAATAGCTCCTTCTGAGATATTGCTTGGAAGAAGAATAGTTCAGACGTGTCGTTCTGAGAGCCAACGAAGTCATCAATCTTTTCTTGGATGTCGGGATCAATCTTGGCTGATCCGGGGTAGGCGACGACAAGCCGAACACTGGTTAGCCGAGTGAGTGCATCCTCGATCGTGGGCCAGCGCTCCTGTATCTTGGTGTTGAACCGATCCTTCTTGAGCGAAACTAGATCTTGGACGCCCTGCAGGAATTTCAGAACCCCAGCGGAGTCGATCGAGCTGCCGTGAGAAGCGGACCACTTCGACTGGACGAGAAACAAAGTCCTCGTCTGCGGATCGTACAGGATTACATCTATCCCATTGTCGGTGCCGCCATCGACAACAGCCTGAACCGCTAGGTTCAGGTCCATATCGGACACTATGCGCGCGGCCGTGGCCGCGACAGCGCGCGAGAGGGCATGAGCCTCGCGTTGGTCAACCGGCTCTCCTTGGATGTCGGTCAAGTCCAGAAGCGGGATTACCGTTTCGGTGAGCTTGCTCTTGATTTGCGAGTGCTGGAGTTCCGCCATCTATTCTGCCGCCACCGCCGAGTTGTACGCATACGTTTTCCATGTCGGCGTATACGTTTCATCCGCCTGATTGCCCCAGACGGCCCAGTTGGGCCGCTGGCCGCGGGCGAACATCTCCAGATAAGGCCCCGGGCTGCAGGCCTCGATCAGTTCGTACTGTTCGTCGGGCTTGCGGCTGTGCTCGCGCTTGCGGGTCTGGATCATGTTGACCTGGCTGCGGCCGGGATCGAGCGTGCGGGCATTCTTGCCACGCGTGCCGAACAGGATGATCTCGGTCACATTGCGGAAATAGAAGCCGACGCCCCGGCCATCTGAGCCGCCGTCCTTGCGGATCTTGTGCCAGATCAGGTTGGATTTGTAGTTGAAGCCCCAAGCCTTCATGACCTCCAGTCCCTCGGGCAGGAGGGCGTTCGGCACCCACATGTAGAGGTGCGCCGTATCCTGTGCGACCTCGGCTACAGGCAGGTCGCAGATCGCCTGAAGATCCATGGTCGAGTAACGGTTTAGCCGCTTGTGCTCGGGCGCTACCTTGCCGGTGCGGTTCTGGAACTGCCACGGCGGGTCGGCGAGAATTGTGCGGAACTTCCGGCCACCGGCGAACGCGCGGAGGTTTTCATTCGGATCAGGGAATTCAGCGTCGTAGGCCATGAGTCACTCCGCACCCGAAACGAATCGGGTCGCACCTTACGGATGGTAACGCGGAACCGCGAAACCGCTCGCCTACGTATACGAGTTCTGACTTTGTTCCAGTCTTCAGTCGTTAGGCGGGTTATTATGCCGAGACACACCTTGGGGTGATGCCAAACACCAGCACCGGACAGGCTCCGTTGCGACCGGCGTTCAAACGATAGAGCAGTTTACCCATCCAGGTGGTGCTGGCGCCGTATTTCGCCCCTACCATTCGAGGCTGGCCGGACTTGGTGAACTCAGGCTGCCCGTTCTTGTCGAGGGACTGGCCTAGCGATTTGATGAACTCGGTCATCTCTGTCCCACCTCGCGTCACGAGGACGCCGACGTCAATCACGCCGGTCTGGGCGAAGGCCGAAAAGGCGTAGAGGTCACGGTCGAAGGTCTGGTCCTTGCTGTTCCATTCAAGGTCGAAGGCCACGCGACCTTTGACATAATCGACTTTGTGCCCATCCAGATACTTATCCCGGCGGATGATGCGTTTGGCAGGCTTGGTGATGGGCTTGCCCTTGCCGTCCACGCCCACCTGTTTGCGGGAGATCAGTTCGACGACAAGGTCCCCGCGAATGATCGTCTCTTCCCAACCGTGAGGACGAAGTGAGGCGGACAGCAATTTCGGCACCTCGGATTCGTTGCCGCCTGCCGTCCGGATGATCTCGCGCGTGATGACGAACTCGCGCAGCGCTGCGCACAGTTCCTCGAACTCCTTCGGGTGACTTTCAGCGAGGATCGTAGCAGCGCTGCGATAGCTGTAGACCTCATACTTCTGACGAAGGTCCTTCGGGATTTTCTTGTCCACGAGCCATTGCGGATCGGCGGCCTCGCCGGGAGCGAGGGCGACCTCGTCGCGCGAAACCTCTTCCTCAAAATTGCTCTCTTCGCTCATGCGCGAAACCTGTACCGGATTCCCGTTCTGCGGCAACGCTGGTTTTGCCACTGGAACTCCCGGTCTGCGCCGCTGCGCGGCTCGCCGGAGGATGACGAAAGCAGGGGAAGGGCGCTCATCCAGCCCTCCCCACCCGGCCCCCCTTCCCGGGGCGGGGAGGGAGAGGTGGAGCTCCTCTGTCTTCGACCGAGCCGCCCTCTCCTGACCGCTGCGCGGTCTGTCCTCTCCATTCGCTTGGGGGCGAATGGAGAGGTGAGCGGCGGGCGGCCGCTCCCCACCCGGTCGCTGCGCGACAGCCACCCTCCCCATGAGGGGAGGGAGAACCATACGACCAAATTTGACGTACCGCCGGTCTATCCTTCGCGCATGGACTGGAGCGATCAGAAAATCCGTTCGGATGAGAGCTGGGACGAGATCCGGCGGTGCTGGGAGGCCGGGGAGACCGGGGCGTCGCTGGCGCGGCGGTATCAGGTGGGGCTGGCCAACCTGTGGCGGCGGCGGGCGTCGGAGAGCTGGCGGCGGCCGGAGCGGGTGGATGCGAAGCCGGAGCCGGTGGAGGGCTGGGACCGGTGGGCGCGGGCGCGGCTGGAGGAGTTCGAACTGAGGCTGGCGGAGCAGCGGGCGCTGGCGATGACCCTGGCCGAGGCGATGACGGGGGCGGGGCCGCCGGTGGGCACGCCCCTGTGGCATGTCGGCTTTGTGCTGGAGTGGCGGGCCGAACACCTGGGCGCCGAGGCGGCGGCGAAGGATCGGGCGTGGCTGATGGAGAAACACCCGTGGGCGGAGGGGTTCTGGGATGAGGAGGGCCGCCTGCGGCGGGCCGGCTATGTGGACATGCTCATTCTGATGGCCAACCGCGCGGCGTGGCGGGAGGAGACGGGCGTGCCGGACGGAGTGGCGGAGGATGTGCCATAGGGGCCGGTTCACCTCTCCATCGCCCCTTCAAGGCGATGGGGAGGACAGATCGGCGCGCAAGCGACGATCAGGTGGGGGCGGCTCCATCAGGGCCGGAGAGGTCTCGAACACCGGTGTCGGCGGCTGATCGTCCGACGCCTGCGCCGCCCTCTCCTGATCGGCGAAGACGCCGATCTGTCCTCTCCATTCCCTTGAGGGCGAATGGAGAGGTGAAACGGTCCGCGGCCCAAACAAAAAGGCGCGGCTGCCGAAGCTGCCGCGCCCTTCCGTTTCGACATGGATGTCGGTCCTTAGAGGACCTTCAGGTCCACGGCCGAGGTCTTGCCGCGCTGGGATTCCAGCTCGTATTCGACCTTGGCGTTTTCATCGAGGCCCGCGAGGCCAGCCTTTTGCACCGCGGTGATGTGGACGAACACGTCCTGACCGCCGCCATCAGGCTGGATGAAGCCATAACCCTTGGTCGGGTTGAACCACTTGACCGTACCGGTCGCCATTGTGCGTCTCCGTAAACGCGCTTTTCCAGGCGGATGCCCCTGCGGGGAATCCGTCAGCCCATCTGGACAAGCTCGTTCAGTAGAAGGAGCGCTGCACGGGGATGGAGACCGCGCGAAATCCGGACTGCGGGCGAAGTTCTCACCCGCAAAACAGCGGCGGTCAACAGCAAAGCGATTCACTCGCAAGGCGAAAAGGGTAAGCGAGGCCTTACCTTCCCTAGCGGCAGAGGCCGCGTTCGGCTCCGTCGAGGTGCAGGTGGTCGCGGTGGGCCTCGTTGTAGTCGGGGCTCAGGACGGTGGAGAAGACGCGGCAGGCCCCGTCGCGCAGGCGTTTCAGGAAGCGGGCGCGGGTGTCGGCCTCGGGACCGTCTCCGGCCCAGTCATCGGCGATGGAGACGCGGCGGCCGTCCTCGAGGGTGACGCCCGCGACATCAAGGGCGTTGGCGCGGGCGTGCTCGCTGGGCCGGTCGTCCGGACGGTCGGAGTTGTAGATGCGGCGGCAGGAATAGGAGCCGTAGTTGTCGACGCGGGCGACCTTGCTGCCGAAGGTCTCCTGGGCGGCGGGCTGGAGCACCTGCCGGTCCCAGATGACGTAGCGGACGGCCAGCGGGCACTGCATGACGAGCCCGCCGGGCGCCAGGGGGGTGATGTCGCCGCCGGTGAGGTGCACGGCGCCCTGAACGACGCAGAAGCCGCCGTCGTCGCGGTCCTCGGCCCGTTCGACCCGCACCCCCGCCTCGCGCAGGATGCGCATGCAGGCGTCGGTGACGGCGGTCACTTCCTCGGGCGCGGACAGACGGGTGACCTCGAAGTCGCTGACCTTGGCGGCGGTGGCCTGACCGATCGGGTGGTTCAGGTCCAGCGGCTTCCACGGCAGATCCTGATGCGGGGCGAAGGCGTTGAGCAGGGCGAAGGCCGCGCAGACGCCCAGCGCGGCCTCCCACAACAGGTTCCAGAAATCGGCGAAGTCGCGCTTCATGCCGGGACAGGGTTAACCGTCCGGGCGGCGCGGGCAAGGAGAAGCTTACGGGGCGAAGGCGATGGGGATCAGCTTTTGCAGCGCGCCCTGACAGGCGGCGCGCCCGGCGGGGCCGTCGTTGCTCAGGACGATGACGGCCCGCTCACGCCGGGGCGCGGCGGCGACGGTGCAGTGCCACATGGTGTTGGAGCCGTCGTGGCCGATGACCGGGCCCGGACCGCCGACGCCGCCCCACGGCTGCTGGCGCACGCCCCAGCCGCAGGCGTAGGCGGCGCCTTCGGGCGGGGTGGTCAGGCGGTTCAGGCTGTCGGCGCCCAGCCAGCCGGGGGCGCCGCCCATCATGGCGCTGATGAAGCGGGCGTAGTCGTCCAGGCTCATATGGGCCGTGCCCGCGGGGCCGAGGGCGGCGGGATTGTCGGCGCCGGGGGTCTCGGGCGGGATGGCGGTGCGGGTCTCGCCGATCAGGCGGTGGCCCCAGGGATTGTCGCGCCCGGGCGGCGGGCCGAAGCCGGCGCTGGTCAGGTTCAGGGGCGTGTAGAGCTCGGCCCGCATGGCGTCCTCCCACGACCCGCCCGTGATCCGCTCGATGGCCGCGCCGATCAGGATGTAGTTGGCGTTGCCATAGGCGAAGGTTCCGCGCGGCCCGGCGGGCGGGGCGGCCAGAACCCGCTCGACCAGCGCCCGGCGTTGCTCCGGCAGGGGGCGGGCGTCGGCACGGGCGCTGATCAGCCAGTCGCGGTTGATGACGGGGCCGTCCAGCAGGCCCGCGCGGTGGTGCATGACATCATCGAGCGTCAGACCGTTCCAGCCGCTGTCGAGGGTCAGATCGGGGAAGGCCTCGTTCAGCGGCATGGCCCAGCGGGCGCGGCCCTGTTCGATCAGACGGGCCAGAACGGCGGCGGTCATGGCCTTGGTGTTGGAGCCCAGGTGCCAGCGGTCCCGCAGGGTGACCGGATCGGCCTCGCCCTGACGCCGCACGCCCCGCACGCCGGTCCAGTCCAGCCCGTCGGGACCGAGGACGCCCGCGGCCATGGCGGGCGGTCCGGCGGCGGCGAAGACCTCGCCCAGCGCGGCGTCGGCGCCGGTCAGGTCCGTGGCGAAGGCCATACGAGGCAGGGCGCCCGCCAGAGGCAGGGCGGCGAGGCCGGTCAGCAGGCTGCGGCGCGAAGCGATCATCCGGGGTCTCCTGTGCGAGGGCTCAGGCTTAGCCGTATCAACGGTCGCCTACACGTTAGAACGCGGAAAGGTTTGTGGCAGGTGCTGAAACACGTCTGCAACATTGCCCTGATGGCGCAGGGCGCGCAGGTTGGGCGCATGGGCAAGAATTCAGACGACTACGACAAGGCGCTGGAGCAGCTGCAGGTCAAGCTGGTGGAGACGCAGGCGTGGACCATCGAGCAGGGGCTGCGCACCCTGATCGTGCTGGAGGGGCGCGACACGGCGGGCAAGGACGGCGCGATCAAGCGGCTGACCGAATATATGTCGCCCCGGCAGACGCGGGTGGTGGCCCTGCCAAAGCCGACCGAGCGCGAGGCGAGCCAGTGGTATTTCCAGCGCTACGTCAGCCATCTTCCGGCGGCGGGCGAGACGGTGATCCTGAACCGCTCCTGGTACAATCGTGGCGGGGTCGAGCCGGTGATGGGCTTCTGCACGCCGGAACAGCACGCCCAGTTCCTTAAGGATGCGCCGCGCTTCGAGCGGATGCTGACGGACGACGGGATCGTGCTGATCAAACTGTGGCTGGACATCTCGCGTCAGGAGCAGGCGACGCGGTTGGCCGAGCGGCGGGAGGACCCGCTGAAGCGGTTCAAGCTGTCCTCGCTGGACGCCGAGGCCGAGGCTCGCTGGGACGCCTACAGCGGCGCCCGCAACCGGATGCTGGAAGAAACGGATACGAAGGCGGCGCGCTGGACCGCCGTGGCCACCGACGACAAGAAGACGGCCCGGCTGAATGTCATCCGGCACGTGCTGCGCAGCATCGGCGGGCCGGGCGAAGCGGCGGATGCACCGGACGCGAAGATCGTCTTTCCGGTGGCGGACAATCTGGATCGGCTGTTCCGCTAGACGCCGAGTTCGGCCCGCAGGGCGGCGGGCGACACACCCTGTGAGCGCAGATGGGCCAGCGTCACCGACCCGTCCCGCTTGGCATAGCGGCGGCCATCGGGGCCGGTGATCAGGTGGTGGTGGCGATAGGTCGGCGTCGGCCAGCCCATCAGGGTCTGGATCAGGACCTGGATGTGGGTCGCCTCGAACAGGTCCAGCCCCCGGATGACGTGGGTGATCCCCTGCAGGGCGTCGTCGTGGGTGACGGCGACGTGGTAGGCGGTTCCGGCGTCCTTGCGCGCCACGACGACGTCTCCGACGGTTTCGGGCCGGGCGCGGATCAGACCGCGTTCGCCGGCGGGGCCCGCGCCCTCTTCGACAAAGGCCAGCGCATCCCATGCCCGACCGCCGAGAGCCGCCCGCGCGCGATCCAGCGACAGCCGCCAGGCGAAGGGCTTGCCCTCGGCCAGCAGGGCTGCCTCCTCATCGGCAGGGTGCGGGCCGGGCCGGACGGCTTCGGGACTGCCGTGCGGGGCGTCGCCGATGGCGTCAAGGATGTCCTTGCGGGTGCGGAAGCAACGGTACAGCAGGCCTCGGCGGTCCAGCACGTCGACGAGCGTGGCGTAGTCGGTCAGATGTTCAGACTGACGACGCACAGGGGTCTCCCACTCCAGCCCGAGCCAGTCCAGATCTTCGAGGATTCCGGCATCATACTCGGGCTTGCAGCGTGTGGGGTCGATGTCCTCCATCCGCAGGATGAACCGTCCGCCCCCGGCCTTCGCCGCCGTCCATGCCGTCAGGGCCGAAAAGGCGTGACCCTTGTGCAGTCGCCCGGTCGGGGAAGGGGCGAAGCGGGTGGTCAGGCTCACCTCGCCTGTTCCCGGACGAGCGCGCCGGCGGTGACCGCGGCCTCGACCGCCGTTCGGACGTTGGTCTCGGACGTGTAGTCGATCTCGGCGATCAGATCCTCGATCGCGAAGCGACGCTGGCCAATCATCCATTCGTAGACGCCGCGGATAATCGAGGAAGTCGGCGGGAAGGCCCGGCCGGTGGTCTGGTACAGGGTGACCGGCTTGCGAACGGGCAAGGTGTAGGCGGGCGGACGGATCACCAGCCGTTCCTGGGCTGCGATCACTTCATCAAGGAAGGCGGGGGAAGCCATGAGGCGGCTCAGGTAATCGCTCATCTCCGCCACCTGACGGCGCAGGGCGACGCCGCCGTCCCGATGCGCGGGCGGCAGATAGGCCCGGAAGCCCGGGTTCTGCATGGCCGCATGGTCCAGCAACTGGAACAGGATGCGGCCATAGAGCGGCGCCACGGAGAAGGTGATGTGCAGCGAGGGGCCGTCCTTGGCGAGGGCGTCGTGATACCAGCCCCTCGGCAGGTACAGGACGTCGCCGGGGCGCATCGTCACCTCCTGGAGGATGGGGCCTCGGCTCTGCTCGAAGAACAGACGGGTCTCCGGCGTGTCGGCAGGGTTTTCGGTCGGGTTTTCGGCCCGGTTCTGATAGAGGTTCCAGACCTTCTCGCCTTCGGTCTGAACCACGAAGACGTGGTGGTTGTCATAGTGGCTGCCGAAGGCGCGAACGCCCTCGAACGAGCAATAGACATTGGCGCCGATCTGGGCGCCGTAGGCGCTGCCCAGCGCCGCTGCGACCGCGGTGACGGGCGGGTGCAGATGCGTCACCTCATTCGCCACCACGCTGGCGCCCGCCGACATGAAGACCTCCACCTTGGCCGGAAAAGGACGCATGACCATGCCGTCGGGGGTCTGGACCGGCTGGCAGTACTGTTCCGCCGGAACAGCCTGATGGTTCCGCATCAGCCGCAGCGACGCGGCCGACCAGTTGGCGGTCTGGTTCAGCAGGCCGTTCCAGGCCGACCAGGTCAGCACCTCGCGTTTGCGCGCGTTGTCGGTCGCCGGAATATACAGCGGTTTCCGGTCGTCATACTCCGCGAGGAATTGCGCGGGCGTGATCGGGTGCAGAATGTCGTCCAGGGTCAGCATGCGAAACGATTAAATGGCCCGATCCCGACTGTCGATGAGGTCTGATGCCCGTTCCGCCCACCCCTGAACAGATCGCCGCCGCCCGCGCTGCTCTGGTCATCCTCGACCCGCGTCTGACCGAGGCCCAGGCCTGTGTGCCCGTGTTTGAATGGCGGTCGCGCACCGGTGGGTTCGAGGGCCTGTTCCGCATGATCGTGGAGCAGCAGGTTTCGGTGCAGTCCGCCGCCGCCATCTGGAAGCGGGTGATCGATGGGTTAAGCGGCGAGTTAACGCCGGAGCGAGTACTGGCGACCGAGATCGCGGCGCTGCGCGCCATGGGTCTGTCGATTCAGAAGGCGAACTATGGCCATGAGATCGCGCGGGCGCATGTGGAGGGGCGGATCGACTTCGACCATCTGGAGCGACTGCCGGACGAGGAGGCGGTGGCGAAGCTGGTGGCGATCAAGGGCGTGGGCCGGTGGACCGCCGACACCTTTCTGATGTTCTGCGAGGGGCGGACGGATGTGTTTCCGGGCGGGGACATCGCCCTTCAGGAGGCGATGCGCTGGGCCGATGGATCGCCCGAGCGGCCGAAGGAGAAGGCGGCCAACCTGCGGGCCGAGGCCTGGAGCCCGCATCGCAGCGTCGCGGCTCATCTTCTCTGGGCTTGGTACGGAGCGGTGAAGCGTGGCGAGATCGTGCTGGAGAACCCGCCCGCATAAAGGCTAGGCTCGGACGCATGACGCCTCTGGTCGACCCCGCCATCGCCAATCCCGAGACGGTTCTCGGTGCGCTTGATTTCGCGGGCGTGGCCGTGTTCGCCGCGACCGGCGCGCTGGCCGCCGCGCGCCAGAAGCATGATCTCGTCACCTTCGCCTTCTTCGGCGCCATCACAGGCGTGGGCGGCGGGACGCTGCGCGACCTGCTGATCGGGGCCCCGGTCTTCTGGGTGCAGGACTGGCGCTACATCGCCGTCTGTCTGGCGGCATCGGTGGCGGTGTGGCTGGTCGGCGCGCGCCCCTGGCGGTTCCGGGCCCTGCTGTGGCTCGATGCCTTCGGACTGGCGGCCTATGGCGTGATGGGAGCGGCCAAGGCGGGGGCGTTCGGCATCGCGCCGCTGATCTGCATCGTCATGGGGGCGCTGACCGCCTGTTTCGGCGGGGTGGTGCGCGACCTGCTGGCGGGCGAGCCGTCGATCCTGCTGCGGCGTGAGATCACCGTCTCGGCGGCCCTGCTGGCCGCGACGGTGTTCGTGCTCGCGCGGGTGCTGGGTCTGGACCTGTGGCCGGCGGCCTTCGTCGGCGCCTCACTGGGCTTCGCCCTGCGCGCCGGGGCGTTGGTCTGGGGCTGGAGTCTGCCGGCGTTTCCGGGGACGGTCACGCGCTGATCGCCGCTCCGAGGGCGTCGCGAAAGCGTCGTCGTCCGGTCATCGCCAAGCCCACGAATCAGGGATACGGTTTGCTTGCCTGACTAGGGAAGGAGACGTGTCTTCAGTCCTGTCGCCTTGATAACCCTCCGTATCCCGGAGCGGACCTGATGCAGGTCCTCAGTCGTCCCCCTTCGGGCTGGCCCGCTCTGGTATTGAACGCCGACTTCCGGCCGCTCTCCTACTACCCGCTGTCGATCTGGCCGTGGGAGGAGGTGGTCAAGGCGGTGTATCAGGACCGCGTCGACATCGTGTCGGTGTACGACAAGGTCGTGCGCAGTCCATCAATGGAAATCCAGCTGCTCAGCGTGATCGCGCTGAAGAGCTATGTGGATCAGGACCGGCAGCCCGCCTTCACCCGCTTCAACGTCTTCCTGCGCGACGGCTTCGTCTGCCAGTACTGCGGGGACTCCACCGAACTGACCTTTGACCACGTCATCCCGCGCTGTCGGGGCGGGCGCACGACGTGGGAGAACATCGTGGCCGCCTGCGGTCCCTGCAACCTGCGCAAGGGCGGCCGCACGCCCCAGCAGGCCCAGATGGCGATCCGCCGCGCACCTCACCGCCCCAGCGCCTGGCAGCTTCAGGAGCATGGACGGAGGTTCCCGCCGCACTACCTCCACCAGAGCTGGCTGGACTATCTATACTGGGACATCGAGCTCGAGCCGTAGGGCGTTCCGGCAGCCGTCAGTGCAAGGTCGGGCGAACCAGCGACATGTCGTAGCCGAGTTCCTGCGCGCGCCTGTCAATCACAGCACGCTGCGCTTCAGAGGGGCGGGGCGTCCGGCTGAGGAGCCACAGGTAGCGGCCGGAGGGTTCGCCCACGATCGACCAGGAATAGTCGTCGGCGCGGTCCAGCACCCAGTAATCACCGACGTAGAAGGGGCCGAAGAAGGAGACTTTCAGCTTGGCGTTCTGGCTGCCCTCGACAACGCGGGCCCTGCCCTCCGAGACCTTCTGTTCGCCGTTCACGCCGTCCTGTCGGCAGCTGTTGCGGACGCCGACAAGGCCGTCCGGTCGAAGGGTGTATTCAGCGGTGACGCCCTCGCATCCGCGTTCAAACCCGTTCTCGTAGCGGCCGATCTCATACCACAGTCCGGCATACCGGTTCAGATCAACGGGTTTGCCCGGCTGCGGAACCTCGGCATTGCCGACAGGCCCGCGTTGCAGTGTGGCGCAGGCCGTCAGGGCGAGTGCGGACAAGGCGATGATGGAGAAGCGAAGCGTGCGTTTCATGGCGGCCTAACGACGGGCCCCGGTCTCGTGTTCCGGCATGATGCCGGGGGCGCACGCCGCGACCTCCAGTTCCTCCCGGACGTGTTGGGAGCGCCGGAACAAGCTGTTGCGATGTGCTTTTCCGAGGGCATGTCCGAACATGTAGAAAGACTCCGCGCCCAGGCCGCCAGAGCGCGGTTGCTGTTGAAAGCCACCACCGATCCGATGACGGTTCGTCAGCTCACCGAATATGCCGAAGAGTGTGAGAGAAACGCCGACCTTATCGAGGCGCGCCAGACCAGGCTTCACTGACCCGGCTTTAATGGGGCGGGGCCGGCTGTCGCAGCCGCGATCGACGGCCAGACGGAACACCGCTCGAATCCCCACGTTGACGGCAAGCCACAGCCGCCGCATTCGAGCCCTCATGAAAATCCGCGTCCGCGCCGAACTCGTCTATCGCTTCGATCCTCCGACGGACGCCATCTACAAGATTCAGGTCGCGCACTGGCCCGGCCAGAATATCCTTGAGGAGCGGCTGGAGACGACGCCGCACGTCGACTTCATCGAGAACGAGGATGACGAGTTCGGCGCGCGGACGCTGCGGGCGCATCTGTCGGGCGAGGTGGCGCTGACCTATGAGGCGGTGGTCGACAACGGCGTGCTGAAGGGTCTGCCGCCGGTGACCTTGCAGCATGACTGGAACGACCTGCCGCCCGAGGTGCTGACCTATCTGTGGCCCAGCCGCTATTGCCCGTCGGACCAGTTCGGGCGGTTCGTGGAGCGGACCTTCGGCGGCACGGTCGGGGGCGAGCGGGTGTTGGCGATCCTGGAGTGGATCAAGGCCAATATCGACTATGAGCCGGGTGCGTCGGACAGCGAGACGACGGCGGCGCGGACCTTCATTGATCGGGCGGGCGTGTGCCGCGACTTCACCCATATGGGCATCACCCTGTGCCGGGCGTCGGGCATTCCGGCGCGGGCGGTCAGCGCCTATGCGCATCAGCTGACGCCGCCGGACTTCCACGCCATCTTCGAGGTCTGGCTGTCGGACGGCTGGTGGCTGGTCGATCCGACCGGGCTGGCCCCGGTCGAGGGTCTGGTGCGGATCGCCTGCGGCCGCGATGCCGCCGACATCGCCTTCCTGACCACGCAGGGGACCTGCAGCTTCGTGCGGCAGTCGGTGACGGCGGTTGCGGCGGACTGGAAACCCTTCCCGGAGGGAGAGGGGGCTAGCGCGTCATCTGCGCGCGCCACTCCGTGATGAAGTCCTGTTCGCGCAGCACCTTGTTCCGCGGGTCGATCAGAATGTGGGCGGTCGCGGGGGCGGTGATCTCGCCCCGGCCGCGGGTCATCGGCACATTGACCACCTGCCCGTCGACCTCGACCTCCACCGGCATGGGGAAGGTCTGGCCGTCGCCGGTGACCCATTCCAGCCGCAGCCGGTCGCCCTCGCGTGTCTGGCGCAGGTCGGGCAGGGCGGCGTTGTAGAGATAGCCCTGGAAGAACCAGCCGTAGTCGCGACCGGTCTCCTCATTCACGATGGCCAGAAACTCGCGCGTCGTGGCGTAGCGGGTGGTGAAGTTGCCCGGGCGCGGATCAGGGCGGCCATAGACCAGCCGGGTGACCGAGCGGAAGAAGGCCTCGTCGCCGATCAGCAGGCGCAGGGAGTGCGCGATCAGCGAGCCCTTGTTGTAGATGTCATTGCCCGGTCCGACGTCGCCCTTGTAGACCTCATCCTCGGACCTGGGTGTGCCGGAGACGACCGGGAAGCGGTTGATCAGGCCGTTGCGCTGGGCCAGCAGTTCGGCTTGGAAATACTGCTCGCCACGCAGCCATCGCAGGTAGAGGGGCTGCATATAGCTGCCCAGCCCTTCATGCAGCCACATGTCGTCGGCGTTGGCGTTGGTCATCTGGTTGCCGAACCACTCGTGCGCCAGTTCGTGGTGCAGCAGCCAGTCGTAGCCCTTGCCGTCCAGACGATAATCGTTGCCGTAGGCGTTGATCGTCTGGTGCTCCATGCCCAGATGCGGGGTCTCGACCACGCCCATCTTCTCGTCGCCGAAAGGGAAGGGGCCGACGGTGGATTCGTAGAAGTCCATCATGGGCCGGAACTCTGCGAACAGGGCGCGGACCTTGGCCGGGTCGTCGCCGCGCAGATACCAGTAGGACAGCGGGATCGTGTTGCCGAAACGGCTGCGATAGGCCTCGGTGATTTCCTCATACGGCCCGATGTTCAGGGCGATGGCGTAGGTGTTCGGATTGGCCGCCGACCAGTTCCAGGTGGTCCAGCCGTCGCCGTGGTCGACCTTGCCGAGGAAGCGCCCGTTGGACGGGGCGGCGAGGTCGGACGGAATGGTGATGTGCAGGTCCAAGCGGCCCGGCTCGGCCAGCGGGCTGTCGATACAGGGCCAGAAGATGTCGCAGCCCTCGCCCTGAACGGCGGTGGCGATCCACGGCTGGCCGTCGGCGGTGGTGGACCAGACGAAGCCGCCGTCCCACGGCGCGCGCGGCGCGACGCGCGGAGCCCCGGCGTAGACGATGCGGATCTGGACCTTGTCGCCGACGGCGAGGTCGCGGCCCAGATCGATCCAGAGACGGCCCTCCGGGTTGCGCCAACCGCCTTCGCCCTGTTCGACCTCGCGCCCGTCCACCTGCACCGAGGAGATGGTCAGCAGGGTGTCCAGTTCGACCGGCAGGATGCTGAGCGGGGCGGTGGCGGTGAAGTCCAGAACGGCGACGCCCTCGATGGACTGTTCGTCCGGGATGACCTTGATCGACAGGTCGGCCTTGTCGAAGCGGACGGCCTCCTGTTCCGGGGTGCGCGGCTGGTCGGTGGCGAGGGTGAACCCGGTCGATTCGCGGGTGGGCTTCGGCTCGGCGACCGGGGTGTCCTGCGCGACGGCGGGCGCGGCCGTCAGGGCCAGAAGCGAGACGCCCAGCAGGGCGACGCGGCGGACGGATTTGGACATGGAACAGCTCCCCGACGAACAGGCGGGCAGACTGGCGGGGAGGGGCGGTTCACGCAACCGTCAGGACGCGACGCCCTGCGCCTTTCGCTGGGCCTTCGTCGCCCGCCGGGCCCATGCCTTGTCGATCTGCTCGCGCAGCCTGTCGTCGTCGGCGACGTCGTAGTGGACCAGAACGGCGGGCCAGCCCTCGAAGTGCGGGGTCTGGAAATAGGTCCGGGGCTCGGTCGCCATCAGAAACGCCACCGTCTCCCGATCCAGAGCCAGGGCCAGGGCGGTCGGATCGGCGTTGTCGTTGACGATCCAGTGGCCGCGCATGCGGATGCAGCGCCCGCCGTGCAGGGTCGAATCCTCCGCGCCGGGGCGGCTCAGGGCGTAGGCGAACATCTCGTCGCGCGTCATGGGCGTCAGGATGCGCCGTATTCCGCGCAAAGCAAAAGGGCCGGCGTTTCCACCGGCCCCTTCAGAACTCGTGCAGCAGCGCTGCTTAGGCGGCGGCTTGCTCGGCCAGCTTGGCCTTGACCTGACGCTTGATTCGCTGGGCGGCGACCGACAGCTGCTCGTCGCGGGCCTTGACGATGAAGGCGTCCAGGCCGCCCTTGTAGTCGAGGGTGCGCAGGGCGGCGTTCGAGATACGCAGCGAGAAGGTCTGACCCAAGGCGTCCGAGGTCACCTTGACGGCCTTCAGCGACGGCAGGAAGCGGCGCTTGGTCTTGATGTTCGAGTGGCTCACGCTGTTGCCGACCATGGGGCCGATACCGGTGAGTTCGCAACGACGCGACATCTGACTATCCTTCGGAGCGGTCCGCGACGGGCGCAGACGCATGAAACAGGTGCGCGCTAGACACCGTCCAGCGCGAGAGGTGGGGCGTATAGAGGAAGAGTCCGCGAGGCGTCAAGGCGTAGGACCGTTCAGCCTCCGTTCAATTGCCGCCATATATCCACTTTACCCATGACCGAACCAGTCGCCCGAGGGGCAAGGATGAAGACCGCACTGACCCGAGCCGCCGCCATCGCCGTTCCCGCGATCGCCGGCGCCCTGTTCCTGGCCGCGCCCGCGACGCCGCAGGCGGCCATGACCGTTCAGCAGAACGGAGACACCGTCCTGCCCGGCTATTGGGAATATACGACCAGCGCCGTGGGCGTTCGCGACACCGAGCAGAAATGCGTGCGGCCCAGCGAGATCAACCGATTCTTCGGTGGCCTGTCGACGCGCCGGTGGAGCTGTACCTATCCGGTGCGGCAGGTCGGCAACGGCAACGCCCGATTCGAGGGGACCTGCACCGACCGCAAGAACCGCCGGGTGAACGTGCGGCTGAACGGCACCTACACCCAGCAGAGTTTCAGCTTCCGCGGCGGGGCCCAGCTGGCGCGCGGCACGCCCTATCTGCCCGCCTCGATCACCGCCCGTCGCATCAGCGCGACCTGCCCGGCGAACGCGGAATATTTCTGACGGAAGACAGCCTCCCGCCGTCGATGCGACGGCGGGAGGACATGCGGTCTTACCAGTAGCCGCCCGGGCACTCGCCGACCGCCGTCGCGACCACATAGGCCGAAGACGAGCCGTGCAGCGTGCCGGAGCCGACGTTGCCGTTGACGCAGCGATCCAGCTGATGGCCCACAACGGTCGTGTAGGTCGCGTCGCTGTAATAATATTTTTCGTAAAGCAGACCCGGCGGAAGCGCCGAGGCGGCGCCAGCCAGACCCGCGACGGCCACACCCGCCGCGAGTGCAAGAGACTTGATCAGTTTCATGTCAGACCCTCCGTTGATGAAGGTCCGCATTCGCGCAAACAGTTGCGCGTCTGTACAATCTGAAATTGAGTTAGTGGGTAACTTTCCCGTGTTGAGGGTCAGTGCGCCGCGCCGGGCTTCAGGCGTCCGACCTGATGCAGAACAAGGGCGACCACGCCGCCGATGACGACGCCGATCACGGCGGAGATCAGGGCGGTGACCAGCCAGCCAAGGAGGCCGCCGACGGGCCCGGTGGCGTGGGCGACGGCGTGAGCCAGGTGCTCGACAGGCACGGCCGGCCAATGCAGGCCCAGTTCGTGCGCGCCGTGCATCACGATGCCGCCACCGACCCACAGCATGGCGAAGGTGCCGATGACGGACAGGGCCGCCATGATCACCGGCATGCCCTTCACCAGTCCGCGGCCAATGGTCTGGCTGAGACGCGAGGGCTTCTGCGCCATGTGCAGGCCGATATCGTCCATCTTCACGATCAGGCCCACGGCGCCGTAGACGATCACGGTCATCGCCAGGCCGACGACCACCAGCACGCCCGCCTGCGTCCACAGAGGCCGGTCGGCCACATCGTTCAGGGCGATGACCATGATCTCCGCCGACAGGATCAGATCCGTGCGAACCGCGCCGGAGACGGTCTTCTTTTCCAGGTGGGCGGGGTCATCGGAGGTTTCCTCGGCCTCACCGTGATGGCCGCCGCCGAACATCTCCATCAGCTTCTCGGCGCCCTCGAAGCAGAGATAGGTTCCGCCCAACATGAGGATCGGCGTCAGGGCCCAGGGCGCGAAGGCGGTCAACAACAGGGCGATCGGCAGGATCAGCAACAGCTTGTTGCGTATGGACCCCACGGCGATCTTGCCGATGATCGGCAGTTCGCGACTGGGCGACAGGCCGGTGACGTATTTGGGGGTGACCGCCGCATCATCGATGACCACGCCCGCCGCCTTGGCGCCCGCCTTGCCCGCCGCCCCGCCGACATCGTCAATCGACGCCGCCGCCAGCTTGGCGATCCCCGCCACGTCATCGAGCAAGGCGATAAGTCCGGAGGGCATGGGCTGTCTGTCTACACGAGGGAGGAGGGCTGCAGGCGTAGGGCAGGCGTGGGCGATTGTCGATTGGTGGCGCTCAAACCGCGTCCAAGCCCAAATGGGTTGACTTAATTCTACATAGGTAGATTTATTGGGAAATGACCCGTCAGCGATCCCTTTCTCCCGCAGCCCGGCGCGTTCTCCAGGCGCTCACCGATGCCGGCCCCGCCGGGCGTCACGGCTATGATCTTTGCCGGGAGGCGGGCATCAAGTCCGGCACCCTCTATCCCCTGCTGATGCGGCTGGAAGCGCAGGGCTATCTCGCCGCCGACTGGCAGGTTGTGGATATGCCGGGGCGTCCACCACGCCATGTCTACAGGCTCACGGCTGAAGGACGGACGCTGGCGGCAGGGAACCCGGTCATCGAACCGAAAGACGCAGGCTTACCCGACGGCAGGCCGGCATGAGATTTCTGGCCACCGCTATTCTGCGGCTTTGCTGTCAGCTGCTGCCGCCGGACAAACGGCCGTGGGGTCGGGCTGCGTTCGGCGAGTTGAGCGCTATCGAGCGTCCCGGCGAGGCGCTGTCGTTCGCACTGGGCTGTCTGGCGTGGGCGACGCGGTATGCGGTCGTCGCCCGTCCCTCATTTTTGTTGAACAGGAAGGATGATGCCGTGACGTCCCCACATATCATTTCCGGCTCCCGGGCGGTCGCACTCTCGTGCGCTGCGGCGGCCGCGACGCTGGGCATGATTTACATGGCCATGGGAGGTGCTCCGTCCCGGTACCTGATGATAAACGCAGCGGCCTTCGCTTTCGGCCTGACTGTGCTCGGGATCCTGGCCTTGGCCGACCGGCGGCGGCATCTGCCCGGCCGTAGCCTTGTCCTGGTGTCGGGCGCGGCCTTGTTGGCGACGGCCCTGTTTGGAGTGCGTATCGACGGGATTTCGCGCTGGCTGGCCTTGGGGCCGCTGACGATTCAGCCGTCAATGATGCTCCTGCCGCTGATGATGGTCCTGTTCGCCCGGTATCGGGATGCGCTGTCCCTTTTCGGGATCGCGCTTGCGGCGCTGGCGCTCGCACTACAGCCGGATCGGGGAATGGCGGGGGCCTTGGTCGCCGGATTGGCCGTCCTGGCGTTCACCCGCCCGAACCGCAATGTGCTGTCGGCGCTGGCCTTCGCCGTAGTCGGGTTCGCCGCCACGGTCGCGCAGGCGGATCCGTCGCCGGCGATGCCGTTTGTGGACCGGATATTCTATTCGTCGTTCAGCGTTCATCCTCTCGCCGGAACGGTCGTTCTCCTTGGGGCGGCGCTGCTGATCGTGCCGGTGTTCGCCGTTCGTGGGCCGGGGGCGCCGGAGACGGCGGTGTTCGGCGCGGTCTGGGCGGCGCTCATCGTCGCTGCGGCGCTCGGTAACTATCCGACGCCGATCGTGGGGTACGGCGGCAGCGCCGTCATCGGCTATCTGATTGCCTTGGTGAGCTTCCCCCGCCGCGCAGGACCGGTTGGCTCTCCGGAGCAGGGCGTCGCACCCGCGCGCTCGTCCGGCGATGACTGCTCGCCGTATCTGGCGACGGTGTAGGCGCATCGGCCTCCTCGCAAAGCAAAAGGCCCGGGATCGCTCCCGGGCCTCTGTCTGTTCAGCGATGCGCGTCTGATCAGGCGGCTTCGGCCTCGGCGGCCGGGGCGGCGGCCTTCTTGGCGCTGAGCGACTTGCCCAGCAGCTCGACGGCGGCGTCCTTGTCGATCTTGTTGGCGGCGGCGACTTCGCGAGCCATGCGGTCCAGGGCCGACTCGTACAGCTGACGCTCCGAGTAGGACTGTTCCGGCTGGCTGTCGGCGCGGTGCAGGTCGCGGACCACTTCGGCGATCGAGATCAGGTCGCCCGAGTTGATCTTGGCTTCGTATTCCTGGGCGCGACGCGACCACATGGTGCGCTTCACCCGGGCGCGGCCCTTCAGTGTCGTCAGCGCCTTGGTGACGACATCGTCCGCGGCCAGCGAGCGCAGGCCGGCGGTTTTCGCCTTCTTGGTCGGGACGCGCAGGGTCATCTTCTCGTGGTCGAAGGTCACGACATAGACCTCCAGCGACATGCCCGCGACTTCCTGGGTCTCGACCGCCGCTACCTTGCCGACGCCGTGCGCCGGGTAAACGACCGCGTCGCCAACCTTGAATTCCAGACCAGTCTTGCTCGTCATGTCACTTCCTTTCCCGGCTCAGCGGGAGGGGAGAGGCGAAGGCGCACGGACAATAGAATAACACCCGCCGGAAACTCGCCCCGTCGGAGATGTCGGTCTGGTCGTCAAATGCGGAAACGGATCACCCAACCTCTGGCCGATCCCACTTTCATGAGTGGGATTCTGTCGCAAACGCGGGCGGCGCGAAGATTTCGCATACCGCCCGACCCAATGACAGTAACCTATCACAAATCTGCGGAATTTCAAAACGTCCACAGCGTCAGTGTGGAGATGGCTGGAAATCCTCGCCGGAAAGCGGCAGCGCGATGTGAATCGTTCGCTGATCAGGCCATCGGCGAAGTCAGGAACCCGTGCCGGGCTTGGGCGAGAAATATTTCTCGTATTTGCCGGTCTCGCGCTCGAACTGCTCCTTGTCTTCCGGCGGCGTGCCCTTGACCGTGATGTTCGGCCAGACCTTGGCGTATTCGGCGTTGATCTGCAGCCACTTGCCGTCGGGCTCGTCCTCGGTGTCCGGGACGATGGCGTCGACCGGGCATTCCGGTTCGCAGACGCCGCAGTCGATGCACTCGTCCGGGGCGATGACCAGGAAGTTCTCGCCCTCATAGAAGCAGTCGACCGGGCACACCTCGACGCAATCCATGAATTTGCAGCGGACGCAGGCGTCGGTGACGATGTAGGTCATGGGCGGGGGGCAGGCGTTTCGGTAAGGGGCGCGGGACGCGCAGATGACCCCGGCCAGCCGAACTGTCAACCGGATGGGGCGTTTGGGGTTGCAGTGACGGTGTCACGGGCTATTTAGTATCCATCACTCTTACAGATTTATCGGAGTCTCCCCATGCGTCCCTTCCTTCGTTACGCCGCCGTCGGTGTGGCCTCCATCGCCCTGCTGACCGGCGGCGCGGTGGTCGCCCAGACCGTCCTGACCAAGGTTCCGTCGGAAGTCACCGCCGGCGCGTACAAGCTCGATTCCTCGCACGGCAACATCACCTGGTCGGTCGATCACATGGGCTTCTCGACCTACACAGGCCAGTTCGTGAACGTGCAGGCCGAACTGAGCCTCAACACCTCCAACCCGTCCGCCTCGACCCTGACCGCGACCATCCCGCTGAAGGATGTGCTGACCGGTAGCGAGGGGCTCAACAATCACCTGCAGACCGCCGACTTCTTCGACACCGCCAATCACCCGACCGCGACTTTCGTCTCGCGCTCGGTGACGGTGGACGCCGATGATCCGAACGAGGCGACCGTGGTCGGCGACCTGACCCTGCGCGGCGTGACCAAGCCGGTGACCATCGAGGTCGAGTTCAATCAGGCCGGTCCGTCGATGGGCAACACCTACAAGGCCGGCTTCGACGGCGAGGCGACCATCAAGCGGTCGGACTTCGGCATCACCTACGGCATCCCGATGGGCCTGGGCGACGAGGTCAAGCTGCACCTCGAAGGCGAGTTCATCCTTCAGCAGTAAGGGCGTACAGGGTGCGGGCCTCTTCCGGAGGTCCGCGCCGTTCGCCGAGGGCCAGCACCTCGAGATCGAACAACCGCCCGCCGAGGGCGAAGACCAGACGGTCGCCGGGGTGGACCGAGCGGCTGGCCTTGTCGAGACGAACCTGCTGGCCGTGATGGGTTAGGCGGACCGCTCCCTTCTCCACCATCGTCGCCGCCAGTGTCCGCGTCTTCGCGAACCGCGCGCGCCAAAGCCAGACATCAATACGGCAGGCCGGGTCGCTCAACGCGGGGCCGCCTTGCGCTGCGGGCGTTTGCGGCGCGACGGCTCCGGCTTTGCCGCGGGTGGGGGCCCGGTCAGGGCGGCGAGCGCCGCGAAGGGCGAGTCCTTCACCGGCTTCGGCGCCTTGCCCGGACGTTCCGGCTGCTGGGCGCGCACGGTCTTCAGGCCTGCGAACAGGGCTCTCGCCTCATCGGCGGTGACGCCGAGCTCGCGCAGATCCTTGTCTGAAAGCCTGCCTTCCCCCTTTGTGCGGCGCTCGGTCAGCGCTTCCAGCAGATCAACCGGCGCGGCGAAGCGACCGACCGCGCGCAGGCCGAAGGCGGACAGCAGGCGCGGCGGGGGCGGCGGTTCGGGCAGGATGCTGAGGCCGGTCGGTTTCGGGCGGAACGGCTCGCGCGCCATGAAGGCCTGTGCGGTTGTGCGGGCGCGCTCTTTCAGCAGGGCGGGTTGCCAGACGGAATGGGCGCCGACGCGGACGCCGAACGCCTTGAGGGTGCGGCGCTCGGCCTGACTGAGGGCCGCCAGATCGCGCTCGACCTCACGGCGGTCGATGATCCCGCCGGACTCCAGCAGGCGGAAGGCGAGGCCGCGCGGCAGCCCCTTCAGCGTGCCGTTCTCGACCACGGTCTTGAGGCGACGGAGGGGACGAAGGGCGCGCCCGGACTCGCCCGCCAGCCAGGCTTCCAGCCGCTTCGTCGCCCGCTCGCGCGCGGCCAGCGCGCCGAGGTCGCCCAACAGCCGGATGCGCGGCGTGAAGGGCTCGCCGCCGATGATCACTCCCGCCTGCACGCCGCGCCACAGCACGGCGCCGTCGGGCGTGACGGAGAAGGCCTCGTCCGGCTCTGAAGCAAGCTGCCCCAGCCGCTTGGCGATCTCGGGCGTGACCGCCTGACGAGCGGCGTGGCGCAGGGCGCGGTCCTCCAGCGCCGTGGAGCCCTTGTCGATCTGGAAGTCGATCCCGGCCAGATGCCCGACGGCGTGGCCTTCGACGATGACCTCGCCGGTCTCCGCCTCGACCTGGGCGATCGCATCGCCGCGCACGTTCAGGGCCTGCATCAGGGCGGTGGTGCGACGATCCACGAAGCGGGCGGTCAGCCGTTCGTGCAGGACGTCTGACAGCCGCTCCTCCAGCGCCTTGGTGCGGTCGCGCCAACCCTGCGCCTGATCCAGCCAGTCGGGGCGGTGGGCGATGTAGCTGAGGGTGCGGACGCCGCTCAGGCGGGCCGATAGCTGGTCGATCTGGCCATCGTCGCGATCCAGTTCGGCGAAGCGGGGCGCGATCCAGTCCTCGGTCAGACGACCGCGTTTGCCGGTCAGGGCCTGGAAAATGTCCTTGGCCAGCCGCCCGTGTTCATCCAGCGTCGTCTTCTGGAAGTCGGGCAACTGGCAGGCCTCCCACAGACGCATGATAGCCCCGCGCGAGCGGCCGATACGGGCGACCTCCTCGTCCTTGATCAGGCGGCGCAGCAGGGTCTCGTCCAGCGCGGGCGCGGTCAGGTTCAGCCCCTTCACGCCCGGCGTCACCACCAGCGAGCGCAGCAGGTCGCTCAGGGTGTCGAAGTCCAGCCGGGCGTTGCGCCATTCGGCGCTCTCGACGGGGTCAAAGCGGTGCTCGACCACCTGCTCGACCAGATCGGGGTCCAGCTCCAGCGCCTCGCCCGTTACGCCGAAGGTGCCGTCGCGCAGGTGGCGGCCCGCCCGTCCGGCGATCTGGCCGATCTCCGTGGCGTGCAGCCAGCGGGTGCGGCGGCCGTCGAACTTCCGCAGCCCCGCGAAGGCGACATGGTCCACGTCCATGTTCAGCCCCATGCCAATGGCGTCGGTGGCGACCAGGAAGTCGACTTCGCCGGACTGGAACAGTTCGACCTGGGCGTTGCGGGTGCGGGGCGACAGGCTGCCCATGACCACGGCGGCGCCGCCGCGCTGGCGCCGGATCAGTTCGGCGATGGCGTAGACCTGCTCGGTCGAGAAGGCGACGACGGCGCTGCGGCGGGGCAGGCGGGTCAGCTTCTTTGACCCCGCATAGGACAGGACCGACAGGCGATCCCGCGAGACGATCTCCGCATCCGGAACCAGAGACCGGATCAGCGGCGCCATGGTCCCGGCGCCCAGGAACATGGTCTCCTCACGACCGCGGGCGTGCAGCAGCCGCTGGGTGAAGACGTGCCCGCGCTCCGGATCGGCGACCAGCTGAATCTCGTCCACCGCCAGAAACTCGACCGTCCGTTCCAGCGGCATCGCCTCGACCGTGCAGACGAAATAGTGCGGCCGGTCGGGGACGATCTTCTCCTCGCCGGTGATCAGGGCGACCTTGGCGGCGCCGCGCTGCTTGACGATGCGGTCGTAGATCTCGCGCGCCAGCAGGCGCAGCGGCAGGCCGATCATGCCGGACGCATGACCCAGCATCCGCTCGACCGCCAGATGGGTCTTGCCGGTGTTCGTGGGGCCCAGGATCGCCGTTACGCGCGACGGGGCCCGGCCTGTGCCGCGATCACTCATCTTATGGATAAAGGTGGCCTTTCCGGCGCGGTTCCTCAAGCGGGAGTCTCGCGGACGTGACCGGGGTAAATGCGAAGCTGTGCAGGGGCGGAACAGGCGCGAAACGAATCAGGACCGAATCGGTGACACGGCCCGATTCGGGATTTGTTCCCTACAGGATATTGTATCTTAAGGTCGATTAACCACAATCGTTTTCGGGCGGCTCGCGCAACCTTTGGGCATGAAAAAGGGGCGGCGGGAAGAAATCGCCGCCGCCCCGCTTCCGTCGCGCTTCGCGCTCGGCTAGTTCACCCGTCAATGGCCCCGTAGCTCAGCTGCATAGAGCAAGGCTTTCCTAAAGCCGAGGTCGCAGGTTGGAGTCCTGCCGGGGTCGCCATGCGCTAGTGTCGAAACCACTTAGAACTGGCTCAAAACCAGCTAAGACTGGCGCAAGGTGCGAGGGACTCGCAAGACGCCTCCATGAACGACCGCTTCGCACCAAGAGCGGACATCAGTGCCGGGCTGAGAAGAAGAAGTTCATCGCGCCTATGTGATCGCACCTCGACGCCAATGCAGGGCCAGGAGGCCTCGATAGCGTTGACTTGGGCTCAGGCGAAGTCGGTCCGCGTCCAGGCGGCGCTGCCATCGCCCCAGGCAAGCGAGCCACATCGAGGCTCTGAATGACTGCAGCGAATGACGCCGACAGCGCGAGGCGAAGTGACGACCGAGCCCTCTACAGGCATCTGCGGTCCCACAAGAAGACCGACCGGAACAATATCAAGATCTTTGACGCCAGCCTGATCGGCGAGCGAGAGGCTGCTGGCGATAATGAAACGGGCCTGGGACGCATCTGACAATCGGAAGGCGCGAACATGCGGCCAGCGCCGAAGATCCACGCCATCGTCGAGGATGGGAACGACAACCCAGTCCGGCTGATAGACCCGAATGGCTTCTGCGACTGCAGGAGCGATTTGGAAGTCCTGGCAGATGAGCGTGATGACGCGCCCAAGTCCGTCGATATCCGCGACGGTGAAACTGTCGCCGGGGGCCAGATCTTCCATCAGAAGGGCACCCGTCTCGATGTCCGGCCAACCGAACTTGCGGACTTGATCACTGGTCATTCCGTAGGGCCAAATCTTGCTGTGCCCCCAAAGAGTGGCCCCCACCGCGTTGAACGCCAGAGACAGATTGCGGCGGCGTCCTTCGTCATCGACATCGTCGCTAACGCCGGATCCGGCGATGCTGAGACGGGGCGCGCGTTCCCAGTCTTCCGACAGCCGGGTCGCGTACCGTCGCGCTTCAACCTCTGAAACCGTGAGCTCGGGGGCGACGGCGATGTCGAGCGGCGCCAAGCGAGTGACGCCCATGAAAAGCCGATCGGCGGCCGCGACCTTATCCGAGACCTCGACCCTCACATGCGGTGACGCGTTGCGGCTCAGCCGTTCAATGGCGAGGTCTGCCGCGCATTCGGCGATCGGAACCACGCCGACGACCTCGGCGGTCCGACGACGGTCCGACGGCACGCCGGTCAGAGCGTTCTGTCCGATGGCGCGCGCCTCGATCCGTATGGGGCGCTCACCGTCCGAGACGGTGAGGGGCGCTGCCGTCAGCGCGACGAAGCGGTCTTCCAGCGTATCTCCATTGACGTCGAGGAGTGTGCGGGTCCGGGCGGTGAATGGCCCGCGCGGCAAGAGCCGTCGCGCTTCATCCTCGCCATAGATGCCAAACAGCGCGCGGCGGTCTCGCAGGTTCTCGAGCCAGACTGGCGTACGTCCGCGTGCCCCGCGCGCCGGAGCGAGAAGGCCGGTTCGCGGATGGATGCGCAGGACGGCCTCGTCGATGGCTTGCATGCCTGCCAGAATACAGCCCCGAAGCCGGCTGGCGGCGCGATGGTCCTGAACCCGAAGTTCGGCCAGCAAGGCGGACGCGGCGGCGGCCGCATCGTCATGGTCCATAAGCACGGCGCGCAGTTCGGCAAGCACCGCCGCGTCGGGCAGCCGGGCGCCGTGACGCTCCACATGGCTCCAGAGGGACGCTTCGGCCCAAAACCTCAGAAAGACGACGCTGGGGCACGGGGCGCCGCCGTCCAGATCCGCGATCATTCCGGTGGTCTATCCCGAATGGATCGATCCAAATTCTCGATAGCCTCCGCCAAGGCGGATATCAGTACCGGATCGACCCCCAATTGGCCGGCGGCGGCCAATAGGGCACCAGCATTGGCCAGTATGACGCGCGCGGCTCTGGCGGAGGCAATCCATGCACCGCCTTGGCTGGATCGGCGATTCAGCTGACCCAGCATGACGTGAACGGCCTGCGCCAAACCCTCCACGGCGGGTGTCGCTTCGTCCGTACCCTGTGCGGCGATCATCTCTGCGAGCTGCGCGGCCGCGGTGATGAAGTCGCTGGCGTGCCCGGGAGAGCGGCCGAAGAAGAAACCGGGCACCGACGCGTTTCGTCCGCTTCGGCCGATCGCCATGCGGCGAGCCATCTGCACTGCCAGAGCAGCGCCGCGGGGCGACCGTCCCAGCATTTTGACGATACTACTCAACCCCCCCGACGCTGACGTCAGGAAGGCGTCATCCTCCAGCGCGCGTTGGAGATGGTCGAGCGCGGCGTTCGGATCGTCCTCCACCCGCACCAGCAGGAGAGTTAGGGCCAGGCCGAGTCGGCCTCCATCCACGCGGCCATTGGGGCCATAGAACCGCAGGCCATCCAAGGCGCTGCTTTTCGCCGCTTCAGGGTTGCGGAGGCGAAGGAAAAGATTCGCCTTCTGGAAAGCGTTTCTGGCGAGTTCCACTTCAGCGCCGTCCGCGCCCTTCACGCGCGCCTTTTCCAGATGCGCGTCCGCTAGATCCAGCCGGTTCAGCGCGGCCTCGACGTCGAGAGTTCCAACAATCTGGGCCACACGTCGCTGGAAATCTGCTCGCCGCATGTACACCGAAGCGGTCGGGTCCGCTTCGGCGAGCAGGTCATCGTAGGCCGCGTAACGCTCCAGCACGGCTTCGTCGTCTGTCTCCAGGAAGAAGGTGTCGTCGAAACGTTCGCGTGCGGCGACATAGGCTTCGTTCCAGCGTCGTGGATCGGTTTCGGCGCGCGTCCGCATCAATTGAAGCGCCTGTTCGGCG
Organism: Brevundimonas sp. FG8; assembly: GCF_057808845.1. Classification (NCBI taxonomy): domain Bacteria; kingdom Pseudomonadati; phylum Pseudomonadota; class Alphaproteobacteria; order Caulobacterales; family Caulobacteraceae; genus Brevundimonas; species Brevundimonas sp. FG8. The sequence continues at coordinate 70,191 of NZ_JBMDIU010000009.1, read as the reverse complement.
AGGCGACGGACTTCCTCGTCCTCCACCTCGTCGAACACCATGCCTTCGAAATCGATCGCAAATTCGACAAGAACCCGCAGGTAGGCGTCATCGACGCCGCCGTCATAAAGTTCTGCCTCCACGGCGCCTTCCAGAAGGCGCGCGAGATCCTCCGCTGCCCGTGCCGGATCGGCGGACCCGAGATCCTGGATGTAGTCGACCGTGACGATCTTGGGTTCCAGCCGCTGCCGGACGCTGTCCCGCCAAGAGGCCGACGGTTCGATCAACTCGATGCCGTTGTCGTTGACGAGGGCACGCGCCAAGGTGCGATAGTCGAGAGACAGTTCGTCGGCGTTGGACGCGGCCACGGCGAACGGCGCCAGGGTCTCATAGAAGGGCACGCTGGGCGACGCCCGGATCGCCAGGTGTTCGATGTCTGACTTGGCCCTGTCGGCGCTGAAAGCGCCGCTACGTGCGAGAGCCCGCGCGGCGCGGGACCGGACTTCGGCTTCTTCGATCGGCCCTCGACGGGAGGTGCGCATGGGCACGGCGCGAAGCTCGACCGCGTCGCCGCGTGCGGCGAACACGGACGCCGCGACCGAAGCCACGCCTTCGATGTTCTGGCGGTTGTAGATGAAGGCGAGCGCGACGGTGTCCGGGAGCTGAAGCGTACAGACGCCGGCGACATCGGCGAACCCGGTCCGACTGTCGATCAGGATCAGATCGTATTCCCGCTTGGCCCAATCGCGCAGCCGCTCGATGAACAGCCCGCCGCCGTACAGGTCGAAGAACTCCGACCAAGAGAAACGCGCCAAGGCCTCGGCGTAGGAGAGGGGGCCGTCTTCCTCGATCACCTTGGAACCGGCGCCGATGATGTGCAGGGTGCCCGGGCAACGGTCCGGGTCCAAGATGTTGCGAACACAGGCCTTGAACGGTTCGCCCGATCCATACTCGTCGAGCACCTGATCCAGGTTGTCGGGATCTGCGCTCTCGAACAGTCGCCGACGCCAGGTCCAGACCAAGTCGAGCACGCCCGGAGCCGTCTTGATGGCCCGAGCGCTTTCCTGGTCGGACAGCCCCCGGAAATAATAGTCGAGGCCGGGCGCTTCCAGGTCCCAGTCCATGATGAGAACGCGCAGGCCTCGCATCGAAGCCAGGAAGGCGACGTTGGCCAGCGCCATCGTCCGACCGACGCCGCCCTTGAACGAATAAAAGGTGGTGATGTGTCCGGGCTGCCGCCCCGCCGGCGCCACCTCAGCTTCCCGCAAGAGCCAAGCCGAGAACCGGCGGCTCCTTCAAATGAGGGGCTATGGTCTGCTCGCGCTCGGCCAGTCTGGCCTGAATTGCGCGCGGCAGAGTGGGCGCAGTGGTTCCCAGTGGTGCGACGCCCTGATGGGACAGCCAGTCCTGGGCGGCCGGTGTCAGGAGATTGACCGTCGTTTGGCCGCGCCGGACGCGTTGGATGACACCCGCTTCTTCAAGAGGCTTCAGTTTGCGGCTGACGGTCTCCTCGGTTTCACCGACAAGTTCCGACAGCGCCTTGCCTGTCTGGGGACCGGTCAGCAGCGCGCGAAGATAGCGCTCGTATCGTGACTGGTTGATCTCAGCGAAGAAGGCGTCATCGATCCGGTGGTCAAGCGCGCGGGTCGCCAAGGTTTGGGCGAAGGCAAGATGGCCAGCCTTGAACAGAGCAAGCAGATGGGTATCGGCGTCCGCGTCTCCGCGCATGGCTCTGCGAAGATCTTCGGGACTGGAGGACAGCAATTGGCGCGAGCGGTCTTCCAGCCAAGTCGTGATGGCAGCCAGGGTGTCGGAGTCCTGTTCCGCCAGCGCGGCCTCCAACCGGTCCGCCAGCGCATCGAAAGCGCCCGGCACCATTGAGGCAAAATCGCCCTGGGCAAGGGCGGCGTCGATATGGGCCAGCACGGGCCAAGTCTTGATGTTCACGGGTGTGGTCTCCGAAGCCCATCTAAGCGATGAGGGGCCGATTATCAACTCTTAGTCAATGAATTTGGTCCGCAAATTGTGGCCCCGGCGTCGTTAATCTGCACAATCTCGAAAAAAGGTTGATCGACAGTTGATCTGGCGCTGTGGGTTCACTACGTTGAGGTCAGAGAACCGAGTCGCGCCGTTCTTGGCGATGATCGTTTCAGCGCCGTCGCCTCAGGCGAGGGGAAGAGCAAGAGAGGAAGAAAGACGACGGGACTGGCACATCATGGGGCTGGCTTCAGTTAACCCACCATATGTTGAGCCATCACTCGACGGACCGAAAGAATCGAGCGAAGGTGAAACCGGGTTAAAAGGACGTTTCGTTAACGTCTTCCGGACGCCAGCGACTCGCGATACCGCTTGGATAGCGAACACGCCGAGGCTGTGTCTCCCGTTGTTCCAGACATCGAAAGTCGCATCGTGCCCACAAGGCCGGCGGCTGAAGGAGAGGAGGGCGATAGCGATCGCCATAGGGTTGGGAGGAGGCGACTGGCGGACTTTGCCGGTACAGCAAGCCGCCTCCTCCCAGGGTTCCGACTCGCGAAGAGCCGGCAGTTAATCTTAGGACGCGGAAGGCCCTCGGGACAACACCGCGCTTCGGGGTTCGGCCGTTTCGTTCAAGAGAGTTCGGTAGACGCCTTTGGCCGGCGCGCAGTGAACGACACTAAAACGACCGTCAACCGACCGGACCGACAGGTCCGTTGTCTCCTCCCGAAACATGACCGACCCGCCCGGCGCTGCGCCGGCGCCTCGGCGTACGTCCGAAAGAACAATCCGCCATGCCTCATTCCTGGTCCAAGGACCGTGCGCTGAAGCGCATTCAAATTCGCCTCAAGGAGGTCGAGACCGTCGAGATCAAGGACTATGTCCGCAATACCGATCTCTCCTCGCTGCCGGCGACGCGCGCCTATCGTGTCAACGGCGTTCATCTGTATGTCGACATCCTCAATATGGCCGCCCTGCTCGGGACGACCGAGGTCGAGGGCATTACCTGCCACAAGCGGACGCTGCGCTTCCTGAATCTGCACTACCGCGCCGTTCATCGCATTCTTCAGGATATCGACGCCATCGAGGTGGACTTCCATAATCAGCGGCTTCACGCCGTGATCGCGCGGCCCTATGCCGACGAGGCCGCTCGGATCCATAAGGCGATCGCGACCGCCCAACTGATAATCGACGTCCTGGCCGAGACGGGTGAAACGGGCGACGAGATCATTCCGGCCGCCGAGGTGCGCGTCGGCATCGACAGCGGCCTAGCCCTCGCCGTCTGCAACGGCCGGCGCGGTCACAAGGAACCCTTGTTCCTCGGCGTCCCGGCCAATCACGCCGCCAAGCGCGCGTGTGGCGGGACTGAGACGGGGATCTATCTCACCAACACGGCCCGGGCGGTCATCGACCTGGATGACGATGTCGACGAGGACACGACGCCTCTGACCGAGGCGGAAATCGCCGACAGTCAGGACGCGGCGGCGCTGACGGTCACGTCGGCGGACATCGTCAAGGCCTGGAAGAAGGATCTGGAACAGAACCCGATCGGCAAGTTCGCCTTTTCGGGTCACACCCCGCCGTTCGCCCATCTGGATCTTGAACTCCTGTCGCCGGCGTCTTCGCGGCGCAATGACGCGGTTTCGCTCTACGGCGACATCGACGGCTTCACCGACTTCGTGGCGGCCGGTGTCGATGACGATGATGACGCCAGGAACGTGGTTCGCACCCTGCATGTGCTGCGTGGGGAGCTGGACGCCGTCCTCGACAAGGATTTCGGGGGGCGGAAGATCCGTTTTATCGGCGACTGCGTTCATGGCGTCCTCGCGGAAGGCACCGCGCAGACGACCGATGAAGACGAGACGGTGACGGAGGCCACCCGCTGCGCGGGCGCCTTGCGCAGCAGCTTCGCGCTGGCCCTCGAACATCTCGAAGAGGAAGCGGTGCTGGGCGATGACCATGGGCTTGGTCTGGCCGTCGGGTTCGACCTGGGACCGATCGCGCTGACGCGGCTGGGGGTGAAGGGCGCGATGATCCGCTGCGCGGTGGGCCGCGCCGTTCTGGCATCGGAGTCCGAACAACGGCGTTGCGCCGGGGACGAGACCGCGATCGGCGCCGCCGCCTACGACAGCGCTTCGGATGTGGTTCGGGCCGTCTTCGGCGACGACCGGCTGCGCGGCGGACTGGATTACGCCGCCGTCGAAGACGAACTGACGGACGGCGACCAGACGGCAGACAAGGCCGCCGCCGCCAGCGCCGCTCCCGCGGCGGCGGCTACTGTCACGGCTGGGGCGAGCCTGCTGCGGCCGAGCTCGGCGGCGGCCAGCGAGGCCTCCTTCGCGCCGCGCCGTACAGGTCCGTCCAAGCCTGACGGGTTCGCCTGATGCACTGGTATGACCGAGACCCTGGTCGTCTCGCGCTCGAACACGACACGATCTCGGCTCTCGCCGAGGCCGTGTCGTGGCTGCGCATCATCGACCAGATGTTCGACGCCGATGGCCGATATCTCGTCGGGTTCGTCCTGCAGACGCCGAATGGCGTGCGCAGGGCGACCCTGGCCTATCCGCGCGCTTTTCCCCACTCGCCACCGTCGGTGTTTCCGGCGGATCGTGAAGTCTGGTCGGGGCATCAGTACGGCGATGGCGGCGAGCTGTGCCTGGAGTTCGGCGCGGACAACTGGGAACCGGACTTCGGTGGCGTGGAAATGATTCAGAGCACCTGGCACCTCGTGACCGGAGAGGCCCCGACGCCGTCCGAGCCGCGCCCGTCGGTGCCGAGCCGTCATCGGGTGACCGAAGGCCAGCAGATGCGGTTCGAATCCTACCGGGTGGTCGCGACCCAGCCCTTCCAAACCCGACTCGAGGGCTTGCCGCCAGGACAGGCCGTCCAGGTGGAGTTTCTCTGGGTTCAGCGGGACGCCAAGAATCACCTGATCCCCATGCGCCTAACGGATGAGGAAGGGGGCGTTTGGAGGGATCCCAGCCTATCGCCGACACTCGCCGACAACGAAAAGCTCTGGAAGGCGACGGCGATCCGCGCACCCCATGGGGTCGCATTCCCGGCCCGGTTGGCGGACCAAAGCGTGCCCGGCCGGCTTTCTGACCTCGGCTACGTGCGCGCGGGCGAAACCGATGACCTGCACTTCGCGATCGTCGCCTTCGATACCGGTTTGCGCATGTGGTGGATATCGCAAGCCGCGGACAAGGTGTTGGAGGTGGCGGTTGCGACCAGCCGAGGCGGCGCGCGTTTGTCGCCGGCCTATGGCACCTTGGGCGCGAAAAGCGTGGCCATCGTCGGATGCGGTTCGGCCGGGAGCAAGATCGCCCTGATGCTCGCGCGAGCGGGCGTCGGACGTTTTGTCCTCGTGGACGATGACATCCTCCTTCCGGAAAATCTCGTGCGGAACGCCTTGGACGCGTCGGAACTCGGCCAACACAAGGCCCTTGCCCTGAAGCGCCGCATCACCCTGGTCGCGCCTCAGGCCGAGGTCGTGACTCACCTCCAGCGCTTGGGCGGGCAGGAGGCCAGCAGCTCGGCGGACATGATGACATCCGCGATCCAAGCGTGTGACCTGATCATCGATGCTACGGCGGAGGCCGAGGTGTTCAATCTCATCGCCGGGCTTTGCCGTGAGGGCGTGCGGCCGATGATCTGGCTGGAGATTTTCGGCGGCGGGTTCGGCGGCCTCGTCGCCCGGTCGCGGCCGGGGATCGATCCGTCTCCACAGGTCGCGCGCCGCCGTATCGAAGCTTGGTGCGCGGCACAGGGTGAACCTCCTCCGCCTCGCCCGGCTCGGCCGTATGAATCAGGCGCCGAAGAGGCTCCGCTGGTCGCCGACGACGCCGACGTCACCGTTATAGCGGGCCATGCGGCCCGGCTCGCCCTGGATCTGCTGCTGGATGTCCAGCCGTCGGCCTTCGTTCAGTCCGCCTATCTGATCGGATTGGCCGCAGAGTGGATCTTCGACGCGCCTTTTGATACTCGCCCGCTCGACCTCGGATCGCCGGAACCCCCGCCTCAACGCGTCGGGTCTCCAGAAGCTGGCTTCGCGTTGCGTGATCGCCTGACAAGGAGGAGCCATGCCGACGCTGATCGCGCCGCCTGAGCTGGTCCACCGTCTGGGGCAAGCGCTCCGTTCTGCAGGCTGTCTGGAAATCGGCGGGGTTCTGGTTGGCGAACATATGGGACATGGCGTGTTCCGCTTGATGGATCTGTCGATCCAACAGGGCGGTGGCCCGGATCACTTCGTGCGGCGTCCCGAAGCCCATCAAGCCTTTCTGGACGCCTTCTTTGAACGCACCGGCGGTGATTTTCTTCGCTTCAACTATCTCGGCGAGTGGCATTCACACCCCAGTTTCCCTGCGCGACCCAGTCCAGTCGACCGCGAGCGCATGATCGAGATCGTCACGGATTGCATGCCGTTGTCGCCTGACTTCGCCATGCTGTTGGTCTGCCGATTGTCCAGAAGCGGTGCGGTACGAGCGTCGTCCACAGCCTTCCACCGCGATGGCCGGATAACGCCTGTCCATATCAGACGCCACGCTGGGCCGCGGTCTGATGCCCTTTGAACTCGCACTCGGCGGCGCAACGATGTCGCCATTTTTCCGGAAGTCCCATGACCCCCGAAGACGCTAAAGCCCTCGACGCGACAATGACGGCCAGCCTCGCCCGCACCATCGATTTCGTGAAGTTCGGCGAAGCGAAGAACGCGGCGTTGCTGACCTTCGCCTCGGCATGGATTCTGGCTTCAGCCAACGTCGCAATGGGGGAAACCGCCGAGACGGTCGCCCAGGTTCGCTACGCTCTCATGTACGGCGCACCGCTTATCGTCCTTGCCGCGAGCCTGGCGCTTCTCTCTTTCCTTCCGCGCACCGATCTGAAGCGATTGGGAGGGAAGCAGGACCCGGAGTGTCCGCAGAATTATCTGTTCTTCGCCCACCTCGCGGACCTGCCATTGAACAAGGTGTCGCGTCGCATCCGAAAGCGATTCCTGGATCAGGGCGGCGGTGGCGTTCTGAGCCAGCGCTACTTCGACGATCTCGGATGTCAGATCGGCGCCAACGCCAAGGTCGCGAACATGAAGTTCCGGCTGTTTCGCTGGGGCGTTCGAGCTCTGTTGGTCGGACTGGGCGTTTATGTCTTCGGGGCGGCCCGGTTGCTGTTTGGAATCTAGAGCTAAGAGACCACCACGGCGCCAAGTTCAGCCATCCCAGCGCGGGCGTGGAGTCGCTGCGTCCAGAGTCTACCGGAGCTGTTCGTTGACTTCCCATCCGGGCCGATCAATCCGGGCTTCTGCGCCATGGTTTGAAATCTAGGATAACGGAAAAGCTTCGCCGTCCGGCGACGCCTTATCCGCCGCGCGAAAAGTCAACTGCCAATCCCCCCACGGGAAGAAGACGCTGTCGTTCACCATTGACTGACCGGAGTCAGGATACCGGCCAATTCAGCGTGTTGAAGCGCGGCAAAAGGGCGAAGAACGCCTGGGCCGATCCCACATGTGCCAGAAAGGCCGGACGATAGGGCTCAAGCGGCGTGATGTCGTAGAGCCCGCCGTCCGCTTGCTGGAGCGCCGAATGCGCAGACAGCCGGACGGCCTCCTCGCTTGCGGACTCAACCAACCAGCCGTGGACCGGATGGATGTCAGGCGTCTCAGCCGCCCATCGCGCGGCGTTGGCGTGGCAGTCATGGCGCAGCGGACGCGCGCCGTTGCGAAACACTACCTCGCGATAGACGAGCGTTCGAGCTTCCGCCCGACGCGCCCATAGACCGTCGAAATAGGCGGCTTCAGAGGCCTGAATCCACACCGTCATCAGCTTCTCCCACGACGTCGGTCTCCCCGTCGCCCTCCACATCCGCCGCTCCCGTTTGCGGGGGCCTCGAGCTCCGAGACGGCCGTGAGCGCCCTGCTCGCCCGATCAAGGACCGGCTGCATCATCGCCATGAGAATCGCGCTCCGCGTCTCTCCGCCGATCAAAAGGTCCGTCAGCCCGGACGCATCAAGGGCGTTCTCGGCATAGGCGGCCTCGAACTGGACGATCATCGCGAGACGCACCCTCTCCAGACAGGCCGACGCCGTCACGGACAGGCCGTCGGGGCGCGTCAGATCCGGCTCCACCAGAGCCTCCAGGCGGATGCCCGCCGCGCGGAAAGGACTTATGTCCCCTTGCGCGATGAACTCGCGCAGGACGGTGTTGCCGATCGACCAGTAGCGCTGCAGCTGCGCCTCGACGATCCCGGCGAACCGCGTCTCACGCGCGGACGACGACAATGTCGCCACATCCGTCAGCTGGGTTTGCAGAGCCGCGACGGCGAGAGCGACGTCCTTGGCGGCGATTCGTTTCAGGAGCCTGTCGATCGCCTTGACCGCCCGCCCGGAGCGCACGCTTTCCATGAAGCTGGCGTTGAGGTCTTCCGGGCGTTCGACCGGCTCCTTGGTCACGGCTAACCGCTCCGTTCGCCGGTCGGCCGGAGCGGCGGGCGCCAAGGGGTCGATCTCCACCAACGTCGAGGTTTCCGGAACGCCTCCGACCCGACCGAAGACCATCGCGAAGTGCAGGCTGGAGAAGAAGGAGACGCGAGCGTAGGCGAAGCCCTCCCCGTCCACGCCGACCAGGATCCGGTGCGCGAAGGCGAAGGGGCGGGTCTGCGTCGCGGGATCCGGCATCGTTGGGCCGTCCAGATCGGCCGTCGCATCGAAGACCCACCAGACGTGGTCATCGCCGTCGCCCTTGAGCGTCCAGGTTTTGAACTCCGAGACCCCGGGGGCGCGCGCCACGTCCGGATAGAGATGAGCCAGGAAGGTCTGGCCCACGTATCCGACGGCGCGAAAGGCTTCCGGACCGCCAAGGCCGATCGTGCCTCGCGCACCCGACAGCATGAGTGGTCGTGGCGGCGGAGCCTCGCCGTACTCGACGCGCATGCCTCGCGCGCGCTGGGCGACAGCCCAGGCTTGCGCTTCTTCGATGGAGTTGAACTCGATCTGCCCGGCGAACGCTTCACCCGGCGTGTACGGCGTCGAGAACCGGGGCGCCGCAAGCCGGCTGACCGCATTGTTCATGGTCACGGCGAGACCCGTGGCGATATCCGTCATCGCCACTGTCCGGACCCGTTTGGTGTGATCGCTCACGACACCTAGCGGCGCGTTGAAATGTTCGAGCTGGGTAGTCAGCACCTCCGCCAGCGGTCCGTAGGCCTCGTTGTGGTCGTCGCAGTAGATGCCCTTGTCCGTGCGTCGTCCGCCGAGGGCGCCGGGGAAGACGTGTTCACGCGAGCCGGCCTTCTTGTCGCAGATGATGCAGGTTCGGGCGCGGGCCATGAAGGGTCTTTTCGCTTTGGCGTCAGGCCGGAGGCCGCATATGGGATCGCATGCGCCAGAGCCTATTCGGCGGCCGCGAAATAGCCGGGTCCGTCGTGTTCCATCCAGTAGGCGGCGCCCGACGCCGTCAGCCATCCGGCCCACTGGCCAAGAAATTGCTCGAAGGCCGGGACGGAGATCCGCAACAGCCGCAGGTGGTCGCGGTCCCTCTGGCTGACGAAGCTCGCGAACGCCAACATGGTGGTGGCCGCGTTCACCTGCCGGCCGTCGCGGTCGAGATAGGTCACGCCGCCATGCGCCAGGGCGTTGCGAAGGACCGACAGGATGTCGGCCGCGTCCGCCGCCCCGGCGGCGGCGAACGCCGCCTCGGCGCCAAGCGACTCCAGCACCTCAGGAGACCAGTCTGATCCGATCGGAAAGCGCCTGACTTTGGGCGCGTAGGAAAAGGCGTCGGCGAGAAAGAAGGGCGTCGCGTCGAACCGCCGACCCGGCTCAAGCTCGGCCCGGATCCGGGCGTCGAGGTCGGGATCCAGAAGCAGGTCGTTGCCCACCCCTTCGATCTGCCGAACGCCGGGCTGGAAGAGCCGTTCGAACGGCAGGACGATCATCGGCGTGGCCATCGATACGAGGAAGGTGGTCCTTAGGGGACCGCCCCAGTGTGGGTCCGCCGTTAGGGCGTCGACGGAATCGGACAGCCCCTCGATCAGGGCGGCGCAGCGCCTCGGCAGTTCGGCGCTGTAATGGCTCGGTCGGCTCATCGGTCCTCTCCGCACCGGCTTTCGCCTCCACGAGGCGGGCGCGTTGGCGAAGCATCCTCGAGTTCCCATATGCACCCGTCAAGATTGAAGCGACGAATGCCGGCGCCACCTGGACCCGTAACCCGCCGACACCGGACACCGACCGCGCCTTACAGATGATCCTGCTGGCTGCGCACTACGGGCTGCACGCCGGACGGAACCCCTAGCTTCGGTCCCCTCTGCTCGGCCTTTGGCCGTCCCTGTTGGGCCTGCGACTGCTGACGGCGTTAGCGGAGTGCGAACTGGCGGCACCGGGGCTCGGCTTCACCTTGGCGGCCGATCTCGCGCGGGTGCCCTACGGCCAAGCGTCCTTCTAAATGCGGTACCGGTGGGCAGTCAGCTAAGCGAGACGCGAGAGTGGAGCTCCACCGCACATGCCGCTTCCAAGGCTTATGAAACCTCGCATGTCGGATCAGGTGTATTATAGCCTTTAGTATATATTGATCCATTGGCGAATATTGTCTGGAATTTTCAGCCTCATCGTCTTGGGACTCCGCCTTGTCGATCTGACATAATCTCTACGCGTGGCGGTGAGTCACCCAGAGGCTTTTTGAGGTCTGTGGGCTCGAAGCCAAGCGAAACTGGAGAGGAGTCAGCAAATGCGACCGCCGTAAAGATCAACATTTATATGGGCTTAGCCCAAAACAGTTCAAGCCCTGGGAGGACCCAAGGCTTGTTCTGGGGAGCTGGTTGCACCCTATCGTTTCGCGGCGATTAGCAATCATCCCCTCAGACGAGCCCGAAGTCAACGCCGTGTCTTCAGAGAAGAGCGTCGCCTCCGCTTGGCTTGGAGCCAACTTCCACAATCTGAGGAGACCAGAATGGACGAGTTCCATCAAACCTTCCGCACGCCTGCCCTTCGAACGGCCCTCGATGACGCGATCAACCAGGTCGCTTTCGCAAGCGGCGACCCACTGTCGTGGGAGGATCTATCGGCCACGGCCACACTCGTGGTCACGCCGGCGGTCGGTCCAATCCGCACGATCATCACCGGCCGAAGGGGGATCACCACGGGCACCTACGTCAGTCGCAAGGCGGGGCGGGCGTTGCCGTACGAAAGCATGAACGAGCGAGCATTCTTCATGCATTGCGAGGCCGACACGAACGTCGTCGACTATCGCGCTCAGCCCTTCCGCTTCGAGTTCGTCATCGATGGTCGAAAGCGAACCTACATCGTCGACTGTGTCCGGCTCCTGGCCGACGGCGAACTTGAGATCGTCGAGGTTAAGAACGACCATCGAGCGCTCAAGGACCCGGATTACCGCCTGAAGCTTCAGGCGGTTCGCCTGATTTGCGAACGCGTCGGGTGGCGCTTCAGGGTCGTCATGAAGTCGGCCCTGTTCGAGCCGGCGGAAATCTATCAGGCGGTCGTCGACATCCAGTCCTGGGCATTCACGGAGTTCACCTCCGCGGACGTGTTCCGGGTCGTCGATGAGCTCGAACGACAAGGGAAAAAGCCGCTGGGCGAGTTGGCGACCTGCTTGGGCGAACGTCCTCTCGGCACCGCCAAATTGAAAGCCATGGTGGTCGGTCGCCTCGTCCGGTTCGACCTTTCTTCCCCCCTCAACGATGAAACTTCGGTGGAGCTGGTCTGCGGCCAGGCGGAGGTTTTCCAATGAGCGACATCCAACTCAACATCGGCGAGCTATGGGAAATCGGCGGAGAGCGCCACGTCTTTGACCAGCTCATGGGCAATGGCTTTCTCTACTTCCGATCTGAGCGAACCAGCGCGCCTTTCCAGATCCAGTTGGACACTGGCGAGAGCGTCTCGCCGACCCTAGACTGGCTGAAAGCGGAGTTCGGTGCGGGCCGGATTAGGCGGTTGGACCGCCCCGTCGTACGGACTCGCGCACAACAGATCGCGGCCGAGCGGGAGGACGATTTCGATGCCATCCAGGCCCGGGATCCCAAAGCGCTTGTGCGTCAGGTCGTGCTGAGATCGCTCGATCGATTGCCGTTCTATTCCTGCAGCGATCGGGGACTTCGCATGGCGTTGGCCGCAATCTGGGAAGCCAAGCCGCGCTACCTGGCTGGAAAGACCCCGCCTTCCCCGTCGACCGTTCGACGCTGGCTGAAACAACGCGGGGCCGTGGGAGAGCGCGTCCTCAAAGTCATGGTCTCCATGTCCGGACGCGTGCCGCGCAGAAAGCGCCTGCCACCCTCGGTCTTCAGGCGGATGCACGAGGAGGTGATGGGCTACTGGGCTGATCACCGGAAGTCGATCGCCGACGCCCACGATGATCTCTGCGACTATCTAAGCGCTCTCAACAAGCGGCTCCGAGAGCGGTCATCCAACTGGATTGCCGTGCGTGTCCCGTCGAGGGAGACCTTTCGCCAACATGTACGGGCGACCGAGTGCTACGAGACCGTCGCCGCCAAGTACGGAAAGAAGGCCGCCGACACCCGCTTCAAGGCTTGCGGCAGAGGCTTGAAGTCGCACAGGCCACTCCTGCTCGCTGCAATGGACCACACCCTTGCGGACTACTTCGTGGCTATCGACCCCAATGGGTGGCGGCTCCTCGGCCGACCCTGGATCACCGTCTTAATCGATGTCCACTCCCGCTGCATCATTGGCTGGGTTCTGACCTTCGAACCGCCCTCGCTCTACTCCGTGACCGAGTGCATCAAGCGCAGCAATCGTCCGAAACCCTACATGCTCGACCACTTCCCGGATTGCCCGGAGTTGGCCGACATCTTCGGCAAATGCCACGAGATCGTGGTCGATAACGGTTGGGAGTTCACGGGCACATCGTTCGAGAACGCGATGACGGATGTTGGCATTAGCGTCCGATGGGCGCCGGTCCGGTCCCCGACCTACAAAGCAGTCGTCGAGAGGTTCTTCGGAACCCTGAACAAGCTGTTTCACCAGAAACTTCCCGGCGGGACATTTCCGATCCAGCAGCTTCGGGAATGGGGGCTCGATCCACGTCGCGACGCTGTTCTGACGATGGCGCAGGCGGAGCACCTGCTGGCCCAGGCGATTGGTGTATATCACCAAGAGATGCACCGAACTTTGGGCGACACACCCGTAAACGTCTGGGCTCGAGGTGTCCGGGAGCAAGGCGGGGTGCAGGTGATCGGAGATGATCGCCAGCTCGACAAGATGATCGGCGCCCACGTGGAGGGCAACCTCAACCGCTCAGGTATCTCGCTCTTCGGCAATCAGTACCATGATCCCGCGATCACAGGACCGCTGCTGGAAGCGCTCGCTAGCAGGGAGCCGGTTCGTGGTCGCCCTGCAGGGTCGGCGACGGCTCGGGTGACGATCAAGTACAACCCCGCGAACCTCGGCGAAATCCACATTTGGGATGCCAAGCGAGGGATATTTGTGACCCTGCCGGGTGACGATCCCGACTATATGGATGGCCTGTCAAAGTGGCTGCATGAACGCATTCAGGAATGGATGCGTGAGGAAGGCTTGAAGTCGGCCGATGCCCGGCGAGAGCGCCGGCTGGAGCTCCGTCGAAAGGTAGACGCACTCACGCCGCTTAGCGTCCTCACGCGGAACAAGCGCACGCAAGCTCGCCTGTTGGCGTCACCCAAGATCGAGGGGATGGCGGGTGGCCATCTCAATGTCGCCTATGCGCAACCTCGGCACGACGGCATGGCTCCGATCATCCCTACAGCGGCTCTGGCCCCGGAACGCACCGATGGTCATTCGAAGCCCGTGCGGCGGGCCCGCGGCGGTGCGGCGAAGCGGATTCGAGCGGCTCCGCCGCCAACGCAATTGCCAGTTGCGTCTGAATGGATGGAACCTGCCCGAGGTGAAGGTCAGTGGGAGGGCTTCGAATGAACCGCCCGCTGTCTGATCGTAACGAGGAGGCCGCCGAAAAGGTCGCGCGGTTCAAACGACTGTTCTTGCCTTACCCGCCGCATGTGCATCTCCACAGCCGTCTGGATTATCTCCAGCGACTTGGTCGCTGCACCAAGGGACAGCCGCAAATGGGGCTGAGGGTGCTTGGTCCGACCGGATCCGGCAAGAGCGCCGCAGCGATGGCCTACATCGCGTTGGTCGAGGCCAGGACGCCGCCAAGGGCTGACTTTATCCCTATCATCAAAGTCGATCTGGAGCGGGCGATGACGTCGAAAAAACTGATGACGATCATACTCAGTGCCTTTGGCGATCCTCATGCAGGTCACGGTAATGAGTTGATGCTCAAACGCCGTGCATGGGCATGTTTTGAACGCTTTCAAACGGAGCTGCTGATCGTCAATGAAATCCAGCACCTCAACTACCGAAACGGTCCAAAGAACGATGTGACTGATACGCTGAAGGGTATGCTCGACGCAGGTGTGGTCCCCATGGCGTTCGTGGGGACCGAGGACGCGATGGGGCTCTTCAGCCGAAACCTGCAGCTCAACGGACGGCTGCTAGCACCGTGCGATCTGCCTCCGCTGGACTCGCGGAAGGGCGCGGATCGCAAACTATTCTCGCAGTTCGTGCTTAGGCTCGAACAGGCCATCGTCGACCAGATGATACTGCCGCTCCCTTCCAACCTTCACGATGCCGATATCTTGCCTGCCTTGTTCGAGGTGTCGGGCGGAGTGATCGGCAGGGTGTCGCGCTTGTTCCAGGTCGCGGTGGAGGTCGCGATTCTGCGCGGCTCTGAACGCTTGGAGCTGGCTGATATTTCGTGGGCAATCGATCATTGGGCAGTTGAGCAGTCGTTCATCAAACAGAACCCGTTGAAGGGGGTAGTTCATGTCTGATGGCGCGATCCTTCTACCTGAAGCGGCTCTTCCGAGATCGCGTGGCCGCCTACTTTTCCCCGTTATTCCCCGGTCGGGCGAGACCCTACTTAGTTTCGTGGCTCGTGCGGCGTACGACAATCATTTGGGACGACCAGTATCTCTGCTCCTCCAGGCTGGGATAAAGATGGGCCAACACGCAGATTTCCTCAGCCGGCTGGGCGAGAGCTTGGCAGTGCTGGCCGAGGTGCTTTGTGTCGATGCAGAAGATTTGACTGCTTTATGGGGCGCAGAAGAGCTGTCGGGGAGTGGAAAGCGCAGACTGGGGGGCGTCCATTTACGCCCCTACCTCATCTATCAAGCGCGCCGGCGCTTTCTTCCGGGTAGAGCCCACGCCGAGGGAGACAATCGTTTATGGATGGTGCGCCATCTGAACTTTTGTCCCGATACATGGCAGTTGCTCGTGGATCGGTGTCTCTTGGCAGGATGTGGCGCCCCTCTTTCTTGGCCCAAAGTCCGTGCCTTGGATCAATGCCAACAATGCGGAGGGATGCTTTCCGGCGGGAAAAAGCGATTTGTGCGCAAGTCGGATCGCCCGGCTCTCTCTTGGGTCTTGGATCTTTTCAGTGAGGATGTGGAGAGACAGGAGGCGGCTGTCAGGCGGGTTCCTCCGTTCTTCGTCATCAGGTCCGCGACGGATGCATACGAGTTGGCGCTTGCCTTCGCTCACGCTGCCCAACTGCAGCGTCCAGACCGCTCCTCCCGCGAGGATTGGCTTCCTGAGGACCTTGCCGCTGGGGTTCGCCTACTTCTGGATTATCCGCGGTCCATTTGGGATTTGTATCACAACGTTGACCAGCGGAGCGCGCCCGCCCTGCTGGCGGACCTGTCACGCATCGCTAGAGATGGCAGGCGCCCGATCGTGATGGAAAATATCCAACGCCTTACGATGGAGCATCGTCGTTCGCGGATCGACAACGAAACTGCAGGCATAGCGAAGAGCGGATACTTGACACTGACCCAGGCGGGGCGGGTCTTGGGGCTCAGGCGTTCAAAAGTACGGGATCTGGCCACGCTGGGTTACCTCGCCTGTCGAGTCGAAACCGGCGAGGCCAGGCAGTTCTTCCAATTCAATCAGGGTGACGTTCGGGAGCTCCGCCGTACCTTAGGTCTATCGATGAAATCGTGGGAGTTTTTGCGTAGCACGCGACTGCCGCGAATTGCGCTGGAGCAGTTGCTGGCCATGGCTTGGCTGCTGCCATGCAAGGCTCCGGTTGTTCACGAGGCCTACGGCAGCAACGTCCTCGTACGGGCGGTAGCAATGAAGGTCATCAACGGCCTTGAAAAGCTCCCAGTAGTCGAAGCCGACGAGTGCTTCGTATCTCTTCAGGAAGCCTTCCGGGGAATAGGCGGTAGGGAGAAGCCTTGGGGCGCCGTCCTTACGCACGGACTGCAGAGAACCTTTCCCGGAGGCCTGAAATGGTTGCGGGGGTCTATGCCGCAGCGACTTGCTATCGATAAAACGGTGGCGAGGGCGCTCGTGATGGGCGGCCCGGACTACAGGTCACCTTTTGCATTCCATCGGGAACAATGCGGAGGTGCGCTTCGGGATTGGCTGGAGCCAAACGAGGTCGAAAGCTATCTGAACTGTACCGCTCAGGATGTCTGGTGGCTCCAATATCGAGCTCTTCTCCAACCGATCATAGGTTCGGAAAGGACCCGATATGATCGAGGCGTGATAGAAGCCCTTGGTCGCCGTTTCATCACGACGCGTGAAGTCGGCGCGCGCCTTGGGATCAGACCAATCGACGTGAGGCAGTTTCTCGAGGCCTACCCGGAAGTGCATTCGGTAGGACAGGGATTTCACGAGCGAGATGCTCTTGAGCCCATCCTGTGCGCCGAGGCCCCCGATAGGGCTTGGTGGGATTTCCCGCTGGGCCCGATGTAATGACCGCGGGCTCCAACCCTAGAGGTTTTGGGATCAAACACGGGGCACCTGCCGCATGACCGACATAGCTGGGGTCGGGCGCTTTGAGAAACTCCAGGCGGCGGCGAAGGAACTGAGGGAAGACCTGCGGAAGCGGGGCGTTATAGCCATCCACGTCTTCGGCTCAGTTGCACGAGGCGAAGACGGGCCGGATTCTGACATCGATCTCGCCGTCGAAATCTCGCCCGGTCACGAAGAATTCGATGCTTGGGATCTGGGCTGGGTGTCGGTGAGCTTTCAAGAGCTTTTGGATTGCAAGGTCGATGTTCTCCTGCTGTCAGGCATTTCGGAGAACCTAAGGCAGCGAATTACCCCCGATCTGCGACGGTTGCTCTGAGGCGAAAAGCTAGCAGTATCGCAGCTTCCGCCATGAAGTGCTTCGCCCCCGACTATTCGGCTGCCCAGTGGATCGTCAGCTCGATTTCGCGGCCGATATAAGCCCGATGAGCGCCTTCCACCGACATTCGGTAGAGCGCAGAGGCGCGCACTGCGGCTTGGCCATAGCGATAACCGGGCGGTGTCTCTGACAAAGCCTCACAGCTACCCAAGGTGCCATCCTCAAGCACTTGGCATTTGACCATGGCCCATCCTTCTCGGGACCGAGGCGCGGAGCGGGGGCGAAGCCGCTGGAGATCTGCCGGTGTCGGTTGGTCCAGCCAGAGCGGGGACGCGGGCAACACAGGCGTGACAACCGGCGGAGGGACCACAGGCGCTGGCGATGGTGCCGGAACGGCCAAAGCCCCGAGCGAGGGCGTGGCGCCGGTGACGTCCAGAGCGTCCAGGGTTTCGAGGTCAAGATAGCCGGTCACCCGAAGACCGCGCGCAGCCTGGAAACGCCGCAAAGCGGACTGGGTGTTCGGACCGAGTTGTCCATCAACGCCGCGGGTATCGTACCCTCGAATAGTCAGCGCACTTTGCACGCGGCGGACGATGTCTCGGATTTCTGTCTGGGTGAAGGCGCGGCTTCCGACGGAGTCGCTCGGCGCTGAGTTGGAAGGCGAGACGAAGGGGCGGACCGGCTGTGGCGCCGGAGCTGGCGAAGGCGAGGAGCGAACCGGGGGCGGAGGCGGGGTGTAGATCCTCGGCGCGGGGGCTGCCCGCGGCGCTCGATATCCGCCGCTTCCTGAGTAATGAGACCGGTGCGAGCTGTGGCTGCGATGGCTGGAGTGGCTGCGGTGTTGGGCCAGCTGAAGAAGCCGGTCCTTCTGAGCAGGGTCGCGCCAGTACGCTACGGTCCGGCTGGCCTCGGCAGGGTCTTTGTCGAAACCCGGATCGGCGGGCGTACCGACGAGCGCGGGTTCGCCGGCGGCGAAGGGATTGGCGCTCCCGAGGAGCAACGAAAGGACCGTAGACCAGCTCATGCGACCGCCTCCAAGGCTTTGAGGGGATGGATGGCGCGGCTGCGCCAGGCAGGCCCAGCAGAAGCAAAAAAGCCGCTGCATGAGGCCGTCAACTCGCACCCGTCACATTCGGGAACGAACATGTTTTTCCAGTCAGAGATCGACTGACGCGCGTAGGGCCAGAGGGTGTCAGGCAGAACGCAGAGAGGAAGGTTGTAAATCGATACCGGCAGGCCCCGATGCGCGAGATGGAATACGGCTTCGGCGAGGGGCTCAACGTAGTCGACCGGGTCTATCCAGAGCCGGTCTCGGTTCATCTTCGCGAACCCCATCGGCTCCAGGCCCATCAGCGCCACATGACTGACGAACGGGAGGCGACGGTAAATGAAGGACGCCAATTCCGGCAGACGGTCTACGGTCATGCGATGGAGCACGACCCGTATCTCTACCTGAGCGCCGAGGCGTCCGAGTTCGTAAAGCCCTTGGAGGGTCTCGTCGAAGGCGCCTTCGGCATCCACCACAACGTCGTGGAGCTGGGCATGATCGGCATACAGCGGGACCGCCCAGGTCGTTCGGTCCCGGTGCCGGCCTGCGAGTCCGCGCGCGAGGGACGGGTCACAGAAGGCCCGACCATTCGTCAGAATGTGCAAGGACGTTTCGGGAAGGGATGATGAACAGGCATCGATCAGCAATCCAAGGTCGGCCCCGAGCAGGGTCGGCTCTCCGCCGCTGACGCCGAGCTGAACCTCGTCGGGATCGACGAGCGGAATAAGCGCCAGGAGTTCGTCTATCCGCCAGCTGTCATCCTCGTCGCGGGGCGGCTGCGAGCACATCAGACAGCGGCTGTTGCATCGTTCGGTCACGAACAGGGTGTTGGCGCCTGAACCTCGCCGATAAAGCACCGAGACCATCGATGATTCAGGTCGCAGTCGGACCACGTCCCCGGGCTGGATGACCCGGACGTCGCGGGCGGCGCTGATGGAAATGCCGTCGGCGTGGAGAAGGGGGCGTTCCGAGACCACGCCCGCAAACCCATCCAGCACGCACTCCCAAACGAGGATAGTCGCCGCAGGCAAGGCGGAGGCGGCCGCTTCTTCCCGGGTGAGCACCTTGTACAAGCCGACGGCTTCGACGCCGGTCACGGTCGCATGGGTGTGGAGCGGCAAACTCATCTATCGACGTGCCCTGGTCGCACGATGCCCTCACGGGGCTTGCGGAACGCCCATGCTGTGAAGGTTGAGAGGGTGTCTTGGTCAGCATCCGCCAGCCGATTGAACAGCAAGGTGAAGAGCGACTTGTGTTTGAGGCAGAAGTCGCTCGTCGCCCGATCTCCGATCGGATCTCCCTGGACAGTGGCGTGATAAACCGGGTCAGCGCCGCAGAACGGGACGAATGCGCAGGTCGAACAGCCGGGAAGGACCTCGGCGACGGAGCCGGCCGCCAGCCACCGCATCGCAGGTGAGCTCATGAGTTCGGAGAAAGGTCTGCTGACGTGCCCCATCGAGAAGCGCGTGTCGCCGGTTTCGGCCGCCATGCGGGCCTCATCAGCCGGATAGACCTGGCCATCGTAGTTGTAGACCAGCACGCCCAACCCTGCTCCGGCCGGGGAACGCAGATCGACGTAGCCGGAATGGAAGGGCGTCAGGATGTGGCGAAGCAAGATCGAGGCGTAGGTTTCCTCGAACGGCTCCCCGCCAGCGTTCAGCTCCAGAATGTAATCCAGCGCCTGTTCGTAGAAGGTCAGGAACTCGCCCATCTCATAACCGATCGCCCGACGCGTTTTCCGGGCAAACCCGTAGGGGCTGATGGGCCGCAGAAAAATCGACGGGAAACCGAGGTCTCGATAGTGGTCGATCAGCCGCCGTGGGTCTGCGAGAGCCCGCCTCGTCAGGGTTGGCAGCGCACTGACAGCGTCCTCTCCCATGATCGCCTGGGCTCGGCGCAGCGCCGCTATCGTTCGGGCCCAACTGTCACGCGTCGGATTGGGGCGATGGCCGTCATGCAGGTCGGCCGGGCCGTCGATTGACGTCGACAAGCGGATATTGTGGTCCCGGCAGAATTCCAGGTCCGCGTCTGTCAGATGGTGCAGCGTCGACACCATCGAGAACGTCAGTCGCTTCTGCGCCTCGCTGTTCCGAGCCAAGGCGAGTCCGACAATCTCCCGCACCAAGTCGAACCGGAGCGCCGGCTCCCCACCTTGAAATTCGATGGTCAGATTGTCCGATGGCGACTCAAACACTCGCTCCACCGCGTCGGCCGCATCGCGGGGCGACATATCGAACCCCTGCGCGTTCACGGCAGCCCGGGACACTTGGCAGTATTGGCAGCTGTGGTCGCAGCGCAGGGTAACCACGAAGATGTGCAGGGATGGCCCCTCCAGAGCGAACGCCTTGCGTGTGGAGTAAGCGGCCTTTTCGAGATCATGACGCTGGCCGGGTGGCCGGTCGTCCAGCAGGCTGCGCGCCTCAAGATCGCGGTAGCGGGGATGGGTGTTATCCAGACGACCGGCGAGGGCCGATGCATGGGTCGGACGGTCGAGCACGGCGTAGTCGCCGAGGTCGTTGCTGAGCAGGACGCGGTTGCCTGCCGGATCGAGATCAGTAGATCGTCGCAATGAGCCCCCTCCCGCAACGGTTGAGAGCAAAGACCTTTTCATCTCGACATGCAAGTGAACTGGAGCAAAGCGCGGTCGCCGCGTCCTGCGGAGGTCACGTCACACCCAACTGTTTGCGTAGCCCTGCCTGCTCGCTCTAGCCCCGATTGCTGGGCGGTGTTCGAATAGCCGTCGGCCGGAGAGAGCGACCCATACGCTCAATCTCCAGCCTCCGGCCTCGGCGGGCCAGATGTCGGCCAGCCTGGCGGGCTCCGAACGGGATCGCCGTCATCCCCGCCGCCGCCCTTGATCCGCCTCACACGACGGCTTCTCCGACGGTCCCGGCGCTCAATGGGTCCCGGTCCCCATACTCTCTTGGTCAGGCTGCCTGAGCCGTCTGGTCGAGCGACGCGGCTGCGACGACAGACCTGAAGGTCTGCAGCATCTCGGGATGGGCGTCGGCCAGATAGGCTTCGATCGCGGGCCGGCCGAGGATGCGTTCCAGGAAACCCGCGGCGATCACCAGCACGAGGGTGTCGTCACCGAAGGACGTCTCCAGCTCTCTGTAGTCGTGGGAAACCGCCGCGAGCTCTCGCTCCAGCTTCTCGATCTGCTCGCCGTTGAGACCCGCTTTCACCTTGGACTCGGGCTTCACCAGATCGGCAGGCTTGGTCGTCATCAGCAGCGCCCGGGCATAGCTGGCGCTGTAGTTGTTCGCAGAGACCATGAGCTCCGCGACCTCCAACTGCCGGATCGGCTTCATCTGGCGCAGCTTCTGGAAGGCATGGATGCCGACAGGCTTGTCCTTCAGGAGTTCGGAGACGTCGTCGTTGATGCCGTTGAGCAGGTGTCTCCTGCGTCGGATCGCGGCGATGTCCGCATTCAGGGCTTTGGCCAGCTTGTCCTCAGAAACCCCGCGCTCAAGGGCGCGGACGATCATGTAGTGCTCCTGGATGGTGGCCAGCCGGTTGACGCGCTTGTTGTAAGTGAACCCCTCGTCGTCAGAAGACACCAGACAGCGCGCGGTCTCCACGCCTTGGTCCTTCAGAATGCTCAGGCGAACATGCCCGTCCAAAAGTGGGTAGGCGTCGCCCACTTTCATCGGGCCGATCACCAGTGGTTCGACCAGACCAACCTCCGCCAAGGAGGCCGCGATGCGCTTGTACTTGGCTGACTCGATCACCGATGCCGAGAGCATCTTTGACGGCAGGATTTGATCGAGCCCGAGAAGCCGGATCGTCGGCTCGAAGGCGACTTTCACCTGGCCCATTCTACGTCTCCGGCCCTATCCGGGCGGCGAGCGCAGTCGGCAGGTTGTGGATGCCCTCGGCCTTCATCAGGAGGGCGAAACGGTCATCGGTGAGCAGGTGCCTAAAGGCATTCACAACGAAACTGAGACGCGATTGGGTTATGGAGGCACGCCTGACAAACGACCTTTGGCGTTCGGTTTCACGCTGCAGCGACCGGATCAGATTATCGGGCGTCGCAGGCCTCTGTATGCGTCCCGGCCAATGTCGAGCGTGGTGGATGCCCTTACCGCTGCTGTTCCGCTGCTCGATAATTGTCCGGATTGCGAGGACCTGATTGCCCGGGATCGATTTCTCTTCGTAGGCTTGAGCGAGGGCTTGCTGCACATCGCCGTCTTTCGCCCGGGCGATCTCCATGGCGATGGTGTGAGGGATTACACCACGCTCCACGGCCGAAATGAGCTTCTCCTCACCGTTCTCCAGCAAGTAGCAGATGGCGCTGACGTACTCCTGGCTGAAGTCGACCTTCGCCGCGACTTCGTTGATGGTGTAGCCCCGCTCTCGAAGCGCGCCGATCGCCCGCACAAGTTCGAGAGGCGTGTGCTGCCGACGAGCTAGGTTTTCCACGAGGCTCATGACGAAGCACTCGTCCTCGGACGCGTCGATAACTACAGCCGGAATGTTCTCTTGCCCGAGCGCGATGAAGGCCTCCAAGCGTCCTTGCCCGCAGGCGAGATCGTAGCGGGCGCGGCCTGGCCGCTGGCTGACCGTGATCGGCTTCTTCAGGCCGAGGCGCTCGATGCTGGTGACCAGCTCCTGGAACACTCGCTTGTTGCGGGCTCGCGGGTTGAGGACGGTGATCGAGTTCACCGGGATCATTCTGATTTCAGGAACGTCGGTCATGCTGCGGCGAGCTCCGTGCGTCGGGCGAGGTCGTAGAAGGCATCCAAGGTGTCGAACCTGAAGGTATCGAGCAGGACGCCGTTTTCCGGTGCCAGGCGGAGGCTGGGGTCTGCGCCGTACTCGAGCCACGGGAGGAGGTAGTAGTCCCGGATGTCGGTGTTTCCGGGCTGCATGCGTACTGCGATCGTGATGTCTGGGCGCAAGCCTTGGTCGAGCCGGATCTTCCACCTCAGTCCGCCCGCTGGCGTTTCCTGACAGCGTGCGATCACGATCGACGCGGTGAACTCGTCGTTGATGGTGACGAGCCCGTCTTCTTCCGACACCACGACATCCTTGATGTCGCTGAAGCCGACCAGAACGCCTGCCATGATGTCCGGGTGCATCGCCCGGATCGCGCGGTTCGCCTCGATGTAGCGGTAGTCCCGGCCGGGCGAATATCCGATCAGCTGATAGGCTTGCAGCAGGCTGCCGAACCGATGCCGGTAGACCGAGCTCGATGGCATGTCCTCGAACTCGTCGATGATCACCCCGGACAGCGCGCCTTTGCTCTGAAGGACCTGGGCCAGTTTGGCCAGCAGCTCATCGTCCGTGAAGCGAGCGGACCTCGCCCGGATGATCCGCTGGGCGGCTTCGAAGAAGTCGGCCTCGACGATCCCGGGAAAGGCGCTGTTCTTGCGAACCCACATGTCCGGGGTGTTGGTCACGCGCTTCGTCTTCAGCTTAAAAGAGGAGCGGTTGAAGACGTTGTTGCCGATGTATTTCTCGTTGGTGAGAACTTGATGGACGGTCGCCCGCGTCCACGGCTGACCGCGATCAGTCACCAAGCCTTCGGCATTCAGCTGCGCCGCGATCTCCGTCTCTGATCGCTGTTGAAGCACGAAGAGGCGATAGAGGCGCCGGACGACTTCCACCTCTTCGGGAGGGCCGGGTGTCAGGACGACGCGGTCTGTCTGGAAACTCTTATGCTCCCCGCGAGACAGGATCGCCTTAGGCACGCCGTGCTCGTCCACCAACTGGCGACGTAGGCCATATCCGGCAGGTCCGCCTTGACGGTATCCGAGGGTAATCAGGCGGCACTGGCCAGCGAAGACCTTGGCGGAAAGCTCGCGACTGTACTCGCCAGCCATCGCGCGCTTCATGCTCTTGATGACGGTCGCGCTCAGGCTGCCGTCGTTCTCGAACTGCTCCGCGCAGTAGTGGACCGCAATGCCGGCCTCGCGGCAGATGAACTCGTAGTAGGCGCTCTCATCGGAGTCCTGGAACCGCCCCCAGCGGCTGATGTCGTAGACGAGGATGGCCTCGAAGTCCGCCGCCCCGTCCTTCACGTCCGCGATCAGCTTTTGAAGTCCCGCCCTGCCATCCAACCGCAGGCCGCTTTTGCCGGCGTCCTCGTAGGTCCTGACAATCTCGAAGCCGCGGCGCGCGGCATAAGCGGCTATCGCTTCGGCCTGGTTCTCTGTCGAGTATTTCTGGTGCTCGGTGGACATGCGCACGTACTGCGCAGCGCGCATGACGCGCTTCTTTTCGCCTTCGTGCTGAACGCGTCCTCGGTCCATATCGCACGCCAACTATCCGCACAGTCACGATGCGGTCAGCCAACGGGCGTAAGGACGGTGGCGGTGAAAGTCTTTTCCGAAGTTGGCCTGAAAACTTCGGTCCAAAACCGGAAAATAGTTTCCGGTGCGTGAGGTGTATGATGGACGCCTTCCCCAAGCTCATCGCCGACGCCCTGCATCACGAATGGGGTTCGACGTTATCGTCGCGCAAGATCGTGAGCCGCATCACCAACGCCAACGAGCGGGCGGTGAAGAACTGGTTTGAGGCTCGAAATGGACCAAGTGGCGAGAACCTGGTCGAGCTGATGCGACACTCGGATGCTGTGCTCGACGCCATGCTTTCAGCGGCAGGACGTCAGACGCATCTTCGAACGCTCAAGCTGGATGCGGTAGAAAGGCAAATGCGGGAACTGCTCACGCTCATTGAGCGGGAGCGCGGGACGCCAGGCTTGCACTGAATGGGCGAGGAGCTGATGCTTCCCGCCCGCAGTGAGCCGGTCTTAAGTGGTTTGGCGCCAGATTGAGCCGCTCTTAAGTGGTCGGCTTAAGTGGTCGGATTTATCAAACCCAGCAGGCGCGGGATTTGTCTGAGCCGGTCTTAAGTGGTCCGGATAGCTAGCAGATGTGCGGTTCGCTTGCTAAGCTTCCTTACTTGGTAAAGCTGAAGGCAAAAATAACCGCGAAGCATAAGAATATGATGGTCGAAATTCGAGACCAAATCATGTACTTGTGCGCATTTCCGTATTTTATGAGGTCTCCATTGTAGAGTGCGACCCTTAGGAATACTTCTGCGCCATTAGTTGACATCAGGCGGTGTGATTTCGGTGCTCCCGATTTCACTAGCTCAGAATCCACCATCGCTATGAAAATCAAATTCGCGATGCCAGAACCAAATAATCCAAATCCTGTAATTAAAATCATCTTCAACCGCCTGACAAAGTTGTTCTGCAGCCCATTTGCTTGGTCACGCTTCCGCCCCAGTGCCCGCCATATCTAAAGCCTATGGTGGCACCCGCAGAGCCTGATGGTGAGCCAGAGCCGCCTTGCGCCCATTGATACTCTCCTCCAACAAAGAATGCGGACCCGCCAAGTACGATACCGTTTCCGACAGGCTCTGTTGTCTGATAAAAAAATTGAACTCCCGCTGAAAGCTCGACCCCCGTCAGACCTTGGAAGGTCCAGGTGGTGAATGACTCAGTTCTTACGTTATTTTCGACTCTGTACCAATCGATGACGTTGGCGGCAAAACCTCCGATGCCAACTACGCTTAAACCAGCTCCTACTCCATAATATCCGTCTGGATATTGTTCATATCGTCCTATGCCGTGATCCCGTTT
Source organism: Brevundimonas sp. FG8 (assembly GCF_057808845.1). Taxonomy (NCBI): domain Bacteria; kingdom Pseudomonadati; phylum Pseudomonadota; class Alphaproteobacteria; order Caulobacterales; family Caulobacteraceae; genus Brevundimonas; species Brevundimonas sp. FG8. The sequence continues at coordinate 44,474 of NZ_JBMDIU010000009.1, read as the reverse complement.
TGAGCCTCTGCACTCTTCATGTTCCGGTCCACTGCCAGATGTGCCTCCACCCGAACCTACATAAAAGGTCGAAACCTCTCCAATTTTGAACTCCCATGATTGAGGTGGGCTGGTGATAACCGAAGTACAAGTATGAAGCAGTTCGTTCCAACGTGTCAGGATGGGGCAACGTGCAGTGACTTCAGTGCCTGGTAAAGTGGTGACCTCCTGCAAACCGGACGGGTCCACCCAATTGATAGGATCGGCTCCTACGTATCCGTAAAGGTTCGTCCCTGCCGAATACCCAACCGGATCCGTCTGCAGGAAACGGCCAACCTGCGGCAGGTAGGCTCGCGCCCGGTAGTGGTAAGCGCCCGTCTCCGGCAGCCATTGCTGGCCGGTGTACTGGAAGCGACCAGTGTTGCTCGAACCGGGGACGCCGTACTCGTCGTAGGTATTGATGTTCGATACCGCGCCGGTCGAGCCGGACAGGGCGATCACCGAGCCGCGCTCATCGGCCAGTTGCCAGTTGCCAGTTGCGGGTCGAGGTTCCCGAACCGTCATAGGCGACCGCCACATCGTCAAGGCCGAGGCCGGGGATGTAGCGTTTGAGCATTCCGCCCGTGGCCGGATTGTATTCGGCCACCAGCTGATCGCCGACATACTGACGGCGGATCGAGGCGCCGCCGACGGTCGAGGTCGCCAGACGGTTCATCGGGTCGAAGGTGAAGCTGGTCGCGCCCGCGCCCGCATTGGCCGAGGTCAGGCGGTTCAGGTCGTCATAGCCGTAGGCATTCCCCAGAGCGCCGGTGACATTGCCCCGGCTGTCGTGGGGGACCGCGACGCTGTTGATGCTGTCCAGCTGGTTCAGCCCGTCCACCGCATAGGTGGTCGAGCCGGTCGGCGAGGCGCTGTAGACATAGGCCTCATTCGACACCGTGCGGCCGATGATCTGGCCAGCGGGGTTGTAGCTGAAGCCCAGAGCCACATCGTTGGTCGTGCCCGTGGCGTCATGGGACAGGCCGCTGAGCCGACCCCAGGCGTCATAGGAGCGGGTGGTTGAGGCGCCCGCCCCACCGGCGCGGCTGGTGCTGACCGGCTGGCCCAGGTTGTTCCAGCCATAGGCCGCGACCTGGGTGGCGCTGCCGCCTGCCGGTTGCTGCGAGATGGCCGTGACGCCGCCGTACAGATCGTAGGTGTAGTTGGCGCCGAAATCGTCGGGCCACTCGATCCGGGTCAGGTTGCCCGCGGCGTCATACTGGTATTCCATGGCGCCGATGACGCTGGAGGCCTCGCTGACCGGACGGGACAGGGCGTCCCAGCCGGTGACCACGGTGATCGTGCCGTTGCCGGTCACGGTCATCCGGCCGAGGTTGTCATAGGCCGAGCTGATGTCCGGCGTGCTGCCGGGCGCGTTGATGGCGATGGTCCGGTTCAGGTTGTCATAGCCGAAGTAAGTGGTGTCTCCTGAGCGGTTGCGGACGCCCGAGATTCGTCCGTAGGCGTCGTAGGTGATCTGCTCATAGTCAGTGGTAGAGGTCCCGCCGCCGGTGGCGTTGGGATAGCGCAGCCGCAGCGGACGGTTATAGCCGTCGTACTCCACGGCCGAGACGTTTCCCTCGCCGTCGGTCAGGGTGCTGGCCTGACCATTCACGCCGTAGGTCACGCTTTCGGTGACGGGGTTCGAAGCTCCATAGGCCGAGGTGCTCGAGACCGGGCGGTTCGCGATGTCATAGGTCGTCTGCACGATACGATCAGGACCGAACTCTCCCTCGGTCGCCGCGGTGCAGGCCGAGGCCGGCAGGGCTGCGAAGGTCGCGGGGTTCATGCGCGTCGCCACGCATGAGACCCGGCCCGAGTCGTCATAGGTCACCTGCTGGACGCCTGAGGCGATGCCCGCGCCCGACAACTGTCGGGCTTCCACCGGACGGCCGAAGTCGTCGTAGGTGGTGCTGGACTGGAGCAGGGGTGCGAAGGCGGCCCAGTTCGGATCGCTGTAGCCGGCGGTCGTGCCGGCCTCGGTCAGGGTGGGCTGGCCGCGATCATTGTAGGTGACCCGTTGCGCCCGGTGCAGGGCCGGTCCGGCGCCGTCCGGATCGGGGCCGACCATGCCGACAACCCGTCGCGAGGTGTCGTAGCGATACTGCGTCGTATCGGCGGCGCCGCTGAGCGGGCCGTCGACGGTGGCGACATCGCCGTCCGGGGTCCAGCCATAGGCCGTCACCGACATGGCCGGATCAACACCCGAACCCCGGCTGACGGAGGCGACGTTCAGATTGTTCGCCACGCCCGTGGTGACGCCGTAGTTCAGGGTGGTCAGCACCTCGTTCGCCGTGGCGTCACAACTGGCGCCGGTGACGCAGGCCGAGACCTCGACCGGCAGGGTGATCGCGGTCGGGGCCGCGACGATGACGCCGGAGCTGTTCTTGAACTGCGCCGTCTGCGCCGCATAGGCGTAGCGGGTCTGGGGCCGCGCCGCGCCGGTGGACGGCGCCGGCAGGGTCACGCTGGTGATCCCGCCGTGGGTGCTGTCCCACGCATAGTCGGTGACCCGGCCCGCCGCATCGGTGGTCGAGGTCGGCAGGTTGCAGGTCACGGGGTTGGCGCAGGACGCCGGATAGACCGCGCTGGTGACGATGTCGGCTTCGGTCCCGCCGGTCTTGGGCGACAGGGTGGCCTGGGTGATGTTGCCGCGATCATCGTACTCATACTCGGCGGTCTCACCTTCCGGGCCGGTGGCCGTTTCGACGCGATAGCCGTCGTCATAGGTCCAGCTCCAGGTCCGGCTTGTCGCCGGGCTGGCCGAGGTGCTTTCGGTCGCCGAGGTGACCAGACCGATCGACGGGTCGGAGACGACGAACAACTTCTGCCCCGATGGGCCTTCAATAGTTGTCTCCAGTCGAACCGCGGTGCGGTCAAAGAACGTGTAGTCCCAGGTTCCGGACGCATCGGTGATGCTGCGGACCTCGCCGGACCATTGATGAAGGACCGAGACGACGGGCACGGGGTTGGAGCCGACGAGCAACTCCCGGATGCCGCCATCTTCAGTCCCTCTGGTCCTGTAACGGGTCTCGATGCCGGACTGGTCAGTGAAGATAAGGTCCTGGATGGTCGGTCCAGGATTTTCGGCCGAGAAGGTGACGCTGGGCCAGGTCCGGGTCAGGCCGGTGCAGGTGAAGGCGGCCTTGTCACAGAAATCGACCGCGAGGTTCAGGCCCATCACCTTCTGAACGGACAGCCATTCACCCGCGCTTTCAGGGGTCAGGGTGTCAGTTTTGTACTCGTAGTGGATCTGATAGCCCGCATTGTTCTGGTAGGATTGCAGGCGGCCGACCCTTGTTTCGATCCCTTCTTCCGGATCGAAGTAGGAGTCCACGACATAGGTGAAGTCAGTCTTCAGGCCGTTCGGTTCTTCCCTGCTGCTGGCGAAGTATTCGAAGGGACCTGGCGGAATCGCGACGAAGCCGAGTGTCTCAAAGCGCCAGACCGTCCCACCCCGTTGATAGAGATAGACGTTGGTTGTGCCGACCCGGGTCAACGTGGAGCCAAGCTTCTCGCGAGGAGCCCATCCAGTGACGGTGGTGTCGAAAATCTCGGTCACGCCGTCCGCGGTCACCGTCGCCTGCGTGCCGGAGTTATTCATCCCGCTGATCGCGGAGTCCCACCACTGATTTCCCAGCAGCACCCACCCATAGGAAAGGCCTGTCGTTCCACCCACAGACAGGTTGGCGCCGGTCGGGGTCCATTCCTTCCGGATCAGATCGACACCTCTGGCGTCGAGGGTGTAGCGCTCGGGCGGCAAAGTCTGGGCTTCGGCGACCCCGGCTGTGGCCAAGGCGAGCGCCGATGTGGCTGCGAGCAGCCATGTCTTGTGTCTGGTTTTCATGTGTATCGCGCCTCTCAGTGGCAGCAGGTGTTGGATTGCCAGACGACCGACCCGCCGCTGTTCTTCAGCACCAGGTTTCCATCGTCTTGCAGGGTGAGGGTGGCGTCGGCGCCGGCGGCGGGCGTGGCCCACAGAACGTTCTGCGGGACGTCGAACAGGGCCGCCGCGCCAGAGGTCTGGAGCCGGAAGTACATGGACTGGCCGTTGGCCGTTCCGGCGGACCACAGGACCGTCGCACCGAAGCGCAGAACCACCTGACCCGACGGTTCGACCTTCAGCGTGAAGCGGCCGTCCTGGGACGTCAGTTGACGACCGACGACCAGCGTTTCGCCACTGGCCAGCCGCCAGGAGACCGAGGGCGAGGGTGGGGCGACGTTGCTGCGCGCTGTTCGGTTGTTGGCATCGTCCAGCGTATAGCTGGCGAATGCGCCCGACGACGGACGCGCGGTGGTCGCCGCGGTCAGCCGCCCGTGGGCGTCATAGCGGTATGTCTGGGCCGTCTGGGCCTCTGCTGATCCCGCGAGCAGGAGCGCGCCCAGCCCGACGAGAATGGGGATTGGTGTTTTCAAAATTCCCTCCGTGGATATGCCTGTCGATCTGCATCGACAGGAAAACAATCCTACAGGACGGGTGCGTCAAATTTGGTCGTATGGTAGGAAAATATTCTGATCCTCAATCGCGACGGGTGGAGCGAGTTGTTCTTGCGAAGTGGGAAATGGTGCGCTCCCGGGACGGCGACGCCTCGCCTGCACCGCTTCTGCACGCCGTCTCCGCTGACGCTCCTTTGCGAGTCCCGGAACGCTGAACCCAGACGTTCGACAAGGGCCTTCTGATCGAAGGGGAGGCCCATGTTCGGCAATCATCCATTCTCGCGTTCGTCCTTCTGGCTGAAGTGTGTCGTCGCGCTGCTTCTGGCCGTTCTGGCCGATGTCCTGCTGTTCCAGAGTGTGCCGTGGGGCGCGGTTCTCGGCGGGTTCGCCGCGGCCTGGGTCGCCGGGCTGGTTCTGGTTCGGCGGGGGCTGGTCCGCGACCGGCGAGCGCTGCCGCCCGTGCTGGCGGCGGCGGGTTTCGCGGGCCTGATGGTCGAGCGGCCCGGACCTTTGCCGTGGATGCTCTTCGGTCTGATGCTCACCCTGGCCGCGCTGTCCGGTCGGGTGAAGATCGGCGAGCCCGTGTGGCGCTGGTTCCAGCGTCTGTTTGTGCACGGGGTGGTGTCGCTGGTCGGGCCGATCCTCGACATGGTGCGGCTGGCGCGGCTGCGGCGGCGCAGGCCGTCGCGGATTTCCCCCGTCGCCATTCTGAAGGTGGCGGCCATGCCGGTGGTCGGCGGGCTGGTCTTCCTGCTGCTGTTCGCGCGCGCCAATCCGTTGATCGCCGAAGCGCTGAACGCGGCCAGCGTGCCGGCGCCGTCGGGCGTGACCGTGCTGCGTCTCATCGGCTGCGTCATCGTGGGCGTGATGGCGTGGACGACGCTGCGCCCGCGCTGGCATCGAAAGCTGCTGACTCTGCCGTCGCTGGGGCAGAGGGCGCTGCCGGGCGTCAGCACCGCTTCGGTTACCCTGTCGCTGATCGTCTTCAACGCCCTGTTCGCGCTTCAGAACGGATTGGACATCGCCTTCCTGTGGAGCGGTGCGCCCCTGCCGGGAGACGCGACCCTGGCCGACTACGCCCATCGGGGCGCCTATCCGCTGATCGGGACGGCTCTGCTGGCCGGACTGTTCGTGCTGGTCGCCCTGCGTCCGGGATCGGAGACCGCGCAGCGGCCGCTGGTGCGTCGGCTGGTCGTGCTGTGGGTGGCGCAGAACATGGTGCTGGTCGCCTCATCCATCCTGCGCACCGCGGACTATATCGAGGGCTACGCCCTGACCCGCTTCCGCATCGTGGCGATGATCTGGATGGTGATGGTCGGGATCGGACTGCTGCTGATCTGCTGGCGTCTGCTGAAGGGCAAGGACGGGCACTGGCTGATCGACGCCAATGCCAAGGTGGCGCTGGTCGTCCTGATGGGGCTGAGCGTGATCGACACAGGCGCGATCGCCGCCGCCTGGAACGTGCGTCATGCGCGGGAAGTGGACGGCACGGGTGCGGTGCTGGACCTCGGCTACCTGAACACCATCGGAGAACCGGCGCTGGTCTCTCTGGTCGAGCTGGAACAGGCGACGGATGAGCCGGCCCTGAAGGATCGCGTGGCGGCGGTTCGTCGCGACGTGCTGGACCGCGCGGATCGCGATAACTGGAGCTGGAGGGGCTGGACCTGGCGCCGGGCGCGGCGGCTGGCGCGGGTCGAGGTGCTGGCGGCGCGCGAGCCGCTCATCGTCCCTCTGCCCGGCGAGCGTTTGTGGGATGGACGTCTGGCGCCGCCGCGCCGACCTGAGCCCGCCCCCGAGCCTGTGGCGGTCCCCGTTCCGGCTGCGGCCGACACCCTCACCCCGTTGACCTCTGCTACCGGAGTCTGAACATGGCGATCATGCAGCGCACCGTTCTGGTGGTCGATGACGACCCCCACATCCGCGATCTTCTGACCTTCGCCCTGCGCAAGGCAGGACTGGCCACGCGTGAGGCGGAGGACGGGGAAGCGGCCCTGACCGATCTGGAGGCGCATCCGTCCGATCTGGTCGTGCTGGACATCAACATGCCGCGCATGGACGGGATCGAGACCTGTCGCCGGATGCGGGCGAAGGGCGATACGCCCGTGCTGTTCCTCTCATCCCGGGATGACGAGTTCGACCGTATTCTGGGCATCGAACTGGGCGCCGACGACTATGTGACCAAGCCCTTCAGCCCGCGTGAGGTGGTGGCGCGCGTCGCGGCGATCCTGCGGCGGACGGCGCGGACGCCCGCGCCCCTGCCCTCGGGCGCGGTGGTCCACGGCAAGCTGTCGCTCGACGCCGAGGGTTGGCGCGCCGCCTGGGCGGGCGCGGAGGTGCCGCTGACGGTGACCGAGTTCGCCATCGTGCGGGTGCTGGCCGCCCAGCCGCGCATGGTCTTCACCCGTGACGCCATCATCGACCGCGTGCACGGCCCCGGCTTCGCCATGACCGACCGGACCATCGACAGCCATGTCCGCAATCTGCGCGGCAAGTTCGCGGCGGTCGGCGGCGGCGATGTGATCGAGACCCGGGCCGGGCTGGGGTACCAGTTGGGGCCCTGCGTCGGCGCGGCGGCGTGAGCGGCGAACCGGGCCGTTTCCGCCTGTTCGTGCGGCGGCACTGGCCCGCCCTGCGACTGAGAACGATCCTGCTGGCGGTGCTGCTGTTCGCGGCCCTGTTGCCGGGGTTCGCGGGCATCTTCCTGCGGGTCTATGAGAACACGCTTGTGCGTCAGACCGAGGCGGAGCTCGTCGCCCAGACGGCAGTCCTTTCGGCGACGGCGGAGGCTCTGTGGCCCGGGTCCCGGCTGACCACGCCGACCGAGGCCCAGCGACGGGCGCCCGACTGGTATCGGCCGGAGGGCGCGACCATCGACCTTGGCTCCACCCCGGTTCTGCCGCCCCGTCCGCAGGCGGCTCCGGCCGGTCCACCTCTCCCGGATGCGGTCGCTGTCGGCGAACGGCTGGACCCGATCATGGAGGAGACCAGTCGAACGACACTGGCCTCGATCATCCTGCTGGACCGCGACGGGACGGTGGTGCGGGGCTTCGGTCAGGGCGGGAACTGGAAGGCGATCCAGGAGGTCCGAGCCGCGCTGGCGGGGCGCCCGGCGACCGTGCTCCGGCGCAACGCCGGCTATCAGCCGCGCTATTCGATGGAGTGGCTCAGCCGGGCCTCGGCCCTGCGCATCCATCACGCCCGTCCGGTGGTGGTGAACGGGCAGGTGGAGGGGGTAATCCTCGTTTCCCGTTCGCCCCGCGCCCTGTTCCGGGGCATCTATCAGGACCGCATCAAGATCGCCCTGGGCATCGTCGGGGTGCTGGGCTTCATCGCCTTCCTCGCCGTGCTGGTCTCGCGCGGCATCGCCAAGCCCATCGAGCGGCTCAGCCGGGTCACGCGCGAGGTCGCCGCCGGAGGCGGGGAGGTGCCGCCGCCGCCCGCCACCGCGGCCATCGAAATCCGCACCCTGTACGAGGATTTCGGCTTTATGGCCGAGGCCATCGAGCGCCGCTCCCGCTATCTACGCGACTTCGCCGCCGCGGTGAGCCACGAGTTCAAGACGCCGCTGGCCGGGATCAACGGCGCGGTCGAACTGCTGCAGGACCATGAGGACATGTCGCCGGAGGAGCGACGTCGCTTCCTCGACAATATCGCCGGTGACGGACGGCGGCTGTCGGCGCTGGTCACCCGACTGATGGATCTGGCGCGGGCGGACATGGCGCGGCCGGAGGCGGGGTTGTCGGTAGCGCTGAAACCGCCGCTACTGAAAGCCGTTGATGCCGCCTCGCCCGAGCTGAAGATCGAACTGGACCTGCCCGACGATCTGCCGCCCGTCGCCGCGCCCGAGGCGACGCTGGAAGTGGTCGTGGCGACCATGCTCGAGAACAGCCGTCAGGCCGGGGCGACGTCAGTGCGGATCGCGGCGCGAGTCGCCGAGGAGACGGTGATCCTGTCGATCACGGACGACGGACCGGGGGTGACGCCGGCGGATCGTCAGCGCATCTTCGAGCCCTTCTTCACCACCCGCCGCAGCGAGGGCGGAGCCGGGCTGGGCTTGTCCATCGCCCGCGCCCTTCTGGCCGCCAATCAGGCGACGCTGGACCTCGTGCCCTCGGAGGGTGGCGCTGTGTTCGAGATCGGACTACCAACGGCTGGGCGCTGAAGCGGTTACTTCCAGCGAGATCCTTCGCCGTGCCCGCCGATGCTCTCCCATTCGGGCGGAGCGGCCTTGTGGATGAACTGCTCGGAGACCAGCCAACCCTTCAGCGGGCGCAGGACGGCGAGACAGCCGAGTGTCAGCAGGGGCATGGTGACCGCGAAATGCACCCAGACCGGCGGGTGGACGGTGAACTCGAACCACATGAACAGGGCCATGCCGATCACGCCGACGACGCTCATCCCGAAGAAGGCAGGGCCGTCCGCCGGGTCCGCGAAGCTGTAGTCCAGGCCGCATTTCGGGCAGTTGTCGCGAATCTTGAGGAAGCCGCGCAGCAGGGGGCCTTCGCCGCAACGGGGGCAGCGGCAACGCAGGCCGGTTTCCAGGGTGCTGAGACGCGGATACTCGGGGTCGCTCATGGCGGGTCCAATGCTCTTGATGGCTGACGATGTCGGCCTCTACAGTCGGTAGCGCAACCGGGGCTGTTTGTCGCGGGGAACGGGCCGAACAGCGGCTCGGGAGTCACCATCCGTTAACCCTGCTTAAAGGGCAGTCGCGCGAGTGTGCGCGCGTATGTCCGGGGCCCGCACCACCAAGCGCATTCTGAAGTCGACCGTGGCCGTCGCCGCGGCCGGTACGGTCGCGCTCGCCCCGCTGGCGCCCCTTTACGCCCAGGAAGGCGGCGGCGCACTCGACCCGATCACCATCCGGATCGGAGCCAACGACACCTTCACGCGCGTGGAGTTCGCCGGCGTCATCGGCGCCCGCTCGCAGGTCCGGCGTGAGGGGAGCGCCGTCATCGTCCGCATCGGCTCGACCGCCGCGCCGGATGTATCGCGTCTCCGGGTCGATCCTCCGCGCGGTGTGGAGAAGGTCGAGACCCGCGCGGTGCGCGGCGGCACCGAACTGGTTCTGACGCTGGCCGAGGGCGCGGACATCCGCACCGGATCGTCGGACGGCGCGGTCTTCGTCAACCTGTATCCTACGGCGCCCGAAGCGCCCTCGACCCCGTTGGCGCCCGCGCAGGCGGTCACGGTGCCGGTGGTCTCGCACGTCGGCCCCGACAAGGTGACGCTGGACTTCAAGTGGGATCAGCCGGTTCCCGCCGCGATCTTCCGGCGGGGCGATGCGGTCTGGGTGGTGTTCGACGCGCCGGGCCGCCTCAACATGGACGGCGCCAAGGATCTGGGACCGGCGACCGGGGCCCACTGGACCGCCGCGCCCGATCACGTCGCCGTCCGGATCGCCGCGCCGCGTGGCCTGCGGGTCTCGGCCGTCTCCAACGGCGCGACCTGGAGCGTGACCGTCGGCGGGCCCGCCTGGTCGGCAGGGGGCGTTACTGTCGATCGCGATGACACCGGTGAGCCGACGCTGGTCGCCCGCATGGCCGGGGCGACCCGCGCCATCTGGCTGACCGACCCCATGGCCGGCGACCGCTTCGCCGCCGTCACCGCCCGCGCGCCGGGCAAGGGCTACGCCGACAGCCGTCAGACCATCGACATGACCCTGCTGCCGACCGCGCATGGTCTGGCGGTCGAGACGATGGTGTCGGACCTGTCGGTCAAGGCGGACGGGGATCTGGTCACCCTGAGCCGTCCCGGCGGCCTGACCCTGTCGGCGCCGTCGGAGGGGCTGGAAGAGGCCAGCACCGAGCCGGGCGCGCCGCGCAAGGGCCAGTACCCCGGCCAGATCGTCGAGGGCTGGGAAAACACCGGCCATGCGGGCTTCTCCGCCCGCTATCGCGAGCTTCAGGACGCCGCCGCCCTTGAGGCCGCCGCCGCGGGCGATGATCCGCGCGCGCCCATCGAAGCGCGGATGGCGCTGGCCCGGTTTTTGGTCGGCTCGGGCCTGTCGTTCGAGGCCATCGGCGTGCTGAACGCCATCGTCGCCCAGACGCCGAACATGCAGGGCGAGCCGGAACTGCGCGGTCTGCGCGGCGCGGCCCGGGCCTCTATCGGCCGTCTGGAAGAGGCGCAGGGCGATTTCGCTTCCGCCGCCGTCGCGGGCGATCCGGCCTCGGCTGTCTGGCGCGGTTACATCGCGGCCAAACAGGGCGACTGGGTGGCCGCGCGTCAGGCCTTCTCGGCCGGGGCCGGAGCGGTGGATGACTTCCCGCCGATCTGGCGCGCCCGTTTCGGCGCGGCCCACGCCGAGGCGGCGCTGGAGACCGGCGACCCCGAGGCGGCGCGCGCCCTGCTGGCCTATGTGTTCAGCCAGAACGCACCGGCTGCGGATCAACTGGTCGCCCGCAATGTGCAGGCTCGGCTATTTGAGCAGGACGGCATGGGCGACCGGGCGCTGGCCGTCTATCAGGCCGTCAGCCGCGCGCGGCTCGACAAGGTCGCAGTCCCCGCCAAGCTGGGGCTGATCCGTCTGTCGCTGGAACGCGGCACGATGAAGCCGGACGTCGCGGCCAAGGAACTTGAGGCGTTGCGTTGGCGCTGGCGGGGCGACGCGACCGAACTGGCCGTCATCCGCGAGTTGGGCAAGCTGTACCTGTCGCAGGGCCTGTATCGTGAGGCCCTGACCGCGCTGAAGGGCGTCAACGGTCAGATGCAGCGCCTCCCCGGCGCGGCGGACCTGTCGATGGACCTGTCCAATGCCTTCCGCATGCTGTTCCTGGAAGGCGGCGCCGATGGGTTGCAGCCCGTGCAGGCGCTGGGTCTGTTCTATGACTTCCGTGAGCTGACCCCGGTCGGCGCCGACGGCGACGAGATGGTGCGCCGCCTGTCGCGGCGTCTGGTCGATGTCGATTTGCTGGATCAGGCCGCCGAGCTTCTGAAGCATCAGGTGGATGAGCGTCTGGAAGGTGTCGCGAAGGCCCAGGTCGCGACCGATCTGGCCACCATCTATCTGATGGATCGCCAGCCGGAGAAGGCGCTGCAGGCGATCTGGAGTTCCCGCACGACCCTGCTGCCGACGGCCCTGAACAGCGAGCGTCGGGCGTTGGAGGCGCGGGCGCTGATGAGCCTGGGCCGTTATGATCACGCGCTGGAAGTGCTGGGAACCGATGCCTCGCCAGAGGCCAAGGCGGTGAAGGCCGAGATTTTCTGGAAGCAGGAAAACTGGGGCGGCGCCGCGAGCCTGTATGAAGGGGCGCTCGCCGACCGCTACAGCAACCCCGCGCCCCTGACCCTGGATGAGGAAGCCCGGCTGATCCGCGCCGGCGTCGGCTATTCGCTGGCGCGTGATGCGGCGGGGCTGGGCCGGCTGTCGCGCAACTATCGTCCGTTCGTGGCCGGAGCCCGCTCGAAGGTGGCACTGTCGATCGCGCTGGACGGCATGGGCGGTATGGAGGGGACTGTCTCGGCCGGCGACTTCGCCACGCTCAGCGCCTCGGCGGACACTTTCGCCGGTTGGGTGTCCGAGATGAAGGCGGACCTCAGACAGAGAACGGGCGGGAATCGCCCAGCAACCCCCGCCCGTCCCTGATTTCAGCGATGACGGCGCGCCCGAAGGCGCGCCGTCGTAATCCGCTTACTTGTTCACCGCATCCTTGAGCGGCTTCGACACGCGGAAGCGCACAGCCTTCGAAGCGGCGATCTGGATCGTGCCGCCGGTGGCCGGGTTGCGGCCTTCACGGGCAGCGCGGGCGGCGGTGTCGAACACGCCGAGGTTCGAGATGCGCACGTCGCCGCCGGCGACCAGCGACTTCTGGATGTTCTCGACGATCGCGGTCAGGACGCGGCCGGCGTCGGCTTGGCTGACGCCCGCGTCCTTGGCGACGGCGGCGATGAGTTCGGCTTGAGTAGTCATTGTGGGTCGTTTCCCGATTAAGTTCGCCCCGCGATTCAGGGGCGATGACGGACGGATCAACGCCGCTTTTTATCCGCATGGCAAGCGGCATTGCCGCTGTAAGCCCCGCAGGCTGGGGATTTACCCTCCGCCGGACGCGCGCTGGAAGCTCTCCACGAGGCTCCCGGCGACCAGTCTCCAGCCGTCCACGAGCACGAAAAAGATCAGCTTGAACGGCAGGGAAATCACCACCGGCGGAAGCATCATCATGCCCATGGACATCAGCACGCTGGCGACCACCAGATCGATCACAAGGAACGGAACGAAAAGGAGAAATCCGATTTCAAAGGCCCGCTTCAGCTCGCTGATCATGAAGGCCGGCGTGACCACGCGCAGGGGCAGGTCCACCGCCTGCTGCGGGGCCTCGATGTTGGACAGCCGGGTGAACAGGGCGAGGTCGTCCTGATCGACCTGCGACAGCATGAAAGTCTTCACAGGTTCTGATGCCGCATCGAAGGCCTGAGGCAGCTCCATCTGCTGGTCGAGCAGGGGGCGGATGCCCGAATCATAGGCGTCCTGCCACGTCGGAGCCATGACGATGGCGCTCAGAAACAGGGCCAGGGACACCAGAACCGCGTTGGGCGGCGACTGCTGCATGCCCAGCGCCGTCCGCAGCAGGGACAGCACGACCACGATCCGCACGAAGCTGGTCGTCATGATCACGATGGACGGCGCCAGCGACAGCACGGTCATCAGACCGACCAACTGGACGACCCGCTCGGTCAGGCCCGCGCCGGTGCCCAGATCGACATTGATCGCCGCTCCTCCAGAAGCGACCTCCTGCGCCAGCGCGGCCAGCGGCCAGCACAGGCAGAGCAGGGTGGTCAGCAGCGACAGCAGGGCCGCACGCTTCAGCTCGGCGCGCGTCGGCATGCCGAACACGCCCTTCAGGCCCCTCACTTGCCCAGCTCCTGTCCGCGCGGCTCGATCAGTTCGCGGCCCTCGCCCAGCAGGATCAGGCGTTCCTCGCTGTCGATCTTGACCAGCACCAGCCGGCGGGCGGGATCGAGCACCAGCGTCTCGACCACCTGCATCCGGCGCTCTCCCCGCTCGGCGCTGAGGCGCGCCAGCAGCTGGGGCGCGTAGCGACGCGCCGCCCAGGCCGCCAGGCCGATAATGCCGAGGACGAAGGCGAGGGCGAAAACGGCCCTGAGCAGATCGAGAAAATTCATGCGACGGGCCCCGCCGGAGACTGATTCCGGCAGGGCAGATTTCGGCGATCATGGTTAACGTCGCGTTGAGATAACCTCTCATTAACCATGCAGGCGGCATTTTCTGCCCATCGAACCGTGGGCGATCCTCGCCCGGAGATGCGCCGCCCGTGGGCTTCACCGATCTTCCGCTGCTCGGCCAGATCAAGGGCCGCCTGAACTGGCTGGACCAGCGCCAGCGCGTCATCGCCGAGAACGTCGCCAACTCCGACACCCCCGGCTACGTCGGCCGTGATCTGAACCAGCCGACGGACTTCGCCGCGGCCATGCGCAACGGCGGGGGCGTCCAGATGACCCGCACCAGCGCCATGCACATCGCGCCCGCCGGTCAGTCGACCCGGTTCGATACGGTCAGTTCGCCGGACTCTGAAACAACGCTCGACGGCAATGCGGTCGTGGTCGAGGAGCAGATGCTCAAGATGGCCGAGAGCCGCATGGCCTATGACGCGGCCATCGGTTTCTACCAGAAATCCATGCAGATGCTGCGCGCGGCGGCCCGTCCGCCCGGTCGCGGCTGATCGAGGGAGATAGTCGATGCCGGATCCCGTCCCGCCCCGGAACAACGCCATGGCCGTCGCGGCCAGCGCCCTGAAGGCGCAGCAGTCGCGCATGCGGGTCATCGCCGAGAACATCGCCAACGCCCAATCGACGGCCCTGACGGCGGGCGGCGAGCCCTATCGCCGCCAGATCCCCGTCTTCCAGGCGCGCGAGATCGACGGCGCGACCGGCGTGACCCTGGCCGAGGTTCGTCCCGATCAGGGCGACTTCCGCTCCGAGTACGATCCCTCGCACCCGGCGGCCAACGCCGAGGGCTATGTGCTGCGGCCCAACGTCGACACCCTGGTCGAGGCCATGGACATGCGCGAGGCGCAGCGCGCCTATGAGGCGAACCTGAACGTCATCGAGACGGCGCGGTCGATGGAGACCCGCACCCTCGACCTGATCAAGCGATAGGACTGAGCCATGAATCCCATGATGGCGGCCAAGGCCTATTCCGCGATCCAGGGCGGCGCCATGCCGGTCGCGCCGACGGCGGGTCCGCAGCAGTCCGGTTTCGCGGAGATGCTGACCAACGTCATGGGCGACATGACCCAGGCCACGCGCGGCGCCGAAAGCCAGATGGCCGCTTCGGTTCAGGGGCAGAGCAGCCTGATCGACGTGGTCACCGCCGTCAGCTCGGCCGAGGCGTCGCTGGAAACGGTCATGGCCGTCCGCGATCAGGTCATCTCGGCCTATCAGGAAATCATGCGGATGCCGATCTGACGACTTTGCCCGAGGTCAGCCTTCGATTGACACGACCGGCTGCAGGGGCGGGGCCTTGCTCCGGCGGCGCGACTTCAGCCAGCCGCGGATGCGGTTCTGGATCGGGGTGTCGATGACGGTGTGGAACAGGAAGGCGAAGACGAAAGCCGCCGCCACGCCCGCGAACCACATTCCCCACTGAACCGGCGCCGACAGGGCGTATTTCGCGGTCAGAACGTTGGCGACGCCGAACCAGGCGATGCGCACGACCTCATTGGTGATGAACATCGAGAACGAGACCTGCGCGGCCTTCTCGACCAGCTTCGACGGGCGCGGCGTCGGCGTGGCGCCGGCGGCCAGAATGATCGTCGAGATACAGGCCAGCGAGATCAGGGCGTGCTTGTCGAAATACTGGACGAAGGCCAGCAGCAGGGCCGCGCCGATCCCCGCCCAGCCCGCCAGTTTCGGCGCGATCCAGACCTTCTGGGCGAACCAGGCCAGCGACATGCCCAGCAAGAACAGCGGCAGGGCCCGGAAGAAGCCGAAGCCCATCGGCATCTGGTAGACCGGATAGCCCAGCAGGGCCCAGGTGAGCTGGTTCGCCATCAGATACAGGCCGATCCCCAGCGCCAGAACGCTCCACGGCCCCATTCTGACCAGGCCGCGCAGAATCCAGGGGAAGGCCAGATAGCAGCCGATCAGGGCGGAGATCGACCAGCTCGGAGCGTTCCAGCCCAGACCGCCGTACACGCCGAACGCCTGCGTCAGGGTGACCTGCGCGGGCAGCTGGTCCCATCGGAACCACTCCGGCGCACGGGGCGCGAAGCCCATCATTCCGCCGAACACGACCAGCGACACCAGACCCAGCGCCATGATCAGGTGGGCGGGCACGACCCGAAGATAGCGCTTCAGGAAGAAGTCGCCGGCCGACATGGAGCCGCGCGACACCGCCGCGCCATATACCCGCATCAGCACATAGCCGCTGTCGATCAGGAAGAAGTTGGTCAGCAGGAAGCCGCCCCGCTCGAACACCGGGTGTACGCCTTCGGCCAGCGGAATCGGCGCCGACATCTGGAAGTGATGCAGGATGATGAGGCTGGCCACAATGAAACGCAGCGCATCCAGCCACCCGCCGCGAACGATGGGCGCTGTCTCATTTCGGGTCGAAATCGCTGTCCAGGGCATCGAACAGGCCTCCTTCGGGTCAAAACCCGCAAGGACCGCGCCGTTCCGCCGACTCTACTTCCGCGTCAGGCGGAGGAATTCTTCGCGGGTGCGCGGGTCGTCGCGCATCACGCCGCTCAGGTGGCTGGTGGTCAGGCTGGCGCCCGGCGCGTTGACGCCGCGCAGGGTCATGCAGCTGTGCTCGGCCTCGATGACCACGCCCACGCCCTGCGGACGCAGCACTTCCTCGATGGCCAGCGCGATCTCGGAGGTCATCTTCTCCTGAATCTGCAGGCGACGCGCGAAGCCGCGCACCACCCGGGCCAGCTTGGAGATGCCGACCACGCGGTCGGTGGGCAGGTAGCCGACGTGGGCCACGCCGACGACCGGCAGCATGTGATGCTCACAGGCGCTGACGAAGCGGATGTCCTTCAGCACGACCATCTGGTTGTAGCCGCCGACCTCCTCGAAGGTCTTTTCCAGATACTGGCGCGGATCGACCTCATAGCCCTCGTAGAGCTCACGATAGCTGCGCGCCACCCGCGCCGGCGTCTCCAGCAACCCTTCGCGGTCGGGATTGTCTCCGGCCCATTCGATCAGGGTGCGGACAGCGGCTTCGGCGTCGGCCTGGGTGATGCTCGGCTTGGTCATTGCCGCTTCATAGAGGGGCTCGGCCTGAAAGGGGAGGGCTGATCGAACCGCTCTCCCCCTTCATAACCCTGTCCAATCAACCGCGCTTGCGGCGGCCCTTCAGGGTCAGGGCGATGGCCGACAGCAGGAAGTAGAAGGCGCCGAAGGCTGCATAGGGCGCGACGGTGGCCGCCGTGGGGGTCATTGGGCCGGTCGCGCCGTAGATGAAGAAGCCGCCCGCCAGCATCGACTGGGCGCCGCTCAGCGCCATGGCCCACTGCGCGCCATACTCCCGCCAGCGCCGGAGGCCCGCGACCAGCTGGAGCAGGCCCGACAGAATGGCCCAGGCGCCGAAGACGCCGAGCACCAGATGCACGTTGATCAACAGGGCCGCCGCCACCGCGACGGTGACGATGCTGCTGACCCAGACGTTCAGGGCCTGTGGCGCATTCGCCCGGAAGCCGCCGTTGGCCTGTGCGTCCCGGGCGTTCGCGAGCGCGTCCCACGCCGGATAGAGCACCAGCAGTGTCCCGCTGATCACCGGACTTCCGTTGCCGATGGTGAAGGCGGCCAGCACCCAGATGATCGAGACGCCGGTTCGAAGCAGATAGTAGTTCCTCAGCGCGGTCGCGCTTTCATGCGGGGCGGGGGTGGTCGCGGCCATAAGGGCTCCGTGAGTGATTAAATTATGCTGCGACATTATATGCCGTGACATATATCTGGTTAGGCCCGCGCCGTCGGCTTGTCCATAGGAATATGTGTCGCGATATGTAATTTAACGACACTGTCGTCGTTTGAGGAAAAGCCCGTGTCCGCTTCCGGTCGAACCGTCACGCTGGATGAACAGCTGTGCTTCTCGCTCTACGGGGCCAGCATGGCGATCAATCGCGCCTACAAGCCTGTGCTGGACGGGCTGGAGATCACCTATCCCCAGTACCTGGTGCTGAGCACCCTGTGGGAAAGCGACGGCCAGACCATCGGCGCTGTCGCTGAACGGCTGGGACTGGACTCCAGCAACGTCACCCCTCTGGTGAAGCGTATGGAGGCGGCGGGGCTGGTCTCTCGCCTGCGCAATCCGCAGGATGAGCGTCAGGTGCTGGTGCATCTGACCGACGCCGGGCGCGACATGCAGGCCCGTAGCGCCTGTCTGGGCCAGACCCTGTTCAGCGCGGCGGGCATGAGCGTCGAGCGGCTGGTCCGGCTGAATGCGGAGGTTCAGGCGTTCCGGGATTCCGTCGCGCGGTTCGTCGCCGACCATCCTGACAACAAGGCGGCCTGAACGGGAAAGTTTGGGGCGGTCCGCGTCCGGTTAGGGTCTCGTTAACCACACGCCCGGCATTTCTTGCCCGGTTCGGTCGCGCGTTCTGCGGCCGCTGGAGCGTGGCATGAACGGCGCGGAAGTTCTGGATGTGGGTCGCGACGCCCTGTGGCTGACGATCCAGCTGTGCGCCCCGATCCTGCTGGTCGGCCTTGTCGTCGGCGTGGTCATCGGTCTGGTGCAGGCCCTGACCCAGATCCAGGAACAGACCCTGATCTATGCCCCCAAGATCATCGCCATCTTCGTTTCGCTCCTGCTGTTCCTGCCGCTGATGGGCGCCCTGCTGGGCGGCTTCATGCGGACCATCGCCGCGCGCATCGCCGGCATGTGACCGGCGCGTGGAGCCTTACGCCACATCAGAACAGGTCTGGCAGGGCGCGCTGATCTTCGCCCGCATCGGCGCGGTGCTGCTGATGCTGCCCGGCGTCGGCGAAAGCTATGTGCCGCCGCGCATCCGCCTGTCTTTTGCATTGGTGGTGACGCTCGCGCTCTGGCCTGTCGTGGCGGGCGCGCTTCCGGCCCTTCCGGCGACGCTGGGCGGCATGGCGGGCTGGGTCATCCGGGAGGTCGTCGTCGGCCTGATGATCGGCGCCCTTCTACGCAGCTTCCTCACCGCCCTGTCGACCGCGGGCGAGATCGTCTCGCTGCAGACCACGCTCAGCTTCGCCCAGACCGCCAACCCCCTGCAGGCCGCGCCGGGCACGACCATCTCGGCCTTCCTGATGCTGCTGGGCACGACCCTGATCTTCGCCACCGACACCCACCACCTGTTCATCGCCGGGCTGGTGGGATCCTATGACCTGATCGCGCCCGCGCGTCCCCTGATGACCGGCGACTTTGCGACGCTGGCGATCCGCACCCTGGGCGACAGTTTCGCCCTAGGGGTTCAGCTTTCGGCGCCGCTGCTGGTCTTCGCCCTGATCTTCAACCTGGCCTCGGGACTGGTCGGCCGTGTGATGCCGGCGTTCCAGATCTTCTTCGCGGCCGCCCCGCTCAGCGTGATCCTGGGGCTGTCCATTTTTGCTCTAAGTCTCGGCGTGCTCGGCACGGTCTTCATCGACCGCTACCGCGCGTTCGCCCAGATCTTCGCGGGAGGCGCCGGTGGCTGAAGGCGCCGATCCCGAGTCGAAAACAGAAGAGGCAACCCCACGAAAACTAGCCGATGCGCGGAAGAAGGGGGATGTCGCCAAGTCCATGGACGTCGGCGCGGCGGCGTCCCTGCTGGGGGCGGCGGCGGTGTTGCTGGGCGCCGGCGGCTATTTCGCCACCTCGATGGCGGAACAGTTGCTGCCGTTCATCGCCTCGCCCCACGCCATGCTGGGCGGACTGGAGGCGGGCGCGGGCATCGAGATCGGCATGCATGCGCTGTGGGCGGTGACGCCCTTCCTCGGCGCGGTGATGCTGGCGACCATCATCGGCGGCGTCGGCGGCAACGTCGCCCAGTCCGGCCTTCTGTTCACCGCCGACAAGCTCAAGCCCCAGTGGAACCGCATCAATCCGCTGGAGGGTTTCAAGCGCATCTTCGGGCCGGACGGCCTGTTTCAGTTCGGCAAGACCTTCCTGAAACTGCTCGTCGTCAGCTTCATCTGCTGGATGGTGATGAAGCCGCATGTGCGGGAGTTCGAGAACCTGGCGGGCATGCCGCCCGCCGCCATCCTGCCGCTGGCGCGGGACATGGCCATCGTCCTGATGGCGGCGGCGATCATCTTCCTGGGCTTCACGGCGGGCGCTGACTACGTGTGGCAGCGCTTCCGCTTCGCCAAGCGCATGCGGATGTCGAAGGAAGAGCTGAAGGAAGACTACAAGCAGGCGGAAGGCGATCCGCACGTCAAGGCGAAGCTGAAGCAGATCCGCATGCAGCGCAGCCGTCAGCGGATGATGGCAAATGTGCCCAAGGCCACGGTGATTGTCACCAACCCGACCCACTACTCGGTCGCCCTGCGCTACGAACCCGATCAGGGCGACGCCGCGCCGGTCTGCGTGGCCAAGGGCGTCGACGCCCTCGCCATGCGCATCCGGGAAGTCGCGCGCGAACATGATGTGCCGATCGTGGAGAACGTTCCGCTGGCCCGCGCCCTCTACGCAGCGGTCGACGTTGATGAGACCATCCCGCGCGAACACTTCGAAGCGGCCGCGAAGATCATCGGCTTCGTCATGGGCCAGCGTCGCAAACGGTGACTGTTCACGGGTGTTAACGGCTCTCTTAACGGGTCGTTTACCACGTGCCCGGCATTTTCTGCCCAGCGGGTCGATTGAAGGTCCCGTGAGTATCGGGGCTAGGGCGCGTGGGCGGCTTCACGGCGGCGTTGCAGAAATTCGGGATCGGTCGGCTGGCCGTGGTGCTCGGCATCGCTGCCGGCGTCGCGGCGGTGCTGATCGCCGTCATGCTGCGCATCGGCCAGGCGCCGGACGCCCTGCTGTATTCCAACCTCGACCTGCGTGAAGCCTCTGAAGTCACGACTGCGCTGGACAGCGCCGGGATCAAGTACAGCGCCAAGGGCGACGGCTCGACCATCTTCGTCAACCGCGATCAGGTCGGCGAGGCCCGCATGCTGGTCGCGGGCAAGGGGCTCGTGACCTCGGGCAGCGTCGGTTACGAAATCTTCGACAACCAGTCTGTGCTGGGGCAGACCGAGTTCCAGCAGAACCTGAACGCCAAGCGCGCGCTTGAGGGCGAGCTGTCGCGGACCATCCTCGGCCTGCGCGGCATCCAGTCGGCGCGGGTGATGATCGCCCTGCCGGAGCGTCAGCTGTTCCAGTCTCAGGCGGCGGAGCCGACGGCTTCGGTGGTCGTCGGCGTGACCGGTGGTCAGCTCAGCGGCGCCCAGGTCCAGGCCATCCGCAACGTCGTCGCGTCGTCCGTGCCTAACATGAAGCCGGAGAAGGTCACCCTGACCGACACCTCGAACCGCACCCTCGCGGCGGGTTCCAGCGCTGACGGCTTCAGCGCGGCCTCGGCCGAAGAAGCGCGTGGCCAGACCGAGGCGCAGCTGCAGGCCCGGATCAAGGACATCGTCGAAGGCGTCGTCGGCGTCGGCGGCGCGCGCGTGCAGGTCACCGCCGAGATCGACCACGCCCGCTCGACCACCCAGGAGCAGCGCTTCGATCCGGATGGTCAGGTGGTTCGCTCGACCTCGACCAACGGTACGGAAAGCACCGACACGACCGGTGCGCCCGACGGCGGCGCGACCGCCACCAACAACATCCCCGGCGGTCAGGCTCCGGCCAACACCCCGCAGGGTTCGCGCGACACCCAGAACACTGAAACCACCAACTACGAAATCTCCAACACCACCACGACCACGGTGAAGGAAGCCGGCGAGATCAAGAAGCTGGCCGTGTCGGTTCTGCTGGACGGCAAGTGGACGCCCGGCGCTGACGGCGGTGAACCGACCTATACCGCCCGCACGGCGGAAGAGATCGCGCAGGTCAAGTCGCTGGTCGCGGCCGCTGTCGGCATCGACGAGACGCGGGGTGACAAGATCGAGGTTCTGAACGTTCGCTTCAACCGCGATGCGGTGGCGGGCGGTGAAGAGTCGGGCAACTCGCTGTTCAACTTCACCAAGGACGACATGATGCGCGGGATCGAGCTGCTGGTGCTGCTCGTCACCGGCGTGCTGCTGATCTTCTTCGTCCTGCGTCCGCTGCTGAAGGCCGCGACGGGCGGTGGCGCGCCGCAGTTGCAGGCCGCCGCGGCGGGCGGCATGCCGGTGACGGCGCTGCAGACCTCGATCGTCGGCGCCACGGGCGGCGCCGTGCCGCAACTGGGCGGCCCGTCCGACATGGAGCAGCGCCTCGACATCGCGCGCATCGAGGGACAGGTGAAGGCCTCCTCCGTCAAGAAGGTCGCCGAGTTCGTCGAGAAGCATCCGGAAGAATCGACCTCGATCATCCGTAGCTGGGTGCATGAAGGCTGATGTCCGGCGCCCGCATGGTCACCAAGAAGCCGGCTGTTGATGACATCCGGAAACTGACCGGCCCCGAGAAGGCGGCCGTCATCCTGCTGTCGCTCGGTGAGGAGCACACCCGGCTGTGGGAAGGTCTGGATGAGGAGGAGATCAAGGAAATCTCCCAGGCCATGGCCGGGCTCGGCACGGTCAGCGCCCAGGTCGTCGAGGAGCTGCTGGTCGAGTTTGTCTCGGGCATGACCGGCTCCGGCGCGGTCATGGGCAGCTATGAGCAGACCCAGAAACTGCTGGCCTCCTTCATGCCGGGTGATCGAGTCGACGCCCTGATGGAGGAAATCCGCGGCCCGGCCGGGCGGACCATGTGGGACAAGCTCGGCAATGTGAACGAGGCCGTTCTCGCCAACTATCTGAAGAACGAATACCCCCAGACCGTCGCGGTGGTCCTGTCCAAGATCAAACCGGACCACGCCTCGCGCGTCCTCACCAGCCTGCCCGAGGACTTCGCCCTGGAGTGCGTGCAGCGGATGCTGCGCATGGAGCCGGTGCAGCGCGACATCCTCGACAAGATCGAGCAGACCCTGCGCACCGAGTTCATGTCGAACCTGGCCCGCACGTCCAAGCGCGACAGCCACGAGCTGATGGCCGACATCTTCAACAGCTTCGACCGCCAGACCGAGGCCCGCTTCATCGGTGCGCTGGAAGAGCGCAACCGCGAGGCGGCCGAGCGTATCCGCGCCCTGATGTTCGTGTTCGAGGACCTGTCCAAGCTTGATCCGGGCGGCGTCCAGACCCTGCTGCGCGCGGTCGAGAAGGACTCGCTGGCGCTGGCCATGAAGGGCGCCTCCGAGACCCTGCGCGAGATGTTCTTCTCCAACATGTCCGAGCGCGCGGCCAAGATCATGCGTGAGGACATGGAATCGATGGGACCGGTCCGTCTGAAAGACGTCGATCAGGCCCAGATGGCCATGGTTCAGGTCGCCAAGGACCTCGCCGCCAAGGGCGAGATCATGCTGGTCGGCCAGGGCGGAGATGACGAGTTGATCTACTGACATGACCGTTCAGGCCGAAAGAAAACTCTTCTCCTTCGACACCGAGTTCGACGCGGGCGGCGAGGTCGTGCGCGCCTCCGCCTGGCGTCCGGTCAAGCATGCGTGGACGCAAGCGGAGGTCGAGGCCATGGTCGCCCAGGCGGCGCTGGAGGCGCGTGAAAGCGCCCTGGCCGAGGTCGCCAGCATCCAGGCCATGGCCCTGTCCTCGATCGGTCAGGCGCTGGCCTCCGCCGCGCCGGCCCTGACCCAGATCGCCCGGGCTCACCGCGAACAGGCCGCCGAGCTGGCCATGAGCGCCGCCCGTGTCGTCGCCGCCTCGGCTCTGGATCGTTTCCCGCAGGCTCCGCTGCAGGCCGCGCTGGAGACGTTGGGGCAGGAGATCGACGCCTCGCCCCGTCTGGTCATCCGCACCGGCGACCTGAACGACGAGACCCGCGAACGCCTGCAACAGATGGCCGCCGACGCCGGCTTCTCGGGCGTGCTGGCCTTCCGCGACGAGCCGGGTCTGCCTGTCGCCGCCTTCCGCCTGGAGTGGGCCGACGGTCGCGCCGACTTCGAGCCTGAAGCCGCCTTCGGCCGCATGGTCGAGGCCCTGAATTCCGCTTTGGCCGCCGAGGCCGGGCACGCTGAAACCCTGAACGACGGGAGGTTCTGATGCCCACCGACACCATGGCTCTGGAAGAGTTTTCCTCGGACAACAGCTTCCCCGCTCACGAAGACGTCACCGAAAAGTCCGCGCACGATCTGGCGCCGGTCTTCGACGTGCCGGTCAACATCTCCGCCGTTCTGGGCAAGGCCCACATGTCCGTCGCCCAGCTGCTCAAGCTGAACCGCGGCAGCGTGCTGGAGCTGGACCGCAAGGTCGGCGAGGCCATCGACATCTTCGTCAACAACCGTCTGGTCGCCCGCGGCGAGGTGGTGGTCGTGGAAGACCGTCTGGGCGTGACCATGACGGAAATCATCAAGACGGAAGACTCGGGCGCCTAAGCGATTTCGAAGAAATCGCGTCTTTCCAAGGGAAGGGCGGCGACCGGCGGTAAGAGATTAGAGGAGAAGACCCATGCGGCTTCTGGTGGTTGGCAGGCTCAGCGGACAGCTGGCGACGGCGGTGAAGATGGCCATGGCGCACGGCGCCAAGGTCCAGCACGTCGAGCGCGGCGATCAGGCGACGGAGCAGCTCCGGCGAGGGCAGGGCGCGGACCTGCTGATGGTCGACTATCGCGTGGACATCGCCGCCCTGATCTCGGCCAACGAGAACGAGCGCATCCACGTCCCGGTCGTCGCCTGCGGCGTCGATGCCGATGCGGTGGACGCCGCCAACGCCATTCGCGCGGGCGCCAAGGAGTTCATCCCCCTGCCGCCGGAAGCGGACCTGATCGCGGCGGTGCTGTCGGCGGTCGCCGACGACGAACGTCCGATGATTTCGGCCGACCCGTCGATGAAGCACGTCATCCAGCTGGCCGATCAGGTCGCCCGCTCGGAAGCCTCGATCCTGATCACCGGTGAGAGCGGCGTCGGTAAGGAAGTCATGGCCCGCTACCTGCACAGCGGGTCCAGGCGCGCCGAACGTCCCTTCATCAGCGTCAACTGCGCCGCCATCCCGGACAATCTGCTCGAATCCGAACTGTTCGGGCACGAGAAGGGGGCGTTCACCGGCGCCATGGCCCGCCGCATCGGCAAGTTCGAGGAAGCCGACGGCGGCACCCTGCTGCTGGACGAAATCTCCGAGATGGATGTCCGCCTGCAGGCCAAGCTGCTGCGCGCCATTCAGGAGCGGGTCATCGACCGTGTCGGCGGCGCCAAGCCGGTGCCGGTCAACATCCGCATCATCGCCACCTCGAACCGCGATCTGGCCAAGTCGGTCGCCGAGGGCAGCTTCCGCGAAGACCTGCTGTACCGCCTGAACGTCGTGAACCTGCGCCTGCCCGCCCTGCGTGAGCGTCCGGGCGACATCGCCGTTCTGGCCGACCACTTCGTCAAGAAATACGCCGCCGCCAACGGCGTGCCGGTGCGTCCGATCTCCGCCGACGCCAAGCGCGCCCTGATCAGCCACCGCTGGAACGGCAACGTCCGCGAGCTGGAAAACGCGATGCACCGTGCGGTGCTGCTCGCGGTGGGCCCGGAGATCGACGTGGAGGCCATCCGCCTGCCCGACGGCCAGCCCCTGACGTCCGGAGCCTACGGCGCATCCCCCGCTGACGCCGGTCCGGCCGCCCGCGCGGCCCATGCCGCCGACGTCGTCACCCGCTCGCACGTCGGCCAGACCGTCGCGCAGATGGAGAAGACCCTGATCCTCGACACCCTGTCGCACTGCCTGGGCAACCGCACCCATGCGGCGAACATCCTGGGTATCTCGATCCGGACCCTGCGCAACAAGCTGAACGAATACGCCGACGAGGGCACGTCGATCCCCGCGCCCCAGTCGGGCGTCGCGGCCTCGGGTTACGCGGCCTGATCATGACACTGGCGACGGACCGCAGAAGCGTCCTGACCGCCCTCCCGGAAGCGGGAGGGTTCAGCCATGACTGACGCCCCCATCCTGATGAAGGACGGCTTCGCCCGTCCGACCGCCGGCGACATGCGCGGCTGGCTGATGCGCGGCGAAGTGCTGATGGCCGTCGGCGTGATCGGCGTCATCCTGCTGCTGATCCTGCCGATCCCGAAATTCCTGCTGGATCTGCTGCTGGCCTTCTCGCTGGTGTCGTCGGTGCTGATCCTGATGACGGCCGTGATGATGAAGCGGCCGCTCGACTTCGCCATCTTCCCGACGGTGCTGCTGGTCTCGACCCTGTTCCGTCTGGGCCTGAACCTGGCCTCGACCCGTCTGATCCTGACCCATGGTCAGGAGGGTCACGCCTCCGCCGGTCAGGTCATCGCCGCCTTCGGCGAGCTGATGATGGGCGGCAACTTCATCATCGGGGTGATCATTTTCGCGATCATTCTGGTGGTGAACTTCGTCGTCATCACCAAGGGTTCGACCCGGATCGCAGAAGTGTCCGCCCGCTTCACCCTGGACTCCATGCCGGGCAAGCAGATGGCCATCGACGCCGACCTGTCGTCGGGCCTGATCACCGAGGACCAGGCCAAGCTGCGCCGCAAGGAGCTGGAGCAGGAGTCGACCTTCTTCGGGGCCATGGACGGTGCGTCCAAATTCGTGCGCGGCGACGCTGTCGCGGGCCTGATCATCACCTTCATCAACGCCATCGGCGGTATCCTGATCGGCGTGGTCTCGCACGGCATGCCGGTCGGCGACGCGGCCAATACCTATGTCCAGCTGACCATCGGCGACGGTCTGGTGACCCAGGTTCCGGCCATCATCATCTCGATCGCCGCCGGCTTCCTGGTGTCGAAGGCGGGCGTCGAGGGCACGGCGGACAAGGCCTTCGTCAGCCAGCTGGCCACCAACCCGGTTTCGCTGGGCGTGGTCGCCGGTTCGTCGGCCCTGATCGGCCTGATCCCGGGCATGCCGATCATCCCCTTCATGGCGCTGGCCGCCGGCGCCGGCTTCCTGGCCTGGCGACTGGGTCGCGACCGTCTCAAGCCCCAACCGACCGAGGCCGAACTGGCCCAGACCGCCTCCGGTCCGGCCGAGGATGTGGAAGAACCCATCGGCACGGCCCTGACCATCGACGAGGTCAAGATCGAGCTGGGTTACTCCCTGCTGTCGCTGATCAACGATCTGGAGGGCCGCCGCCTGACCGATCAGGTCCGGGCCCTGCGTCGCTCGCTGGCCCAGGAGTACGGCTTCGTCATGCCGTCGGTGCGCATCCTCGACAACATGCGTCTGGGCACGCAGGGCTATGCCATTCGCATCAAGGAGATGGAGGCTGGCAGTGGCGAGGTGCGTCTGGGCTCGCTGATGGCGATGGACCCTGCCGGTCGTCAGGTCGAGCTGCCGGGCGAACACACACGCGAACCCGCCTTCGGCCTGCCCGCCACCTGGATCGACGAAAGCCTGCGCGAGGAAGCGACCTTCCGCGGCTACACCATCGTCGACCCGTCGACGGTGCTGACCACCCACCTGACCGAAATCCTCAAGGAGAACATGGCGGACCTGCTCTCCTACGCCGAGGTGCAGAAGCTGCTGAAGGAACTGGGGACCGAAGAGAAGAAGCTGGTCGACGAGCTGATCCCCACGGTCGTCACCGTCACCACCCTGCAACGCGTCCTGCAGTCCCTGCTGCGCGAGAAGGTCTCCATCCGCGATCTGGGCGCCATTCTGGAAGGTCTGGCGGAGGCCGCGCCGCACAGCACCTCGGTCACCACCCTGGTCGAGCACGTCCGCGCCCGTCTGGCCCGGCAGCTGTGTTGGCAGCACAAGGGCGATGACGGCGCCCTGCCCATCGTCACGCTGTCGCCCGAGTGGGAACAGGCTTTCGCCGAGAGCCTGATCGGCCCCGGCGAGGACAAGCAACTGGCCATGGCGCCGTCGCGGCTGCAGGACTTCATCCGCGCCGTCCGCGACGTATTCGAGCGCGCGGCGATGTCGGGCGAGACGGCGGTGCTGCTGACGGGGCCGCAGGTCCGGCCCTACGTGCGCTCGATCATTGAACGCTTCCGCGGCCAGACGGTGGTGATGAGCCAGAACGAGGTGCACCCCAAGGCGCGCCTGCGGACCATCGGTTCGGTCTAAACCGAAAGCGGCCGGGTCGGACCCTGTCCAACCCGGCCTGCCTTGCGCTTCAGCGGACCACTCTTTTGCTCAGTTCACCGTCGTCCATCCGCCCGCCGAAGCGTTGCGGGCCGCGTCATTGACGGGGCGGGCGATCAGGCCTGACTGGGTGATCCAGACCTCGTAACGGGCGCCGTCGGCCATCGGCATGTAGGCGGCGCCGCCATACAGGGTGTCCACGGCGTCGATGTGCTTGCGGTATTTCCGCGCCGTATCCCAGGTGCTGATCTTCCATGGCAGGCCGTTGTCGTTCTCGGTGATGGACAGGGGGTGCACGCTGCGCTCCGCGTTCAGCTCCTGATCAATGCGCTGATAGCGACCCGACAGGCGATCCAGCCGGTACTGGGTGTTCAGGCCCAGCACATTCGCCCACGGCTTCCACTTCAGCACCTGCGCCTCGATCCGCCACTCGTCCCCGTGCAGGGGATAGAGGTTGGTCGCGGCGGGCATGTTCTCGCCGTTGGCGGTCTGGATCACCGTGGCCTCGAAATACTGCGGTCCGAGCTGGCGGGTCATGATGGTGGCGACCGGCCGCTCATAGGTCAGGCGCGAATAGGTCTGGATGTCCAGCGCAAGCAGGGCGGCGATGGTCGCGGCGGCCATGAAACCCGCGCCGCCGACGCTGCCCAGCAGTCCGCCGATCACCTTGCCCCGGAACAGGGCGCCCAGCCCCTTTATCAGAAGCATCAGCCCCAGCAACGCCACCACCGCCGGAACAACCCACCACCACCAGACCATTTGCGCCCCTTTCCCCCGATCAAGACGGGACAATCTTTACCTTAAATCCATCGAGTGGCGAGGGTTTCTCCAAAGACGCGACTGGACAGGAAAAAACCCATCGCTAATGCTCGTATTCGATGAGTACGGCGTGGCGCGATACCCTGCAGGCCCTGCGGCAGTTCCTCCGCACCCCGACTCTGGGACGACGGGTCGCGGGGCTGTTGACGCTCGCCATCGTGCTCCTGCTGGCGAGCAATATCGCGACCTTCGTGATGATCCAGCGGACCGCCCGCTTCAACGACGACGTCGAGAGAGCCCAGCAATTGCGACGTCACGCGCGTACGGTGCTGATCAATCTGATCGATGCCGAGACCGGACAGCGGGGCTTCCTGCTGACCGGCAACGCTGAGTATCTGGAAGTCCACGGCGAAGCATCGCGGGAGTTGCCGGACCAGCTTGAGGAGCTGACCCGACTGGCCGCCGGGGACCCGGACATCGAGCCCCGGGTCGCCCACCTGCGGGAACTGGCTGAGGCCAAGCTGGCCGAACTGGACCGGACGGTCGGCATGGCGCGCACGGGCCGTCTGGGGCCTGCGCTCAGCATCGTCCGCAGCAACGAGGGCAAGGCGGCGATGGACGCCTTCCGCAACGAGGCGGCGGCGGTGGACGAGATCACCCAGACCCGACTGGACTTCCGGACCCGACAGTCAGAGTGGGCCGGTGGTGTCACCGTGGCCGCCAACGCCGTTGGGGCCGCCCTGATCATCGCCCTGGCGGGCGTCAGCGCCTGGCTGATCCGCCGCTATGTCATGGAAATCCAGCAGGCCCGTGACGCGGTCGCCCGCATGAACGCCGGGCTTGAAAGTCAGGTGCGCGAGCGGACGGCCGATCTGACCCGGGCAAACGAGGAAATCCAGCGCTTCGCCTACATCGTCAGCCACGACCTGCGCGCGCCATTGGTCAACGTCATGGGCTACACCTCCGAGCTCGAACAGGCGGGCAAGGTGGTCGACAAGGCGATCATCGAGGCCGAGAGCAGGCGCAAGGTCGATCCGGAAGTCATCGCCGCCGTCCGCGAGGACATGCCCGAGGCCATCGGCTTCATCCGCGCCTCGACCGAGAAGATGGACCGGTTAATCAACGCCATTCTCCGGCTGTCCCGCGAAGGGCGGCGGTCTCTGGTGCCTGAAGTTCTGGATATGTCGGTGATGGTCCGGGGCATCGCCGACAGCGTGCACCACCAGACTGGCGCGGCCGGCGCCGAGATCGTGGTCGAGCCCCTGCCGCGTCTCGACAGTGACCGTCTGTCGGTCGAACAGATCTTCGGCAACCTGATCGACAACGCCGTGAAATATCTCGATCACGACCGACCGGGCCGGATCGTGGTGTCGGGGGAAGAGGCCAACGGCTGGGTCACCTACCGGATCGCGGACAACGGACGCGGCATCGCGCCGCGTGACCACGAGCGTATTTTTGAACTGTTCCGCCGCTCGGGCCGTCAGGACCGCAAGGGGGAGGGACTGGGGCTGGCCTTCGTCCGGAACAGCGTTCGCCGTCTCGGCGGAGACATCACGGTGGATTCAGAGCTCGGAAAGGGCTCGACATTCATCCTCAAATTCCCCACACGCCTCATCCTCGCTGAGGCCGGAGAGTACTGATGAGCACGTCCGTCAAGATCGTGATGGTCGAGGATGACCTCGGCCACGCCAAACTGATCGAAAAAAACATCCGTCGCGCCAATATCGCGAACGATATTGAGCATTTCGAGGATGGCAGCTCGGCCCTCGACTATCTGTTCAGTGATACGGTCAGGGCCAACGGCCCGCTGCTGATCCTGCTGGACCTCAACCTGCCGGACATGTCGGGCACGGACATTCTGGAGAAGGTGAAGGGCGACGAGCGCCTGCGCCGCGCGCCCGTCGTGGTGCTGACCACAACCGACGACAGGGTTGAGATCCAGCGCTGCTACGATCTGGGCTGTAACGTCTACATCACCAAGCCGGTTGATTACGAGAGCTTCGCGGACGCGATCCGTCAGCTCGGGCTGTTCCTGTCCGTGATGCAGGCCCCGGAGATCGAGTGAAGGGCGAGGGCGAAGTCATCCGTCTGCTCTACATCGACGATGACCGCGGCCTGTCGCGGCTGGTCGAGAAGGAGCTGGGGCGTCACGGCTACGCCGTGACCTGCGCCTCCGACGGGGACGCGGGGCTGGATGTGCTCGCCGCGCGTCCGGACGCTTTCGACGCCATCGCGCTGGATCACTACATGCCGGGTCGCGACGGGCTGGACGTTCTGCCCGACATCGTCGCCCTGAACGACCCGCCGCCGGTCGTCTATGTGACCGGGGCCCAGGAAGGCCGCATCGCCGTGGCCGCCCTGCGCGCCGGCGCCGCCGACTACGTCATCAAGGACGTGTCCGAGGACTTCACCGCCCTGCTGCGCAACGCGATCGAGGACGCCATCCAGCGCCGCCGCCTCCAGCGTGAGCATGACGAGGCGCAGGAGCAGGTCCGTCTCGCGCGCGACCGCGCCGAGGCGATGTTGCGCGAGGTGAACCACCGCGTCGGCAACTCGCTGCAACTGGTGTCCAGCTTCATGTCGTTGCAGATGCGGCACCTGGCCGACGACGGCGCCCGCGCCGCCCTGCGCGAGTCGCAGGCGCGGATCGAGGCCGTCGCCCATGTGCACCGCCGCCTCTACACCTCCGGCGATATGTCCTCGGTGGAGATGGACGAGTATCTGCGCGGTCTGATTGATGAGCTGGCCAAGTCCGTCGGCCCTGACTCCGGCTCGCCGACCCTGACGCTGGAGGTCGAACCCATGCGGGTGTCGACCGATCAGGCCGTGTCGCTGGGCGTGGTGGTCACCGAATTGGTCACCAATGCCGTCAAGTACGCCTACGCCCCCGGTCAGGGCGGCGAGATCCGCGTCATCCTGCGCGCCGGCGCCGACGGTCGCGCCCTGCTGACGGTCGAGGATGATGGTCCGGGCATGGGCGACGGCACGCCCAAGGGCACCGGTCTGGGCGGCAAGATCATTTCCGCCATGGCGTCCGGCCTGCGCTCGGTGGTCGAGTTCGATCAGGCGCACAGCGGGGTCCGCGCCCGACTGGCCTTTGATCTCTGACATGATCGCCGCCCTGCAGTTCGGCGTGGCGGAGGCGGGGCTGGACTACACGCTTCGCCCCACCGCCTTCGGCCTCGTCTTCCATGACGGCAAGCTCGCCTGCGTTCGCGTGGATCGCGGGGAGGGCAGCTATTACGACCTGCCCGGCGGCGCCGTGGACGGGGACGAGAGCGAGGAACAGGCGCTGGTCCGCGAGTTCGTCGAGGAGACGGGCATGACCGTCCGCCCCTTCGCCCGCATCGCCGAGGCGGCCCAGTTCTTCCGCAAATCCACCGGCGCGCCGCTGAACAACATCGGCGGCTTCTGGATCGCCGAGCAGCTGTCTCTGGACCCGGCGGCCAAGGTCGAGGCGGATCATGAACTGGTCTGGCTGCATCCCCACACAGCCCTGAACGAACTCCGTCACGACGCCCACGCCTGGGCGGTCGCGACCTGGCTGCGGCGAAAGACCTGAGATCGGGAACTCCCCCGCCGCCCCACGGTTGTCCTTGCCGAAGCGTCGCTCTTCCGGCGGCGTCAGAACAGGGAGCTCCCAATGCCCGATCACGATCGCATCGAAGGCGCCGCCAAGAATCTCGGTGGCAAGGCCAAGGAATTCGCCGGCAAGGTCACCGGCGACGAGAAGCTGAAGGCCGAAGGCAAGGCCGATCAGGTTGAAGGCAAGGTCCAGAACGCCGTCGGCGGCGTCAAGGACACCCTTCGCGGCGACAAGCGCAACTGATCCGTCGCCCCGGACAAGACTCAACGCCGCGTCCCGAAAGGGGCGCGGCGTTCGTCTGTCCGCTTAATCGCTGCCGCCGAAGGTGACCTTCAGGCCGTCTTCACGGGACACCTGACCGCCGCGATCGCAGGTCTCGCTGAAGGCCACCGCGCCCCGGCCGGTCACGCCCGGACGGGTGGTGCAGTTGCGGTCCGCCAGATCGGGCCCGCTCGGCGCACTCGCGCGGGCAGGCGCACCGCACTGCAGGGCGTAGCGGTCCCCGGCGGCTTCCTGACGACAGTGGTCGGCCCTGCCGCCGGTGCGCAGCGCGGCGGGCAGGTCATCGCCCAGATGGGCGGCCAGCGCGGCGCGGACGCGTCCCTGACAGGCTTCCATGGTCTCTGACGAGGACCGGATCAGGGGGCTGCATTCGGAGCGTTCATAGCCGAAAGGATCAGCCCGCGCCCAGTCGGGCAGGGTCGGCGCGGAGGCGGGCGCGGCCACCGGCGCGGGCTCGACGGGCGTGGACCACACCACCTGGCCGGCGGCGGCCTGTTGCAGCATCAGGGCGGAAAGCACGGCGGCGGTCAGCATGGGGAAAAGCCTCCGGATGTGTCGCGGCGACGCTAGCCTATTTCGCCAGCGCCCGCATCGCTTTCTCCAGCCCTTCCAGCGTCAGCGGATACATCCGCTCGTCGATGACCTCGCGGATCAGGCCGACTGACGCGGAATAGTTCCAGTACCGCTCCGGTGAAGGGTTCAGCCACGCCACCTTGTCCCACTGCTGAGTGGCCCGCTTCAGCCAGACGGCGCCGGCCTCCTCGTTCCAGTGCTCGACCGAGCCGCCGGGCATGGTCACCTCATAGGGGCTCATGGTGGCGTCGCCGACGAAGATGGCGCGCCAGTCGCCGGGATATTTGTTCAGCACCTCCCAGGTCGGGATCTTCTCGCTGTGCCGGCGCCGGTTGTCCTTCCACACCCCCTCGTAGAGGCAGTTGTGGAAGTAGAAGAATTCCAGATGCTTGAACTCGGTCCGCGCGGCCGAGAACAGCTCCTCGCACATCTTCACATGGGCATCCATCGAGCCGCCGATGTCGAGGAACAGCAGCACCTTGATCGTATTGCGCCGCTCGGGCCGCATATGGATGTCCAGCCAGCCCTGCCGCGCCGTGCCGTCGATGGTGGCGTCCATGTCCAGCTCGTCGGGCGCCCCCTGCCGCGCGAACCGGCGCAGGCGGCGCAGGGCCACCTTGATGTTGCGCGTGCCCAGTTCGACCTGATCGTCCAGGTTTTTGTACTCGCGCTTCTCCCACACCTTCACGGCCCGTCCGTGCTTGCCGGGACCGCCGATACGCACGCCTTCGGGATTGTAGCCGCCGTGGCCGAACGGGCTGGTCCCGCCCGTGCCGACCCATTTGTTGCCGCCCTCGTGACGGCCCTTCTGTTCCTCGAGCCGCTCCTTCAGCGTCTCCATCAGCTTGTCGAAACCGCCCAGGGCCTCGATCTCGGCCTTCTCCTCGTCGGTGAGGAATTTCTCGGTCAGCAGCCGCAGCCAGTCCTCGGGAATGTCGGTGGTCAGGTCCTCGCCCGCGCCCACGGTCTCGACCCCGGCGAACACCTTGCCGAACACCTGATCGAAGCGGTCGTAGTGTTTCTCGTCCTTGACCAGCACCGCACGCGACAGATGGTAGAAATCATCGACGCGTCCCCCCGCCACGCCCTTGTCCATGGCCTCCATCAGATGGAGCCATTCCTTCATCGAGACCGGAACCTTGGCGTCGCGCAGGGCTGTGAAGAAGGGCAGGAGCATGGGGTCAGCCTAGCAGGCTCCGGGCAGGCGCCCAATCATGACGACGACTTAATGAGGCCGCCCCCTTTTCGACACGGCGTGACGGGATTGGCGACACAGTTCCCGGAAGCGTCATCATGTCCGATCCTGTCTCTGCCTTCTCCGCCTCCTCCTTCGATCCCGCAGCGGGAAGGCGCGCCTTCTTCGGTGGCGACTGGCCCGGCGTCCGGTCCGCGTTCGAGGCTGCGGCGATCGAGGGCCGGTTGGACGCGGCGGGGGTCGCCATGCTCGCGTGGGCCTGCCACAGGCTCGGCGACGACGAAGGGGCCGACGCCTTCAGCCGTCAGGCGCTCGCGTTGGACGGCGGCGATCTGCGTGTCCTCATCATCCGCGCCGACCTGCTGACCGCTCGCGGAGCAAAGCGCGAGGCCAACCTCTATTACCGGGCGGTGATCGCGCGCGGCGAGACCGCCGCCGGCCTTCCGCAGGACCTGATCGAGAGCGTGGCCCGGGCGAAGGCGATCCAGAGGCGTCTCGTCGCCGGCATGGCGGATCACCTGCGGGAGGAGCTGCGGCAGTCCGGCTATGTCGAAGGCCGCTCCAGCGCCCGCTTCACCCATGCGCTCGATATCGTGACCGGACGTCGCCAGCCCTATTTCCAGCAGCCGCAGGCCTTCTTCTTCCCCGAGCTGCCCAACACCCAGTTCTATCCCCGCGACATGTTCCCCTGGATGGATCGGGTCGAGGCGGCCACGGACGACATGACCCGCGAGCTGGAGACGGTGCTGGCCGAGGATGCGGCCTTCTCGCCCTATCTGCAGACGGTGTCCGACCTGCCCTCGCGCACCGACTATCCGCTGGTCGACAGCATGGACTGGAGCGCCTGCTTCCTTTGGCGCGACGGAGCCGAGACGCCGAACGCGGCGCGCTGTCCCCTGACCATGGCGGCCCTGTCTGACGCGCCCCTTTGCCGGGTCGCCGCGCGATCGCCGCAGGTCATGTTCTCGCAGCTGAAGGCCGGGGCCCACATCCTGCCCCATACCGGCTTCGTGAACACCCGCCTGACCTGCCACCTGCCGCTGATCGTGCCCGAAGGCTGCAAATTCCGTGTCGGCAACGAGGTGCGTGAGTGGCGGCGCGGCCAGGGCTGGGCCTTCGACGACACCATCGAACACGAAGCGCTCAACACCAGCGACCGTACCCGCGTGGTGCTCATCTTCGACATCTGGCGACCGGAGCTGACCGAGGAAGAACGCGTCCTCGTCTCCACGACCCTTGAGGCGCTGGACGCCTACTCCCCGACGGTTTCGACCTGGGAGTAGAGGTCAGTCGGTCGCGGCCTCGAGTACGGTGGTCCAGCGACCGGTGGTGAGCATCACTTCGGCGCCGAGAGCGAGGCTCTCGGGCGTGGTCATGCGCTGCTTGAAAATCCATTCGCCGACCTTCGCCAGCCGGGCCTGGGCGTGCAGCGCCCGGTCGCCCTGTCCGACAATGTAGGCTAGATAGATTTGTTCGCCGACGCCTTCGGGCGCGGTGACCTGCACCATCGGACCTTCATAGGGGCGGGCGTCCGAGAAGCGGTTCCGGATTCCCGCGGCAGTGTCCGCGGCGGCCTGCTGTACCGAAACACCCGGGCCGTAACGGGTCGCATAATAGGTCATGTAGATATTGCCGGCGTCGGCGTTGCAGCCGACATCATCTCCGGCGGGAAGGCCGGGAAACAGCATGAGGCTGTTGTTCTTTTCTTCCGGCGAATAGTCGCAGATCAGGCCGCTGGCCTTGTGGCGAATGATCAGTCGCGTGTCGCTGCTCTGGTTCTCGAACAGATCGGGATAGCCTGTACGATCAATCAGGGCCTGCGCCTGCGTCCAGGTCGTCGAGCGACGGACCTGAGCTCCACCCTCTGTCGGGGCATCCTGCGCCATCGCCACCGGCGCGAAGGCCAGCGCGGCGATAAAGGTCAAACGAGCCAGCATGGCGTCCCCCGGAAAACAGGAGACGATCAAGCCATGCCTTAACGTCCGCGTCTATCCGCGCCGCAGGATGAACTCGTCATCCAGCCATGACCCCACCGGATACTGGTACTCGCCCGCCTTCTCGAACCCGTAGGCGGCGTACAGTTTCTGGGCCTTCAGATTGCCGCTCCAGACACCGATCCAGAGCGGGCCGTCGGTGTTGGCTTCCATCCACTCCAGCGAGACGACCAGCAGTTTCGTACCGAGGCCCAGCCCCTGCGCGGCCTTCGATACGTACAGCCGCCGCAGTTCGGCATGGCTGGCGCGGCCATCGGGGTGGGGCAGGGTGTTCGGTCCCGTGTTGGCGAAGGCCAGCAGTTCGCCCTCCCTTTCCGCCACCCACCAGGCCGCGCCCGGCTCAGCCAGCTTCGTCCGGATCGTCTCCGCATTGAAGCTGGCGTCCAGAAACGCCGTCAGGTCCGCCTCGGGATAGGGTATGCCGAAACCGGTCACGAAGGTGTCGATGAAGGTCTCGCGACCCAGATCGGCCAGGGCCTGGGCGTCTTCGTTTCGGGCGGGGCGGATGATGCTCTCGGTCAT
Organism: Brevundimonas sp. FG8; assembly: GCF_057808845.1. Taxonomy (NCBI): domain Bacteria; kingdom Pseudomonadati; phylum Pseudomonadota; class Alphaproteobacteria; order Caulobacterales; family Caulobacteraceae; genus Brevundimonas; species Brevundimonas sp. FG8. The sequence goes on along the minus strand of NZ_JBMDIU010000009.1, from coordinate 7,984 downwards.
GTCTCCGCCTTAGCGGGGGAAACCGTCCAGTGCGAGCTTGCCGATGACCGAACGGTCCTGTTTCAGGGCAGGCTGGTCCAGTCTGTATCGCCGGGGCTTCGGGCCGAGGGCGGTGGAGATTTCACGAGACTGACACAGCCGTTATCCACATCACCGTCTGATGCGACGGTGTGAAGGTTGTCTGATCGCTCGTGGGCGGTTACCACCTGTGACGGCGATCCGTTCCGCGGGCGCCCACGTACAGATTTCGGGGAGGAATAAGGACGGTTCGCCAAAGGCTTGCCTCCGCAGATCATGCCCTCCGCCGCCAGAGACTCATCCTTGGTTGATACTCCCGCGTCAGCAACGACCCAGCCCGTGCCGTCCGCTGAAAGCGGACGAGCCGCGCGGGGCGTCGTGCGTCCGGGGGCGATCACCCTGGCCCGCCACGGCGAGCCGGCCCTGTCGCGCAAATGCGTCCTGACCTCGGATCAGTACCGCGAATGGTGGGCGAAGTATGAGATTGGCGGCCTGCGCGCGGGCCAGACGCCGCCGCCGGGTCTGCTGGCCACCGCCGAGGGCGCGGGCGCCATCTACGCCTCGACCCGCCCCCGCGCGCAGGAAACGGCCGCCGCCGCCGCCGCGGGCAAGGAAGTACTGACCGACGCCCTGTTCATCGAGGCGCCGCTGCCGCCGCCGCGCTTCCCCTCCTGGTTCAAGCTGCCGCCGAAATACTGGGGCGTCGTCGCCCGCTTCTGGTGGCATGCCTTCGATCACCACGAAGGACAGGAAACCCGCCGCGAGGCCGAGATTCGCGCCGAACAGGCCGCCCAGGTGCTGATCGCCCGCGCCGCCTCCGGGCAGGACGTGCTGGTTCTGGCCCATGGCTATTTCAACCACATGGTCGGCAAGCGTCTGAAGGCCAACGGCTGGGCGCTCGTCCACAATCAGGGCTTCCGGTACTGGTCGCAGCGCCGGTACGAGAAGCGCTGACGTCTTCAAGGAGCTCCGGATGATCCGTCGCGCCCTTCTGTCCGGTCTGATTGGTGTGACGCTCGTCTTTGGCGCCGCGCCCGCCTTCGCCCAGGACCCGGCGGTCGCCCCGGTCCGGATCGCGCTGGAGACCGGCATGGGGCGCATTGTGATCGAGACCGATCCGCGCGCGCCGATCACCTCGTCCAACTTTGTCCGTTATGCCGATGAGCGCCGGTTCGACGACTCGGCCTTCTATCGCGGCATGACCGTGGCGCCCGGTCATGGTCTGGTGCAGGGCGGGACCGGCGGCCTGCCGAACCGCACCCGTCCGCCCATCGCCCACGAGTCGACCAGCCAGACAGGCCTCAGCCACGTCAACGGCGCGGTCTCCATGGCGGCGGGCGCCCCGGGGCAGGCGACCGGCGACTTCTTTGTCATCGTCGGCGACCTGTCCTCGCTCGACGCGGGCAAGATGGCGCCCGACAATCCGGGCTTCGCCGTCTTCGGGCGGGTGGTCGAGGGCATGGATGTGGTGCTGGCCATTCTCGATGCGCCCAAATCTCCGACCGCGGGCGAGGGCGTGATGCGCGGCCAGATGCTGGACCCCCGCGTGCCCATCGTATCGGCCCGCCGGGTCGAGATGCCGACGCCCTGACGTCTCAGGCGTCCTCGGTGGCCTTGATCGCCTTGTCCACCAACGTTTTCACGCTGTTCAGAAGATCGGAAAACAGGCCCAGTCGGGTCACGATGTCCGCCGCGTCCTGACGCGCCTTGTCCACGGCCGCCTTGGCGTCCCGCGCCGCCTTGAAGGCGGCTTCCACATCCGGTCCGGTTTGCGCCAGCCAGGCGTTCGCTGCCCGCAGCATTTCGGTGTGCAGGCCGTCCAGATTGGCGTTGATCGCCTTCAGCTTCGTCGTGTCGCCGTTGCAGGCCTTGCGGTCTTCCTTGCGGGCGTTCCAGGCGTCGGAATAGGCCTGAGCGGTCAGGGCCAAACGATCTTCGTGCGTGCTCATTGCGCGTCCTCCTTCGGCGCCGGGATCAGGGCGGTGATGTCGGTGATGGCCCGGTTCAGGTCGGCGATGTCGGCCCCGCCCAAGGTCTCGAAATCGGTGTGGGCCGCCTCAAGCTTGGCGAGGGTCCTCAGAATGGCGTCATAGCGGGCGGCCTGCAGTCGGACCCGGTCGTTCGCCTGTCCGCGCACGAAGGCCAGCGCCGCGCCCCGCGCCCGGGTGTCGCCGGCCAGAATCTGCTCCGCCCCGGGTGTCAGGGCGACGCCCAGATCGGTCGCCATCGGCGCCAGAAGGGGCGCCCGCGCGATCAGGCCCGCATCATACAGGGCCTCGATGGCGGCGCCTTCCTGTTGGGCGAACGCGCCGGACAGGGCGTTGAACAGCCGCACCTCCCCACCCAGCGACTGCCGCAACAGGGCGACCGCGGCGCGGATGCGGGCGCTGCCGTCGCGCAGCCGACCCCGTTGCCGGTCCGCCGCCAGCAGTCCTGCGCCTTGCGCGACGGCGGCTCCGACCGGCGCGGTGATCAGCGTCCCGGATCCCGGCTGGATCAGGTTCGCATAGGCGTTCACGCTGGTGGTCAGTCGTCCGACGACCGCCTCCGTCGCGCCCTCGGCGTCATAGGCGGCTTCCTGCTCCAGCGCCCGGTAGGCGTCGGCCAGCGCGGTGAGGGCCGAGGCCCGCAGATTGATCGCGCGGATCAGCTTGTCGACCTCGGCGGCGTTGGCCCCGCTTTGCTCCACCGGATCGCATGGCGTGTTCGCGGCCTGCGCGGCGCAGGTTTCCCATGTCGCCGTGAAGACCATCATCTCTTCCTGCCGATCCAGTCGACCGGACAGGTCTCGCACCTCTTTCGCCGCCAGGTCCGAAACCTCCGCCCCGCTGCGAGCCAGCTGTTTCGCCTGCTCGCGCGGCACGGACGCGCAGGCGGCCATTCCTGCGCACAGCCCTGTCACCAGAAGTAGAGTTCTCATGGCGCTCCCCCGCAATGCGTCAACCTTGCCGTGTGTATCCTATAACAAGGTTATGTGGAACCGGCTTTCGCTCCATTGCCGTTCCGGGGTCGTCTGACTAAGGAAGAGGTTCTCTTGTGGAAGCCCGATGACCGACACCCCGATCCCCGCCGACCTCAGCTTTGAAGACGCCCTCCAGCGTCTGGAACAGATCGTCCAGAAGCTGGAGTCGGGACAGGCGCCGCTCGAGGAATCGATCGCCCTGTACGAGGAGGGCGCGCGCCTGAAGGCTCACTGCGAGGCCCGGCTCAAGGCCGCCCAGCTGCGCGTCGAGAAGATCGTCGTCGGCCCTGACGGCCAGCCACGCGGCGCCGAACCCGCGTCGTTCGACTGATGTCCGCCACGGAACATCGCGCCGAAACCATCGGCTTCGATGACTTCATGAAGGTCGATATCCGGGTGGGTCAGGTCCTCAAGGCCGAGCCCTTTCCGGAAGCGCGCAAGCCCGCCTACAAGCTGACCATCGACTTCGGCCCGGACATCGGGGTGAAGAAGTCCTCGGCCCAGATCACGGTCCACTACACGCTGGAACAGCTGGAGGGTCGCAAGGTCGCCGCTGTCGTCAACTTCCCGCCGCGCCAGATCGGGCCGATCATGTCGGAAGTCCTGACCCTCGGCTTCCCGGACGAGAACGGCGCCGTGGTGCTGGTCGGGGTCGACCGCGAAGTCCCCGTGGGCGGGAGGCTGTTTTGAGCCACACGCCGCCTCATCAGCCCGGGCTGGCCGCCAACTCGCCCGAGCAGGGCGTCATCGACCGGGTCGCCGAGATCGCCGATCTGGTCACCGTCGCCCTCGATGAGCTGCTGCCCCGCGCCGAAGGCCCCGAATCCCGCCTGACCGAGGCCATGCGCTATGCGGCGCTGGGGCCGGGCAAGCGGCTGCGCCCCTTCTTCGCGCTGGAAGCGGCGACCCTGTTCGATATCGAGGAGCGGCCCGTCCTGCGCGCCGCCTGCGCGCTGGAATGCGTCCACGCCTACAGCCTGGTCCACGACGACCTGCCGGCGATGGACAATGACGACATGCGTCGGGGCCGTCCTACCGTGCACATCGCCTATGACGAGGCCACCGCCATTCTGGCGGGTGACGCCCTGCAGACGGCGGCCTTCGACATCATCCTGCACGAGGACACCCACGACGATCCCGCCATCCGCTGCGAGCTGGCGGCGCGGCTGTCGATGGCGTCGGGCGCGCGCGGCATGGCGGGCGGCCAGATGATCGACCTGCTGGGTGTCCGCGACGATCTGGGCGGCGTCGCCCGGATGCAACGGCTCAAGACCGGCGCCCTGTTCACCTTCGCCTTCGAGATCCCGCTGATCATCGCCGGCGCCCGCGAGGTCCACCGTCAGGCCCTGACCAGCTTCGCCCACGACATCGGTCTGGCCTACCAGATCGTCGACGACCTGCTGGACGTCGAGGGCGATGAGGACATTCTGGGCAAGGCGGCGGGCAAGGACGCGGCCCAGGGCAAGACCAATTTCGTCACCCTGCTCGGCGTCGAGCAGGCGCGGCACAGGGTCGCGCACCTGGCCGACCAGGCCCGCGCTCATCTGGACGTCTTCGGCCCCGACGCGGATATCCTCAAGGCCAGCGTGGACTTTGTGCTTCAGCGCCGGTCCTGATAGGGCTTCTTTCCTGCACCGGTGCTGCACCGATTTTTCAGACCGCCTCGACCAGACACGCAGCGAAACAGGCTACAGCGTGTTGGAAGACTGAAGGTTTAGGTTCCTCTCCCGAAATGCCCGACACCCCTCTGCTCGATCAGGTCAAGTTCCCCGCCGACATGCGGAACTTCGACATCGCCCAGCTCAAGCAGCTGGCGGACGAGGTCCGCACCGAGACCATCGACGCCGTCTCCGTGACCGGCGGACACCTCGGCGCGGGGCTGGGCGTGGTTGAGCTCAGCGTGGCCCTGCACCACGTCTTCGAGACGCCGAAGGACATCCTGATCTGGGACGTCGGCCATCAGTGCTATCCGCACAAGATCCTGACCGGCCGCCGCGACCGCATCCGCACCCTGCGTCAGGGCGGCGGCCTGTCCGGCTTCACCAAGCGCTCCGAGAGCGAATACGACCCCTTCGGCGCGGCCCACGCCTCGACCTCCATCTCAGCCGCGCTCGGCTTCGCCGCCGCGCGCGACCAGAAGGGCGAAAGCAACCGGGTGGTGGCCGTCATCGGCGATGGTTCCATCTCGGCGGGCATGGCCTATGAGGCCATGAACAACGCCGCCGAGGCCACCAACGGCCAGCTGATGGTGATCCTCAACGACAACGACATGTCGATCGCCCCGCCGGTCGGGGGGATGAGCGCCTATCTGGCCCGTCAGGTCTCGGGCGGCGCCTACCGTCAGGTCCGCAACATCGGCAAGAAGTTCGTCGAGCACATGCCGCGCCCGTTCAAGGAAGCCGCCCGCAAGGCGGAAGAGTACGCCCGCGGCATGGTCGTCGGCGGCACCTTCTTCGAGGAGCTGGGCTTCTACTATGTCGGTCCCATCGACGGGCACGACATGGACAACCTGGTGCCGATCCTGAAGAACGCGGCCGCCATCACCGACCGCCCGGTGCTGGTCCACGTCGTCACGCAAAAGGGCAAGGGCTACGCCCCGGCCGAGAGCAGCGCCGACAAGCTGCACGCGGTGGTCAAGTTCGACGTCGTCTCGGGCAAGCAGTCAAAGCCGGTCTCCAACGCCCCCAGCTACACCAAGGTCTTCGGGACCGAGCTGATCAAGCGGGCGCAGGTCGATCCCACCGTGGTCGCCATCACCGCCGCCATGCCGTCCGGCACCGGGCTGGACCTGTTCGGCGCCGCCTTCCCCGAGCGGACCTACGATGTCGGCATCGCCGAGCAGCACGCCGTCACCTTCGCCGCGGGCCTCGCCGCCGACGGGATGAAGCCGGTCTGCGCCATCTATTCGACCTTCCTCCAGCGCGGCTACGACCAGGTCGTCCACGACGTGGCGATCCAGTCCCTGCCGGTCCGCTTCGCCATGGACCGCGCCGGTCTGGTCGGCGCTGACGGCTCGACCCATGCCGGTTCCTTCGACATCGGCTTCATGGGCGCGCTTCCGGGCATGGTCCTGATGGCCGCCTCGGACGAGGCCGAACTGGCCGCCATGATCGCCACCAGCCTTGAGATCGACGACCGCCCCTCGGCCTTCCGCTACCCGCGCGGCGACGGTGTCGGCGTCGAGATTCCGGAACTGGCCGCCCCGCTCCGGATCGGCAAGGGCCGGGTGGTGCGCGAGGGCACGGCGCTCGCCCTGCTGTCGCTCGGCACCCGTCTTCAGGAAACCCTCAAGGCCGCCGATCTGCTGGCCGCGCGCGGTGTTTCCGCCACCGTGGTCGATGCCCGCTTCGCCAAGCCGCTGGACGAGGAACTGATCCTGCGTCTGGCCCGCGAGCATGAGGCCCTGATCACGGTCGAGGAGGGCGCCATGGGCGGCTTCGGCGGCTTCGTGCTCCAGATGCTGGCCTCGAAGGGCGCTCTGGATGCGGGCCTGAAGATCCGCACCCTGCACCTGCCGGACGTCTTTCAGGATCAGGACAAGCCCGAGCTTCAGTACGCCGAGGCCGGTCTCAACGCCGACCACATCGCCGCCGCCGCCCTGCAGGCGCTCGGCGTCGAGACGACCCGCGCCGTCCGGGCCTGATCGCCGCACACCCTTGAAATTGAGAATGATTCGCAATAAATCCTTCTGACCACAGGTCAGGAGCGATGCCCCATGTCTGCCGAAGCCGCCCGCCCGTTCGACTGGAACGGAGTCAGTGGTGATCGCTGGGTCGAGAATCAGGTCCGGCTGGACCGGATGCTGGCCCCCTATGGTGACACGCTCAGGCTCGCCGCCCAGGCCCGACCGGGCGAGCGCGTGCTGGATGTCGGCTGCGGCGCCGGGGCGACCAGCCTCGATCTCGCGGCGCAGGTCGCGCCCGACGGACGCGTCACCGGGGTCGATATCTCGCAGGCCCTGATCCATCGTGCGCGAGAACTGGCGGGTGAGCAGGAGCCCCCGGTGAAATTCCTGCTGGCCGATGCGGCGACCCGTCGGTTCGACTCCATCCACGACCTGATCGTCTCGCGCTTCGGCGTGATGTTCTTCGATTCCCCGGTGGCGGCCTTTCGCAATCTGCGAACCGCTCTGAAGCCAGATGGCCGTCTGGCCTTCGTCTGCTGGCGGGGGGCAGGGGAAAACGACTGGACCCGTCTGCCGATGACGGCCATTCGCGGCATCGTCCCGCCGCCCGCGCCTGTTGATCCGGAAGCGCCCGGGCCCTTCTCCTTCGGCGACCCGGCCCGGATCGAGCATATCCTGACCGGGGCGGGCTTCTCCGAAGTCCGCATCGTCGCCTGTGATCACCCGGTCCTGTTCGGCGTCGGCGAAACGCCCGATGAGGCGGTCGAGGACGCCGTCGCCAACGCCGTGAAGGTCGGCCCGCTGGAACGCGCCCTCAAGGACCAGCCCGACGACGTCCGCGGTCGCGCCGTCGCCGCCGTCCGCGACACCTACCGCAACCGCCTGACCCCCGAAGGCGTCGTCATCGACGGCGCGGGCTGGGTGGTGACGGCGCGGCGGTAGGGGGGGGGCTACACAGTCGGCCACGCATCTCTCGACGTCACCTCTCCATTCGCCCTCAAGCGAATGGAGAGGACAGACCGGCGCGGCAGCGGCGGTCAGGAGAGGGCGGCTCGGTGTCGGCAGAAGACGCCTCGAACACCGGTGTCGGCGGCCAACCGTCAAACGCCTGCGCCGCCCCCTCCTGATCGCTGCGCGATCTGTCCTCCCCATCGCCTTGAAGCGGGCGATGGAGAGGTGAGGCGCCGCACTCCATCCTTCAAAGATACGGAGGAGTTCACGTTCAGCCCGCGCAATCCGGGGCCTCAACCCTCTGACTGCGCTTCATAATTTCCCGGCCCAGCGTCATTCTCCCGCCATAGGAAGCGGACGCCTCACACTATGGGCATCCCGTCGATGGGGAGGGCGTCGGATCCACGCTGCTCGACGACGGCGGGCTG
>NZ_JBMDIU010000008.1:0-125210 GCF_057808845.1 Brevundimonas sp. FG8 | reverse complement strand
CCGCTGCCGCGCCGGTCTGTCCTCTCCATTCGCTTGAGGGCGAATGGAGAGGTGAGGTCGAGAGATGCGCGGCCGACTGTGTAACCCCACTCCCTCCTACGCCTGACGGCGCGGCCCCTTCCCTCTCCCCGAGGGAGAGGGCGGCAACCTAGCCAAACCCGCCGTCCGCCACCTTCACGAACTGGGCCCTACCCGCCAACGGCGCGAACAAATCCGCTTCGGTGCCGGTCATGAAGGCCTGAAGGCCGAGGGCTTCGATCTCGTCGAACAGGGCCGCGCGGCGGGCCGTGTCGAGGTGGGCCGGGGCCTCGTCGAGGAGGAGGATCGGGGCCGCGCTCTGGCCGGACAGACGGGTGATCTGGGCGAGGATCAGGTTGAGGACCAGAGCTTTCTGCTCGCCGGACGACCCCTCGGCGGCGGGGCGGTTCTTCTCGCGATGCAGGGCGGTCAGGTCAGAGCGATGCGGACCGAACAGGGAGCGGCCGGCGGCGGCGTCGCGGGCGCGGGATCGCGCCATGCCGTCGCGGATGAGGGCGGCGAGAGTGTCGGCATCCGCGCCGTCGGCGGCCAGGACTTCGGCCTCTCCGGTCAGGCCAAGGTCGGCCTGGGGGAAGGGGCGGTCGTTGCGGGCGTCGATGGCGGTCTGGAGCGTCCGCAGCGCGGCGGCGCGGGCCAGGGCGGCGGCGGCCCCGGCCTGACCCAGCCGGATCTCCAGCGCGTCGAGCCACAGGGGGTCGGCGGCGCGACCCTCCGCTCCATCCGTGAGCAGGCGCAGCCGCTCGCGCAGGGCCTTTTCATAGCCGGCAACGGACGCCGCGTGATCGGGATTGGCGGCGAAGACCAGCCGGTCGAAGAATTTCAACCGCGCGGCGCGGGCGTCGGAGAACAACCGGTCCTGCTCGGGCGTGGCCCAGACGGGGCGCAGGTGGTCGAGCAGGCGACCGGGCTGGGCCGTCTCGCCGTCGATGCGGACGATGCGACGGGCGGCACCGGGGGACTGGACGCCCGTGCCGAGCTTCGTTTCGCCCTCGCCATCGGTGAGGACGGCGGCGACGGCCCAGGCGCGACCGGTCGCCTCGCCGGGTTCGCGCCGGCCCATCTCGGGCGCCGTGGCACCTCGCAGCCCCTTGCCGGGCGTGAAGAGGCTGAGCGCCTCCAGCAGGTTGGTCTTGCCGGCGCCGTTCGGCCCATGAAGCACCACCGCCCCCGCCGCGATGGGCAGGGTGGCCGAACCGTAGGACCGGAAGTCTGTGAGGGTGAGGGAGGTGATCAAGCGTGGGTGAAAAGTGGCTGGTGACTGGTGAGTAGAAGAACGGCGCGCACCGCTGGCGACCGGGTGAATTCCGCCCGCAGTCCAGCAATCACCAATCACTACCCACTAATCACTTCGCCTCACACCCGCAGCGGCATCAGCACGTACTGGACGCCCGGATCGCCCGGATCGAGGACAAGGGTCGGGCTGGCCGGGTCGGCGAATTTGAAGTGGGCGGTTTCGCCGGTGATCTGGCCGGCGACGTCGAGCAGGTAGCGGGCGTTGAAGCCGATCTCGAAGGGCTCTTCCGAATAGCCGATCTCGACTTCCTCGACGCCCTGACCGGCCTCCATGTTGCGGACGGTCAGGGTGACGCGGTCCAGCTCGAAGGCCAGTTTCACCGAACGGCTCTTTTCCGCCGAGATAGTGGCGACGCGGTCGACGGCCTTGGAGAACAGGGCGTTGTCGATGTCGGCCTGCTTGTCGTTCCCCTTGGGGATGACGCGCATGTAGTCAGGGAAGGCGCCGTCGATGACCTTTGAGGTCAGGGAGGCCTCGCCGAACTCGAAGCGGATCTTCTGGGGGCTGACCTGCACCTCGACAGCGCCGGCGCCGTCATCCAGCAGGCGGCGGACCTGATCGACGGTCTTGCGCGGGACGATGACGCCCGGGCCGCCGGCGGCGCCTTCAGGGGCCGGGGTCTCGGCGAGGGCCAGACGGTGCCCGTCGGTGGCCACGGCGCGCAGCAGCGGAATGCCGCCCTCGGCCACCGTGTGCAGATACAGGCCGTTCAGATAGTAGCGGGTCTCTTCGGTCGAGACGGCGAAGCGGGTCTTGTCGATCAGCCGGGCCAGGTCTTCCTTCGTCAGAGTGAAGCGGGCGCCCGTGGTCTCGGTCGACATGACCGGGAAGTCGCCGGCCGGCAGGACCGGCAGGTTGAACTTGGACCGACCGGCCTGGACCAGCAGGCGGGGGTCGTCGCCCGAATAGGACAGGGACACCTCGGCGCCGTCCGGCAGCTTGCGGACGATTTCGTACAGGGTGTGGGCCGGGGCGGTGATCTGGCCCTCGACGTTCACGGTGGCGTCGGCCTCGTCGACCATCTCCATGTCGAGATCGGTGGCCGCGAAGCTGAGCTTGTCACGGCCCGCCGACAGCAGGACGTTGGAGAGGATCGGAATGGTGTTGCGACGCTCGACGACGCTCTGGACGTGCCCGAGGGCCTTCAGAAGCGCGGAACGTTCGATGGTCAGTTGCATGTCGTCTCGCCCCGCGGCGACTCACCGAGAGCCGCCGGTAAACTATGGGGTATGGACACTAGCGGATTAGCGGGCCGGAGCAAGGAAGTGGCGAGTGACGAGTGGCGAGTGGCGAGTGAATAGGTGTGGAACAGTCGGCGCCGCTGTGGAACGCCCGTTCTCGTCACTCATCACTCGCCACTGCGGCGTCAGCCGCGCAGCTTGCGGGTCAGGGCCTCGACGTCGCGGGCGATCTGTTCGTCCTGGGCGATCAGCTCCTCGATCTTGCGGACGCCGTGCAGGACCGTGGTGTGGTCGCGCCCGCCGAAGCGGCGGCCGATGTCCGGGTAGGAGCGGGTCGTGTGCTGCTTGCACAGATACATGGCGATCTGGCGCGGGCGGGCGACCGAACGGGTGCGGCGCTCCGACAGCAGGTCGGCCTGCTTGAGGGTGAAGTGTTCGGCGACGGTCTTCTGGATCTCGTCGACGGTGATGCGGCGCTCCGGCCCGCCGCGCAGGGCCGAGCCGAGCAGGCCTTGCGCCTCATCGACGGTCAGGGCCGACAGGCGGCCGGCGGCGACGGCGGCCAGGGTGTTCACGGCGCCTTCCAGCTCACGCATCGAGCCGGGCGTGCGATCGACCAGATGCTCGAGCACGTCGGGACGGACCTCGCCCGAGACGACGCCCAGCTTCGCCAGGGCCTCGATGCGGTTGCGGGCCACGGCCAGCTTGAGCGAGCGATCCGCCGGTTCGACCGGGCAGGTCAGGCCCGAGGCCAGATGGCTGCGCAGGCGCGGCTCGACCTCGGTCAGGGCCATCGGCGGCTTGTCAGCCGAGAGGATGATCTTCTTGCCGTCCTCGATCAGGGCGGTCAGCGTCGAGAGCAGTTCTTCCTGGGTCGAGGCCTTGCCGCCGACGAACTGGACGTCGTCGATCAGCAGCATGTCGGCCGAGCGCAGGCTGTCCTTGAAGGCGGCGGTCGAGCGGTCCTGCATGGCGCGCACGAAGGTCGACAGGAAGCGTTCGGCGGTCAGATAGACCACCCTGGCGTCCGGACGCAGGCGCTGGGCCTCCCAGGCGATGGCGTTCAGCAGGTGGGTCTTGCCGTAGCCGTAGGGGCCGCAGAAGAAGATCGGGTTGAAGTGACCGTCAGCCCAGGCGGCGGCCTGACGGGCGATGGCCAGGGCGAAGGCGTTGCCCTGACCTTCCACGAAGCTGTCGAAGGTCAGGCGGTCCTGCAGACCGGCGGCGCGCACGGCGCGGGCGCCGTCGGCGACCGGGGCGACCGTGGCCAGGGGCATGGAGGCGTGGGGCATCGCGACGACATTGCCCGACAGGGCCGAAGGGGCGGCGCGGCCGGCGGCGACCTGCGAGGCCGGGGCGACCGAGCCCATCTCGGCGCGGCAGCGGACGTCCAGACGACGGGCCTGGGCGTCGAGGCCCAGCCACAGCTCGTTCATGCGACGCAGGGCGTTCTTGCGCACCCAGTCACGGGCATAGGCGGTCGGGGTGACGAGGATCAGTTGACCCGAGTCGTCCACGCGCACGGCCGACGGCGCGATATAGGAACTGAACGCCCCCTCGCCGATCTCACCGCGCAGCCGTCCGGCCGCTTCGGTCCAGATATGATCCGGATCCGTCATCCCCGCCATCATTGCGCTCCCCATCATCGGTCAGCCACCCGCCGCAAAAATCCATCACGCGACGCCCTTCTGAACCGGCCGATGCAGGGACGACTTCTCCTGCCCGGTGCGACGAAGCCGCCGCCCGGATGGGGTCGTTCTCTCGATCAGACGGCTCACGCCAGTGCGGAACAGGGTTCCGCGCCGTCTTCATCCGTGTGGGGATGGAAGTGCGTCAGCCCCTTGAACTTACGCCCGGCGAAGGGCGGGTCAACGCTGATTCGAGACTCAATTTGCAGTTAAAATTGTTGACTCCCGCAAGTGCTGTCACCGCCTTGGGAAATCCAGATTTCGCCACAGAAGCGAGCGCCGTTTCGCGTGATAACGGTTACCGCCGCACGCGCAAACGGCGAGGGAGCTTGCGCGCCCTCGCCGTTGAAATCGCTCGTGTTTACCATGACAGGCCTGTGAAAGGCCGTCCGGCGCCCGAAAATCAGGCGGCCGACATCTTCTTCAGTTGCGCGGCCAGGCGCGAGACCTTGCGCGAGCCGGTGTTCTTGTGAACGACGCCCTTCGACACAGCGCGCATCAGCTCCGATTGAGCTTCGACGAACGCGGTCCTGGCGGCGCCGGCGTCACCACCGGTGACCGCTTCCTGGAACTTGCGCAGGAAGGTGCGGACGCGCGTGCGGCGCGCCTTGTTCACTTCGGTGCGGGCGGCGATCTTGCGGATCGCTTTCTTGGCGCCGGGATTGTTGGCCATCAGTCAAACCTTCGAACGGAAAACGCCGCGGAACTCACATCCACGGCGTGCGGAAATCTCAAGAGCGCGCGGCTATAGCGGAAAGGGTCGGGGGGATCAAGGCGAGTCTGACTCGGATTCCGTGTCCCCTCATCCCCGCCTCCAGCGCTGCAGGTGATCCAGCACATCCTCGACCAGCTGGTCGCGGGTGAAGCCGGTGACGTCCCGGGCGCGACCGGCGTCGTCCGAGCGGGCGGACAGCCGCCACTCCATGGTCCGGCGTCCCTCGGGCGCATCCAGGGCGCTGAGGGCCGGACGCGGACGCCGCAGCGCGGAGAGCCGGTAGTGGAAGGCCCGGCCCTCGGTCACATCGACGGTGAGGGACGCCCCGCCCTCGTCGGCGACGGCCTCGGCGGCCAACCCCTCATCCCGCAGGCCGTCCCGCACGCTCTCCAGCGCCGGAACGCCGGCGCGGGCCAACTGGCGATCGATCTCCTTGCGGGAGGCCGGCGAGAATATCCGCTTGAGCTGCTCGGACAGAGGCGGTGCCTCGGTCTCCAGCGTCCGCCCGGAAAGGTCCGCGTTCATCTGGCGCACCAGACCGACCGAGATCAGGATCATGATGACGGTGAACGGCAGGGCCGCCACGAGCGTGGCCGCCTGCAGCGCGCCCAGACCGCCGGCCAGCAGCAGCAAGGCCGCCACCAGCCCCAGCAGCAGGCACCAGTAGAGCCGCTGCCATTTCGGCGTCTCGTCCGCCCCTCCGGAGGCGATGGTGTCTATGACAAGGGCCCCGGAATCCGCCGAGGTGACGAAGAAAACGGCCACCAGCATGATCGCCAGGGTCGAGGTGATGGCGGCGCCGGGCAGCTGCTCGAGGAAGTGGAACAGGGCGGTCGAGAGGTCGGCCGTCACGGCCTGGGAGATGGCCCCGGCCGCCGCCCCCATGTCCAGGCTGATGGCGGTGTTCCCGAAGACCGTCATCCAGAGGAAGGTGAAGCCCGCCGGGACCAGCAGGACGTTCAGGATGAACTCCCGCACCGTGCGACCGCGCGAGATGCGGGCGATGAACATGCCGACGAAGGGCGACCAGGCGATCCACCAGGCCCAGTAGAACAGCGTCCAGTCCGCCATCCACGCCCGCGGCTCATAGGCGTACATCAGGAAGCTGCGCTCGAAGAAATGGTCGAGGTAGAAGCCGAAATTCTGGACCAGCGCCTTGAACAGGAAGCCGGTCGGCCCGACCGCCAGCACGAATATCATCAGCAGGACGGCCAGCGTCAGGTTCAGCTCGGACAGGCGCCGCACCCCCTTGCCCACCCCGCTGAGCACCGACAGCGTCGCCGCCGCCATGACCACGGCGATCAGCCCGACCTGCACCCAGACGGTGTTGGGGATGCCCAGCAGATAGGACAGGCCGCTGTTCATCTGGGACACGCCGAACCCCAGCGAGGTGGCGATGCCGAAGGCCGTGCCCCAGATGGCGAAGATGTCGACGGCGTCGCCCAACGGCCCGTTCACCCGCTTGCCCAGCAGCGGCGACAGGCCCGAGCGCAGGGTCAGGGGCAGGTTCTTCCGGTAGGCGAAGAAGGCCAGGCTGAGCCCGACCAGACCGTAGATCGCCCAGGCATGGACGCCGTAGTGAAAGAAGGTGATGCCCATGGCCTCGCGGGCGGCGGAAAAGGTGCCGCCCTGTTCAGCCGGCGGGTTGATGAAATGCTGGATCGGCTCGGCGACGCCGAAATACATCAGGCCGATGCCCATCCCCGCCGCGAACAGCATCGCCAGCCACGAGATGTAGGGAAAGTCCGGCTCGGCGTCGTCCGGCCCCAGCTTCAGCGCCCCGGTCGGCCCGACGGCGAGGATCAGGACCAGACCGAGGAAGCCCGCGACGGCGGCGATGTAGAACCAGCCGAAGGTGTCGATCACCCACGCCTGGGCGGCCTGAAACACCCTGTCGGAAGCGCCCGGCGCGAGCAGGGCGAGGAGGAGGAGCAGCCCGATAATCAGGCTCGCCCCCCAGAAGACGCGGGGGTTCATCTTGGCTTTGAGCATGGAGCTCAAGCGTCACCGTGGCCGGAGGGTTCCCGGCGGCGGGTGAAAAGGGGATGGGGGGAGAGGGGGCCTTGAGCAGGCCGCGTCCCGTCACGCCGCCCGGCGGGCGGCGTAGGTTCCGTTCGGCAGGGCCGTGATCTCGGCATAGCGGACGAGGACGCCCAGCGCCTGGACCACGCGCTGTTCGATTTTCTTGCCGCCCTGCCTGAAGGCCCGCGACACGGCGACGGCGTCCATCGGGGCGGACGAGGCCTGAAGCACGGCGCGGATGGCCATGACCTGTTCGCCCTTCTCCTTCGGGAAGGCGGGCAACCCCTTGTCGATGGCGACGACCTTGTCCTGAAGGTCCAGTTGGCCGGACTTCGGCGCGGCCGCGCCCTTGGCGAAGCGGGGGATCTGGTAGTCGGGACGAAGCCAGCGGACGTGGCCGGCCGCCTCCTCCGCCGCGCGTTCGGCGTTCAGGGCGACGAGGCGTTCGAGGATTTGTTCGTCGGTCAGGTCGTGGGGCCAGCCGTAGGCGTCGGCGGTCGCCCGGTCGATCTGGTCGTGCAGGTCCTTGAGGATCAGCACCCGGCCGCGATCCTTGACGTCCTCGTCCCTGGCGTCGAGCGGCGTCCCGGCGCGGACCTTTTCCAGCACATTGTAGAGGCCGGTCAGGGTCAGGTCCGGATGCTCGGCCTGCACCGTCTTGCGCGTAGCGTCGAGCTCCTCACCCAGCGCGCGGAGGGTGACGCGGATCGCGTCGGATGGGTCGGGGAAGGGGAACTTACCGAAGCAATCGGAATGATTGTAGTTGGAGTCATTCCCGACACCGAGCCAGCCGCCGGTTCTCCGAGCCCATTGAATGTGGTGTGTGGAACTAAGCACCGCGAGCGTTTCCGCCCCATCCATAGCGATGGCGACTATTTTAGCGTCGGCAATGAACTCATTGGAAACGAAACTGAACAGGCGATGCTTCGCTGTTCTGCAGGTCACAATGAAACGTTCGAGTCCAGACAGAGCCTCCCGCATTCGCGACCTCGGCTCTGCATAGATCCAGAACTTATCGCGATAGCTTTGCCTGTTCTTAAGTAGCCTCTCGGGTCGCACTCGCTCCAAAATGATCTGGAAAAGAGCCGGATAGCGCTCTCGTGCCTCGCGTTCTGTCAGACCATAGAAGTCGATGATGAACCGAGTTTGCGGACGCTGCACGAGGTCGCGACCGATCAGGTACTTTTTGAGCACAGGCGGTAAGTCGTCGACTGCATATCCCAAGAAATCGAGCTCAGACGGTTCGAGGCGGAAGCCCTCGCCTAGAGGGGTGACGCCCTGATGGGATAGATCCAAGTCCGCGCGGAGATAGTCAGTACCTACGACGTCCGAACCGACTGACAGATCGGACGAGATGCGGCCGAGCCTGCGAGAAAACTCCAAACGCGGCTCGTCGGTACCCAAATCAGCTTCGCCGATAACCTGCAAATGCTCGCCTTGGCGGTTTCCCATCTCCGCGACAGTCATTGCAATGCGGACCTGTGCCGAACTTGAATCCGCTTTGGTCCAAGGATGGTCGGGCACCGCATAAATCAGGCTGACCGGTACTTTGGCCTTTAGATGCGCTTCAATGATGCGTCGGTTGAAGGTTTGCGTAATTGAGTTCGTGGTAACGAGGCCAAATCGCCTCAACGACGAGCGCTTCTTGCCCATGACCTCTGCCGCCCGCTCCCACCAGAACATGACAAAATCGATGCCATCGCCAATATTTGGATAGGTGGCGCGCAGGCTTTCCACATAGGCTTCTCCAAGCCTATCGCGCATCCGCTTGTTGCCAATAAACGGCGGGTTCCCGACGATAAATTCCGCGTCCGGCCACTCTGGCCGGCGCGGATTCGGATAGATTTCGGAGGCCGAAGCAGTGTAATCTGATCGGTGATCGGTGATCGGTGATCGGCCTGAGTTGCGTCTGCGGATAGCCGTCCCACGTCAGCACTGCATCCTTGTTCTGGATGTTGCCGAAGGCCTTGAGGATCGGCTCAGCCGGGTGCTCCGAGCGGTTGCGGTAGTGCTGCTGCAGATAGCCGATCCACAGCACAAGTTCAGCGATCGCTGCGGCGCGGACGTTGAGTTCGATGCCCAGGAACTGATGCGGGTCGACAGTCTCAAACCCGATGCCCTCGGTCTCGCCCAACTCGGCCAGAGCCTCCAGCACCTCGCCCTCCAGCCGTTTCATCAGCTCCAGTGAGACGTAAAGGAAGTTGCCGGTGCCGCAGGCCGGGTCAAGAACTCGGGTGGTGCAGAGCTGGTGATGGAAGGCACGGACGGCGGCGACAGCCTCCTTGGGCTCGCCGCGCTCACGCGCATCAGCGGCCTTCATCAGGGCCGCGTTCCAGTCCTCGCGCAACGGCTCCATGACTGTCACCTCAACGAGGCGCTCGACATAGGACCGAGGCGTGTAATGTGCCCCGAGCGCACGACGCTCCTTGGGGTCCAAGGCCTGTTCGACAAGGGTGCCGAAGATGGCGGGCTCTACGTAGCGCCAATCGTGCTTCGACGCCGCCAGAAGTTCGCCGATCTCTTCCCGCGTCATGGGGAAGGCGCGCGGATTATGGAACAGACCGCCGTTGAACCAACGCAGGTGCTCTGCGAAGCCGGAATAGAAGCGGCCGGCGTAGTCCTCGGAATCCATGCGACGCCACAGATCCTCCAGCATGGGCGCGAAGCTTTCGGGGCTGTCGAGCCTATCCTTTAGCAAGGCGGTGAACTTGCCTCTGGGCAGAAGGTCCACGTCTTCGGCGAACATCGTGAAGATGCAGCGCATCAGGAAATGGGCGACCTCCTCGGGCGGATGGTTGCGCTCCAGACGGCGTGAGACTGCGGCGAGGCGTTCCGCGATCTGACGCGTAACCCGGGCGGACTCGCGGGTGGGGTCGAGAGACTGCGGATCGGTCCAGATCGCCTTCAGGCGGGTGACGACCTTGTCGTCCCGCAAATCCTCCAGCCGGATGCGGAAGCCTTTGCGGTCCGGGAACGGGGAATAGGCCCGGCCGCTGCCCGAGAAGTCCGCATAGACCTGGAACACGTAGCCCACGTCGCAGACAATGATGAACGGCGGGGCGGGATGGTCCGGCGGGAGGCGGAAGACATAGTCCTCGGCCTGTTTGCGCGCATTTCGCATCAGGGTGTCCCAGCGCCCCTCGCCGGCGGCGGTGGAGGCGGCCTCGACCTCGGAGAACAGACGAGGCTGGTCGTCGCGATGGGCGGCGCGGGACTGTTTGGCTTCAAGGATGAAGCAGCCGCGCTTGTAGAGGTCGATGCGCAGGGTCGAGGCCATGCCTTCGGACTCGCGGCGCTTCACGCCCCGCTCGAACACATAGTCGTTGGACCGGGTGTCGTCACTGGCCGGGTCGGGGCGCGGCAGGTCCAGCGCCTCGCACAGTTCGGTCAGGAACATCTGGTAGTTGGCGCGCTCGGCGCCGCCGCGCGCCTGGCTCCAGCGTTCGATGAAGGCGTTGATGTCCAAGCGTCTGCTCCCCTGCCTTCACACTCAACGCTTCGCCCGGACGTTGCAAGCGGGGTCTGTGCCTGAGGCCTGAGCCCCTCCCCCCCGCTTCGCGCGGTCCCCCTCCCCCGGTGGGGGAGGAATGGCGGTCCCCCTCCCCATCGCGAAGCGACGGGGAGGAGACGGTTGTGGGCTTACTGGCCCGTGAAGTTGGGTTTCCGCTTTTCGACGAAGGCGGCCATGCCTTCCTTCTGGTCGTCGAAGGCGAAGAGGGAGTGGAACAGGCGGCGCTCGAACTGGACGCCTTGGGTCAAGGTGGTTTCGAGGGCGGCGTTGACCATTTCCTTGTTGGCCATGACGGCCAGCGGGCTCTGGCTCGCGATCTTCGCGGCGATCTTGCGGGTCTCGGCCAGCAGGTCGTCATGGGGGACGACGCGGGAGGCGAGGCCGGCGCGCTCGGCCTCGGCGGCGTCCATCATGCGGGCGGTCAGGACCATGTCCATCGCCTTGGACTTGCCGACCAGACGGGTCAGGCGCTGGGAGCCGCCGATGCCGGGGGCGACGCCGAGGTTGATCTCGGGCTGGCCGAACTTCGCCTTCTCACTGGCGATGATGAAGTCGCAGAGCATGGCCAGCTCGCAGCCGCCGCCGAGGGCGAAGCCGTTGACCGCCGCGATGACCGGCTTGCGGAAGCGGGTGATGCGGTCGTGGCCGAGGGCGAAATAGTTGCCCGTGTACATCTGGGCGTAGGACTGCCCGGCCATCTCCTTGATGTCGGCGCCGGCGGCGAAGGCCTTGTCGCCCGAACCGGTCAGGATCAGGCAGCGCACGCTGTCGTCATGCTCGACGCTGTCGAGGAAGGCGGCGATGTCGGCGAACAGGGCCGAGTTCAGCGCGTTCAGCGCCTCGGGCCGGTTCAGGGTGACCACCGCATAGCCGTCGTCGTGACGCTCGATCAGGATGTTGGCGTAGGTGTCCATGGAAGACGCTCCGTCGGCGGGTGAAGAGTGAGGGGTGAGTAGTGAGTAGCGGGAGCGGCGGCAACGGTCGATGTCCGCGCCAGTCACGACTCACCACTCACTCTTCACCTGCCCTTGATCAGCGCCGCCGGACCAGCAGCAGGGTCAGGATCGTCCGCACGCCCTCGGCGAGCAGGATCTCGATCAGCAGGAGATTGGCGAGCAGCATGGGCGCGCGGCTGAACATCGTCGTCCCGATGCCGACGGCGTACTGGCTCTCGATCCAGACGGCGAAGCCCCACAGGCCGAGCAGGGTCACGACCACGAGGGTGATCAGGACGACGAGCGCGACCTGACCCGCGACGAGAGCAGCTTCGGTCAGGGCCTGATCCCGGGCCGGGCGGTGGCGGCGCTGGAACCAGGCCATGGCGGCGGCCAGCGCGCCCTCGACGATGACGAAGACGATCAGGGCGATCAGGAAGGCCAGACCGGTCGCGCGCGCGGGGTGCGGGTGGGCGGGATCGAGCAGGATCGGCACGACCCGGGCCGCATAGGCGCCCCAGACCAGAAGGCCCGCGAGCAGGCTGGCCCAGAGTTGTTTCTCGCGCAGGCTCATGGGGCTGCTACGGCCCCTCGACCTTGTAGCCCGCCTGACGCAGCAGGGTCGGCAGGCCGTCCTCGCCGACCATATGGGCCGCGCCGGCGATGACGACGACGCGGCGTTCGGTGTCCATCATCCGCTTGAGCGCCGGCATCCAGCCGTTGTTCCGGTCGACGAGGATGACCTGATACAGGCGCGGCGCCTCGGCCTTCATCGCGGCCATGTCGTCAAGAATCGGCTGGAGGTCGCCCCGGACCCAGGCGTTCTCGATCTCCATGTCGAGTTCGGTTTCCTCATCGAGGGCGTCCAGGGTCTCGATCAGCAACTGCTCGCCCTCGGCGTCGCCGGCCTCGGCGAGCGCCTGCATGGTGGCGTGGAGCAGGGCGTCGGTGTCGAGAGCCTCGGTGCGCTGGTCAGGGCGCAGGGCCGTCTCGATGGTGGTGTCGACCCCCAGATCGCCCGACCGGCCCCGGGCCTCATCCGCCCCCATGTCCAGCATCATGGCGGCGGCCCAGGGGCGCAGCATGTCGAACATCGGGGGCTCGAACCCCTGCGCCTTCGCATGGGCGAGGGCCCGGGCGTAGGTCTCCGCGCTGACGACGGCATGCAGGGGCTGCGGGCTGACCAGATAGCGCAGCATGGGCATGAAGGCCGCCGTCTCCTCGTCTTCGGAGGCGGGCGTCAGGATTTCAAAGACGACGAGATCGGCCCCGGCCAGAGCCTTGTCGAGCGCCTCGCTGCGCCAGTCGACGCCCTCGGGCAGGGCGTGGATGGAGCCGAACAGGACCATCTCGGTGTCCGCATCGCTGACCCGCCAGACCGGCGGATCGGCGCGGGCCACGGCCGGGGAGACCACGCAGAGCGCGAGGGCCGCGAGGCCGGAAATCCACCACTGACGCATGCACACTCCCTTCGACCCGTCAGTCGTGCCGGAAAACCCGGGCGGGAGCTAGCGCTTCTGGCAGGACGGACAGAAGAAGGTCGAGCGGCCGGACTGGACGATGCGTTTGACCACGCCGGTGCAGCCTTCAGCGCGGCAGGGTTCGCCCTCGCGGCCGTAGACGTCGAAGCGGTGCTGGAAATAGCCCTGCCCGCCCTCGGCGTTGGCGAAGTCGCGCAGGGTCGAACCGCCCGCCTCGATGGCGTCGTTCAGGACATCGCGGATGACGGCGGCGAGGGTTTCGAGGCGGGGGCGGGAAACCTTGCCAGCGGCGACCAACGGCGAGATGCGGGCGCGGTACAGGGCCTCGCAGACGTAGATATTGCCCAGACCGGCGACGAGCCGCTGGTCCAGGAGGCTGACCTTGATGTTCTGCTTGCGGCCCGCGAACACCTCCGACAGGTGGGCGCCGGAGAAGGCGTTGCCCAGCGGCTCGGGCCCCATGCCCGCGAACCACGGATGGGCTTCCACCTGATCGGTGGGGATCAGGCCCATGAAGCCGAAGCGGCGGGCGTCGGCGAAGCCCACGCGATGGGTGACGCCGTTCAGGGTGGTGCAGAAGCTCATGTGCTCGTGCTTGCCCGCGATGGGGGCGGGCTCCTCGAACTCGCCCAGCTGGCGGCCGTCGAGGGTGAAGCGGCCGGTCATGCCGAGGTGGGTCACCCAGGTCTCGCCGGTCGAAAGCCGCATCAGCAGATATTTGGCCCGCCGGTCAATCCGCTCGACCACCGCGCCGTCCAGCCGTTCCGGGAAGCGGTCGGGGAAGGGGAAACGCAGGTCGGGACGGTTCTGGCGCGTCCGATCCAGTCGCGCGCCCTCCATCACCGGCTGCAGGCCGCGTCGGACGGTTTCGACCTCGGGAAGTTCGGGCATGGGCGGCTTCGCGGTGGTTGGTGATCGGTGATTGGTGGGTGGCGCACAGCGGCCGGCGCCATCGGGGCTCCGGTGGTGAACCGGCGACCACCAATCACCAACCCCTAATCACCGGCCGGGCGCGACGCCTAGTCCTTGTAGACCGAGTGACAGCTCTGACAGCCGGCGCGGACCGTGGCCCACTGGGCCGAGAAGGCGGCGGCGTCATCGCCCTGCGAGAGCTGGGACAGGCGGTCGACGGCGGCGGAGAACTCGGCGGCTTTCGCATTGAAGCCGGCGCGATCCGTCCAGACGGCGGGTTTGGCGCCGGTGTCCACGGTGTCCGGATCGGTGCCTTCGGGGAACAGGTCCGGCAGGGTGTGCGCCCAGCGCGCCAGACCACGCACGGCGCCGCGCTGGGTCGAGGGCGCCTGACCGGCGTCGATAGCCGCCTTGATCCCGCCGACGACATTGCCGGACAGGATCATCCCCGCCTGACGGGCCTTCACCAGCGCCTCGGGCGCGCCCTGGGCGTTGGCGGCGCCGCCGAGGCACAGCAGGCCGACGGCGGACAGGATCAGCATTCTCTTCATGGGGTCTCCCTCCCGTTTCGGCGACGGTCGGGCGCGGCGGCGGCGCTGTCAATCGCGCCGCCTCTCGACGGCTGCACAGTTTCGGGTTTAGGTCCGCGCAACATCGGGAGAGGGCCGCATGACGGACGCCACCAACACGCCTGCAACGCCGGGCGGCAAACGCATTGAACTGACGATCCGGGCGCTGATCCTGGGCTGTCTTCTGGCGGTGATCTTCACCGCCGCCAACGTCTATCTGGGCCTGCGGGTCGGACTGACTTTCGCCTCGGCCATTCCGGCGGCGGTGATCGCCATGGCGGTAATGCGGACGTTCCGCACCTCGACCATCTGGGAAAACATGACGGTGCAGACCGTCGCCTCCGTCGGCGGGGCGATGAGCGCCATCATCTTCGTCCTGCCCGGCCTGATCATGGTCGGCGCCTGGCGCGAGTTCCCGATCTGGGAGTCGATCACCATCTGTCTGCTGGGCGGCATTCTGGGGGTCACCTTCTCGATCCCGCTGCGCCGGGCGCTGGTCGTCAACGGCGGCCTGCCCTACCCCGAAGGCGTGGCCGCGGCCGAGGTGCTGAAGGTCGGTTCGCGCGGCGCGGATCAGACCGAAAGCGCGGTGCGGGAAAACAAGGCCGGCCTGTGGGTCGTGGTCTGGTCGGCCGTCGCCTCTGCCCTGTTCGCCTTCCTGCAGGCGGCGCGCGTGTTCGCCGGTGAAGCCGCCCGCTTCGTCAAACTGCCCGCCGCGCTCGGCGGCGGCGCGACCGGTCTGGGCGCCGGGATGCAGTTCGCCCTGCTGGGCGCCGGTCACCTGATCGGCCTGACCGTGGGTCTGGCCCAGCTGTTCGGCCTGCTGGTCGCCTGGTTCATCATCGTTCCGATCATGACCTCGCCGGACTATGTCACCTGGACCGCCGGGATGGGTCTGGAATCGCTGGCCGCCAGCGTGGCGCCGGGCGCATCGGCCGCTGAACTGGCCAATACCGTGTGGCGCAACGAAGTCCGCTTCATGGGCGCGGGCGTCATCGGCGTGGCCGCCATCTGGACCCTGATCAAGCTGGCCGGCCCGCTGGTCGGCGGCCTGACCTCGGCGCTGGCCACCCAGGCAAGGCGCAAGGGCGGCGAAGTGCTGGACCGCACCGAGCAGGACATTCCGATCAACTGGGTCGGCAGCGTCTCCGTCGCCTGCGTGATCGGCATCGCGGCCCTGCTGGCCTTCGTCGCCAACACCCAGCCCGCGCTGGCCGCCACCGCCCCGATGCTGGTCGCGGGCGGCGTAGTCTATGTGGTCATCATCGGCTTCGCCGTGGCCGCCATCTGCGGCTACATGGCCGGTCTGATCGGTTCGTCGAACAGCCCGGTGTCGGGCGTCGGCATTCTGGCGATCGTGGTCGCTTCGCTGCTGATGCTCGCCGTCATCGCCATCGCGGGCGTTCCCGCCGATCCGGCCTTCATCACCTACGCCCTGATCGTCACCGCCATCGTCTTCGCCGTGGCCGTCATCGCCAACGACAACCTGCAGGACCTGAAGACCGGTCAGCTGGTGGCCGCCACGCCGTGGCGTCAGCAGACGGCCCTGATCGTCGGCGTGGTCGCCGGCGCCATCGTCATCCCCTTCGTGCTGAACGCCATGAACCGCGCGTTCGGCTTCGAGGGTGGACCGGTCGGCATCGCCTCGGAGCCGCTGGCGGCGCCGCAGGCGACCCTGATCTCGGCTCTGGCCAAGGGCGTCATCAGCGGCGACCTGCGCTGGGACCTGATCGGCGTCGGCGCCGTGATCGGCGTGGCCGTGATCATTCTGGACGCCGTGCTGAGCGCGACGACCAAGGGCAGGATCAAGCTGCCCCCGCTGGCCGTCGGCATCGGCTTCTACCTGCCCGCCGCCATCACGACGATGCTGGTCATCGGCGCGACCGCCGGCTGGCTTTACGAGAAGGCGCTGAAGGGCAAGTCGTTCGAGGAGGTCGGCAAGCGCATGGGCATCCTGATGGCCTCCGGCCTGATCGTCGGTGAAAGCCTGTTCGGCGTGCTGAACGCGGGCGTCATCGGCGGCACCGAAAACGAGGCGCCGTTCGCGGTCTTCGGCATCGGCGAGCACTGGCCGGAAGGCGGCGGCATGCTGACCGGCGCGCTGGTCTTCGGCCTGATCGCCCTAGCCCTGTACAACTGGATCAAGCGCCAGTCGGCCAAGGTTTGACCGCCCTCTGATCGCCGCTTTCGGCGGCGATAAGCGAACATCCGGCGCCAGTGCGTGCTTCACGCGCACTGGCGTTTCGGCGTTCGGGCCTGTATGAGGCGCGCGCCTTCCCTGCAATTACGCCCTGTCCAGCGGCCCGAACCGTTCCGGCCGCCCATTCGCGATACTCAAATGAATCTGCGCAACGTCGCCATCATCGCCCACGTTGACCACGGCAAGACGACCCTGGTTGACCAACTGCTCGCTCAATCGGGCGTGTTCCGAGCCAACGAAGCGACGACCGAGCGCGCGATGGACTCCAATGACCAGGAAAAAGAGCGCGGCATCACCATTCTGGCCAAGGCCACCTCGGTGCTGTGGAACGGCAAGGCCGGCGAGACCCGCATCAACATCATCGACACCCCCGGCCACGCCGACTTCGGCGGCGAAGTCGAGCGCATCCTGGGCATGGTGGACGGCTGCGTCATCCTGGTGGACGCCGAAGAGGGCGTCATGCCCCAGACCAAATTCGTGCTGACCAAGGCGCTGAAGATGGGCCTGCGTCCCATCCTCTGCATCAACAAGGTCGACCGCGCCCACGCTGACCCGGACCGCGTTCACCTGGAAACCATCGAGCTGTTCGAGGCCATCGGCGCCACGCCAGAGCAACTGGACTTCCCGCACATCTACGCCTCGGGCCGCAACGGCTGGGCGACGCTGGACCTGAACGAGAAGTCGGACACCCTGGCCCCGCTGTTCGACCTGATCGTCGAGCACGTGCCGCCGCCCGCCGTGCAGGCCAACAAGGACCAGCCGTTCCGCATCCTGAACGTGCTGATCGAGTCCGATCCGTTCCTGGGCCGCATCCTGACCGGCCGCATCGAGAGCGGCAAAGCCATTCCGGGCATGCCGATCAAGGCGCTGGACCGCGACGGCAAGCAGATCGAACAGGGCCGTATCACCAAGGTTCTGGCCTTCCGCGGCCTGAAGCGTCAGGCGCTGGACGAAGGGTCGGAAGCAGGCGACATCGTCGCCATCGCCGGCATGTCCAAGGCCACCGTGGCCGACACCCTGTGCGCGCTGGAAGTCACCGAGCCGCTGGACGCCCAGCCGATCGACCCGCCGACCATCTCGATGACCGTCGGCGTGAACGACAGCCCGCTGGCCGGTCGCGAAGGCGACAAGGTCCAGTCGCGCGTCATCCGTGACCGCCTGCTGAAGGAAGCCGAGGCCAACGTCGCCATCCGCGTGACCGAGACGCCGGGCGCCGACGCCTATGAAGTCGCCGGTCGCGGCGAACTGCAACTGGGCGTGCTGATCGAGAACATGCGCCGCGAGGGCTTCGAGGTGTCGATCAGCCGTCCGCGCGTGGTCTATCAGACCGGCGAGAACGGCGAGCGTCTGGAGCCCATCGAGGACGTGGTCATCGACGTGGATGACGAGTTCACCGGCGTGGTCATCGAGAAGCTGTCGACCCGCAAGGCCGAACTGAAGGACATGGGCCCGTCGGGCGCCGGCAAGACCCGTATCCAGCTGGCCTGCCCGTCGCGTTCGCTGATCGGCTATCAGGGCGAGTTCCTGACCGACACCCGCGGCTCGGGCGTGCTGAACCGCGTGTTCAGCCACTACGAGCCCTACAAGGGCGCGATCGAGGGCCGCCTGAAGGGCGTGCTGGTGTCGAACTCGGATGGTGAAACGGCGGCCTACGCCCTGTGGAACCTCGAAGAGCGCGGCGTGATGTTCGTCGGCGCCGGCGAGAAGACCTATCAGGGCATGATCATCGGCGAGAACTCGCGGTCGGACGACCTGGACGTCAACCCGATCAAGGGCAAACAACTGACCAACGTCCGCGCCTCGGGCAAGGACGAGGCCGTGCGCCTGACCCCGCCGCGTCGTCCGTCGCTGGAACAGGCCATCGCCTACATCGAAAGCGACGAACTGGTGGAAGTGACGCCGAAGTCGATCCGCCTGCGCAAGTCGGTGCTGAACCCCAGCTTCCGCAAGCGTCGCGTGAAGGAAGACTAGGCTGCGTCGGCGATAGCCGGAGCTTCAGAAGGGCGGGCCGCAGGGCTCGCCCTTTTTGCATTCAGGCCCAGCATGCCGGTCCAGCCGCCGCTGGTCAGCAGGGCGACGTCCAGCAGGGCGAGAGCCAGCGGGGTCGAGGTCGGGGCGGCGATGAAGCAGGGCCGCCAGTCGGGCGCGAACTTGGCCTTCCAGGCGCGCAGGCCCGCGAAGCCATACAGGGCGCCGCCCTCCTCGAACACAAGGGCGCCGACGCGGGCGAAGACGGGGGCCAGACGACGGTTCTCGAGGCCCGCCAGGGGCGCGCGGCCGAGGTCGAGCCAGCGGTACTCGGCCTCCTTCGCCCATTCGATGGCGCGGATGAACAGATAGTCCATGACGCCGGGGGGCGCATCGGGGGTGAAGCGCATCAGGTCCACCGCCAGCCGGTCGCCGCCGGGCATCAGATTGGCGAAGGCGATGATCCGTCCTTCCTGCCGCACGACAGCGACCGGGGTGAGCGTCAGATAGGCCGGATCGAAACGGCCCAGCGAAAACCCCTTCTCGACCCCGATGTGGTGGGTCAGCCAGACATCGGACACGGCCTTCAGCTGGTCCATGACGTCCGCGGCGCCGCCGGGCGGGAGCATCTCGAAGTTCGCCCCCTCGCGTTCGCAGCGATTGACGGCGGTGCGCAGGTTCTGGCGCGACTTGCCCTGAAGGGTGAAGGCGTGGGTGTCGACCAGGGCCTCCTCGCCGATCTTGCGGACCGCGAGGCCAAGGGTGGCGAGGTCGGCCAGCGCGCTTTCCTCGACCGCATAGAAGACCGGAACGCCGCCGTAGCTGTCGGCCAGCTCGGCGAAGGCCCAGAGCAGGGGCAGACGCTCCTCCTGCGGGCCGACAGGCTCTCCCATGGTGATCCAGCGGCGACCGATGACGCGATAGGCCAGGAAGGTCCGGCCCGAGGGGCTGAACATCAGGGCCTTGTCGCGCAGCATGGCCAGCCAGCCGTCCGGCATCACGCCCTCCCCGGCGTGCAGCACCGTCAGGGCGCGCTGGATATCGGCGTCGTCGGCGGGGCCGTGGCTGCGGGCGCCCGGGGCGGAGATCAGGGACCGTCCGGCGACAATGACGGCCAGCAGGGCGAGAACGGCGCCGACGCGCAGGAAGCCCGACACCTCACGGTCGATCAGCAGGCTCCACCACAGGTCATCGGAATAGGCCACATCGCGATAGGCGAAGAAGCCGAGCCAGAGCATGCCCGCCACCACGGTCAAGACCAGCATCAGCCACGAGGGCGACAGGGTCTCGAACACCCGCGAGCGACGGTCGAACGCCGCGCGGCAGGGGGCCAGAAGCGCGGCGAGCAACAGCACTTGCGCTGCCTCTTCCCAATCCAGTCCCTTGAGCAGCGAGAAGAAGGCCGCGACGAGCAGGACCACGATGGCGGCCAGCCAGGCGCCCCGCCGACGACGCCAGAGCCCCGCCGACAGCAGCAGCAGGAGGAATCCGGAGATACTGGCCCCGAAGTGGGACAGTTCAATCAGAATCGGCGGCAGGACGGCGCGGATATGATCCAGCCGGTCCTCATAGGCGGGCGTCACGCCGGAAGTCAGCAGCAGGGCGGCCGCGCCGACGCACAGCGCGGCGAAGATCTGGGGTGACACCTCGAACAGCAGGGCCATGGCCCTGCCGATCAGTCTGCTCGCCCGCGCGCCGTTTACCTTGAACATGGCGCAGATAGACCCGAAGTCGGCCAATCACGGCAAGCCCAAGGTCATTTTCGGGCAGCTGAAACAAACAGAAACAGGCCGTGTTGGGACCGGGCGAGCAATCTTGCCCGCCCAGATTGAAAGCTGACATCATGCGAAAGACCGCGCTCCTCACCGGCGTCGCCGGCCTGTTCCTCATGACCGCTCCGGCGATCGCCCAGGACGGCACGGCGCCGTAACAAGACCCGTCCGCCCCTCCCGCCTCTGCCCAGCCCCGCTCGCTTGAGCTTCAGCCCGGGTCGCCCGTGGTCGGCTCGGACGGCTTGCCCCTCGGCGTTCTTGAAGGCGTCCGCAACGGGCCTTCCGGACAGGAGCTTACTGTCCGCGGTTCCGACGGCGTGCTTCGCGGCGTTCCGACGTCCGGCGGTCTTGAGCCGCAGGCCAACGGCGTGAAGGTCGGCTGGACGGCGAGTCAGTTCTCCGCCGCGCCCGCGATCGCCGCCGCGCCCGAGCCGTCCGCGCCCCCGGCGCCAGAGCCCATGCCGGAGCCTGCTCCGACGCCGGCCCCTTCGGAACCGACCTCGCCGCCGGAGGCCTCGCCTCCGACCACCGCGCCGGAACCCCGGACAGCGGGCGAACCCACGCCATCGCCGGAGCCCGCGCCGGGCGAAGGCCAGAGCCCTCCCGGCGCCTGATCGACATGACGCAACAGAAAGGGCGGCTCCTCGCGGAGCCGCCCTTTTTTCAGGCCCGACTGATCATCAGGCCTTTCGCTTGAACAGTCCCAGCAGGAACAGCAGCAGGATGGCGCCCAGGGTGGCGACGAGGGTCGAACCGATCCAGCCGCCCCACGAGAAGCCCAGGGCGTTGGCGATGAAACCGCCGAGGATGGCGCCCAGGATACCCACGATCAGATTGGTCAGCAGGCCGTGGTTGCGGCCCATGATCTGTTCGGCCAGCCAGCCCGCTATGATGCCGACGATAATCCAGAAGATGATGGTCATTTCAGCCTTCTCCAAAAAGCAACGCTCGGGCCGGAAACGCCTCGGTCGAGGTCGGGTTGCCTCCACTGGGCAGAACCGCGATTTTCCGTAATCCCCAAGGACGCGAGCGCGGCATGTCCCTTGCCGCGTGAAAGGCGAGCCGTCCCGCTTCGGGACAGGCGATCCATCAAGGGACCCGGGCCATGGCTTCGGACATCGATCTTCACCTCGGACGTCGGCTGCGTCGCCGCCGTCGCCTGCTGGGCCTGACCCAGCAGCAGCTGGCCATCCAGGTCGGCATCCGCTTCCAGCAGATCCAGAAGTACGAATGCGGCGCCAACCGCATCTCGGCCGCCCGCCTGTGGCAGCTGGCCGAAGCGCTGGAATCGCCGGTGAGCTATTTCTACGACGGGCTGGAAGAGGCCATCGAGCGCCGCGAGGCCGCCAGCCAGGGCGGCGAGATGTTTTCCCGCAAGGAAACGCTCGACCTGATCCAGGCCTACTATCAGCTCGACGAGAAGCCGCGCCGACGCCTGCTGGATCTGGCCAAGTCGCTGCACACGGACGGCTCGCCCGCTTGATGCTTGCCCTAGCGCACGCGACACGGTCGCGTGCTGTGAGGGCGAGGGTTTCCGGACGCGCGTTGCACCGCGTGTCTGATCGGCGGCCCATCCGCGCATTGCACGGCGTCGGAGGGTGACATGACGGCGGGGCGTGAGTATCCCGCCTGTCATGACCGAACATGAGCGCTTCATCGTTGAGCTGGCGAACGCGGCGGCGACCGTCACCCTGCCCTTCTTCCGTTCGGACATCGGACATGAGGACAAGGGCGGCAAGGCGGGCTTCGACCCGGTCACCGAGGCCGACAAACAGGCCGAGGCCGCGATCCGCAAGCTGATCGCCGAACGCTATCCCGACCACGGCGTGATCGGCGAGGAATACGGCGAGGACCGGCCGGACGCCGAGTTCGTCTGGGTGCTGGACCCTATTGATGGAACAAGAGCGTTCATCTCGGGCCTGCCCCTGTGGACGACGCTGATCGCCCTGCGGGTGCAGGGGAGACCGAGCGTGGGCGTGATCGCCCAGCCCTATCTGGACGAGATCTTCCTGGGCGGACCATCCGGCGCGCGCCTGATACGCGGCGGTCAGGAGACCCCGCTGAAGACGCGGTCCTGCGAAAAGCTGACCGAGGCGACGATCTCGACCACCGATCCGAACATCTTCAACGGCGCCGAACTGGGCGCCTGGACGCAGGTGCGGGCGGCGGCGCGACTGGCCCGGCTGGGCTGCGACGCCTACGCCTATGCGATGGTGGCGGCCGGAAAGATGGATCTGGTCGCCGAGACCAGCCTGAAACCCTGGGACTGGTCCGCCCTCGTGCCCGTCATCGAGGCGGCAGGCGGCAAGGTGGTCAACTGGCGCGGCGGCGCGCCCGATGACGCCGGACAGGTGCTGGCCGTAGGCGACGAACGCCTGATCGAACAGGCGCTGGTGACTCTGAAGCGGGCAGCGGTTTAGGCCGAGGGCCGTCGGTGGAGGCGGCGCCCGGCTAGTGATTGGCGGTTAGTGATTAGTGGTTCGATGCCGCGAAAGGCGGTTGTCGCCCTGACGCAGGCCGACCAGCGGCCACCCACGAATCACTAACCGCCAATCACTAGCCGGGCTCAGGCCGCCGAAGGTTCCGTGCCCTGTGGGAAGCCCACGTCAGCGGCCGGTTCAGCGGCGGCGGGTTCGGCCGCCGCGGTCGGGCTGAGATCCTCGACCGGCGAGACATAGGCGGCCATGGCGTCGAATTCCTCGAGGAAGACCGCGCGCTTGTCGTCGGTCTCCATGATGACTTCATGCTTGGCGCCGGGGACCTCGACGTAGCGACCACGGCCCAGACGGCGAGCCGCCCACTTGTTGGTCTGCTTCCAGACGCGATCATCCTCGCCCGATTGCACCACGGCGACAGGGATGCGGACGGCCTTCAGAGCCTTGGGCTTCAGCGCGCGTTCGCCGACGTCCAGCCCGAAAGCGAGCCAGCCCCAGGTCGGACCGCCGACCGCCAGATGCGGGCAGGCGTACAGTTGCTGCCGCCACTGCTCGTAGCGGGTCTCGTCGGACGTCAGGGCGTCCTTCTCGAAGGTGTGGTCGAAGGGATCGTCGGCGTCGTCGAGGACATAGTCGCCCGCCTTGCCGTGACGCAGGTTCCAGCGCACCGCCAGCTTGACCGACCACATCGACCGTTTGCCGGTCCGGATGCGCAGCATCGGGCTGGACAGGATCGCGCCGGAGAAGCGGCTTTCACCGTTCTCGAGCGTCATAAGGTTCAGGGCGCCGCCCATCGAATGGCCGACCATGACCCACGGCTTGGGCGCGCGGGCCTCGAAAGCGTCGAGCAGGCGGGCGTAGTCGTCCAGGAATTCCTCGACCGCGCGGGCGTGCCCTTTCAGCCGGTCCGGCAGCAGGCGGGCCGACAGACCCTGCCCCCGCCAGTCATGGGCCAGAACGCACCAACCCCGCGCCAGGAAGTTGCCGATGACCTCAAAATACTTCTCGATCGGCTCGGTGCGGCCGGGGCTGAGCACCACGGTGCCGCGCGGCTTGCGGGCCACCAGAGCCGAGGGCGTCCAGAAGGCGGCGCGCAGACGCAGACCGCCCGCGCCGCGGAACCACTCTCCCTCGCCGCCGGGAGGCGAGGAAGCGCCCGGAACGCCCATCAGGGGCGCATTGGCGGCATAGGCGGCGGCTCGGTTCACTCAGGCTTCCTGAATTTCAAGGTCATGCGGTCGCTTTCCCCGATCTCTTCATACTTCGTTCGATCAAAGCTCGGGTCCGGCGGAGAACCACGCGCCGCGGTCAGGCGCAGCGGCGGCAAGGTGTCCACTCCAAAGGGATGATCCTTGGTATCCCTTTCATTCGCGTTGATTTCCGACGCAGCGACGAAGGCGAAGCCCGCTTCGGCGGCCAGTTGTCTGACGAACGCTTCCTGCACGTATCCGTTCGCGGCGACCGGGTCCTGGTCCTCCTCGGGACCGAGACGGTGTTGCTCGACACCCAGAATGCCGCCGGGACGCAGGGCCGCCCAGGCGTCGGCGAAGGCCTTTTCGGCGATGCCCGCGGCCATCCAGGCATGGATGCTGCGCATGAACAGAACCAGATCGGCGGTTCCGGCGGGGGCCACCGGTCCGGAGGTCGGGCCGAAGCTGGTCAGCTCGATCTCGCCATACAGTTTGCGATCGTTGGCGAACCGCTGCTGGAAGGCGCCCATGAGCTGGACCTGCGCCGGATCCGCGCCCGGTCCGGTCTGATAGCCGGCGGCGATATAGTGACCGGCGCCCTCGGCGAGATAGGGGGCCAGAATCTCTGTGTACCAGCCACTGCCGGGCCAGAAATCGACCACGGTCATGCGCGGCTGAAGGCCGAAGAAACGCAGGGTCTCCATCGGATGGCGGGCGCCGTCACGCCAGCGGTCCTGGGCGCGCCAGGGACCGGCCACGGCCCACTCCAGCGAGCCCTTGGGCGGACCGTTGGGGGTTTCCGGCGGCTCGGCGGTCTGTTCCTTCTTCCCGCAGGCGGCCAGACCGACGAGGGCCGAGGCCGCAACGCCGGACAATACGCCCCGGCGAGACAGCAACGGTCGCAAACCCTCGGTGATCTTCGTCATGCACGGCCCCCGCGGAGCGGTCGGACCGCCACCGGAGCGGAGGGCTTAACCTTGTTCCCGCGCAGGGTCAAAACCGGGATCGGAAGCGGCACCTGCTTACTCCGGCTTGCGGAATCGCAGGGTC
Source organism: Brevundimonas sp. FG8 (assembly GCF_057808845.1). NCBI lineage: Bacteria > Pseudomonadati > Pseudomonadota > Alphaproteobacteria > Caulobacterales > Caulobacteraceae > Brevundimonas > Brevundimonas sp. FG8. The sequence goes on along the minus strand of NZ_JBMDIU010000008.1, from coordinate 100,248 downwards.
ATGCGGTCGCTCTCGCCGATCGCGTCGAAGCGAGCGCGCTCCTCCTCCGTCAGGGGCGTGGGGCGATCATTGGCGTTGCCCTCGCGCGGCGCGCTCACCCGCGTCGGCGGCAGGGTCCAGACGCCGAAGGGGTGATTGTGGTCATCGGCCGGATTGGCGTTCAGTTCGCTTCGCCCCTCCAGCACGAAGCCCGCGGCCTGGGCGGCGTGGATCACATAGCTTTCGGAGACATAGCCGGTCGGGGCGGTCTGGTCGGCGTTCAGGCCTTCGGCGCCGCGATGCTGCTCGATGGCCAGAACGCCGCCCGGCTTCAGCGCCTTGAAGAAGGCCGCCATATAGGGCGCGGTGCGACCGGCGCGGTGCCAGTTATGCAGGGCGCGGGCGACCACGATCATGTCCGCCGATCCGTCCTCGACCCCCATGCCCTCCAGCGGGCGATTGACCCCGACATAGCGGCCACCGGTCGCGGCCGCATAGGGCTCGAGGATGTTTCGCCACCATCCGGCGCGGCCGGGCTCGATCTCCACCACCGTCAGGCCGGGACGCAGGCCCCAGAACGTCAGGGTCTCGAAGGGATGGCGGGCGGCGTCACGGGCGCGATCGGCCTCGGGACGGGTCGGGGACGCGACGGCGGCCTGCAGGGCGGCGTCTTCCTGAAGTTCGGGCGGAAGCATGGCGGCGCGGCGGGCCGAACGTTGGGACGGGCTTTCATCCAGAGACGGGAGCGTCGGCAGCGCCTGGGCCATGGCGGCGGTCGGGACAAGGAAAGCGCTGGTCGCGGCCAGAAGGGTAAGTCGCATCGGGGAGCCCCGCTTCATTTGAAGGAGGCGCGACCCTGACGGCGGAGTGCGGCAGGGGCAAGATGCATCACGTCCTGCGCGACACGATCACGCGCTCTTGACGTCGAAACGCGGCTTCCCATCTGACTTTCCGAGGCCGCCGATGTCGGGGCCTCCGGAGCGCGCGGGGCCGATCACGGGCCGCACGAGCCGAACTCCCATCCTCGGTCCGGGCAACAAACCGCAGGACCGACAACCTTGCTGATCCTCAGGAGGATGACACATGCGTACCTATGATTTCTCGCCGCTCTACCGTTCGGCCGTCGGCTTCGACCGTCTGGCCAGTCTGCTGGAAAGCGCCGCGCGCACCAGCCAGGAGAACGGTTGGCCGCCCTACAACATCGAGACCACCGGCGAGAACGCCTATCGCATCGAGATCGCCGTCGCTGGCTTCACGCCTGACGAGCTGAACATCGAGGTGAAGGAGAACCTGCTCACCGTGACCGGTCGCAAGACCGCCAATGACGATGCGGGCGCCGAGCGCAACTTCCTGCACCGCGGTCTGGCCGAGCGCGATTTCGAGCGCCGGTTCCAGTTGGCCGATTATGTGGTCGTGAAGACCGCCGACCTGGCGAACGGCCTGCTGTCCATCGAGCTGGCCCGTGAACTGCCGGAAGCGCTGAAGCCCCGCCGTATCGAGATCGGCGGCGGTTCGAAGCTGATCGAAGACAAGAAGACCAAGGCGGCGTAAGCGTCGTCAGACCAGAAGCCGAACCCTGAAGGTTGGCCGAACCCGGCCTCAAGCAGCCGACAGGCGCCAGGCCAAAAGAAGAGAGGGGCGGCGCGATGCGTCGCCCCTTTTTCTATGCCTGAAGCGCCGCGTCCAGGCCCTTGGCGCCGAAGGTGGCGGCGCCGCGAAGCTCGGCCTGGCGCAGGCTGGCGCCGTGCAGGATCGCCCGATTCAGAGCGGCGTCGGTCAGGTTGGCGCGCTTCATGTCCGCGCCCGAGAGGTCCGCGCCCTTGAGGCTGGCGCCGGTCAGGTCGGCGGACATCAGGCGGTCGGCGGCGATCATCAAGGGCCCGAGCTGGGCCTCGCGCAGGTCCGAGCCGTCGAGACGGGACCGGGCCAGACGGGCGCCGCGCAGATCGGCGCCGCGCAGGTTGACCGAGCGCAGGTCGGCGCCTTCCAGATGCGCGCCCTGAAGCTGCACTCCGCCCATGTCGAGGCCGTAGAAAACAGCGCCCTTGGCCGACAGGGCCGTCAGATTGTAGCCGCGGATGGACTTCAGCGCCCGCAGGTCGACGCCGTCGAAGACGGACGGCTGGCCCGAGGCGCCGCCGGTCTCGCACCACTGGGCATGTTCGGACAGCATCTCGGCGGCGGGCATCTTGCCCACCGGCTCACCGGCGGACCGGTTGTCCGTCAGGGCGCCGGCCATATCGGCGCCGTCGGTGCGCCACATGGCGGATTTCACCCCGACCAGTACGGCGTCACGCAGGTCGGCGCCCGTCAGGTCCGCGCCGGACAGGTCGGCGCCGGCGAGGTTCGCGCCCTTGAAGCTGGCCTGTTTCAGGTTGGCGCGGACCAGTTTGCAGTCCTTCATCACCGCGTCCGAAAAGTCGGCGGCCACAGCGATGACGCCGGTCAGCTTGGAGCGCTCCAGATTTGCGCCCGCCAGACAGGCCCCCTGGGCCGTGGTGTCGCGAATGGAGCGGGCCTCGACCACCCGGAAGCCGAGCCGGGAGTCCGCCGCGGCGATGGTGCCTTCGCGCAGGTCCGCCTCGAACAGGTCCGCGCCGGTCAGGTCCGCGCCGCGCAGGCAGGCGCCGCGCAGATCGGCCCGTCGCATGCTGGCGTCCCGGAAGACGGCGTCCTGCATGTCGGCCCCGAAGAAGGTCGCGTTATCGAGCCGCGCGCCGGTCAGGTCGCAGTCGATCAGGCAAGCGGCGGCGAAATCGGCGTCGGCCAGATTGCGCCCGGCCAGAGACAGGCCCGTCAGGTCCATCCAGGCGAAGACCGCGCGGGCGCCCCCCGGCTTGGCCTGCCACAGACGGTCGTGCCGGACGCAGATGGCGTCCAGTTCCTGTTGCGTCAGCCGCTTTCTGGCGGCCGGGGTTTGGGCATTACTTCCCGACATTGCCCCGGATTGGCACAGGCGACTTAAAAAAACGTGTGTTTCTAATGCCCTGTCGTGAGCTAGCTGGTCAGCAGGCCCTGTTCGCGCAGGGCTTCGGCCAGCTCGCCGGGGCCGACCCACAGACGGGTGTAACCGGCCTCGCCCAGTCGCTTGAGTTCGGTCGACAGGTCCGCGCGCGACGAGGCGGCGAAGCGGGCGTCGAAGCCCTCGCCGGTCTCGCTGATGCGAACCATGGGGCGGCCGGTCTCGACCCGGTGCAGATAGCCTTCGTACAGGACGGCGGCCTCCTGCGAGAGCAGGCCGGTTTCGACCTCCAGCCCGGCCTTGGTCAGCCGCTCGACGCCCCGGCCCGAGGCGAAGGGCGAGGGATCGACAGCGGCCACGACCACGCGGGTCACGCCCGCGTCCATCAGGAAGTGCGAGCAGGAGGTGCGGCCCGACGAGCGGGCGCCGCAGGGCTCCATGGTCACATAGGCGGTCGCGCCCTTCGCCTTCTCGCCCGCCGCGGGGACCGCCTGTTCCTCGGCATGGGGGCGGCCGCCGGGGGCCGTGGCGGCCTCGGACACGACCTCGCCGTCCTTGACGATCACGCAGCCGACCGCCGGGTTCGGCCAGGTCTGGCCCATCCGCGCCCTGGCGAGCGCGATGGCCCGGCCCATGAAACGGATGTCGTCGGAGGCCTGCTGAGCGGTGGTCATGGCTCAGGCTCCGGCGATCGGCGGCAGCGGGGTGGCTCGGCTGTCGTCCAGATAGCGGGCGGCGGTCGGGGTCAGCGACGCGTCCAGATCGATCTCCAGCGGGTTGCCGGTCGGGATCTCGACGCCGACGATCTGATCGTCGGGCACGTTGAACAGGTGCTTGACGATAGCCCGCAGCGAATTGCCGTGGGCGGCGATCAGCACGTCCTCGCCGGCCCTGAGGCGCGGGGCGATGTCGGCGTCCCAGTAGGGCAGGACGCGATCCAGCGTGGTCTTCAGGCTCTCGGTGTCCGGAATGGCCTTGCCGGCGTAGCGCGGGTCCGTGGTGAAGTCCCACTCGCCGCCCGGCGCCAGCGGGGGCGGCGGAATGTCATAGCTGCGGCGCCAGATCTTCACCTGATCCTCGCCGTGTTTGGCGGCGGTCTCGGCCTTGTCCAGCCCGGTCAGGCCGCCGTAGTGGCGCTCGTTCAGACGCCAGTCCTCGACTACCGGGACATCCTTCAGACCCGCCGAATTCAGCGCCAGGGCGCCGGTGCGTTTGGCCCGACGCAGGACCGAGGTGAACATGACGGCAGGCTTGAAACCGGCTTCCGCGATCAGTTCGCCGCCGCAACGCGCCTGCGCCTCGCCCTCGGCGGTCAGGTCCACATCGACCCAGCCGGTGAAGCGGTTTTCGAGGTTCCACTGGCTCTGGCCATGGCGCAGCAGGATCAGGCGGGGCATGCGGGTCTCCGAAAGTCTGTGCATCGGGGGTAGGCCGGGGGTTGAAAGGGGTCAAGCTCTGGACCGTCCACGATGGTTCGCACCCATCACGACGTTCGCGCGTTGTTGCGGCGCCCGAGCCGCCGGGGCTATCAAGGCGCACCTTCGCCGGGACCGCATCGGTCCGGCAAAACAGGACATTCCATGCTGAAGCCCCGCGCCGACCTTCGTCCCAACACCGCCGAGTACGAGATCACCCCTCTGGTGAAGGCGACCGGCTTCCGCGAGTACGACGCGCGCTGGGTGCTGGAGAAGGAAATCAACCTGCTGGGCATCCAGGCGCTGGGCCTGGGTCTGGCCACCTATATCCACGAGATCGGCCAGACGCCGAAGATCGTCGTGGGCCACGACTTCCGCAGCTATTCCCTGTCGGTGAAACAGGCGTTGACCCTGGGCCTGCTGGAAGGCGGGATGGAGGTGCTGGACATCGGCCTGGCCCTGTCGCCCACGGCCTATTTCGCCCAGTTCGAACTGGGTGCGCCCTGCGTGGCCATGGTCACCGCCAGCCACAACGAGAACGGCTGGACCGGCGTGAAGATGGGCGCCAATCCCCCGCTGACCTTCGGCCCCGACGAGATCGGCCGCCTGAAGGAGATCGTGCTCGAAAATCAGGGCGTGGCGCGCGCCGGCGGGACCCTGACCCGCATCGACGGCTTCCGCGAGAAATACATCGCCGACATCGTCTCGAAGGTGAAGCTGACCCGTCCGATCAAGGTGGTGGCGGCCTGCGGCAACGGCACGGCCGGCGCCTTCGCCCCCGAAGCCCTGCGCCGGATGGGCGCCGAGGTGATCGAGATGGACACGGACCTCGACTACACCTTCCCCAAATACAATCCGAACCCGGAAGATCACGCCATGCTGGTGCAGATGGCGGCCAGGGTGAAGGAAACCGGCGCCGATCTGGCGCTGGGCTTCGACGGCGACGGCGACCGCTGCGGCGTGGTGGACAACACCGGCGAGGAGATCTTCGCCGACAAGATCGGCCTGATGCTGGGCCGCGACCTGTCGGCCCTGCATCCGAACGCGACCTTCGTGGTCGATGTGAAGTCGACGGGCCTCTACAAGACCGATGAGGTGCTGAAGGCCAACGGGGCCGAGACCGTCTACTGGAAGACGGGTCACAGCTACATCAAGCGCAAGACGGCCGAGCTGGGCGCGCTGGCGGGCTTCGAGAAGTCCGGCCACTTCTTCTTCAACGCCCCGCTGGGCCACGGCTATGACGACGGCATCGTGGCCGCGGGCGCCGTTCTGGCCATGCTGGACCGCAATCCGGGCAAGAGCCTGTCGGAGCTGAAACAGGCCCTGCCGGACGCCTGGACCAGCCTGACCATGTCGCCGCACTGTGACGACGAGCTGAAGTACGGCGTGCTCGAGCGGATCGTGGCCGAGTACAAGGCGCTGGCCGATGCGGGCGGGGAAATCCTGGGCCGCAAGATCGTGGAAGCCATCACCGTCAACGGCGTGCGCGTGCACCTTGAGGACGGCAGCTGGGTTCTGGTCCGCGCATCGTCCAACAAGCCGGAACTGGTGGTGGTGGTCGAGAGCATGCGGTCGGAAGACGACATGCGCGCCCTGTTCCGCGACGAGGTGAAGCCTCGTCTGGCGAAGTACGAGGAGATCGGCGCCTACAATCAGGAGATTTGATCTCCTGATTTGACCCCCCTCCCGGCGCGGTCCAGAACCCGATCAAAAGGGGGCGTCGTGACCGGGAACATCCAGCATGTCGTGATCGTGGGCGGAGGCTACTCCGGCGCCATGCTGGCCGCGCGACTGGCCGAGAGCGGGATCGCCTCGACCGTCATCGACCGGGGCGGAGACTTCGGGCTGGGCGTCGCCTATTCCACGCCGTTCGACGGCCACCTGCTGAACGTGCGGGCCAACCGGATGACGGCGGTGGAGGGGCGTCCGGACGACTTCGTCGACTGGCTGGCGGCGAACCACCCGGACCGCGCCGATCCCGAAAGCTTCGCGCCCCGGCGGCTGTATGGCCTCTATGTGCAGGACCGGCTGAAGGCCGTGGACGCCGCCCATCCGGGCCTGATCACCCGCATCACCGGCGAAGCCGCGGCGGTCGAAGGGACCACCGTGAGACTGGCTGACGGCCAGGTCATCGCGGGCGACGCCGTGGTTCTGGCCACCGGTAACCCGGCGCCGAAGACGGCGGCCGATGAGGCCGGAAGCCGGGTCATCTCCGACGGCTGGGCGCCCGGCGCGCTGGACCGGATCGGCGAGACGGATGATGTGATCGTGGTCGGCACCGGCCTGACCATGGTGGACATGGTGCTGTGGCTGGAGGCGCGCGGCTGGCGCGGCCGGGCGAAGACCCTGTCGCGCCGGGGCCTGACGCCACGCGGCCACGAGGCCCGGCCTGACACGCCCGTGCCGCCCACGGACGAACTGCTGCGTGCGGCGCCGTCGAAGCGACTGCACGAGGCTCGGCGGCTGGCGAAGGAGACGACCTGGCGCGGGGTGATGGAAGGCCTGCGCCCGATCACCGCCGACCTGTGGCGTGACGCCGACACCGCGACCCGCGCGCGACTGGTGCGCCACCTGCGTCCCTGGTGGGACGTGCATCGCCACCGCATCGCCGACAGCATCGCCGCCGCCCTGAGCGCGCTGGAGACGGCGGGCCGCCTGACCGTCGCGGCCGGGCGCGTGTCGAAGATCGAGCAGGACGCCGAGGGCGTGACCCTGACCTGGAAGCCCCGGAGCGGCCCGGCGCAACCCCCGCTGACGGCGCGTTGGCTGATCGACTGCACCGGACCGGGGCATGACCCGGCGAAGGACGCGCTGACCGGACCGCTGCTGGCCTCGGGCCGGGCGCGGCTGGACGCCCTTCGGCTGGGACTGGACCTTGACGCGGAGGGTCGGGTGCTGGCCGCCGACGGCACGCCGGACCCGCGCCTGCTGGTGCTGGGCCCGCCCGCCCGCGCCGCCTTCTGGGAAACCATCGCCGTGCCCGACATCCGCAAGCGGATCGAGGCTGTGGTGAAGACGCTGACGGAAACGCCCGTATGAAACGCCTGATCGCCCTCCTGCCCCTGCTGGCCCTGACGGGTTGCGATCTGCCGGTGATGACCGCGCCGACGGCGACGCCCATGGCGGTCGAGAGCTGCATCCTGCCGACCCGCCTGCCCGCGCCGCACATGGAGGCGGTGAAGCCGGAGGATGTGGTCGCCGACCGGCCGATCCTGTTCCACATGCTGGCGGTGACCTGGATGCCCGAGACCTGCCGCAACGGCGGGGACGGTCAGGGGGATATGGCCTGTTCCGGGCCCAATAAGTTCGGCTGGACCCTGCACGGCCTGTGGCCGAACTCGGATGGGCGGCCCTATCCGCGCTACTGCCGGGCGGCGACGCGGGTGTCCGACGCCACCATACGCGCCGAACTGTGCCGGACGCCGTCGGTCGATCTGGTCCAGCATGAGTGGGCCGCGCACGGCACCTGCGGCTGGGACACGCCGGAAGCCTACTTCGCCCAGTCGGCGCAGATGTATGACAGCCTGGCGCGCCCCATGCCGCGCGAAGGAATGACCGCCGGCCAGCTGCGCGACGCCTTCGCCGCCGCCAACCCGGGCCTGCCGCGCGACAGCGTCTACATCGCCACCACGGACCGGGTGCGGCTGCGTGAGGTGCGCATCTGCAACGACCTGTCCTTCAACCCGCGTTCCTGCCCCGGCGGCGAGGTGGGCGCGCCGGACGCCACCGTGCTGACGGTGGAACCGGTGCGGCCTTAACCCGCCGCCTTCACCGCCGCCGAGACATCAGCGACCACCGCCTTCACCAGCGTCTCGTTATCGCCCTCGGCCATGACGCGGATCAGTTTTTCGGTGCCGGACGGGCGGACCAACAGTCGGCCCTGACCGTTCAGGCGGGCCTCTGCGTCGGCGATGGCGGCTTTGACCGTGGCGTCTTCGAGCGGCTTGCCGCCGGTGAAGCGGACGTTCTCCAGCAGTTGCGGGACCGGCTCGAACTGGCGGGCCAGTTCGCTCATCGGGCGGCCGCTCTCGACCAGAACGGCCAGCACCTGAAGCGCCGACATCAGGCCGTCGCCGGTGGTGGCGTGGTCGTGCAGGATGATGTGGCCCGACTGTTCACCGCCCACGTTGAAGCCGCCCTCGCGCATCCGCTCCATGACGTAGCGATCGCCGACCTTGGTGCGTTCCAGCGTCAGGCCCTCGGCGTTCAGCGCGCGCTCGAGCCCGAGATTGGACATGACGGTGGCGACCAGTCCGCCGCCGGTCAGCAGGCCGCGACGGGCCCAGTCCAGCGCGACCAGCGCCATGATCTGGTCGCCGTCGACGATCTGGCCCTTCTCGTCGCAGATGATGACGCGGTCGGCGTCGCCGTCCAGAGCGATGCCGATGTCGGCGCCGTGCGCCTTGACCGCCTCGACAAGGGTTTGCGGATAGGTGGAGCCGCAGTTCTCGTTGATGTTCAGGCCGTTGGGCTCGACGCCCACGGCGATGACCTCGGCGCCCAGTTCATACAGGGTGGTCGGCGCGACCTTGTATCCGGCGCCGTTGGCGCAATCGACGGCGATACGCAGCCCTTGCAGGCTGAGCCCCTTGGGGAAGCTGGCCTTGGCGATCTCGACGTAGCGGGCCTGGCTGTCGTCGATCCGCTTCACCCGGCCGATGCGGTCGGCGTCGGCCAGACCGGCGCCGAGATCCTCGTCCATCATCGATTCGATCTTCAGCTCGACCTGATCCGACAGCTTGTAACCGTCCGGGCCGAACAGCTTGATGCCGTTGTCGAGGTAGGCGTTGTGCGAGGCCGAGATCATCACGCCGATATCGGCGCGCATCGAACGGGTCATCATGGCCACGCCCGGCGTCGGCAGGGGACCGAAGGTGCGCACGTCCATGCCCGCCGCAGAGAAGCCCGCCACCAGCGCCGGCTCGATCATATAGCCCGACAGGCGGGTGTCCTTGCCGATCACCACCAGATGGCGCCGGTCATCGGACGACATAAACATCCGTCCCGCCGCGAGGCCTACGCGCAGGGCCACTTCGGGCGTCATCGGGTGGGTGTTGGCGCGTCCGCGAATGCCGTCGGTGCCGAAGTAGCGTCGTTCAGCCAAGTCCAGTCTTCCGTGCTTGCGATACGCCGTAACCTTGCGAAACCGCTTTTCAGGTGCAAATCCACGTTGTCGTCGCCTACATCGGCGCTGACAGACAAGGGTCGGCTTAGACCCTCCCGCGCCGAGGTGCAAAGCGCGGACTCCTGATTGAGCTGAGGACTTCTCCCATGTGCGGCATCATTGGCGTGACCGGAACCGGTCCGGCGGTTCCCCGTCTGATCGACAGCCTGAAGCGGCTGGAATACCGCGGCTATGACTCCGCCGGGGTGGCCGCGCTGGTCGACGGCAAGATCGAGCGCCGCCGGGCCAAGGGCAAGATCCGGGAGCTGGAGGCCGTGCTGGCCGCCGAGCCCCTGACCGCGACCATCGGCATCGGCCACACCCGCTGGGCCACCCACGGCGCGCCGACGACGGCCAACGCCCACCCGCACAAGGCGGGCCGGGTGACGCTGGTGCACAACGGCATCATCGAGAATTTCGCCGAGCTGAAGGCCGAGCTGGTCTCCGAAGGGCACGCCTTCGAAAGCCAGACCGACACCGAGGTGGTCGCCCACCTGCTGGACAGCGAGCTGGCCAAGACCAATGACCCGCTGGTCGCCTTCAAGACCGTGCTGGATCGCCTGACCGGCGCCTATGCGCTGGCGGTGCTGATCGAGGGCGAGGACGGCCTGATCCTGGGCGCCCGTCGCGGCAGCCCGCTGGTCGTCGGCTGGGGCGAGGGCGAGATGTATCTGGGCTCGGACGCGCTGGCGGTCGGCCCCTTCACCACCAAGATCAGCTATCTGGAGGAAGGCGATTTCGTCGCCATCGACCGGAACGGCGCACGCATGTTCGACGCCTCGGGCAAGGCGGTGGATCGCGCCATCGTGCAGGTCTCGGCCTCGTCCGCGCTGGTCGAGAAGGGCGAATACCGGCACTTCATGGAGAAGGAAATCCATGAGCAGCCGGACAGCGTCCAGCACACCCTCAGCCACTACCTCGACTTCGTGAACGGCAAGGCCAAGGTCGACGAGATCGACTTCGCCGCCGTGGATCGGATCCAGATCGTCGCCTGCGGCACCGCCTTCTACGCCGGCCAGATCGGCCGCTACGCGTTCGAGAAGCTGGCGGGCCTGCCCTGCGACGTCGAGATCGCCTCGGAGTTCCGCTATCGTCACCCGGCCCTGACCAAGGGCACGCTGGCGGTCGCCGTCAGCCAGTCGGGCGAGACCGCCGACACTCTGGCAAGCCTGACCTGGTGCAAGGCGCAGGGGCTGAAGACGGCGGCTCTGGTCAACGTCCACTCCTCCTCGATGGCGCGCGAGGCCGCGACCCTGTGGCCGACCCACGCCGGACCGGAAATCGGCGTCGCCTCGACCAAGGCCTTCACCGCCCAGGTCGCCGCCCTGCTGGCTCTGGCCGTCTCGGCGGGCGTACAGCGCGGCCGCATCGACCCGGCGACCGAGGCCGAACTGGTCAAGGCCCTGTTCGAGGCTCCGCGCCTGATCGCCGAATCCATGGGCATGGAAGCGGCCCTGAAGGAGGTCGCGCTGGACCTGTCGAAGGCGACGGACGTGCTGTTCCTCGGTCGCGGCTCGATGTTCCCGCTGGCCATGGAAGGCGCGCTGAAGCTGAAGGAGATCAGCTACATCCACGCCGAGGGCTATGCCGCCGGCGAGCTGAAGCACGGGCCGATCGCGCTGGTGGACGAGAAGACCCCTATCGTGGCCCTGGCCCCGCTGGACGAGGTGTTCGAGAAGACGGCCTCCAACCTTCAGGAGGTCGCGGCGCGGGGCGGCCCGGTCATCATGATCGCGCCGAAGACGGCCCCCGATCCGCACGGCGCCGGCATCCGCCGGGTGGACGCGCCGGAGTGCCATTCGCTGATCGCGCCGCTGATCTACGCCATCCCGGTGCAGCTGCTGGCCTATTACACCGCCGTCCAGAAGGGCACCGACGTGGACCAGCCGCGCAATCTGGCGAAGTCCGTCACGGTCGAATGATCGCTTCTTTGATGAAATGCGTTAGGGTCCCCGACCCTTCTGTTCAGGACTGTTCATGACCGCCCATTCTCGCCGCCTGCGCAAGGCCGTGCTGCCCGTCGCGGGCCTCGGCACCCGCGTCCTGCCCGGCACCAAGACCACGCCCAAGGAACTGCTGAATGTCGTCGACCGGCCGATCCTGAGCTATATCGTCGAGGAAGCCCGCGAGGCGGGCATCGAGCACATCGTCTTCGTCACCGGGCGTTCGAAGGGCGCCATCGAGGACTATTTCGATCACCAGATCGAGCTCGAAGCCCAGCTGGCCGCCAAGGGCAAGACCGAGATTCTGGCGATGATGAACGCCGAACTGGCCAGCGCCGGCGAGATGAGCTTCACCCGCCAGATGCAGCCCAAGGGCCTCGGCCACGCCGTCTGGTGCGCCCGTGACATCATCGGCGACGAGCCGTTCGCGGTGATCCTGCCGGACGTGATCGTCGACGGTCAGCCCGGCGCGCTGAAGCAACTGGCCGACGTCTATGCCGAGGTCGGCGGCAACGTCATTGGTGTCGAACAGGTGCCGGAGAGCGAGACCCACAAGTACGGCATCGTCGATCCGGATGGCCGCGACGGAAACCGCATCCACATGCGCGGCATGGTCGAGAAGCCCGCCATGGGAACGGCTCCGTCAAACCTGTCGATCTCGGGTCGCTACATCCTGCAGCCGGAAATTTTCAACATTCTGGAGACGCAGGAACGCGGCGCGGGCGGCGAGATCCAGCTGACCGACGGCATGGCGAGGCTGATGACCGACCAGTCGTTCACGGCGGTCGAGTACGCGGGCGTCACCCACGATTGCGGCGACAAGATCGGCCTGCTGCGCGCCAACGTGGCGCTGGCGCTGAAGCGCGCCGACCTCGGCGAGGCGGCGCGCGCGGCTATCGCCGCGCTGCTTTAGGAGACGGGCGCGCCGGGCTCAGTGCGAGGGGCTGGGCGCGCGGACCGTGCCGCCGCGGATTTCGCAGATGTTTTCCTGCTGCGGGCGCCCGGACTGCTGGCCGGTCGGGGACAGGATGCCGCCGCGCTCCCGGCAGCTGTCCGCGAGTTGCTGCAACTCGGTATTGTAGCGATCCGCGCCCGGCGCGGTCGCGCAGGCCGTCAGGGCCAGACCGAGGACGACGGGAGTGAAGGCGATCAGCTTACGCATGGTGTTCTCCTGCTGTCAGGACAATGTCGGGGCCTGACTCCGGTTCCGCTCGACCGCCTCGACCAGACGATCAAGATCGGCGGGCGAGGACAGACGATGATCTCCCTCTGCGATCAGGTCCAGCGTGATATCGCCGCCCTGAAGACGTTCGGTGAGCTCGATCTGATGACGCCACGGAACGACATCGTCCTTCCGCCCCTGAAGAACATGGACCGGCGCGGTGATGTCGATGACGCCGTCCAGCAGCAGCCAGCTGCGGGCTTCCTCGAACATGTGGCGGGTCAGGACGTACTCGCCCAGCCCTTCCTCGGTGATCAGAGCCTCCCCGTCGCGAATAATGGCCTGACGGATGTGGTCGGCCAGTCCGGGCCACATCAGCCGCTCGGTGAAGTCCTGCGCCGGATTGACCAGCACCAGCCCCGCCACCCGTTCGGACCGGGCGAGAGCCGCCAGCAGGGCCACCCAGCCGCCCATGGACGAGCCGACCGGGATGACCGGCCCCTCAAGGCTGTCGATCAGGGCGACGGCGTCCTCCCGCCAACGGCCGATCGTGGCCTTGCGCCAATCGCCGGACGACACGCCGTGGGCGAAATGGTCGTAGCGGACATAGTTCCAGCCCCGCTCGCGCGCGGCGGCGTCCAGCGCCAGCGCCTTGGTTCCCTCCATGTCCGAGCGGAAGCCGCCGATCCAGATCACCGTCGGGCCGGTCCCGGTCACCCGCTTCAGGGCCAGGGTCTCGCCGTCGGGGCGGGCCAGGCGTTCCAGATCATCCATGGCGGTTCCTCTCGCGAAATCGTTCCGGGACTGATAGCGAACCCCGACCACTCAAGCGAAGGCCCAAAAGCGTGTCAGACCCCAAGGTTCTGTTCGTCACCTCCAACCGGATCGGCGACTGCGTGATTTCCTCGGGCGTGATCCGGGAGATCGGACGCCAACTGCCGGGCGCGAAGATCACTGTCGCCTGCGGCCGTCCGCCGGCGCCCTTCTTCCGCCAGGCGCCCGGCGTCGAACGCACCATCATCCTCGACAAGAAAAAGATGGCCGGACACTGGATCGATCTGTGGAAGCAGGTGGTCGGAACCCGCTGGGACATGGTCATCGACATTCGCGGCTCGGCCCTGTCCTACCTGATCCCGGCGAAGCGGCGCGTGATCTACAACCGCTCGTGGGAGACCGGCCTGCGCAAGGTCGAGATGGTGTCGCGCCTGATGGGCTCACAGACGCCGCTGGACCCGGAAATCTGGCTGGATGACAAGGCCCGCGCCGAGGCCGCCGCCGTCATCGATCCGCAACTGGCGGGCGGCGCAGGCTCCGGCCCGATCATCGCCCTGGCGCCGATCGCCCACCAGCCCGGCAAGAGCTGGCCCGCCGACCGCTGGGGCGCGCTGGTGGAGAAGCTGAAAGCCGATGCGCGGTTCGACGGCTGGCGTTTCATGCCGGTCGGCGGGCCCGGCGACCGCCCGCCCGCCACCCCGGCCCTGGAAGCGGCGGGCGAGCGCGGCATCGACTTCGTCGGCAAGGGCGACATTCTGGCGTCCGCCGCCGCCATCGACCGCGCCGACCTGTTCGTTGGCAACGATTCCGGGCTGATGCACGTCTCGGCGGCGCTGGGCGGGCCCACGCTGGGCCTCTTCGGGCCGACGGAGTGGTGGCTGTACGGTCCGTGGGGCCCCAAAACCCGCACTGTTGCGTCGAACGAGACCCGAGGTCAGTTCGCCCCTATCGAAGACCTGACGGTGGATCGCGTCTACGCTGCGGTTCTGGCGCTACACGCCGACTTCATCGCGTCGGCGAAACCCGTCACGCCTTGAAAATAAGGGGTTTGGGGCTCATATAGGCCCACCCGAGGGGAACGCCGCGATTTGTCGCGCGCTTCGTCTCGTCAGAATATCGAACTCTTCGACCACATAAGGAAACGACGCCCATTCGCCGTCCGATGCAAACGCCGCCCGTGAAAGACGGGCCGCCCATCAACCAGGAAATCCGCGCCACCCGCGTTCTGCTTATTGACCAGAACGGCGAAAAGCAGGGCGTGATGCCGCTGTCGGCCGCGCTGGAGGCCGCCGAGGAGGCGGGTCTGGATCTGGTCCAGATCGTCGCCAACGCCGACGCCCCGGTCTGCAAGATCCTGGATTACGGCAAGCATCGCTTCCAGGAGCAGAAGAAGAAGGCGGAGGCGCGCAAGCGCCAGAAGGTCGTCGAGCTCAAGGAGATCAAACTCCGTCCGAACATCGACACCCACGACTATGAGGTGAAGGCCAAGGCCATGCACCGCTTCTTCGACGAGGGCGACAAGGTGAAAGTCACCCTGCGCTTCCGGGGTCGTGAAATGGCGCACCCGGAGCTGGGCATGAAGTTGCTCAACAAGGTGCAGGCCGACTTCGAGGAAGTGGCCAAGGTCGAATACGCCCCGCGTATGGAAGGCCGCCAGATGATCATGATCCTGGCTCCACGCTGAGTCGGTCGATCCGATCCTGAACACGAAACGCCCCGGCTCGCGCCGGGGCGTTTGCTTTTCGAGACCCCGACCACCTTGCCTGATCCGCGCGTCAGCGGTTAGCAATCCGCATGGCGCGTGAGGCGCTCCGGGGGATTTCGGTGTCATCAGTTCGTTTTCCGGTGGCGGTGGCCGCCGCGCTCATGCTCGCGTTCTCCGCAGCCGCCCGCGCCCAGACGCCGGCGCAGACACCCCCACCCCTGAACGCCTATGGCGCCCTGCCCGCGGTCGAACATGCGCGCATCTCGCCCAGCGGCGACCGACTGGCGCTGGTCACCGTCGCCGGTGACGACCGCGTGCTGGTCGTTCTGGACCCTCACGCAGGCCAGATACTCGGCCGCATCGAAGTCGGTCTGGCCAAGGTTCGCGACCTGACGTGGATCGGCGAGAACAATCTGATGATCACCACGACCAGCACCCAGTCCCTGAGCGAGCTGGGCGGTCGTCGCGGCGAACTGCGACTCGGCCAGATCTATGACATCGAGCGGCGGCGACTGGCGTCGGTGTTGCACAACGCCTCCGGCGTCACCCCCTTGCTGGCCGGAGCGGTTGAGGTCCGCCGCCTGCCCGAGGGCGAGGTCGCCTTCGTTCGCGCCTTCAGCTTCGGTGCGGATCGCACCAGCCTGTACCGACTGGACCCCGCCACCGGCCGTGGTCGCGAGGCGGTCCGGCTGAGCGACGACATCCGGGGCCTCGTTCTGGACGCGCAAGCCCAGCCCGTCGCCAGTTCAACCTATGTTCAGGCCTCCGGCCGGTGGGGCCTCGGCTTCTGGAACGGACGGAGCTTCGATGAGGTCTGGTCGACCGTCGCCCCGCTGGACCCGCCCTACATCATGGGACTGGGGCGCGACGGCCAGTCGGTCCTGGTCTCCGCCCGCCGCGATGACAGCCAGAGCACCACCGACGAGAACGGTGCGGTCGTCTTTGAGGTCAACGCCGCCGGAACCTGGACCCCGATGCCGCTCGGTGGTCGCGTCTATCCGCTCTATCACCCGGTCACCGAAGCCCTGTTCGGCAGCGCCCGCTCGACGGACGACGGAACGCAGTATCGTTTCCTGGACCCGGTGGCGGCCGCGACATGGACCACGGTTTCCGATGCCCTTGATGGCCGGGCGCCGGATCTGTCCGACTGGAGCGACGATATGCAGACGGTGCTGGCCTACACCTCCGGCCCGGGCGATTCCGGCTCCTATCATCTGTTCGATCTGGAGCGCCGGACGATGAATGTCGTCGGACAGGCCTATCCGTCGATCACAGGCGATCTGGTCGGCAAGGTGACGCCGATCGCGTATGACGCAGCCGACGGACTGAAAATCCATGGCTACCTGACACTGCCGCCCGGCGCGGACAGCCCGCGAGGTCTGCCGCTTGTGGTTCTGGCGCACGGCGGCCCGGCGTCGCACGACGTGATGGGCTTCGACTGGTGGGCCCAGGCCATGGCTTCGCGCGGCTATGCGGTCCTGCAAGCCAATTTCCGGGGTTCGACCGGCTATGGCCGCGCCTTCCTTGAAGCCGGCTACGGCGAGTGGGGCCGCAAGATGCAGACCGACCTGTCGGACGGCGTCCGCTATCTGGCCGGTCAAGGGATCATCGATCCGGCCCGCGTCTGCATCGTGGGCGCCAGCTACGGGGGCTATGCCGCCATGGCCGGGCCGACCCTGGATCGGGGCGTCTATCGCTGCGCCGTCTCGGTGGCCGGTGTTTCGGACCTGCGCCGTATGGTGGAGAGCGAAGCTCGCGACGCCGCTCGCCCCAACAACGAGACGGTCCGTTACTGGAACCGCTTCATGGGCGCCTCGCGACTGGGCGACCGCGCCATCGACGCCCTGTCCCCGGCCCGACTGGCCGATCAGGCGGACGCGCCCATCCTCCTGATCCACGGCAAGGACGACACGGTCGTGCCGATCGAACAGAGCCGGCTGATGGCCGAGGCCCTGCAACGCGCGGGCAAGTCGCATGAGTTCATCGAGCTTCAGGGCGAGGACCACTGGCTCTCGCGCGCCGAAACCCGCCAACGGATGCTGGCCGAAACGGTCCGCTTCCTTCAGGCGTACAATCCGGCGAATTGAGACTCAGCTTGCCTTGAAGGCTCACTTCGCCTAGAAGCCGCGCCTTCGCGTACCGAACCGCCGGGCGAACAGGCATGCCTGGGCGGTTCTTAATCAGGGCGATCACCCCTCGGGCTCAAGTAGCTCGAAGAGCGGTAGCCCACTCAAAAGAGAGAGTGAAAATGCCGAAGCTGAAGACGAAGTCGGGCGCCAAGAAGCGCTTCAAATTCACCGCCACGGGCAAGGTCAAGGCCGGCGTCGCCGGTAAGCGCCACCGCCTGATCAGCCACAACTCGAAGTACATCCGCCAGAACCGCGGCACTTCGGTCATGGCCGACGCCGACGCCAAGAAGATCAAGTCCTACATGCCGTACGCCTAAGGCGCACCGGCAGACCTGAACTTCCACCGCACGAATTTGAACTGATCCCTGACGCAGCAAGGCCCCGCGGGCCGCGCGACAGGGACTTCCGAAAAGAGAAAACATCATGGCTCGCGTTACCCGGGGCGTTACGTCCCACGCCAAGCACAAGAAGGTTCTGAAGCAGGCCAAGGGCTTCTACGGCCGCCGCAAGAACACCATCCGCACCGCCAAGGCCGCCGTTGATCGCGCCGGCCAGTACGCCTACCGCGACCGTCGCACCAAGAAGCGCAACTTCCGCGCCCTGTGGATCCAGCGCATCAACGCTGCGGCCCGTATCGAAGGCTTCACCTACTCGCAGTTCATCCACGGTCTCGGCGAAGCCGGCATCGAACTGGACCGCAAGGTTCTGGCCGCCATGGCCGCCGACGAAGCCGCCTTCAAGGCGATCGCCGACAAGGTCCGTGACGCCCTCAAGGCCGCCTGAGCCTTTCGGATCGGCTGACTGAAAATACGCCCGCTCCGGTCCGCCGGGGCGGGCGTTTTCGTTTGCATTTCGTCTATAGCCGCCTTGGCGCGCATGCCGGACGTGACGAAAGCGTCCGCGCCCGCTAGATGCTGGCGCACAATGACTGATCTCGCCCAACTCGAACTCGACCTGATCAACGCCATCGGCTCGGCGGAGACCGCCGCCGCTGTCGAGGACATCCGTGTCGCCGCCCTCGGCAAGTCCGGCTCCATCTCCGGCCTGCTGAAAGGCATGGGCGCGATGAGCCCCGATGAACGTCGCGAACACGGTCCGACGATCAACGGCCTGCGCGACCGGGTTCAATCCGCCCTGACGGCCCGCAGGGCCGACCTCGAGGCCGCCGAGCTGGACGCCCGGCTGAAGGCCGAGCACGTCGATCTGACCCTGCCCCCGCGCCCGCGTCGCGTCGGCAGCGTTCACCCGACCATGCAGGTCATGGACGAGATGGTCGCCATCTTCGCCGACATGGGCTTCGCGGTGGCGGAAGGCCCGGACGTGGAGGACGATTTCCACAACTTCACCGCCCTGAACTTCCCGCCCAGGCACCCGGCGCGGGAGATGCACGACACCTTCTTCCTCAAGCCCGACCCGGAAACCGGCGAGCGCAAGGTCCTGCGCACCCACACCAGCCCGGTGCAGGTGCGGACCATGATGAGCCAGAAGCCGCCGATCCGGATCATCGCGCCCGGCCGGACCTTCCGGAAAGATTCGGACGCCACCCACACCCCCATGTTCCATCAGGTCGAGGGTCTAGTGATCGACAAGGGGATCCACATGGGCCACCTGAAGTGGACGCTGGAGACCTTCGTCGCGCGCTTCTTCGAACTGGACGGCGTGGACGCCCGTTTCCGCCCGCACCACTTCCCCTTCACCGAGCCGTCAGCGGAAATGGACATCCGCTGTGATCGCTCGGGCGGCGAGCTGAAGCTGAACACCGGCGACAGCTGGATGGAAATCCTGGGCTGCGGGATGGTGCACCCGAACGTGCTGCGCGCCTGCGGCATTGACCCTGATGAGTATCAGGGCTTCGCCTTCGGCATGGGCGTGGATCGTCTGGCGATGCTGAAATACGGCATCTCGGACCTGCGTCCGATGTTCGAGGCCGACACCCGGTGGCTGGCCCACTACGGATTCTCCGCCTTCGCCGCGCCGAACCCGGCCAGCGGCCTGAGCTGAACCCCTTTCAAGAGAACGAGATCGCCATGACCGACGCCGCTCCCATCACCGTGACCATTGACCCGACACTGGCCGACCGCACCACCTACGAAAAGCAGGGCGTCTGGCTGCCGGCCTTCGCCATGGGCCACATCCAGGCGGGCAAGACCGTGATCGACGGCAAGACCTTCACCGACTGCGTGATCGAGGGGCCCGCCGTTCTGTACGCGACGGAGAACGTCTATTTCGACAACTGCAACCTGGGCATCACCGCCAACGGCGCGAACCTGCTGCTGCAGACCGTCGGCGAGAAGGTCACCGGCGTGATCGCGTTCTCCAACACCACCTTCGTGCGTTGCCGCTTCGTCGGCATCGGCTTCACCGGCCATCCTGACTTCATGAAGCAGATCGCCGAAAACCTTCAGATCATCGGCGGCGGCGAAGCGTGAAGTTCACCCTCTCCTGGCTGAAGGACCACCTCGACACAGAGGCTGACGTCTCCGCGGTGGCCGACGCCATGACCATGGCCGGGCTCGAGGTCGAGGACGTCCACGATCCGATCGCCGCCCTGGCTCCGTTCAGCGTGGCCAGGATCATCTCGGCCGAGCGCCATCCCAACGCCGACCGCCTGCAGGTCTGTCAGGTCGAGACCGTCGACGGGATGAAGGAGATCGTTTGCGGCGCCCCGAACGCGCGCGCGGGCCTGACCACCATCTACGCCCCCATCGGCGCCTATGTGCCCGGCTTGGGCGTGACCTTGGTCGAGAAGCCGGTGCGCGGCGTGGTGTCGAACGGCATGCTGTGCTCGGCCGCCGAGCTGGAGCAGCCGGGCGAGAGCGACGGCATTCTGGAGTTGAGCGACGACCTTCAGGTCGGGACGCCCGCCGCCGGCGTCTTCGGCGCCGAGCCGGTCATCGACTTCGAAGTGACCCCCAACCGTCCCGACTGGCTGGGCGTGGCGGGCATCGCCCGCGATCTGGCCGCCGCCGGTCTGGGCACGCTGACCACCCCGGCCATCGAACCGGTCGCCGGAAGCTTCACCTCCCCGATCACGGTGCGCCTCGATGCGCCGGAGATGTGCCCGGTGTTCGCCGGTCGCACTATCCGGGGCGTGAAGAACGGACCATCGCCCGAGTGGCTGAAGCGCCGTCTGGAAGCCATCGGCCTGCGCTCGATCAACCGGCTGGTGGATATCACCAACCTGATCTCCTACGACCGCGCCCGCCCGCTGCATGTCTATGACATCGCCAAACTGTCGGGCGACCAGATCGTGGTGAGAGGGCCGATGTCTCATCGGCGCCCCCCAATGCTTGCTGGTGAAATCGCCGATGGCGTTAGCGAGGTTATTGAGGACTACGATCAGTTCGTCGCTCTGAACGGCGTGACCTACGCGATCCCAGCTGACGATCACGTGGCCATTATTGCGGACGCGAATGGCGAACGCATGATCGGCCTCGGTGGCGTCATGGGCGGCGAGAGCACCGGCTGCTCGGACGAGACGGTCGACGTTTTCGTCGAGAGCGCCTGGTTCGACCCCATCCTGATCGCCCAGACCGGCCGGACGCTGGCCCTGACCTCGGACGCCCAGTACCGGTTCGCGCGCGGCGTGGACACGGCTTCGGTCGTGCCCGGCGTTGAACTGGCGACGAAGCTGATCCTTGAGCTGTGCGGCGGGGAACCGTCGGAAGTGACCGTCGCCGGTCAGGCCCCGGCCATTCCGGCCGCCTTCGCCTTCGATCCGGCCCGTGTCGGGTCGCTGACCGGCCTGACGCTGACAGACGACCGCATCGCCGACATCCTGATCGCTCTCGGCTTCACCGTGGAGCGTGGCTCGCTGTGGTCGGTGACCCCGCCGTCATGGCGCCGCGACGTTCATGGCCCCGCCGATCTGGTGGAAGAGGTCGCCCGCATCGAGGGCTTCGACCAGCTGCCGACCACCCCGCTGCCCGATCAGGGGGCTCCCTCGAGGGGTGTCCTGAATCCGCGTCAGGCGCGGGTGCGTCTGGCCCGCAGGGCGCTGGCGGGCATGGGCTATGCCGAAGCCGTCACCTGGTCCTTCACCAAACAGTCCATCGCGACCCTGTTCGGCGGTGGCGATGACAAGCTGGTGCTGGAAAACCCCATCGCGGCCGATCTGGACTGCATGCGACCCTCGGCCCTGCCGAACCTGATCCAGGCGGCGGCGCGCAACGCCGCGCGCGGCCACGCCGACGCAGCCCTGTTCGAGATCGGTCCGATCTATCTGGACGACCAGCCGAACGGTCAGCGGACCGTCATCGCCGGTCTGGTGGCACCGCGCTCGACCCGTCACTGGGGCGGGGCGTCGGAAGACGCGCTGTTCGCGCTCAAGGGCGACCTGATCGCCCTGCTGGACCAACTGGGCGCGCCGACGGCGTCGCTGCAACTGGTCCAGGGCCAGAACCGCGACTGGTGGCACCCCGGTCGCTCCGCGCGCCTGCAACTGGGCCCGAAGAACGTCATGGTCGAGTTCGGCGCCCTGCACCCGCGCGTGCTGAAGGCGCTGGACGCAGACGCCCCGATGCTGGCCTTCGAGATCGTGCTGGATGCGGTTCCCGAACCGCGCGGCGCCAAAACCAAGGCACGCGGCAAGGCCGGTCTGTCGACCCTGATGCCGCTGACCCGCGACTTCGCCTTCGTGGTCGAGGAAGCCAGGCCCGTGGGGGAGCTGACCCGCGCGGTGGCGGGGGCGGACAAGGCCCTGATCGCGGATGTGCGCGTGTTCGACGTCTATCGCGGCAAGGGCGTGGACGACGGCTTCAAGTCGGTGGCGCTGGAGGTCGAACTTCAGCCGGTCGAGGCTACCCTGACCGACGCGGAGATCGAGGCCGTCTCGGCCAAGGTCGTCGCGGCGGCGGCCAAGATCGGGGCCCAACTCAGGAGCTGAGGCTGGTGGAGCGGATGCAGGGGTCCGAGGGTGGGAGCGGCATTGAACAGCCGTCACACGCCCCACCGCCCCTTGGCTACGCCCGCCTGTTCCTGCGCTTTCTGGGGTTCGGCCTTCATGCCTTCGGCGGCCCGGTCGCGCAGATCGCGATGATCCGCAAGGCGCTGGTCGAGGACGAGCGCTGGATTTCGGGCAAGGACTTCAACCGTCTGCTGGCGGTGCTGCAGATCCTTCCGGGACCGGAGGCGCACGAACTCTGCGTGCATCTGGGCATCCGGGCCAGAGGGCGGATCGGCGGTCTGCTGGCGGGTCTCGGCTTCATGCTGCCGGGGCTGCTCCTGATGCTGGCGGCGGCATGGGCCTACAAGACGTTTCTTGCCGACGCCCATCTTGTGGAGGCGGCCTTCCTCGGCGTTCAGGTCGGGGTCCTGGCCCTCATCGCCCGGGCCGTGCGGCAGATCGGGGGCCATGTGCTTGATGACGCCCTGCTGTGGCTGCTGGCGCTCGGGGCGCTTGCGGCGACCCTTGCGGGAGTGAGTTTCTGGGTGGTTCTGGCGACCACCGGCGCGCTGTACACGGTATCCGCCCCCGGTCGATGGCTTCTGCGGATGGTGGTTTTGCTGGCGGGCGCCGGCGCGGCGCTGGCGCTTCATGGGCTGGACCTGAGCGGGACGCCCTTGCTGTCCGTGTCCGGGGGGGCGGTGCAGGCGGACGCGCCGGGGCTGTTCTGGTCCGGGTTGAAGGCCGGGCTGCTCACGTTCGGCGGAGCCTACACCGCCATCCCCTTCGTCCGCACGGATACGGTCGGACGCGGCTGGATCAGCGAGCCGTCCTTCCTCGACGGCGTGGCCTTCGCCGGCGTCCTGCCCGCGCCCCTGGTCATCTTCTGCACCTTCGTGGGCTATATGGCGGGCGGTTGGATCGGGGCCCTCGCCATCACCGTCGGGGTCTTCCTCCCGGCCTTCGCCTTCTCCATGCTTCTGTACGAACGACTGGAACGGATCGTCGGAGACCACCGCCTGCACCGGGCCCTCGCCGGTGTCGCCGCAGGCGTGGTCGGTCTGATCGCGGCCACCCTGCTGCAACTCGCCGGATCGACCGCGGAGCGTGTTCCGGCGCTATGGCCCGCGCTCCTGATTTTCGGAGCGGGAACGGCGATCATCTGGTTCTGGCGGAGCCGCTACGCCGCCCCCGCCGTGATCGCCGTCTCGGCCCTGATGGGACACGCCTTGTTCGTCGGTTGAGATCGACCCGGCAATCTCCCGTTAACTTTACGGCCCCAAGGCTGACGCAAAGCCCGGCGACGGTGGGTCGAACGCCCGCGTGAGCCGGGCGGACCATCCCGACTCCGGAGCCCAGCCCATGCACCGCCGCCAGTTGATCTTCTCGGGTCTCGCCGCCTCCGGCGCCGCCGGCCTGTCCGCCTGCGCCAGCACCGGCCCGGCGGACCCCAACTATCCGATCCGCTCGGACGCGACCGCGCCGACCTATACCTCGGACGAACTGATCGCCGCCGGGTCGCGCGAACTGGGCATCGCCGCCGAAGCGATCGGCGGCGCCATCGAGCGGGTCTTCGCCGATCAGGGCGGCGCCCCGACCGCCTATATCGCGGGTGAAGAAGGCGCCGGCGCCGCCGGCGTCGGCCTGCGCTACGGCCGAGGCGCCCTGCACATGAAGGACCTCTCGGCCTCGCAGGAAATCTTCTGGCAGGGCATCTCGATCGGCTGGGATGTCGGCGGCAACGGCAGCCGGGTCTTCACCCTCGTGTACGGTCTCTACTACCCGGACATGATCTATCGCCGGTACCCCGGCGTGGAAGGCTCGGCCTACCTCGTGGGCGGGCTCGGCGTGAACTACCAGCGCGCCGACGGCATCGTCCTGGCCCCGATCCGCACCGGCGTCGGCCTGCGCCTCGGCGCCAACGTCGGCACCATGTCCTACAGCCGCCAGCGCAATATCCTGCCGTTCTAGGACCCATGCTGCGGGCGGGGGCCATCATCACGGTCGCCCTTCTGGCGCTGGCGGGTTGCCAGCGCCCCGCTCCGCCGTCCGACATCACCGGCCTGCTGCGGGATCAGGGGTTCGCTTTTCTCGACATAGAGCCCACGGTCACGATCAGCCCGCTCTGCTCGATGCAGGTCGGCGCGACCCGCTACGATTTGTTCTGGCACGAATGGGTCCAGCAGAACCCGGTGGGGGCGCAGCACGCCGCCGGCCGCCTGATCCAGCTTCATGACGGCCGAACCTACGATGGCCACTATGGAGCGCTGCCGAATGAGCGGCCCAGCTGTCGGCCAGACCGACGGCAGATCATATTCGGTTCGAGTTTCATCGGCCTGGGCCAGGAAGGCCTGCCACAGAGCATCTTCGTCGACGGCCAGTTCTACACGCGCGACCGCTAGGCGCGGGAGATCATCGCCTCAAGCCCCTCGCGCCAACCCGGATATCTCGGTCGCCAGCCCAGTTCGGCCTTGGCCTTCGCGTTCGAGAGGCGTTTGGAGTCGCGGTAGAAGCGACGCATGGAGTCGGACACCGACGGATCGTCCAGATCGACTTCGGGCGGCAGGGGCAGGCCCAGCCGCTTCGCCGCGCCCTCGATGACCACGTCCGCCGCCGACGGCTCGTCGTCGCACAGGGTGTAGGCCGCGCCGGGGTGCGGGCGGGCCATGGAGGCGAACAGGCCCGCGACCGCGTCGTCCACATGCACCCGGTTGAAGATCTGCCCGGGCTTGCGGACGATCCGCGCCGTGCCGTCGCGCAGGCGATCCAGCGGCGAGCGGCCGGGGCCGTAGAGGGCGGGCAGGCGGAACAGCTGGACCGTCAGCCCCATGCCCCGTCCGGCGTCCAGCCAGTCCCGCTCGGCCCGGACGCGGCGCGCGCCCTCAAGGCTGGCGGCGTTCAGTTCATCGTCCTCAAAGGCCCAGCCGCCCGCGCGGTCGCCGAAGACGGCGGTGGACGAGACATAGCCGATCCAGTCGGGCCAGGCGCCCGAGGCGGTGATGGCGGGGATCAGCGCCTTCAGCCCCGGACAGCCCTGGGCGTCCGGCGGCGTGGTGATCAGCAGGGCGGTAGCCTGCCCCACCGCGGCGGCCAGCGCGGCCTCATCCGCCGGATCGACGGCTGCAACGCCCTCGGCCTCCAGCACGGCGCGGGTGGCGGGGTCGCGCGAGGTGGCGACGGCCTCGCCGCCCCTGCGCAGGGCCTCCAGCGCCGCGGCGCGGCCCAGCCATCCGCCGCCGAAGACCAGCAGGGACAGAGGCGGCGAAACAGCGTCGGACATCAGACCTCAGGCGGAGCGGATTTGGTCGGCGGCGCCGCTGGAAACAGTGACGCTTTCGCTCTTCAGCGCGTCGGCGCGCTTCCCGTTCCAGCTGGAGACGCAGGGAATCTTGGTCCGGTCGGCGCGGTCGGCGTACCGGCGGGCGATTTCGGTCACATCCTGCATCAGGCCCTCGGCCAGGGTGATCGGCTTCAGACCCAGTTCCCGGAACTGGTCATTGGCCACGACCAGCTCATTCTCGTCCGCCTCCTGACGCGGGTTGGGGACATTGTGAACTGGAGCCCCCGTCATGCCGGCCACCATGGCCGCCAGATCGCGCACCCGGCGGCTCTCGGTCATCTGGTTCAGGATCTTCACCCGTTCGCCCGACTTTGGCGGGTTCTTCAGGGCCAGTTCGACGCAGCGGACGGTATCCTGAATGTGAATGAAAGCCCGCGTCTGCCCGCCCGTGCCGTGCACCGTCAGCGGATAGCCCAGCGCGCCCTGCATCAGGAAGCGGTTCAGAACGGTGCCGTAGTCGCCGTCATAGTCGAAGCGGTTGATCAGCCGCTCGTCCTTGCGGGTCTCCTCGGTCTGGGCGCCCCAGACGATGCCCTGATGCAGGTCGGTGATCCGCAGCCCGTCATTCCTGGCGTAGAACTGGAACAGCAGGGCGTCCTGCGTCTTGGTCATATGATAGATCGAGCCGGGGTTCGGCGGGAACAGGATTTCCTGCTCGGTCGGGCCGAACTCGGTGTCCACCGTGACCTTCAGATAGCCCTCGGGGATGCGCAGGCCGGCGGTCGTATAGCCGTAGACCCCCATGGTGCCGAGGTGCGCCAGATGGACGTCCCGCCCGCTCTCGACGATGGCCGCCAGCAGGTGGTTGGTGGCGTTCAGATTGTTGTCGACCGTGTACAGCTTGTGCCGCGCGGTCTTCATCGAATAAGGCGCGGCGCGCTGTTCGGCGAAGTGAACCACGCTGTCAGGCGCCCAGTCCCGGATCAGGGTGACGAGCCGGTCGAATTCCTTGCCGACCGTCATATTCACGAACTCGATGGTCTTGCCCGAAACCTCCTGCCACGCGGCGATGCGCTCGCCCATGGTCCGGATGGGGGTCAGCGACTGGACCTCCAGCTCGTTATCGATGTTCCGACGGCTGAGGTTGTCGACGATGCACACGTCCCAGCCGCGCGCCGAAAGATGCAGCGCCGTCGGCCAGCCGCAGAAGCCGTCGCCGCCCAGAACCAGTACGCGCATGATCTTCCTCGTCATTAGGTGGCGACCTGCCTAGCCGAAGCCGGGCAGCCGTAAAAGCGGCGCCTTATCGCAGGTTCAACGGCGCGGGCGGGACTTCCAGTCGGCCCGGCTCTGTCCCCAGGCGTCGACGGACACGTCCGCGAAGGGCGGCGGCAGGCGCGTCGGTCCCAGATTGCGCGATCCGACCCGCTCGGCCAGCCGTTGGGACGGGGTGTTCTCCGGGTCGATGCAGTGGATCACATCCTCCCAGCCCAGCACGTCGAAGGCGTAGTCCAGCGTCGCCGTGGCCGCCTCCACGCCATAGCCCTTGCCCTGCGCGTCCGGATGCAGGCCCCAGCCGACCTCATTGCCCGGCCAGCCCTCGGGCCGCCACGGCCCAATCCGGCCCAGCCAGAGGCCGGTGTCGCGTTCGATGACCGAGAACATTGCGATCCCCGTCAGGCTCCACGCCCCGGCCATGGTCATGAAGCCCCGCCATGCCGTCGCCGCGGGCTGAACGCCGCCGAGGAAGCGCGACGCCTCAGGGTCGGCCATCATTTCCGCCCAGCGCGGGAAGTCCTCCATCGCAATGGTGCGCAGGATCAGGCGTTCGGTGTTCAGCACCGGTCCGGTCACAGCAGATACTCCCGTTCAAGCTGGTACTGGCTGCCGTCCGAGGTCAGGACGCTGGAATAAAGGCCAAAGCGGTCGATCCGGATTGGCGGCGAATGCAGCAGGTTGTGGCCGGTGATCCAGGCGCCGACCCGGGCCGGATCGGTCTGGGGCTTCAGATAGGCGAGGGTCAGGTGCGGACGGTACTCGCGCCGTTCGATCTCGATCCGCGCGCGCTCGGCGGCCGACCGGCAGCGCCCCGCCAGCACGTTCAGCCGTTTGCTGGGCACGACCCCGGCCCAGATGGTGTGACTGCGGTGCGCGTCGCCGAAGGCGCCCACGCCCTGAAGTTCGATCTCGAACGCCCCGCCGGTCGCCGCCCGCTCCAGCTCGGCGGCCAGATCATCCGCCCGGCGCTCGTCAATCTCGCCATAGAAGGCCAGGGTGATGTGAAGGTGATCCTCGCCACGCCATTTCGCGCCGGGCAGGCCCGTTTGCCGACGCTTCAGCGTCTCGGCCACATCGTCAGGGACGGAAAGGGCGGTGAACAGCCGGATCATGCGACCGTTGGTAGCGGGTCCGAACCCAAGTCCCAAGTCCGCTTTTCCTTGCGGAAGGGACGGCCGCGACCGATATTTGCGTGAATGGTCGGGATTGCCCGACCCAAAGGAGGATCGAAACCGCGATGAGCGATTTCAGAAACGGATATTCCATCCCGCAGACCGTCGACATGTCGGTGGACGCGGGCCTGCGCAAATTCATGCTCGGGGTCTACAACAAGGTCGCCCTCGGCCTGCTGGTCTCGGCCGTACTGGCCTATATCACCGGCTCGGTGCCGGCGGTCACCCAGTTGCTCTTCAACACGGCCGTCTTCCCTGACGGCGTGACCCGCATCACGGGATACACCCTGCTCGGCATGATCGTGGCCTTCTCGCCGCTGGTCATCCTGCTGGGCTCCAACTTCGTGATGAAGAACCCGACCTCGGGCGGAGCCAGCGCGCTGTACTGGCTGATCGTGGCCCTGATCGGCGCCTCCATGGGCACCGTGGTCCTGCTCTACACGGGCGCCTCGGTGGTCCAGACCTTCCTGATCACCGCCGCCGCCTTCGGCGCGCTCAGCCTGTTCGGCTACACGACCAAGAAGGATCTGACCGGCATCGGTTCGTTCCTGATCATGGGCGTGATCGGCCTGATCATCGCCTCGGTGGTGAACATGTTCCTGCAGAACGGCATGATGCAGCTGATCATCAGCGCCGCCGGCGTGCTGATCTTCGCGGGCCTGACCGCCTACGACACCCAGCGCCTGAAGATGACCTACTACGCCATCGGCGGGAACGAGAACGCGATGGGCGTGGCCACCAGCTACGGCGCGCTGAGCCTCTACATCAACTTCATCAACATGTTCCAATTCCTGCTCGCCCTGTTCGGCGGCCGTCGTTGATTGGAGAACTCTGACGCTCGCGAAGCGAGCGTCAGGCGACCTGACATGGCCTCAAGCAGCGAGCCGCCGCGCGGCGAGCGTTAGGCGGAAAAGAGGAAGGGCCCAGACGGCGACGTCGGGGCCCTTTTGATTCCGGGGCTTTTTCTATTCGATGACGGTGAACTTGCGGCTGTCGAAGACGCGCAGGACCTGGGCCAGATCGCGCCCCCGTTTCAGGACCATGCCGCCCTCGCCGATCACCGCCCACTCTCCCTGTTTCAGACGCAGGGCGGGCCGCTTCTCGATCCGGTAGGCAGGGGCGTCGCCCGAGCGGCGGAAGACGGCGAACTCAGCGACGTCCTTGTGGCCGATCATGGCGTAGTCGCGCCACTCGCCCGAGGCGACCATCCGGCCATAGACCCTGAGGATCTGGTCCAGCTCCCGCCGGTCAAAGAAGACCGGCCCGGCCTGGGGCTGCGCGTCGGCGGCGTCGTTCATCACTCCAATCTAGGCCGGTCCGCGCCCGGCGCCAGTCCCTCGGCCGGACCCGCCGCTCCATCGAACAACGTGTCCGGAACGCCGCAACGCGAAGAAATCGCACAGAACACGAAAACGCCTCTGTTCCGCCCATCGCCCGCCCCCTTGGAAGGCGAAACGAGAGACATCGGCTCGTCGGAGTTCGGAACGGTCCCGGATCCTGAACAGCCCCCCCAGCCCCCCTGGATTGTTCCATTCAAGGGCTTCGGCGGGCCGATGCTTCCTCCAAAGCGAGACGCCCGCTCCGCCTCTCCCCCAACCGGCTGAGCGGGCGTTTTGCTGTCCGCGGTCCGGGCCGGAGCCCCGGGCGGAGCTCCGGATCAGGAGAGGATCAGGGCAGGGTGACCCGCTCGGTGTCGCCGCTCCGTTCAACCGACAGACGCCGCTCGCCCTGACCGTCCAGCGCACGGGCAAACGCCGAAAGGGTCGACACCGACCGGCCATTGACCGACCGCACGATGTCTCCGGCCTGCAATCCGGCCGCCGCGGCGGGGGAGCCGCCTTCAACCGCGAAGACCTGCAGACCATCGGCGCTTTCGCGGATCGAGGCGCCCCGGCTGATGACGACCTCGGCGCCGACCGTGACCTGACGTTCGCTGTTCGCCTCTACCGTCAGGGTCGCGCGGGCCTCGTGGCCATCACGCAGATAGACCACCTCCACCTGGGTTCCGGGTTCGGCGATGCCGATCGCGGCCTGCACGGTGCCGGCGTTGGAGACCGGGCGGTTGCCGACACGGGTGATCACGTCGCCACGACGCAGGCCCGCGCGCTCGGCGGACGAGCCGGGCGCCACGTCCTCGACCACCGCGCCTCGCACGATGCCCAGACCGAATTCGCGCGAGCGTTCAGCGTTCAGCGAGCCGAGAATGGCGCCGGTGACGCCGCGACGCACCTCCCCGTGAGCGCGCAGCTGCTCGACCACATACATCATGATCCGGCTGGGCACGGCGAAGGCGATGCCGTCGTTGCCGCCGCCGCCGCCTGACAGGATGGAGGTGTTGATGCCGATCAGGCGGCCCCGGCTGTCCAGCAGAGGCCCGCCCGAGTTGCCCGAGTTCACGGCGGCGTCAGTCTGGATGTAGTCCTCGATCCGGTCGCCCATGCCCGATCGGCCCAGACCGGAGATCACACCCATGGTCAGGGTCTGGTCGAGGCCCAGCGGATAGCCGACCGCGAAGGCCAGGTCGCCGGTGCGCAGGCGATCCGAACTGGCCACCTCGATCTGCGACAGGCCCGGCGCCGTGATCTGGAGCACGGCGATGTCGGTGGCCTTGTCGGCGCCGATCAGCACGGCGTCGAAGATGCGGCCGTCCGTCAGATCGACCGTGAATTTCTGGCCGCCGTCGACCACGTGATTATTGGTCACGACAATGCCCTGCGCCGCGTCGATCACGGCGCCGGAGCCGCTGGCCGTCGGGCGGGGCTCGTTGTCGCCGGAGCTCGGTCCACGCGACTGACCCAGGGTCGTCACCTGCACCACGGCGGGCAGGGCGCGCTCCAGATCGGTGGCGAAGGTGAACACGCCTCGCTCGGCGTCATAGGGGATCGGCGACGTCGGGGTCTGGGCGGCGGGGGCCGGATCGACCGACTGGGCCACGGCCGGGGTCACGATCAACAGGGGGGCGGCGAACGCGAGGGCCAGAACGGAAACTCCGCCTGCCCGGAAGATGGTGCGCCGCATGCTCGTGTCCTCTTCAGTCCTGATCCGGACCCTAGCGCGAGAATTGCGCTGTGACGACAGCCCCCGGACGGGCGTCATCAATCGTCATGGACGCGCCGTGGCGTTTCAGGATCGCGCGCACAAAGGCCAGCCCCATGCCATGGCTCTCGCGACCCTCGGCCGTGGAGGCGGCGACGACGGCCGCGGCGTCCGCAGCCTCGTGCCGGAAGCCCGGCCCCTGGTCCGCGACGGACAGGCGGGGGCGTCCCTCGACGCTGGACACGCTCAGGGTCACCACGCCCCCGTCCGGTGAATATTTGACCGCATTGTCCACCAGATTGGCTGTCGCGCGCTGCAACAGGGTGCGAACGCCCAGCACCTCGACGGATTCGGCCTCCACCCGGATCGAGACGCCCCGTTCCTCGGCCAGCGGCTCATAGAGTTCAGCGCATTGTCGGGCCAGAACGTCCAGCCGGACCGGCTCGAAAGACCAGGCCTCGCCGTCGCGCAGGGCCATGGCCTCATTCATCGCGCGGGTCAGTTCCTGCAAGTCCGCGCGGGCCTCGGCGACCAGCCGCTTCATCGCGGGCGTGGACGCGGTCTCGCCCAGCTTCTCGAGGCGGGCCGTCGCGCGGGCGATGGGGGTGCGGAAATCGTGGGCCAGCTGGTCCGCCGAATCCCTCAGCCAGGCCAGCAGCTCTTCCAGCCGATCCAGCGTCCGGTTCACATGGCCGGACAGCTCTGTCAGTTCCGGCGCCACCTCGGTCTCGGGCGCCCGCTCGGAGAAGTCACCGACCGCGGCCCGGTCCAGGGCCACGCTGACGCGGGCGACGGCGCTGGTCAGACGACGACGGGCGAAGGTCGCGGCGACCAGACCGATGGCCACCAGCAGCACGCCCGCGCCGATGACCGCCGCCACCGCCCAGCCCCAGGCGTCGCCCGAGGCATCCACCACCCGGCCCACCGCGATGTCCAGCGCGCCGAGCGAGCGGCGAACCACCACGACCTCGACCGGACGGGTCGAACACAGCACCCCCTTGCCCAGCCGGACCACATAGACATCTTCGCCCAACCGCGACGAACGCTCGCCGCGCGTGGTCTCCAGCTCCGAAAGGCCCGCGGGCTTGCCGACCGGGGCGCGGATGAACCGCACGCCCGCGCCGCCCCGTCCGGTCTGGCAGGTCTCCTCCAGCGTCCGGGCCTCATTCTCGCGCGCGGGACCGTTCTGGAAGGCGGTCAGCCAGTTGGACAGATAGACGGCGTCGGCGGGCGACAGGGCGTCGCCGGTCATGCCTTCGACCCCCAGCTTGGCGGCCATGGCGCCGTAGTCGTCCAGCGCGGCCAGCGCGGCCTTCTCACGCTGGTCGATCCGCACCGCCGCACCGGTAATAGCCAGGGAACCGGTCAGGGCCAGCGCCGACAGCACGGCGATGCCCACGGCCAGCTGGGTGGTCGTCCGCCGTCCCAGCCAGGCTCGAATCCGCCGGAACGGCCAGCTCGCCACAGTGTCAGCCCGTCCAGTCGGACAGGTCGCGGAATACCAGACTCTGGCTACGCGCGGAGACGATCAGCGGGTGCAGGTCTTCGCCCAGTTCCGGCGCCTGCTCCTTCAGCCGACGGCGCAGGGCGCTGATGCGGGCGTCGATGATGTTGACGAAATTGTCGGGCAGGAAGTTCCACTCCACCCAGCACCGGTCCCACAGCATGGTCTTGGTCACCGGCTGGCCCCGAGCGCTCATCAACTCGCACACGATGGCGAACTCCAGCGGCGACAGGTCGATGGTGCGCGAGACATCGGACAGCTCCAGCTTCACCGTCCGCGCGCCGAACGACAGGCGGAAGGGACCGTTGACCAGATCGGCGTTGACCGGCCTGGCCCGGCGGGCGGCGCGGCGCAGCTGCGCCGCGATGCGGGCCAGAAGCTCCTCGTCCCCGACCGGCTTGGCCAGATAGTCGTCGGCGCCTTCCAGCAGCCCCTCGACCTTCTGCCGCTCGCCGCCCAATGCGGTCAACATCAGGGCGGGTGCGTCCGCCGACGGACCGCTGGAGGCCCGAAGGCGCTTCAGGGTCTCCAGCCCGTCCAGC
Source organism: Brevundimonas sp. FG8 (assembly GCF_057808845.1). Lineage (NCBI taxonomy): Bacteria > Pseudomonadati > Pseudomonadota > Alphaproteobacteria > Caulobacterales > Caulobacteraceae > Brevundimonas > Brevundimonas sp. FG8. Next base: position 67,318 of record NZ_JBMDIU010000008.1, on the reverse strand, counting down.
CCGTTGGTCATGCGATCAAGGATCAGCACGTCGTAGGATTTTCCCGCCGTGGCCTCGAGCGCGGCCTCGCCCCGATCGACCCGGTCCACGGTCGCGAACCCGGCGCGCAGCAGCCGCTCGGCGACATGTTCGGACAGGTCGGGATCATCCTCGAGCAGCAGGGCGGCGCGGCCCGCGAAGACCTCATGCAACCGTGCGAAGGACTCGTCTCCCTCAGTCACCGCTTCTCCGTCCATCAGCTGTCTCCCGTCGCCGGACGATAGGCCGTTGAAGCCCGATGGCAATGCTCGACCGTCCCGGTCGCCGACCCTGCTCGCGGGCGGGCGCGGGCGGGCCTGATTCTTCCTGACCGAACACCGATTGCGGAGCCGGGTCGCCGTGATACCGTCCCGATCCCGACAGGAGGTTCCGCCATGCTCGCCGCCGCCGCTCTCGCCCTCGCGCTTCAGGCCACGCCGTCGGGCTCGGTCGCTCCGACCTCACCCGACCATCTGGCGGTGCTGGCGCCGGTCAACGCTGTCTTCGACGCCCTCGCCGCCCGCAGCGCCGCAGGGCTGGACGCCCATTTCGACCCGACGGCGCAGCTTACGGTCGTGCATGAGCGAGCCGGAGCCGAGAGCCGTGTCACCCACATCACCCTGCAGCAGTTCACCGGCGGGCTGGAGCCCGGCCCCGAGCGGCTGGAAGAGGTGATGATAAACCCCACCGTCGCGGTGAACGGCGACGTCGCCATGGTCTGGGGCGAGTACGTGTTCCGCATCGACGGTCGCCTGAGCCACTGCGGCGTCGACCATTTCAATCTGGTCCGTCAGGCCGGCGTCTGGAAGATCGCCAGCCTGACCTGGAACCAGCGCACCACGGGCTGCGAGGCGCTGGACGCGGCGGCGCGCGCGCAGTGACGCGCACCTGAGAAAGCGCTCAAGCAGCGAGGCTCCGCGAGCCGAGCGTTAGCGCGGCGCGAAGCGCCCCTTCCTAGAATGCGCTTTCGCCCGTGATCGCCCGACCGAGGATCAGGGCGTGGACGTCGTGGGCGCCCTCGTAGGTGTTGACCGTCTCGAGGTTCATGGCGTGGCGCATGACGTGCAGCTCGCCGGTGATGCCCGCGCCGCCGTGCATGTCGCGGGCCTCGCGGGCGATGGCCAAGGCCTTGCCGCAGTTGTTGCGCTTCATCATCGAGATGGCCTCGGGACACCAGTCGCCGTTGTCGAGACGACGGCCGAGCGCCAGCGCGCCCTCGAAGCCGAGGAAGATTTCGGTTTGCATGTCGGCCAGCTTCTTCTGCACCAGCTGGCGCGAGGACAGCGGGCGGCCGAACAGCATGCGCTCCGCCACATAGTCTCGTGTCGCGTGGAAGCAGAACTCGGCGGCGCCCATCGCGCCCCACGAAATACCGTAGCGCGCCTTGTTCAGGCAGGAGAACGGCCCGCGCAGGCCCTTCACGTTCGGCAGCAGGTTCTCTTCCGGCACGAAGACGTCGTTCAGGCCGATGTCGCCGGTGATGGAGGCGCGCAACGAAAGCTTGTCGCCGATCTTGTCGGTGGTGAACCCGTCCATGCCGCGCTCGACGATGAAGCCGCGGATCACGTCATCCAGCTTGGCCCACACGACCGCGAGGTCGGAGATCGGCGAGTTGGTGATCCAGTATTTGGCGCCGTTCAGGCGATAGCCCCCATCGACCTTGACCGCCCTGGTCTTCATCGACGCGGGGTCCGATCCGCCGTCCGCTTCGGTCAGGCCGAAGCAACCGATCAACTCGCCGGCGGCCATGCGCGGAAGGAACTTCATCTTCTGCTCTTCCGAGCCGAAGGCGTAGATCGGGTACATGGCCAGCGACGACTGCACCGACATGGCCGAGCGATAGCCCGAATCCACCGCCTCGATCTCCCGCGCGATCAGGCCGTAGGCGACATGGCTGGCGCCCGCGCCGCCGTACTGCTCCGGCAGGGTGGCGCCGAGAAAGCCCATCTCGCCCATCTCGGTCATGATCGAGCGGTCGAAGGTCTCATCGCGGAAGGCGGCGACCACGCGCGGCAGCAGCTTCTCGCGCGCATAGGCGCGGGCCGCGTCCTGGATCATCCGCTCGTCATCGGTCAGGCGGCCGTCCAGATCCAGCGGGTCTTCCCAGCGGAAGGTCTTTTGGGTGGTCGAGCCGTCGGCCATGGTGTGTTTCCTGTCTGTGCGGGGTTCAGGCGATCGTGAGATGACGTGACGATCAGCCCCCTGTTCTCCTGCGCGGTTTAGGCCAGAATGGCGGTCGCGGGTAGAGGCACGGCCCGCGACATGTCAGGGTGGGGACCATGATGCACGCGATGAAACGCCTGTTCGCCGATCATCCTCGCGAAGTGGGCGAGGGCTATTTCGAGCATATGGGCCATGCCCTCGGCTTTTGCCTGAAGCTGGCGCGTCTGTCCGGCTGCGCCCTGGCCCATGCCGTGGTGCCCGGCGTGCACAAGACGACCGTGTCCGACGAGATCAGGCGCATGGCCCGCGACATGGGCGGACGCGCCGAGGAAGCCCGCAACACCCGCATGCGCGACGCCGGCGTGTGGGACGTCGGTCTTTGAGTCGTCTGTCGGCCGTTCTTCTGCTGACGCTCGGTCTGGGCGGATGCTTCTGGTTCGACGAGGACGCCGGACAATGGTCGACACCCGACCAGATCAGGGCCGCCGCCGCCCGCTGCGGGATCGCCGACTTCGAACCGACCAAGGCCGGCGACGCCTGGGCCGCCTATGTCGATGACAGCGTGCCCGACCATCAGGCGAAGGAAGACTGCATCTACGCCGACCTCGAGGCGCAGGGCCGCCTGACCACCCGCTAGGCCGGACCTTCTCCACCGGACGGCGGTGGGGTACTCAATCCCCATGACCCAAGGCCCCCTCTCCGGTATCCGCGTTCTCGATCTCAGCCGCGTGCTGGCCGGTCCATGGGCGACGCAGACGCTGGCGGACCTCGGCGCGGAAGTCATCAAGATCGAGCGGCCCGGCGTCGGCGACGACACCCGCCAATGGGGCCCGCCCTTCACGACGAAGGCTGACGGATCAAAGGGCGACGCCGCCTACTTCCTGTGCGCCAACCGGGGCAAGAAGTCGGTCGAGCTGGACATCGCCAGCCCAGAAGGCGCCGCCGCCGTGCGCGAACTGGCCAGGACCTGCGATGTGGTGGTCGAGAATTTCAAGACCGGGGGCCTGCGCAAGTACGGGCTCGACTACGCCGGGCTGTCGGCGGTCAATCCGAAGCTGGTCTACTGCTCCATTACCGGCTTTGGTCAGGACGGGCCGGACGCCCATCGCGCGGGCTACGACTACATGATCCAGGCCATGGGCGGCCTCATGTCGATCACCGGCCAGCCGGACGGCGCGCCGGGCGCCGAGCCGATGAAGGTGGGCGTGGCCGTCGTGGACCTGTTCACCGGCCTGTACGCCTCCAACGCCATCATGGCCGCCCTGCTGCACGCCCGCGCGAGCGGTGAAGGTCAGCACATCGACGTCGCCCTGTTCGACGTCCAGACGGCCATGCTGGCCAATCAGGCGGCCAACTACTTCGTGTCCGGCAAGGCGCCGACGCGGATGGGCAACGCCCACCCCAATCTGGCCCCCTACCAGCCCTTCCCATGCAGCGACGGGATGGTGGTGATCGCGGTCGGCAATGACGGCCAGTATCGCGCCCTGTGTCTGGCGCTGGGCGTGGAAAGCCTCGGGACCGACGCCCGCTTCGCCACCAACGCCCAGCGGGTGGCCCATCGCGAGGAGCTGACGCCCGCCCTGTCAGCCCTGACCTGCAAGCACAGCATGAAGGCCCTGATGGCCATGCTGGAGGCCGCGGGCGTGCCCTGCGGCCCGGTCAACACGATTGATCAGGTGTTCGACGAGCCGCAGGCCGTGCATCGCGGGCTGGAGGTCCATCAAACCCGCGCCGACCTCGACGGCCCGGTCCGCACCGTCGCCTCGCCGATCCGGATGTCGAAGACCCCCGTCGCCTACGACCGCGCGCCGCCCGCGCTGGGGGCGGATACGGAAGAGGTGCTGGGCGGGCTGAAGAAGAGCTAGCCGCCGGGCTACATGCAGACCCAGTCATCATAAGGCACCGGCGCACGCTCCCACCCCGTCAGGGTCAACAGAATGCCCAGCCCCACCGCGACGGCGAAGAGAACCGGCCCCAGCCCGCGCGGCCGACCTGAACGCCCGTCCGTGGCCTCCGCCGGCTCCTCCTCGAGCTGCTCGTCACCGGCGCGCAGGCGGCTGAGCAGGGCGCGGGCTGCCGCCGCCTGATTGTCCGGCACGGACAGCCCCACCCCGCCCAGCGCGAGCAGCGCCAGCGTATTGGTCTTGGCGTGCTCCGCCCCGCCCAGCACCGGATCATAGCCCTCCGCGCGAAGACGCGCGGCGGCGATCTCGGCTTCGTACACATCCGCGAAACGGGCGATTTCGGTCAGGTCCATCAGCTCCAGATAGTGATGGTCGCCGTCCAGACCAGTCGCCACCGGAATTGAAAACGGCGGTCGCCCTTCGGCGACCGCCGCTTCAATGTCAGTCCGGAGACCGCCCTTACAGGTCCAGCAGGGCGCGCGCCGGGTCTTCCAGCAGTTCCTTGACGCGGACCAGGAAGGTCACGGCTTCCTTGCCGTCGACGATGCGGTGATCGTAGCTGAGGGCGATGTACATCATCGGGCGGATCTTCACCTCGCCGTTGATGGCCATCGGGCGCTGCACGATGTTGTGCATGCCCAGAATGCCCGACTGCGGCGCGTTCAGGATCGGCGTCGACATCAGCGAGCCGTAGGTGCCGCCGTTGGTGATGGTGAAGGTGCCGCCCTGCAGCTGGTCCAGGGTCAGGCTGCCGTCACGGGCGGCCTTGCCCAGCGCGCCGATGCCCTTTTCGATACCGGCCAGCGACAGGGTGTCCGCATCGCGCAGGACCGGAACCACCAGACCCTTGTCGGTGCCGACGGCGACGCCGATGTCGTAGTGGTTCTTGTAGATGATGTCGGTGCCGTCGATCTCGGCGTTGACCGCCGGAATCTCGTGCAGGGCCGCGACGACCGCCTTGGTGAAGAAGGACATGAAGCCGAGCTTCACGCCGTGGCGCTTCTCGAACACGTCCTTGTACTGGGCGCGCAGGGCCATGACGTTGGTCATGTCCACCTCGTTGAAGGTGGTCAGCTGGGCGGCGGTATTCTGCGATTCCTTCAGGCGACGGGCGATGGTCTGACGCAGGCGCGTCATCTTCACCCGTTCCTCACGCGGCTGGTCGGCGCGCGGGGCGGCCGGAGCAGCAGCGGCGACCGGAGCAGCGGCGGGGGCCGGCGCGGAGGCGTCGATGGCGGCCAGCGCGTCACCCTTGGTGATGTTGCCCTTCGGACCGGTGGCCGGAATGGCCTTCGGGTCGAGGTTGTTCTCGGTCACCACACGCTGGACGGCCGGCGACAGGTGCGGCGCGTCAGAAGCGATCTGGGCCGAACCGGCGTTGGCCGAAACGGCGGCCGGGGCCGGAGCAGCGGCGGCAGCGGCGCCCGAAGCCGAGATCGAACCGATCTGCTGGTTCGGGGTCACGCTGGCGCCGGGGTCGGCCAGAATGGTCAGCACGCCCGCGGCCGGAGCCGAGACTTCCACGGCGACCTTGTCGGTCTCGATCTCGACCAGCAGTTCGTCCTTGGCGACGGTGTCGCCCGACTTCTTCAGCCAGGTTCCCATCGAGCCTTCGGCGACGCTTTCGCCCATGGTCGGAACGTTGATGGCGACCACATCGCCCGACGGGGCCGCAGCAGCGGCGGGGGCGGCAGCCGCCGGAGCAGGCGCGGCGGCCGGAGCGGCGGCGGCGGGAGCAGCGGCGGCTCCGCCTTCCGACACCACGCCCAGCACGGCGTTGGGAGTGACGGTGTCGCCTTCGGCGAATTTGATCTCGGCCAGAACGCCGTCGGACGGCGACACGACTTCCAGCGAGACCTTGTCGGTTTCCAGCTCGACCAGGACCTCGTCCTTCTTCACCGGGTCACCGGCCTTCTTCGTCCACTTGCCGATGGTGGCTTCAGTGACGGATTCGCCGAGGGCGGGGGTGAGGATGTCGGCCATGGTCGGGTCCGGTTCTCTTTTGACGGTCAGTTATCTAGTCATCATCCCGGCGGCGGGGGAACCACCGACCGGGACTTTAATGTCAGGCGAAGGCGTCGGTCAGGAAGGCGTCGAGTTCCTTGAGGTGGCGGCTCATCAGACCCGCCGCCGTCGAGGCGGAAGCCGGGCGGCCCACATAGCGGGCGCGCTTGGACTTCACGTTCAGCTTCTCGAGCGTCAGTTCGATCCACGGATCAACGAACGTCCAGCCGCCCATGTTCTTCGGCTCTTCCTGGCACCAGACCAGTTCGGCGTTCGGGAAGCGGGCCAGTTCGGTCATCAGCGACTTCATCGGCCACGGATAGAACTGCTCCAGACGCAGGATGTAGACGTCGTCCACGGCCTTGCCGGCCTGGGCGTCCTTCTCGCGGCGCTCCAGCAGGTCGTAATAGACCTTGCCCGAGCACAGGATCACGCGACGGATATCCTTGTCCGCCTTGATCTTGATCCCGGCCACGTCCGGACGCGTCTGGGCGTCGTCGTGCAGCACGCGGTGGAACGAGCTGCCCTCGGCCATGTCGGCCAGGGTCGACACAGCCTTCTTGTGACGCAGCAGCGACTTCGGCGTCATGATGATCAGCGGCTTGCGGAACGGCCGGTGCATCTGGCGACGCAGGATGTGGAAGTAGTTGGCCGGCGTCGTGCAGTTGGCGACCTGGATATTGTCCTCGGCGCAGGCCTGCAGGAAGCGCTCCAGACGGGCCGACGAGTGCTCCGGCCCCTGACCTTCGTAGCCGTGCGGCAGCAGCATGGTCAGGCCGCTCATGCGCAGCCACTTGCGTTCACCCGAGGTGATGAACTGGTCGATGACGACCTGGGCGCCGTTCACGAAATCGCCGAACTGGCCTTCCCACATCACGAGCGTGTTCGGGTCGGCCAGCGAGTAGCCGTACTCGAAGCCCAGCACCGCCTCTTCCGAAAGGGCCGAGTCGATCACCTCGAAGTGGGCCTGCTTGTCCGACAGGTTGTTCAGCGGGACGTAGCGCTTCTCGGTCGTCTGATCGACGATCCCCGAGTGGCGCTGCGAGAAGGTGCCGCGCACCGAGTCCTGACCGGACAGGCGGACCGGGAAACCTTCTTCCAGCAGCGAGCCGAAGGCCAGGCTTTCCGCTGTCGCCCAGTCAATGTTCTGGCCGGTCGTGATCATCTCACGACGGCCGTCGATGACCCGCTTCAGCGTCTTGTGAATGTCGACGGCGTTCGGGATCGTGGTCAGGCGGTGCCCCAGATCGGCCAGCTTGGCCGCCGGCACTGCGGTCTCGCCGCGACGTTCCTCGCCCTCGGCCAGACCGATGCCGGTCCATTGACCGTCCAGCCAGTCGGCCTTCTTGGCCTCGAACGCCTTGCCCGCGTCAAACTCGGCGTCGAGGAAGGCCTCGAAGCGCGCGACCTCGGCGTCCACCTCGGCCTGCGAGACCACGCCCTCGGCGACCAGTCGCGCGGCGTAGATTTCGCGGGTCGACGGCAGGGCGCGGATCTTCGAGTACATGATCGGCTGGGTGAAGGTCGGATCGTCGCCTTCGTTGTGGCCAAAGCGGCGGTAGCAGAACATGTCCACCACCACGTCCTTGTGGAACTTCTGCCGGAATTCGGTGGCCACCTTGGCGGCGAAGACGACCGCCTCGGGGTCATCGCCGTTCACGTGGAAGATCGGGGCCTGGACCATCAGGGCGACATCCGACGGATACGGCGAAGAGCGCGAGTTCCGCGGGCTGGTGGTGAAGCCGATCTGGTTGTTGATGACGAAGTGCAGGGTGCCGCCGGTGCGGTAGCCCTTCAGCCCCATCAGAGCGAAGCACTCGGCCACCACGCCCTGGCCGGCGAAGGCGGCGTCGCCGTGGATCAGCAGCGGGATGACGTGGCTGCGGTCCAGCACCCAGTCTTCCTCGGGCTTGCCGGCGTTGGCCTCACGGATGTCGAACGCCTGCTTGGCGCGCGACTTGCCCAGCACCACCGGGTTCACGATCTCGAGGTGCGACGGGTTGGCGGTCAGCGACAGGTGGACGGTGTTGCCGTCGAACTCACGGTCCGACGAGGCGCCCATGTGGTATTTGACGTCGCCCGAACCCTCGATGTCCGACGGCACGGTCGAACCGCCCTGGAACTCGTGGAAGATGGCGCGATAGGGCTTGCCCATCACGGCGGCGAGCGTGTTCAGGCGACCGCGGTGAGCCATGCCGAAGACGATCTCGTCCACGCCCAGATTGCCGCCGCGCTTGATGACCTGTTCCAGCGCCGGGACCATGGCCTCGCCGCCGTCCAGACCGAACCGCTTGGTGCCGGGGAAACGCTTGTGCAGGAAGCGCTCGAAGCCCTCGGCCTCGATCAGCTTGTTCAGAATCGCCAGCTTGCCTTCCTTCGAGAAGGCGTTCTGCTCGAACTTGTCCGGCCCTTCGAAGCGCTGCTGGAGCCAAGACTTCTCTTCCGGCTCGGCGATGTGCATGAACTGGATGCCGATGTTGCCGCAGTAGGTGCGCTTCAGCAGGTCCAGCACCTGACGGATGCTGCCTGTCTGCAGGCCCAGCACGCCGTCCAGGAAGATCGGGCGGTCCAGATCGGCTTCGGTGAAGCCGTAGAATTCCGGGGTCAGTTCCGGGTTGTGGGTCGGCTGCTCGATGCCCAGCGGGTCCAGGGTCGCCTGCAGGTGACCCCGCACGCGATAGCTGCGGATCAGCATCAGGGCGCGGATCGAATCGTGCGCGGCGGCGCGGATTTCATCGGCCGAGGCGGCAGGCGCGGCGGCCGGAGCCGGGGCGGCCGGAGCCGGGGCGGCGCCCGACTTGACGGCGGCCTTCGGATCGGGCTTCGGCGCCGGCCAACGGCCGTCGAACACGCCGGTGGCTTCGGTCGGCTCGGTCGTGACCGAACGGCCCCAGCCACCAGCGGCGCCCGCGGCCTTCACCTGCTCCGCATTGTCACGCAACTGGTCGAAGAAGGCCCGCCATTCGGCCGACACGGAGGCGGGATTGTCGGCCCACTTTTCGTGCAGGTCCTCGATAAACGAGGCATTGGAGCCATACAGGAAGCTGGTCTCGGCAAAGACCTGGTTCAGCCGACCGGCATCGTCCGCCATCGTTCTCGTCACAGTCCCTATAAGCGCGCGCGCACGTCTGCGCGGAGGCGACGGCGCTCATATAGGCGCTGTTTCCTTATGGGTCATGACCGAATAGCGGCGCTGGGGCGGGTTTTTTCGTCTCAGGCGAATAAAAACGCCCCCGGAGGAGTCCGGGGGCGTCTTCAAACAGCGATCCGGGGCGAAATCAGCCCTTCAGAACCTCGACCAGGGTCTTGCCGAGGCGCGCCGGCGACGGCGACATGCGGATGCCCGCGGCCTCCATGGCGGCGATCTTCGATTCCGCATCGCCCTTGCCGCCCGAGACGACAGCCCCGGCGTGGCCCATGGTGCGGCCCTTCGGCGCGGTGCGGCCCGCGATGAAGCCGGCCATCGGCTTCTTGCGGCCCTTCTTCGCCTCGTCGATCAGGAACTGGGCGGCGTCTTCCTCGGCGCCGCCGCCGATTTCACCGATCATGATGATCGACTGGGTGGCTTCGTCGGCCAGGAACATTTCCAGCACGTCGATGAACTCGGTGCCCTTGACCGGGTCGCCGCCGATGCCGACGGCCGTGGTCTGGCCCAGGCCTTCGTTCGAGGTCTGGAACACGGCTTCATAGGTCAGGGTGCCCGAACGCGACACGATGCCGACGTTGCCCTTCTTGAAGATGTTGCCCGGCATGATGCCGATCTTGCACTCGTCCGGGGTCAGGATGCCCGGGCAGTTCGGGCCCAGCAGGCGCGACTTCGAGTTTTCCAGACGGCGCTTCACCTGAACCATGTCCAGCACCGGGATGCCTTCGGTGATGCAGGTGATGAAGGGAATCTCCGCGTCGATGGCTTCGATGATGGCGGCGGCCGCGCCCGACGGCGGGACGTAGATCACCGAGGCGTCGGCGCCCGTGGCGTCCCTGGCTTCAGCGACCGAGGCGTAGATCGGCAGGCTTTCGCCGTGCGAACCGGTCCAGTTGGTGCCGCCCTTGGTCGGGTGCACGCCCGCGACCATCTGGGTGCCGTGATAGGCCAGCGCCTGCTCCGTGTGGAAACCGCCGGTCTTGCCGGTCAGGCCCTGCACGATGATCTTGGTGTTCTTGTCGACAAGAATGGACATGTCTGTGCTCTGAAATCTGTGTGTCTGCTGGGCGGTGCGGCGCTTACGCGACCGCCGCGACGATCTTCTGGGCGGCGTCGTCCAGGTCGTCGGCGGCCTGAATGGTCAGGCCCGACTCGTTGAGGATCTTCTTGCCCAGCTCGGCATTGGTGCCTTCCAGACGAACGACCAGCGGCACCTTCAGGCCCACTTCCTTCACGGCCGCGACGACGCCCTCGGCGATAACGTCACACTTCATGATGCCGCCGAAGATGTTGACCAGGATGCCTTCGACCCTGGGGTCGGCGGTGATGATCTTGAAGGCCGCGGCGACCTTGTCCTTGCCGGCGCCGCCGCCGACGTCACAGAAGTTGGCCGGCTCCTTGCCGTACAGCTTGATGATGTCCATCGTGGCCATGGCCAGACCGGCGCCGTTGACCATGCAGCCGATGTTGCCGTCGAGGGCGACGTAGGCGAGGTCCCACTTCGAGGCCTCGATTTCCTTGGCGTCTTCCTCGGTTTCGTCGCGCAGTTCCTTGATGTCCTCGTGGCGGAACAGGGCGTTGCCGTCGAACGAGACCTTGGCGTCCAGAACGCGCAGGTGACCGTTCTTCATGACGATCAGCGGGTTCACTTCCAGCATGTCCATGTCCTTCTCGACGAAGGCCTTGTACAGCGCCGGGAACAGCGACTTGCCGTCTTCGGCCGCCGCGCCTTCAAGGCCGTAGGCGGCGTTGATCCTGGCGACGTCGGCTTCGGTCACGCCCGTGGCCGGGTCGATGACGATGTTCTGGATTTTCTCGGGGGTGTCGTGAGCGACGGTCTCGATGTCCATGCCGCCTTCGGTCGAGACGACGAAGGAGATGCGCCCATAGGCGCGGTCGACCAGCAGCGAGCAGTACAGCTCACGCTCGATGTCGGCGCCGTCCTCGATGTACAGGCGGTTCACCTGCTTGCCGGCCTCGCCCGTCTGGGCGGTGACCAGGGTGTTGCCCAGCATTTCCCTGGCGTGGGCGACGGCTTCCTCGACCGAGAAGGCCAGACGGACGCCGCCCTTGGCGTCGGCGGGCAGTTCCTTGAACTTGCCCTTGCCACGGCCACCGGCGTGGATTTGCGACTTCACGACATAGAGCGGGCCCGGCAGCGACTTCGCGGCGGCTTCGACTTCATCAACCGAGGTGACGGCGACGCCGGCCGCGACGGGCGCGCCGAAGCCCTTGAGAACCTGCTTGGCCTGATATTCGTGAATGTTCATTGGGAGACCGCCGCCACCTGCTGGGGAAAGTTGCCGGGCTTATAGGCCCCCCGCCTTCGCAGGTGCAACCGTCACGCCGCGTGAGGGGCGGCCACGCCGGGCCGGGACGGGCCAATCCGGCGGTTTCAAAGCCTAATCCACCCAGTCTTTCTTCAGCGTGCGAGAGGCGCCCATCAGAAGGATCGAGGCCAGCACATAGAAGCCCATGCCCGTGTAGATCGCCCAGCGCAGGCTTTCGTCGCCGAAGCGCGGAGCCAGCAAGTCGCTCATCCAGCCGAAGTAGAAGAAGCCCACGGCGATGCCGAGCAGGTTATTGATCAGCAGGAACAGGGCCGAGGCGGTCGAGCGCATCGGGGCCGGAGCCAGATGCTGGACCGCCGCCGTCACCGGCCCCAGCCAGGCCAGGTTCAGGCCGGTCGGGATCAGGAAGATGAGGAAGGCCACGGTCAGTTGCTGGACCTGGCTGCCGCCGCCCGGGAAGATCAGGCCGATCAGCCAGGGCGAGTTCATCGCCAGGATGAAGCAGGGCGCCGAGATCAGGAAGGCGATGGCCGGAACCAGCGGATAGGCGCCCTTGCCGCGCCTGGCCAGCTTGTCGGCGATGGCGCCGCCGGCCCAGATGCCCAGAATGCCGCCGATCAGGGCGATGCCCGAATAGTACCAGCTGACTTCCTTCAGGCTCAGCTCGAAGCTGCGCATGAAGAACAGCGGCAGCCATCCCGCCACGCCGTAGCCGCAGACCGAGGATGAGGCGGCGCCCAGCGCCAGCAGCCAGAAGCTGCGCTTGGGAACGAGGGTGGTCGCCGTGACCCGCGCGATCATGATGGACGCGCCGATCACACCGGCCAGCAGACCGGCGAAGACCAGCACCAGCGGATTGGCGTCGATCACGCCGAACTGCGCCAGACCGGCCAGAACCACCAGACCGGCGGCCAGGCCGAGCAGGCCCTGCGCCACGCGCTTGCCGATACGGCCGTCATTCAGCGGCGGCGCGGCGACAGGGGCCGTTGCCAAGGGCGCGACTTTCGCGGCGTCCGTGCCGCCACGCGCCGGATCCTTGACCGTCAGACGCAGCACCGGCGCGACCAGCAGGCCCAGCAGGCCGACCACGATGAAGGCCATCTGCCAGCCGTAGGTCGCCGCCAGAAGGCCGCCGACCAGCGTGCCCGCCGCCGTGCCCAGCGGAATGCCGAAGGCGAAGGCCGCCAAGGCGCGCGCCCGCTGGTGCGGCGGGAAATAGTCGGCGACCAGCGAATAGGCCGGAGCCACACCGCCCGCCTCGCCGACGCCGACGCCCATGCGGAACAGGAACAGCTGGGTGAAGGAGCCCGCCACGCCGCACAGGGCCGTGAAGCCGGACCAGACCGCCAGCGCCCCGGTCATGATCCAGACCCGGCTGAACCGGTCGGCCAGCCAGGCCAGCGGAATGGCGAGCGTCGAATAGACAGAGGCGAAGGCGATGCCGCCCAGCAGGCCGAACTGGGTGTCCGACATGCCGAAATGTTCCTTCAGCGGCGCGGCGAGGATGCCGATGATCTGCCGATCCAGGAAGTTCAGCATGTAGATCAGGATCAGGATCGCCAGAACGTAGAAGCGATACCCGGGTCGTTCGGTCGGCTGTCCGGGGACAGGTGCGTCCGTGGCGGTCATGGCGTTTCCCTCGACTGTACTTTTTTGTTGCTCGAACCGTAGCGACGCCGTGGCCCGACGCCAGAAGAAAAGGGCGGCGGCTCACCAGAACCGCCGCCCTTGATCAGGATCGATCAGGCTTCAGGAGATCAGAATTTGAACTGGACCGTCGCCGTCACGGTTTGCGGCGGGCCGTAGTAGGCGATCAGCGAGTTGTTGAAGGTCGCGCCCGCGAAGTTGTAGGCGCCGACCTTGTATTCCTCGTCGGTCAGGTTCTTGCCGTACAGACCGAAGGTCCAGCGGTCGCTGGGGTCGGTCCAGACGACCGAAAGATCGACCAGGGTATAGGCCTGCTGATCCAGGATCGGATTGGGGAACTCGAACTGGCTGTAGTCGCCGCGGTACGAGACCGACGGGGTGACGGCCAGCTCACCGCCCGCGACATTGCCGATCCAGGTCAGGCCCAGATAGCCGGTCCACTCGGGGGCGTTCTGCAGGACCACCTGATCCGAGATGTCCTCGTAGGACATGGTCGTCAGGTTGTAGCGCAGGAACTCCTCGAAATCGGAGTGCAGGTAACCGACGGCGAAGTTGGCCGACAGGCTGTCAAGGATTTGCAGGCGACCTTCGAATTCGGCGCCGTAGAAGGTCGACGAACCGACGTTGTCGACGAAGGAGGCGATGCCGCCGACGGCCGGAACCTGGGTCGTGACCTGCTGGTCGCTGTACTCGTTGTAGAAGATCGACGAGGCGAACGAGAAGCGGCTCAGCGCGCCCTTCAGACCGATCTCGTAGGAGTCGACGGTTTCGGGGTTGTAGCCGTTGACCGTGTTCGGCGTCAGGATCGCGTCGCCGCGCATGTCGAAGCCGCCCGACTTGAAGCCGCGGGAGTACGAGGCGTAGGTCGTCAGATCGTCGGTCAGATCGAAGGACAGCGAGACCTTCGGCGTGAACTGGTCGAAGTCCTTGGTGCGGACGTAATCGGTGCGGACCAGCGTCGGCGCGCGCGACGTGCCGCCCAGCAGCGGGCTGCGGGTGGCGCCGGCGTAGTTGGCGCGGAACACGCGGCCGGTCTTCTCATCCAGCGTATAGCGCATGCCCAGGCCCAGGTGCAGACGCTCGGTCAGGTCCAGGTTCACATCCGCGAACAGGGCGTAGCTGGTGGTGTTGACGTAGCCCGCGGTGCCGATGACCAGGCCAAGGTTGCCCGCGATCGTGTCGAAGGCGCCTTCGGCATGGCCGTCCAGATAGAAGAGGCCGGCGACGCCCTGAATCCGGTCGTAGTCGAACAGCAGCTGGAATTCCTGCGTGATCTGGTCGTCCGAATAGTAGGCCGGAACGTCCAGCGTCGGCGCCGGGGTGTTGTCGAAATCGATCACGGTGTCCGTGTCGCCCTCGCGCCATGCGGTGATCGACTTGAAGGTCAGGTTGTCGTTCAGGTCGATCTGGACCGTAGCCGACAGGCCCTGGTTCATGACCGAGTTGCTGTCGCCCAGACCGGCGTAGGTGTCATAGACACTGTCGGGAATACCGGCGCCGGCGCCCACGCCCGCGACTTCACGGTGACCGTGGCGGGGGTTGGAGTTGTCCTCGGTGCGGTCGTAGGCCAGACGGACCTGGACGCCTTCCTGGGGCTCCCACTCGGCGCTCACGCGACCGGCCAGCACGTCCTTGTTGTAGTGCTCCGCGCCGGTGTTCAGGTTGGCGCCGTAGCCGTCGCGGGTATAGCTGGCGATCGCACCGCCGATGCGGAAATTGTCGGCCAGCGGCACGCTGCCCGAGGCCAGCAGATCGACCTGGTTGTAGCTGCCGTATGACCCGCGCAGGGTCATTTCAGGATCCTGCGACAGGCGCGAGGTCACATATTTCACCGCGCCGCCGACCGTGTTGCGGCCGTACAGCGAGCCTTGCGGGCCGCGCAGCACCTCAATGCGCGAGACGTCGTAGACGTCCAGCACCGAACCCTGCGGGCGGGCGATGTAGACGTCGTCGACGTACAGGCCGACGCCGGGCTCGAAGCCCCACAGCGGGTCCTGCTGGCCGATGCCGCGAATGAAGGAGATCAGGGTCGAGTTCGAACCGCGGGCGACCTGAACGGTGGCGTTCGGGGTTTGTTGTTGCAGGGCTGTGATGTCGGCGACGCCGGTCTGCTCCAGACGTTCCTCGCCGAGAGCCGAAACCGAGATCGGCACATCCTTCAGCGCTTCGTCACGACGACGGGCGGTGACGACGATTTCACCCAGGTCCGACGCGCCGTCCTGCGGGACGACATCCTGCGCCAGAGCGAGCGTCGACATGGCGCTCCAGGCGGCGCCCGCGAGCAAGGCGGATTTCACGAGTTTGTTCATTGGTAGCCCTCTTCCCTGATGTTTCCGATCCTGACGCTTTTATTCAGCGTTCAATGATTTTCCGGGAACCTAACCGTTTTCGGCCCTCTGTCAAACGGTGGCGGTTCCGTGGCGTAAACACGTCCCCGGGCCTGTGGCGCCGTTGCACAGTCGGGCCGTGGAAGCCTAGCTTGCGGGGATGAGCGAGCCCGAGCCCCCCGTACCCCAGGATGAAAACCGCCCCGCACGCCGTGGACGGCCGCCCAAGGCCCGCGCGGCCGGGACCGCCGACACCCGCGAATCAATCCTGGACGCGGCCGAGGACCTGTTCTCGAAGCACGGCTTCTATGGCGTCACCATTCGCGAGGTGTCGCGTGAGGCCGGAGTCGATACGGCGCTGGTGCATTATTATTTCGGCGCCAAGCGCGGCCTGTTCGACGCGGTTTTCCTGCGCCGGGCCGAAGTCTGGAACAACGAGCGGGTCGACGCGATCAACCGCTATGCGCGCGAAGCCGGTGAGGCGATGACGCTGGAGGGCCTGCTCGAAGCCTTCCTGCGACCGCCCTTCCAGTGGTCGCTAAAGGGCGGGCCGGGCTGGAAGCACTACTCCGCCCTCGTCGCCCAGACCAACGCCAACCCGGCCTTCGGCGGCGAGACCATGGCCCGCTATTTCGACCCCGCCATCCGCCGTCTGATCGAGTTGATCAAACAGGTTCTTCCGGACGCCCGCGAGGTCGATCTCTACTGGGCCTACCACAATCTGTCAGGGGCCCTGACGCTGACCCTGGGCGAGACCGGGCGTCTGGATCGCCTGTCCGGAGGCCTGTGCAAGTCAGGCGACCTCGAGACAGCGGGCGACTACATGGTCCGGTTCGCGGCGGCGGGCTTCCGCGCGGTGTGCGCCGTCGAGGATCGCGAGCGGGCCTGACCCATGACCCGTCCCGATCGGTCCGCCCGGACCTTCAGCATCTCCATTGATCGCAGCCTGATCCGGGGCCTGCTCATCGCCGAGGGCGCCGCCCTCGTCCTGGCGCTGACCGGCGCCTTTGGTATGGATCAGGTCCCGCTGTGGGTCCGTCTCGCCTACTGGTGTCCGATGATGCTGGTCGGCGCGCTGTGGGGCATTCTGGCCTCCCGTCTGATCGAGAAGCACATTGATCTGGACCGGCGCCCCTGGCTGATGGCCGGCGCCCTGACGGCGCTGATCTCGGGGCCCACGGCGGTTTCGGTCTGGGCGGTGACGAGTCTGGTGTTCAACGGCGACCGGACCCTGCACCTTTCCGGCCTGCCGAACTTCTTCGTCCCGGTCCTCATCGTCACCGGGACCCTCTCTCTGCTCAACGTCTTCCTCGCGCGCACCCCCGTCCAGACCCATGCCGCGACGCAGGGCGCTGCCCCGGCCCGCTTCCCCGACCGCCTGCCGCCGAAGCTGCGCGGAGCGACGATCCACGCCGTCGAGTCCGAGGACCACTATCTTCGCATCCACACCGACCGGGGCTCGGACCTGATCCTCATGCGCCTGTCCGACGCCCTGACCGAACTGGAAGGCCTCGAAGGCGCGCAGACGCATCGCAGCTGGTGGGTCGCCCGGGACGCGGTCCGCGAGGTCGCCCGGGGCGAAGGCCGCGCCACCCTGACCCTGCCCGGCGGGATTGAGGCTCCCGTCAGCCGTCGCTACGCCAGGGCACTGCGCGACGCCGGCTGGTACTGATCGTCGGCCTGCCGCGCTTCGCGCTACTTGAGGCCTAACCCGCCCAGATCCCGTGGAAGCCGGCCGGCAAGGCGATGTCGGCGCGCCAGCTGACCATCGGCCCGTCCGCGACCCGCGCGGCATCGAAGACGTGCAGCTCGGTCACGCCTTCGCGCAGGTTGATCGCCGGCGCCACCAGCCAGGCGTCCGTCTCTCCCGAGCGGCCCGGTTTGGGAACCCAGTTCGCCTCTTCCATGATCACATCGTCGCCGAACGAGAAGGCGTCGGACCGCCCGGTCTCCCAGTCATGCACGGCCAGACCGTTCGGCAGCGGTCGCCCGCCCCGCTCGCCCGCGGTGTGAACCGTGCGGCGGCGCGCCAGACCGGCCCGGCGCGGATCGCTCTTGGGGAACTCCGCCGCGATGCCCGAGGAGACCATCTCGGCCCGACCGTCCGTGTGCAGGGTTATCAGCGACAGCTCCGACGGCGCGCCCGGCACGGTCCCGCGTCCCTCGACCAGAACCCGCGCGCCCTCGACCACGAAGGTGATGTCCTTCCCCGCCGCCACGTCGAAGCGGATCGTGCCCGAGGCGTCCTCCCAGGCATCGCCCAGATGGAAATAGCTGAACGCCGGCAGTTCGAAGATGCGGGTCCGGCTCAGGTCCGCCTTGTCCACCACCATCACCTGTGTGCCCAGTTCCGGCTTCCACGCAAACTGGCTGGCGTAGGGCATGCCGCTGTGATCGAAGACCCACGGCTGCATCACGATCACCAGATGCCGAGCCGTGGCGGTGAAGTCGTGCATGTAGCTGGCGCGCGGCAGTTGCACGATGCCGGAGGCCTTCAGACTGCGGTCGGCGTTCAGCCGCCAGACGATCATCCGGTCGCCGTGCTGGCCGACGTTCCAGATCGTGCCGTCCTGATCGTAGCGGGGGTGCGCCTGGAAGGGCATGCCCTTCAGGTCGTCCCGCAGGCTGACGAACCGTTTGGTCGACAGGTCCGCGCGATCCATGGCCAGCGGCGAGCCGCCCTCCCACAGCGCCCAGACTTCGTCGCCCGCCACCATGACGGCGGTGTTGGCCGCATTGGCGTCATCGTTCGAACCGAGGCGGGCGCGGCTGTCGCCGACCGTGCCGAAGCCGGGCGTGACCACCGCGTCGATCTCACTCTCCCAGCGGCGCTTGGGCGTATCGGCGAAGCGGGCCTCCAGGGTGGCCTGCCCGTCCCGGACGCGGAAGGCGCGCATCAGGCCGTCGCCGTCGAACCAGTGGGTGGCGGAACCGCCCGGCCGCCGGAACTTGCCCGGCCCGTTGCGGAACAGCGCCCCTTCCAGCGCCGCCGGCGCCCGTCCGTGCACCCGGCGCATGGCCCGGCGCGCCACATCGCCCTCCAGATCGGCCGTGGCCATCGACCAGTCGGCGGCGAGCTGCATGGCGGCCATGGCCCGGACCGTCTCGGGCGTGACGACCGCGGCCGACAGGGCGGCGGCGCCCATCAGGAAGTTACGGCGTGAAGCAAGCATGGCGGATCTCCGTCTGACAGGACGTGGAGGCAGGGCTATCGGGAGGGGACGGGGCTTACTTGATGCGGATCGTCTGGGCAGTCACGCCCGACACGGCGAACTGCGTCTGCTCCCAAGTCGCCGGGCCCATCATGCCGACGGCGTTGTTCGAGAAGGCATAGGGCTCGACCGGCATGCCGAACGGGTTGGTGTTCATCCGGCCATCGCCGTTCACATCGTGGAAGGCGCGCACCGCATAGTCGCCGGCGGGCAGGTTGTTGAACACGGCCACCGCCGTCTCGCCCGAGGCGTCGGCTTCGGCCGAGGCTACCGGCTGACCGCCCTTGTAGGCGTCCTCCGAGTTGAACAGGGCGACCATGACCTTGCCCGTGTGGGCGCCGGTTTCGAACGTCAGGGTCAGGGTGTCGCCTTCGGCGTGAGCCGGGACAGCAGTCAGGCCCAGCAGGGCGGCGGCGGCGAGGGTGGCGATGCGGATCATGGCGGGCTTTCCTGGGAGAGACCCGACGACCGGGCCTCCGATGCCCCGACCGTGACGGCGACCTTCAGCGGCCGCCACGCCGTTTGCAGGAAAGGACGCCCCGACTTCGCCAATCGCCACCGGTGTTCATTCGCGAAACGCGAACGGACACCCTGTTCAGCCCCGACGGTCGCTCAAGGCGCGGAAGGTCATGGCGACGGTCGAGATGAGGAAGGCCATCGCCGCGATCAGAGACGCCTCGATCAGCAGAGGCGCTCGAACCGCGAAGGTTATGACATCGTATTGGCTCAGGAAGGACCGGCTTGACTCAACGCGCTCATAAACCGCCAGCCCGCCCGGCAGAATCGGCAAGAGCGCCAAAGTCAAAAGCTTGCGATTGAAACGTCCGTCGCGATCCCTGAGCGCCTTGATCCCGACGACCACGGCGGCGATCAGCAGACACAGCATCACTGCGAGCACCACCGACCGGATGATGCGGTGGGGCAGGATCAGATAAATCAGCCGATCCACAGGCATGTAGCCGTGGATCAGCCACGCCGCGATCCCGGCCGACACGATGAAGCCGACCGCCGGGATCAACACCCCGATGTAGCGTTTGATGATCCACCCTCCCCTGCCGCGCCGACGGTGGCGCGAACATTGGAAGCGGTCAATGTCAGCGCGGCGCGCGCTTGGCGAGAATGCGCTGCAGGGTCCGGCGGTGCATGCCGAGGCGGCGGGCCGTCTCGGAGACATTGTGGTCGCACAGCTCATAGACCCGCTGGATATGCTCCCAGCGGACCCGGTCGGCGCTCATCGGATTTTCCGGCGGCTCCGGGGCCTCGCCGGTCATCAGCAGGGCCTTCACCACGTCATCGGCGTCGGCGGGCTTCTGCATGTAGTCGACCGCGCCGGCCTTCACCGCCGCGACCGCCGTGGCGATGGCGCCGTAGCCGGTCAGCATGACGATGCGGCTGTCCTCGCGACGGTCGCGGATCATCTCAACCACCTTCAGGCCGTTGCCGTCCTCAAGGCGCATGTCCAGCACGGCGAAGGCCGGGACCGAGACGCGCAGGGCGTCGGTCGCCTCGCCGACCGATCCGGCGGTCGTCACTTCAAAGCCGCGGCTCTCCAGCGCGCGGCCCAGACGGGTGCGCAGGGCGTTGTCATCGTCCAGCAGCAGGAGGGTCTTGTCCGCCAGCGCGGCGATGCGAGCTTCGGTATCGGGCATCTTGGTCGTTTCCATCCTGTCCAAGTCGGTAACGCCGGCCCTGCGGTCAAGGTTCAGCGCGGGGGTGCGACACCAGGGCTCAGGCCGCGACTTCCAGCGCCGGACGCGGCCAGCGCACCGTCACGCGCGCGCCACGCGGCTGCCCCCTGCCCCCGTCGCCCAGCCCCACGCTCACCTTTCCGCCGGTTCGTTCCAGCAGGGTCCGGGCGATGAAGAAGCCCAGCCCCATGCCGCCCTGACTGGGCGCGATGACTTCCGGCGCGGGCGTCGCGACGACCTTTCGCGTCTTGCGGCCCGGGGCGGCGGCGGCGACAGAGGCGGCGATCTGGGCGGTCAGGGCGCGGCGCGCCTTGCCTTGCGGGCGGCTCGTCACATAGGGCTCGCCCAGACGCGGCAGGATGTCCGGCGGGAACCCGGGGCCGTCGTCCACGACCTCGATCTCGATAAAGCCCGCGTCGACCAGGGCCCGTACCCGCACCTTGCTGCCGGCGAAGTCGGCGGCGTTCTCGACCAGGGTGGACAGGCCGTGGAGGACCTCCGGCAGGCGGCGCACGCGCGGCGGCTTCTCGCCCGAGGCCGTATGGACCGAGACGCTAAACTCCAGGTCAAAGCCACGGTGCGGCTCGACCACTTCTTCCAGCAGCGCCTTCAGCCCGACCTCGGCGAAGACAATGCCGCCTTCTTCTTCCGGCTGCTGCGACAGGCGCTTCAGGATTTCCCGGCACCGCTCGGCCTGTTGCAGGATCAGGGCGGCGTCCTCCGCCGCAGGTCCGTCCTTGGCGGAGGCTCGCAGAAGCTCCTTGGCCACGACCTGAATCGTCGCCAGCGGCGTGCCCAGTTCATGCGCCGCCGCCGCCGCCAGTCCGCCCAGCGCGGCCATGCGCTGCTCGCGTTGCAGCACGTCCTGCGTCGTCGCCAGCGCCAGCTCCAGCTTCTCGGCGTCCGCCGCCACCCGCCAGGCATAGGCCGAGGTGAACACCACCCCTGTCGTCAGCGCCATGCCGATGCCGAACTTGTACAGTGGCGGCAGGTTCAGCTCGGTCCCCGCCTGCCATGGCAGCGGCAGGGAGATGAAGAACAGGCAGACCGTCGCGATCAGCACCAGCAGGCCCATCAGCACCGCCTGCCGTCCGGGCAACGAGGCCGCCGCCACCGTCACCGGCGCGACCAGCAGCAGGCAGAACGGGTTCTGCAACCCGCCGGTCAGGCCCAGCAGGACGGATATCTGCAGGATGTCGAACCCGAGGTGCGCCGCCGTAAGGGCGCCGTCCGGCGTCGAGCCGTCGCTGCGTTTCAGCCGCGCCGTGGCGTTCAGGTTCATGATCACGCTGGCGGCGATCGCGGCCAGACAGGACCACAGCGGCAGGTCGAAATGGAACCAGGCGGTGGCGACGAAGATGGTCGCGCTCTGCCCGAAGATTGTCATCCAGCGGACGATGACGAGCGTGCGCAGCGACAGACCGCGACTGCGTCGGGGCAGGTTGCGCCAATTCGCGAACCGGCCTCCGGCCTCGGCAGGGTCCGCGAACTGCGGCGTCGGATGATCTTCTGTAGAGCTCACGTCTCTTCTATAGACCCGTTCGGCCCGCGTGGGGCCATTTCGAGAGGGCCGTGATGCCGCGCCGTTCCATCCTGATCTTCGCCGGCGCCTGTATCGCCATCGCCGCCGCCCTCGCGGTCGTCACCATGGTACTGGTCGGGCGCCAGCCGTCCGCCCCGATCTCCGCCGAGGTGACCTCGACCGGCCAGCCGCAGGTCGGCGGCCCGTTCCAACTGGTCAATGAGGAGGGGCAACCGGTCGATGAGACCCTGCTGAACGGCAAATGGTCGCTGGTCTTCTTCGGCTTCACCTACTGCCCGGACTTCTGCCCCACGACCCTCTCGATGCTGGAGGCGACAAAGGCCCGGCTGGGCGATCAGGCCGATGATGTGCAGCTGATCTTCATCTCGGTCGATCCGGCCCGCGACACGCCCAAGGCCATGAAGGACTATCTGTCGACCTATCCGATGGACGTCGTCGGCCTGACCGGCACGCCCGAACAGGTCCGCGCCGCCGCCGACGCCTATCGCGTGCTGTATGAGAAGGTCGGCGAGGGCGAGAACTACACCATGAACCACTCGCTCACGATCTATCTGATGGGCCCTGACGGGAAGTTCCGCGCGCCTCTGGGTCACGACATCGGCCCGGCCCGCGCCGCCGATATCATCAAGCGCAACATGGCGCGGGGCTGACCTTCCATACGTCCAATAATGACGCAGGCGGGGTGTAGTGTGTGGTCATGGACGGCCGCTCCCCGCGCCCGGCCTCGCGAAAAGTGCACTAAAGTGCACTCGGAAAAAATTTGAATGGCGTCCCACCGACCGCAACCGCGACCGCGTTCACGATTTCAGTGATCGCTGATTATCTTTTTGCAGTGCGGTATAATCTATGATGCCTTGCCGCACTCTTTGGCGGGGGGCCGTCTCAGGACACGCATGCTGTATACGCTTCACGAGCTGGCCTACGCCTCGGCCGCTCCTTTCCGGATCGGGGCCCAGATGGCCCGGGACTTCTGGACCTCGCCGCTCAACCCGGCCGCCGACACCGCCCTCGGACGGACGGCGTTCGCCTCGGCCGAGCTGTTTGAGAGCATCACGCGCCGCTACGGCAAGCCCGCCTGGGGTCTGGATGTCATCACCATCGACAACCGGCCCGTGCGCACCACCGAGCAGGTCATCTGGTCCTCGCCCTGGTGCCGTCTGGTCCGCTTCGCCCGTCACGTCGGCGACCTGAAGCGCGCGGGCAAGCCGGCCTCCGCCTCAGCGGTGATGATCGTCGCCCCCCTGTCCGGC
The DNA here is from genome assembly GCF_057808845.1 of Brevundimonas sp. FG8. Classification (NCBI taxonomy): domain Bacteria; kingdom Pseudomonadati; phylum Pseudomonadota; class Alphaproteobacteria; order Caulobacterales; family Caulobacteraceae; genus Brevundimonas; species Brevundimonas sp. FG8. Next base: position 44,126 of record NZ_JBMDIU010000008.1, on the reverse strand, counting down.
CACTACGCCAGCCTGCTGCGTGGCACCGTCGAAGGCTTCCTGCAGGACCACGACGTCTACGTCACCGACTGGTCCAACGCCCGTCAGGTGCCGATGCTCGAGGGCCGGTTCGACTTCTTCGACTACATCGACCACGTCCGCACCATGCTGGCCCAGATCGGCCCGCGCGCCCACGTCGTCGGCGTCTGTCAGCCCGGACCGCCCGTGCTGGCCGCATGCGCCCTGATGGCCGAGGACGAGGACCCGAACCGTCCGGCCTCCATGACCTTCATGGGCTCGCCCATCGACGCCCGCCTGTCGCCGACCGTCACCAACCAGCTGGCGGAGGAAAAGCCCTTCACCTGGTTCAGGTCGAACATGATCCACACCGTGCCCTGGCCCTATCCGGGCTTCGGTCGACGGGTCTATCCGGGCTTCGTCCAGCTCTACAGCTTCATGTCGATGAACGAGGACAAGCACATCGACGCCCACCGCCGCTACTTCGAGGACCTCGTCTCCGGTGACGGCGACGGCGCTCAGAAGCACGAGGAGTTCTACGACGAGTACCTGTCGGTGCTGGACCTGTCGGAAGAATTCTATCTCCAGACCATCGACATCGTCTTCCAGCAGCACCTGCTGCCGCGCGGCCTGCTGGAGCATCGTGGGCGCAAGGTCGATCTGTCGAAGATCACGGACATTGGCCTGATGACGGTCGAGGGCGAGAAGGACGACATCTCCGGCGTCGGCCAGACCCAGGCCGCCCACGTCCTGACCCCGAACCTGCCGAACGAGCGCCGCGTCCTGTACGTCCAGCCCGAAGTCGGCCACTACGGCGTCTTCAACGGCCGTCGTTTCCGCGACGAAATCTACCCCCGCGTCCGCGACTTCATCGCGGCCAATGAGGCTCTCTGTGCAGTACCGGAACGGCCAGCGACTGCCGCCTGAAGCGCTCGGCGTCCCGGTCCGGCTGTCGGTCAATCCGCGCGCGCGACGCCTGTCGATCCGCATTGACGGACGGGCCGGCGAGGCCGTGCTGATCGCCCCGTCCGAGCGCAAGCTGGGGGAGGTCGTCGCCTTCGCCCGGACCAGGGCCGACTGGATGCGCGAACGGCTGGCCGAACGGCCCGACAGCGCCCCGCTGGAGCCCGGCGCCGTGGTGCCCCTCTACGGTCGCCCGACCCTGCTGGTCGCGGTCGGGGGTGCGGGCGCGGCCCGGCTGATCGACGGGCCGGACGGCCCGGTCATCCAGTCCGGCGGCGAGGGCGAGGCCTTCTCCCGCCGGGTCGAAAACCTGTTCAAACGGCTGGCCCGGCAGGTGCTGGTCGAGCGCACCGAGCATCACCTGAAGACCCTCGGCCAGCGCCCGGTCACGGTGTCCATCGCCGACACCCGCTCGCGCTGGGGCTCGTGCAGCCCGCACAACCGGTCGATCCGCTACAGCTGGCGCGTCATCCTGGCCCCGCCCGCCGTGGCCGACTATCTGGCCGCCCACGAGGTCGCCCATCTGGTCCATGCCGACCACAGTCCCGCCTACTGGTCGGTCGTCCACGCCCTCGTCGGCGACCACCGCCCCTACCGCAAATGGCTGCGGGACCACGGCCCCGCCCTGCACGCGGTCGGGCGCTAGAAGAACAGCGGGTCCGACTTCTTCTCGGACTGCGGCGCGGGCTCCGGCCGGGGCTCATCGCGACGCGGCTGGGGCTGGGTCGGGCGTACCACCGGCGGGGTCTCCTGCCGGTTCGGGGCGGTCGGCCGCTGGGCCGGCTGCGGCTCGATCAGCCGCTCGTCCAGCGGGTCATCGCCGGCGTCGGCGGGCGGATTGTCGCCGAACAGGTCGCCGATCTGGCCGATCAGGCTCTCGACCGGGCTGGGCGGGGTCCAGCCTTCCGGCATGGGCGGGCCGTCCGGAATGGCCGGGGCGTTCAGGCGCGGCAGGGCCGCTTCCATGAAGCCCTTCCAGATGGCCGCCGGGGACGAGCCGCCGGTCACGCCGCGCATCGGGGTGTTGTCGTCCTTGCCGACCCAGACGGCCGTGACGAAGCCGCCGGTGTAGCCGACGAACCAGGCGTCCTTGTAGTCCGAGGTGGTGCCGGTCTTGCCCGCCACATCGCGCCCGCTGATCGCGGCCCCGCGACCCGAACCGGAGGTCATCACGCCCCGCAGCATCTGGTTCATGTAGTAGAGATAAGGGTTGCTGATCGCCTGAACCGGCCCATCGGCGCGACTGGCGCGCTGATAGATCACCCGGCCTTCCGGCGTGCGGATGCGGCTGATGCCGTAGGCTTCGACCCGGCGGCCGCCGTTGGCGAAGGCGTCATAGGCCTGCGCCATCTCGATGGGCGAGACCTCGACCGCGCCCAGCGCCATCGCGGGCTCCAGACCGATGCGGCTGGTCACGCCCAGACGACGGGCGGTGCGGGCCACGTTGTCGCGTCCGACCTGATCGGCGACCCCGGCGGCGACCGTGTTGGTCGACTGCGCCACCGCGTTCGCCAGCGTCATCTCGCCGTTGAAGGTGCCGGAGTAGTTGCGCGGCGACCAGTTGCCGATCCGGATCGGGGCATCGTTGACGCGGGTCTCGGGCGTGTAGCCGCTCTCCACCGCCGTCAGATAGACGAAGGGCTTGAACGCCGAACCCGCCTGACGCCGGGCCTCGGTGGCGCGGTTGAACTGGCTGTCGGCATAGGAGCTGCCACCGATCATGGCGCGCACCCGGCCCTCGCCGTCCAGCGCCACCAGCGCCGCCTGCTCCACGCCCTTCGAGCGATCCCGCTCAAGGATGCGGCGGACGGACCGTTCAGCCAGGGTCTGCAGGGTCAGGTCCAGCGTGGTCTCGACCACCATGTCCTCGGTCGGCTCGCCAACCAGTTCGCGGATCTGCTTGTCCAGCCAGTCGATGAAGTACTGGGCGTGCTGGGTCGCCAGGGTGCGCGAGACGCGCACCGGCTCGGTCACGGCCTGGGCGCGCTGTTCCGCCGTGATGACGCCCGCATCGACCATCTCGTTCAGCACGACGGTGGCGCGGTTGGCCGCCCGTTCGCTCTCGGATACCGGGGAGTAGCGCGACGGCGCCTTCAGCAGGCCCGCAAGCAGGGCGGCCTCGCCGACCGACAGATCCTTGGCCGACTTGTCGAAATAGCGCTGCGACGCGGCCTCGATGCCATAGGCGCCGGCGCCGAAATAGACCCGGTTCAGATAGAGGGCGAGGATCTCCTTCTTGGTGAACTTCATCTCCAGCCAGACGGCCAGCATCAGCTCCTGAACCTTGCGCTTCATGTTCTGGTCGGGAGACAGGAACAGGTTCTTGGCCAGCTGCTGGGTCAGGGTCGAACCACCCTGCACCACGCGCCCGGCCCGCATGTTCGACACCACCGCCCGGCTCATGCCGATCGGGTCAAAGCCCGGGTGGTGGTAGAAGCGGCGGTCCTCAATGGCGATGAAGGCTTCCGGCACATAGTCCGGCAGGGCGTCCAGATCGGCGGGCGGCGCCTGCTGGGTGCCGCGCACCGCGATCAGGGCGCCGTTCCGATCCAGATAGGTGATCGAGGGCTGGCGATCGACGTTGTAAAGGGTCGAGGTGTCCGGCAGGTCGCGAGCGAACACCGCGAAGAACACCACCAGGAAGATGACGCCCCAGACGCCCAGCACGGCGCCCCAGTAGAGCACGCGCTGCAACGGCGTCCGCGCCGGCTTCTCGCCGCCACCACCCCGTCCGAAGCTGAAGCCACCGGCCATCTATAACCTCACCCAACCCGTCCAACCGGCCTTAGCCGATCAGACGGTGCACGGAAATCCAGAACCTGTCTTCACAGGACCGTGAAGGCGATTTCCGCCGAAAGGATGACCTTACCGGGCCCTATTCTAAAAACGCGTTCACCTCGGCGGCGAAGGCGGCGGGCTGGTCCAGCATGATGAAGTGGGCGCTGTTGTCGATCCGCTTCAGCTGAACGCCCGGCAGGGTGGCGTAGGACATGCGGTAGATGTTGTCGGTGAACTCCGCCGTCATGCCGGGAACCTCGAAGGCGACATACAGAACCTCGACCGGCGCGGTGATGCGGGCCAGCTCCGGACGAAGGTCGGTCAGCAACAGCTCACGGTAGGCGTTCTGCGAGGTCGCTCGGTCGCTGGTTGCGGCGTCCTCGAGCGGACCGGCGCGCAGGCTTTCGGTCCTGATCATGCCGGTGACGGTGGCGGCGGCGCGGGCGCGATACTGCTCGTCGCTCATCCCCGCGCTCATGGCGGTGAACTGGTTCACGGCCGGGGTGACGCTCTCCACGGTCGGATTGACGCCCGGCGCGGCGAACATGGCCCCCATGAAGGGGATCATGTCCACGACCATCAGCTTGCCGACGCTGTCCGGGTGGCGCGCCGCCAGCATCATGCCCATCGTGCCGCCCATGGAGTGACCGATGACGGTCGGCTTGTTCAGGCCCTGCTCGGCGATATAGCGCGCCAGGTCCTCGGCCACCGGCGCCGCGACCGGGCCCGTCGCATTGTCCTCGGCCGGCGCGCCGGCGAAGCCCTGAACATGGATTCGGTGGATGCGGTAGCGATCCTTCAGCTGATCTGTCAGGCCGTCCCAGACCTCCGGCGAGGAGCTGAGGCCCGGGATCAGGATGATGTCGCCCACCGGATGCTCCGGCCCGTCCACCCGGACGTGGAAGCGACCGGATTCGAAGTCTGCATGGCGGTGGCCGTGCTGGTCGCCGTGGGCGGCATGCGCGCCGTGTTCCTGGGCGAGCGCGGGCGTGGCGAGACCCATCAGAAGGCAGGCGGCGATGGCGGTCATGGTCTTCATGGCGTTTCCCCCTTGGGCGGGCCGATCACCCGCCATTGTCGGTTAGTCGGCACAGGGGGCGTGATTGGATGCGCGCGGTCAAGACTTCCCGTTCCGGCGGCGCTAAAGAGAAACCATGACCCTCGCCGATCCCGCTCCGGTTTCTCCAAGAACACCCGAGGCCAAGGCCCCGCCGACCGCCTTCGGCAAAGGCTTCGTGCTGGACACCTGGTATTTCGTCGCCCTGTCGCGCGACGTGAAGCCGGAATCGCTGAAGCGCCATGAACTGTTGGGCGAACCCGTTCTGATCGGCCGGACGAAGGCGGGCAAGATCTTCGCCATGCGCGACATCTGCCCACACCGCGCCGCGCCCCTGTCGGCGGGGCGGGTCGTGACCAAGCCTGGCGAGGGCGAAACGGTCGAGTGCCCCTATCACGGCTGGCGCTTCCGGCCCGATGGCGTCTGCGCCAGCATCCCGTCACTGGTCGAGGATCAGGCGTTCGAGGCTGACCGGATCAAGGTGCGCGCCTATCCCGTCCGCGAGAGCCAGGGGATGGTCTTCGTCTGGGTCAGCGCCGACGCCCGCCTCGGCGGTGAGCCGGATCACGAGCCGCCGGTCTTCCCGGGCGCGACCGGCGAGGCCAAGCTGGTCGAGTGGATGGACTTCGACAGCCACATCGACCACGCCGTCGTCGGCCTGATGGACCCCGCCCACGGCCCCTTCGTCCATCAGCAATGGTGGTGGCGCTCCGAGCATTCGATGCACGAGAAGGCCAAGGCCTTCGAACCGCGCGAGCTGGGCTTCTCGATGGTGCGTCACGCCCCGTCATCGAACAGCCGCGCCTACAGGATTCTGGGCGGGGCCCCGGCGACCGAGATCACCTTCCGTCTGCCCGGCTATCGCTGGGAGCATATCCAGGTCGGCCCGAAACAGGTGCTGGCCCTGACCTGCCTGACCCCGGTCACCGAGACAAAGACCCGAATCACCCAGATATTCTGGTCCGACCACTGGATTTTCGACCTGATCCGCCCCTTCCTGCGCATGGGCGTGGTCGCCTTCCTGAAGCAGGACGGCGGCATGGTGAACCTGCAGAACGAGGGCCTGCGCTACGACCCGGTGCTGATCTGGATCGACGACGCCGACAAGCAGGCCAAATGGTACCAGCAGCTGAAGCGCGAATGGGCGAGAAGCCGCGCCGAGGGTCGTTCCTTCGAGAACCCGGTCAAGGCGACGACGCTACGCTGGAAAAGCTGAAGCGCTTCCAAAGAGCGCCATCCCTCACGACGCGGCCGTTCGCGGCTTGAGCGAAATGACAAAGGCCGCAGCGGATGCTGCGGCCTTCAATCAATCAGATGTGCGCGAAGCACCAGGCCGCGTCGGGTCGGCAGGTCCCGAAGGGCCGATGGTCCGCGGCCCTTGCTATTGTCGCGAGATCACGCCGGCGAGGATCAGGTCGATCTGCTTGCCGATTTGGGCCGTCAGTTGCTCGATGCCCCAGTTGTCGTAGGCGGCGAAGCGGTAGTTGCCGACGTAGGCGACATAGACCAGCTCGCTGAGCAGGCGCACGTCGGTGTCTTGCCCCAGTTCGCCCTCACGAACACCGGTCTGGATCACTTCGGCGATGATGCCGGTGACCGGACGCAGGGCGGCGCGGCTGCGCATCTCGGCGGCGACCGGCTGGAACCACGAGCGGGCGACCACGGCCTGAACCAGCGGCAGATGCTCCAGCTGGGCGTGATAGGCGGCGGTCAGGGCGGCCAGCAGACGGCTGCGCAGATCGCTCTCGGCGGCCACGGCGGCCTTCAGCGAGTCGGCCAGACGGCCCATGTCCTCGGCCAGAACGGCTTCGAACAGCTCGGCCTTGTCCTGGAAGTTGGCGAACACGGCGCCGGTCGACATACCGGCGCCCTTGGCGATGTCCCGGATGGTGGCGGGCTCATAGCCGCGCTCGGCGAAGAGCGCGCGGGCGGCGTCCAGAACCTTCTGGCGGGTGCGGACCTTGGCGGCCTGGCGGCGGTTGAGGCGGGGGGCTTCAGCCTCGCTATCGGAGGCGGTCTGGACGGAGCTCAGGGCGATATCTCGCATGAAAAACGGTTACTCGACTAAGCAGCGGGGGAGGACCGCCGGCACGAAAAAACGCCTCAAGGGCGGGATTCAGACGCGGGGAAGCGCGCCCTCCGCCAGACCATTGTCCGGCGAAGGTGCGCACTCATCACGCAACGATGACCAAATTTGGGTGCACAGGTTAACAGCCAGACTCGTTGCTCGGTTAACGGTTCAGCTTTGCTGCTCCGTCGCGCCCTGACGACGATTTGTTGACCTGAGCGCCCTCGGGAGGCGCTCCCCTTTACTTTCGGGCATGGCGTCCTGGAACAGTTTCCTGAACCTGTCCCGGCGCTCGTGAATGGACGCCAGGACCAGCCCCATGGGCACACCCAGGTCGACCAAGGTGTTCTCCGCCAACTGCAGGCTGGCCTCGGTGGTTTCCGGAACCGCGTCGGTGACGCCCAGTCGATACAATCTTTCCGCGTGCTTCGAATCCCGGGCGCGGGCGATCAGGATCAGGTCCGGGCGCAGCGACCTCGCCGCCGACACGACCTCATCAACTTTTGCGGGAGAATCCATTGTAACCACCATGGCGCGGGCCTTTGCGATCCCGCACCGCTGAAGCATGTCGACGTTGCCCGCATCGCCGTAGAAGACATTTGATCCCTCGGAGCGCCCCTTCGAAACGGTCGAGGCGTTGGCGTCCACGGCCACGAATTTCTGTCCGTGTTCGGCCAGTAATTCTCCGACCAGCCGACCAACCCGTCCGAAGCCGACGACCAGAACCTGCCCCTCGACCGAAGGGATATGCATCGCCTCGGGCGCAAGATCGGGTTGAGTTGGCGCCACTTTGTTCGCAAGACGATCCGCAAACATCGCCATCAGAGGGACAGTAAATATACTTATCGTCGCGGCCAGCATCACCGTCCCGGTGAACCCCGGCGAGGCGATGCCTTCGACCAGACCGGCCCCCAGAATGACGAAGGCGAACTCCCCCGCAGGGCCCAGCACCAATGCGGTCTCGATCGCGGTACGATTTTTCACGCCCCACAGCCGCGCCGTCCCGTAGATCAGACCGGCCTTGAACAGGGTCAGCAGAATCGCCAGCCCGAAGACCGCCACCGGATCGGCCGCGACCGCGTCCAGATCCAGCCCGATGCCGACTCCCACGAAGAAGACGCCGAGCAACAGCCCCTTGAACGGCTCGATGGACACCTCGATCGCCCGCCGGAACTCGGTCTCGGCCAGCAGAAGGCCCGCGACCAGCGCGCCGAGACTCATCGACAGCCCGGCCGCCTGCGCGCCCAGGCCCGCGCCGACGACGACCAGCAGACAGGCCGCGACGAACATTTCCTGCCCGCGCCCGCCTGTCTGGGTCTTCGCCACCGACCGGAACAGCGGCCGCAGCACCAGCCGCCCCAGCACCACGAGAAGCCCCAGACCGATGGCGGCAGGCACGAGGGTGAACAGGGCCGGCCGCAGCACCGCCGGATCGAACTCTCCCCCATTGGTCGCCCCGCTCTGCGCCAGCGCCGCCAGAACCGTAACGGTGATCAGGATCGGCGCGACAGCCAGATCCTGCGCCAGCAGGACCGAGAAGGTCGTCCGGCCCGATGCGCCGCTCAGTCGCCCCCGCTCGGCCAGCACCGGCATGACCACGGCGGTCGAGGACAGGGCCAGCCCCATGCCCAGCACCGCCGAGGACACCAGCGGCTGCCCCATCAGCATGAAGACCGCCGCCAGCCCGACCGTGCAGACCGCGACCTGGCTGAGCCCCAGACCGAACACCATGCGGCGCATCGCCTTCAGCCGCTCCCACGACAGCTCCAGACCGATCATGAACAGCAGGAAGGCGACGCCCAGTTCCGAAAGGGCGCGCAACTGGTTGGCGTCCGAAATCGTCAGCCAGCCCAGCCATGGAACCGCATCCGCGAAACGCGCCAGACCGTCCGGCCCGAGCAGAACCCCGGCCGCCAGAAAGCCCAGAACGGGGCTGATCCTGAACCGGTTGAAGAGCGGAACCACCACCCCGGCCGCCGCCAGGAAGACCAGAAGGTCCTTGTACTCGCCGCCACCGCCGTGATGAGTCATTCGCCCTCCGTACGGTTCAGCCTACAGGCTGAAACGCCGCCATGTCCGGGTTTCCGTCGATTCATGACAAATAATTCAGGCGACAGCTTCTGAGGCGGGCGTAGGGTCCGCGCCGCCCCTTTAAGGTTGGTGAAAAGAAGTCCGGAAACCCACGCATGAAGAAGCTGCTTATCGGCGCCGCCCTCGGGGCGCTGCTCCTGCCCGCCGCCGCCCAGGCCCAGTCCTGGACCGACACTGACGACCACGCCTGTATCGATGAGGCCTGCACCGTCTTCGAACTCTTCCAGGCGCCGACCCAGGGCGCCGCTGTTCAGGGCTATCAAGGCACCGTGGCCCCGCGCTACGGAACCTGGGGCTTCGACCTCAACGGTCGCGACACCTCGGTGAACCCGGGCGACAGCTTCTTCCGCTACGCCAACGGCGCCGCCTATGACCGACTGCAGATTCCGTCGGACCGCACCTCCTACGGCTCCTTCAACCTGCTGCGCGAACTGTCCGACAACCGCGTCAAGGAAATGATCGACGAACTGGTCGCCCGCTCGGACCTGACGCCGGGTTCGGACGAGCAGAAGATCGCCGACGCCTACCGCTCCTACATGGACGTGGCCCGCATCGAGGCGCTGGACGCGCAACCGCTGCAGCCCTATCTCGCCGCCATCCAGGCGGCGGACACCCACGACAAGATGGCCGTCCTGATGGGGTCCAGCCAGGGCCGCATCGGCGCTTCCATCTTCGGCACCGGAATCACCATCGACCAGAAGGCGCCGACCCGCTACGTCGTCTCGACCGGCCAGTCGGGCATCGGCCTTCCGAATCGCGACTACTATCTGGAAACGCGCTGGGCCGAGAAGAAGGTGCTGTATCAGGCCTATGTGGCGCGCATGCTGGGCATGATCGGCTGGGCCAACCCTGAACAGGCCGCGGCCGACATCGTCGCCTTCGAGACCAAAATCGCCGAGGCGCACTGGACCCCGATCCAGAACCGCAACCGCGACGAGACCTACAATGAGTACACCATCAGCCAGCTGGCGTCCGAGGCGCCCGGCTTCCCGTGGCAGGCCTACTACAACGCTGTCGGGGTGGGCGAAGTCCCGCGCCTGATCGTCCGGCAGGACACCGCGATGCCGAAGATCGCGGCCATCTATGCCGAGACGCCGATGTCGGTGATTCAAGCCTGGCAGGCCTTCCACACCGTTGACGACGCGGCTCCCCGCCTGTCGCAACGCTTCTCGGACGCCCAGTGGGAGTTCCGCTCGCGTGACCTGAACGGCCAGCCGGCCCAGCGTCCGCGCGACAAGCGCGGCATCAGCTTCGCCGAGGGCATGCTGGGCGAGGCCGTCGGCCGCCAGTACGTCGCCGAGTACTTCCCCGCCGAGTCCAAGGCCAAGATGGAAGAACTGGTCTCCAACCTGCGTCTGGCCCTGTCCCATCGCATCGACAACCTGACCTGGATGGGCCCGGAAACCCGCGCCGCCGCGCAGGAGAAGCTGGCCAAGTTCACCGTCAAGATCGGCTATCCGAACAAGTGGCGTGATTACTCGGCGCTGGAAATCCGCCCGGACGACCTGTTCGGCAACGGCGAGCGCGCGGGCCTGTTCCAATGGCAGTACCAGCTGAACCGCCTGAACCAGCCGGTGGACAAGGACGAGTGGGGCATGACCCCGCAGACCGTCAACGCCTACTACAACTCCGCCAATAACGAGATCGTCTTCCCGGCCGCCATCCTGCAGGCGCCGTTCTTCGATCCGGACGCGGACCCGGCCGTCAACTACGGCGGCATCGGCGGCGTGATCGGTCACGAGATCGGCCACGGCTTCGACGACCAGGGCTCCAAGTCCGACGGCGACGGCGTGCTCCGGAACTGGTGGACCCCCGCGGATAAGGCGAATTTCGACGCCCTGACCACCCGCCTGGGCGCCCAGTACGACCAGTTCGAGCCGATCCCGGGATTCCATGTCCAGGGCGGCCTGACCATGGGCGAGAACATCGGCGACGCCGCCGGCGTGGCCGTGGGTCTGGAAGCCTACCACCTGTCGCTGGGCGGTCGCCCGGCGCCGGTGCTGGACGGCACGACAGGCGACCAACGCTTCTTCTACGGCTGGGCCCAGGTCTGGCAGTCGAAGTACCGCGACGACGCCCTTCGCAACCAGATCGCCACCGATCCGCACAGCCCGGCCGAGTTCCGGGTTATCGGCCCGGTCCGTAACGTCGACGCCTGGTACGACGCCTTCGGCGTTCAGCCGGGCACGAAATACTACCTGGCTCCGGAAGACCGCGTCCGCATCTGGTAAGCGGATCGCGCTGAAAAGACAGAAAGGCCGGAGCGCACGCTCCGGCCTTTTTTGTTTGGCTGCGGTCAGAAGGCTCCGCCTTCCCGATCCGACGCGGCCTGGCGCTTGGTGCAGGCTGACCGTGAGGCAGCGGTGACGGAGCGCGCTCGAGCAGCGAGCGACCGCGTCGCAAGCGCTAGCGCCACCGAGTATGAGACAATAAAAAAGCCCGCCGCGGGGGATACATCGCGGCGGGCTTTCTTTCGCTCTTGTCGAGCGGACGTTTCCTCCCCGAAACGCCTCCGGGCTGCAGCTGCGTCGAAACGCTGCGCTTCCCGAGTGCGTCAGAAAGACGACAATTCCCGTCCCAAGTCAATCAAGACCCTGACGCCGTCAGGGATTTTTCCTTTGTTATCAGCGATAACTCACGCAGCTGTGCGTCAGTGACCGACGATACGCCGGACCGTGGCCACAAGTTCACCGCGAGGAACGACCCGCTGGCCCGGCCGCTCGGCCTTCCAGGCCTCGTTGTCGGCCACTCCGGCCGCGGCGGCGCGACCCGCGTCGAGATCCTTGACCGTAACGGTTCCGGCCGCGATCTCGTCCCCGCCGAGGATGATGGCGGCGGGCGCGCCCCGCCTATCCGCGTACTTCATCTGGGCCTTCAGCCCCGCCTTGCCGAGATAGAGCTCAGCGGCGATCCCGGCATTGCGCAGCTCGGACACCGCGTCGAGGTAGTGCTGCATGTCGGCCTCGGAGAAGACGATCACGACCACCGGGCCGCGCATGGCATCCTCGTCGCCGCGCCCCGCCGCGCGCAGGGCCGAGGCCAGGCGCGAGACGCCGAACGAGAAGCCCGTCGACGGCAGACGCTCGCCGGTGAAGCGGGCCACCAGGTCGTCATAGCGACCGCCGCCGCCGATGGAACCGAAGCGCACGGCGCGGCCCCTCTCGTCGGTCGTTTCCAGCAGCAATTCGGCCTCGAACACGGCGCCGGTGTAGTACTCCAGCCCCCGCACGATGGTCGGGTCGAAGCGGACGGCGTCCTGCCCGACCTTCATGGCGTTCAGGGCGCTGTCGACGGCCGCCAGTTCCTCCAACGCCCCCTCGCCGACGGCGCCCAGCCCGCCCGCCCGCGCCACGGCCTCCAGCGTCTCCGCCCGGCCCAGGGCGGCGTCACCCGCCGAGGCGAGGAAGGCTTCGATGGTCGAGGCCACCGCCAACGGCAGCTGCGCCCCCTTGGTGTAGTCGCCGGATTCATCCAGACGCCCCTCGCCCAGCAGGGCGGCGACGCCTTCCCAACCCAGACGGTCGAACTTGTCGATGGCTCGCAGGGCGGTAAGCTTCTGGACCGGATCGGTCACGCCGCCGGCCTCGAACAGGCCGTCGAACAGCTTGCGGTTCGAGACACGGATGACCGCCTGGCCCGGCGCCAGACCGGCGGCCCGCAGGCCCTCGCAGGCCATGGCGATGATCTCGGCGTCGGCCTCCGGGCGATCCGACCCCACGGTGTCGGCGTCACACTGGACGAACTCGCGGAAGCGGCCCGGCCCTGGCTTCTCGTTGCGCCAGACGGGCCCGAAGGCATAGCGGCGGAACGGCTTGGGAAGGGTCTCCCAGTTCTGCGCCGCGAAGCGGGCCAGCGGCGCCGTCAGGTCATAGCGCAGGGCCATCCACTGATCATCGTCGTCCTGAAGCGCCAGCACGCCCTCGTTCGGACGGTCCGTATCGGGCAGGAATTTGCCGAGGGCGTCGACATATTCAAAGGCTGGCGTCTCCAGCGGCTCGAAACCCCAGCGCTCATAGACTTCCGACACCCGATGCACGAGTCGGCGCTCGGCGACGAGATCGCGACCGCGGCGGTCGGCGAACCCACGGGGATTGCGGGCTTCGGGGCGGATGGGAGCGTTGTCGGTCATGCCGCGCGCTTAAGCCAAAGGCCGCGCGCGAGCAACGATCAGGCGGCCTCGCGCTTCAAAAGAGGCACCGCCCGGCCATAGGTCAGGCAGCGCCACAGCCACTCCAGCGGCCCCATGGTGAACACCGACAACCACAGGGGCGACCAGATCAGTTGGGCGATCCAGACGCCGCCAACCACCAGCCACAGCTGCGCGGGCGGCACGGTTCCGAACCAGTGCAGCCCCCAAGGCATGTAGAACAGGGTCGCCATGATCAGGGTCTGGGTCAGGTAGTTGGTGAAGGCCATCCGCCCCACCGGCGCCAAAACGCCGGTGACGACCTTCAGCCCGAACCGGGTCATCAGGATCAGCAGGCTGACATAGGCTAGGGTGATCAGCGGCGCGAAGCTGCCCAGCACCCCGGCCAGCCCCTTCGTCGGGTCCGGGGTCCCGTGCGGGGCGGCGTAGAACTGCCAGTCGTACCAGCCGAAGGCCGCCAGATTGGCGCCTCCGATCAGCAACAGCAGGACATAGACCCATGTCGGCGAGCGCCCGGTCAGGAAACCCGACTTGAACAGGCCGAGCCCAAGCATCATCAGCCCCGCCGTGATCGGAACGAGCGTCAGGCTCATCAACTGCAGGAAGACCGCCGCCCTCAGGTTCTCGATCTGCGCGCCCGGCCAGCCCGCCTGATAGGCCTGGATGATCGCCGTCAGCTGCTCTGGCGTCGTGGCGAAGGGATTGCCGCCCTGCGCGGCCTGCGCATCGCCCGCCATCAGGCCCGCCAGCAAGGCGGAGCCGACCGAAAGCACGGCGAAGACGGCGTTCAGCGCCGCCCCCGTCCAGAGCAGCCGCCTGGCCGACCAGGACCGGGCCATCATCACCAGCATGCCGCTGTAGGCGTAGTGCAGCAGGATGTCGCCGAACCACAGGGCGAACCCGTGGATCAGGCCGAACAGCCCCAGCCAGAGCAAGCGCCGCCACAACAGGCGGCCCCGCGCCTCATCGAACCGCTCGCCGCCGATCAGGAAGATCGACACCCCGAACAGCATCGAGAACAGCGAGCGAAACTTGTCCTGGAAGAAGACATCCTTTGCCCACTCCGCCGCTATGTTCGCGGTGTCGTGCGCCCACATCGGCGGCAGGGTCGGGTCCATCTCCAGCGCCATCGGCCAGGCGAAAGCCATGGCGTTGACACCCAGAATGCCCAGGATCGCCAGACCCCGCAGCATGTCCAGGGTGAAGATGCGGTCCTTGACCGCGATCGGCGCGAGCCGCGCGCTGGAACCGACGTCTGTGGCGGTCATGACTTGCTCCCGCGAGTAGGGCCGGGAAAGTCGCCGCGCGACCGGACGCCGTCAAACCAATTCGCCGTAAGGTTTCAGGCGGCCCCGTCGCGATACAGGTCGCGGCCCATGACGCCGAGGCGATCCCGCACCTCCGGCTGGGGCGAGAAGGCGATGAAGGCCACACACAGGCCCGCCCACAGGGCGTAGGCCACGCCGATCACCGCCGCGAAGGGCATGCCCGCCACGCCGTATATCAGCAGGGTCGTCTCGCTGCTGCCCACGCCCTCGCCCACGTTGGCGGCGTTGATCCACTGCAGAACCAGCTGCCAGACCGCGAACAGGGCGGCCAGGATGACCGCCATCAGGCCGCCGTAGAACATGAAGCGCCAGACGACGCCCAGCCGGGTCGCCGGTCGTCCCGACCGCCTGCGCTCTCGCGCCAGCAACCAGAGGATCGCCGGCACCCCGATCAGGCCAAGGATGAACAACTGCAGCCGCCAGTCCATCTCGAGACCCGGCATCCAGTTATGCGGTCTCCAGATCGCCAGCGTGATCCACAGCGGGGGCCAGAAGACCGCCGCGACGACCGCCAGCACCGTCCGCTGCGGCTCCTTGCGCCAGGCCACGCGTTGCTGGCCCGGGAAGGTCTCGGGCTTTTCGAAGCGGGAGATCATCGGGTCGGAACCGGCGTTTCGCCGGAATAGTCATAAAAGCCCCGGCCCGACTTGCGGCCCAGCCAGCCGGCCTCGACGTACTTCACCAGCAGCGGACAGGGGCGATATTTGCTGTCCGCCAACCCGTCGTAGAGCACGTTCATGATCGCCAGAACGACATCCAGCCCCATGAAGTCGGCCAGTTCCAGCGGCCCCATCGGATGGTTGGCGCCGAGCTTCAGCGCCTTGTCGATCGACGAGACGTTCCCGACGCCCTCGTACAGGGTGTAGATCGCCTCGTTGACCATCGGGACCAGAATCCGGTTCACGATGAAGGCGGGGAAGTCCTCGGCATTGGTGGTGGTCTTGCCCAGCGATTCCGCGAAGGCGACCGCGGTCTCATAGGTCTCCGCCGAGGTGGCGATGCCCCGGATGATCTCCACCAGCTTCATTACCGGCGCCGGCTTCATGAAGTGAAGGCCGATGAACCGCTCGGGGCGATCCGTGGTCGAGGCCAGACGGGTGATCGAGATCGACGAGGTGTTGGACGCCAGCAGGGTGTCCGCGCCCAGATGCGGCACGAGGTCCAGCAGGATCGCCTTCTTGACGACCTCGTCCTCGACGGCGGCTTCAATCACCAGATCAGCCTTGGCGGCCTCGGCCAGAGAAGAGGTGGCGGTGATGCGCGACAGCGCGGCGTCGGCGTCGGCCTGGGTCGTCAGTCCGCGACCGATCTGGCGCGACAGGCTGGCCGCGATCGCGCCCAGCGCCTGCGGCACGCGGTCGCCGGCCGCATCGTAAAGCTTCACGTCATAGCCGCCCGCGGCCACCGTCTGGGCGATACCCGCGCCCATCTGGCCCGCGCCGATGATGGCGACTGTCTTGATCGTGGTCATGTAGTCCGGTCGTCTGTCAGGCCAGCGGCCCCGTGGGCGGGCACCTTAGGACGGTCGCCGAACGGTGCAAGCGCGGAACGTCGAGTCAGCCGCGAAGACTGACAGGCGTGACCTCCGCGCCGCGCCGGTCAGTAAGGAACCAGGCTCAACAGCGCGGCCTTGGAGGCGGGCAGCAGATAGGTCTGGACGCCGGTGATCAGGATCCAGGCGATGATCGGCGTGATGTCGATGCCGCCCAGCGACGGGATGATCCGCCGCAGCGGAGCCAGCACGGGGCCGACGATCCGGTCCAGCGCCATCGCCAGCGAGGACACGAAGCGGTTCCGGTGGTTGATCACGTCGAACGCGAACAGCCAGCTCAGGACGGCGTTGACGATCAGCGCCAGCACGAACAGGCGCAGCAGCGTCTCGATGATGAAGAACAGAAACTCGATGATCGCCGCCATGCCGCGGAACGCTCCAGCCGTCAGTTGATCCGCGCTTCTAGCGGGACCGGCGCTCTATCGCCAACATTTCCGTCGCCCGGCGGCCCTACGCGCATGCGACCGGTTGACACCACCGGCCCGCCGCTCGTATGTCGCCCGCTCGCCTGCACCCGACGATCCCGTGGGGTTTGGGGGGCCGTAGCTCAGTTGGTAGAGCGCGTCGTTCGCAATGACGAGGTCAGGGGTTCGACTCCCCTCGGCTCCACCATCCCGTCTCGCGGGGTGGAAGACAGGACAGGACCGATGGTCCCGATCACCAGATGACCCAGCCTGTACGCATCGCCGCCCTCTACCGGTTCGCGCGCATCGACGACCGCGAGGCCGTACAGGCGCGGCTGCGCGACCTGTGCGCACCGGACGTGCGCGGCATCCTGCTGGTGGCTCACGAGGGGCTGAACGGCACCATCGCGGGTCCGCCCGAAGCCGTTGAGCGCGTGCTGGACGGCATCCGCGCCCTGCCCGGCTTCGACACGCTGGAGATCAAATTCGCCACCGCCGACGCCATGCCCTTCTATCGTATGAAGGTCCGCATCAAGGCCGAGATCGTGACCATGGGCGAGCCGGGCCTCGACCCTGCGGCCAATGCGGGAACCTATGTCACGCCTGCCCGATGGAACGCCCTGATCGCGGACCCGGACACTATCGTGATCGACACCCGCAATGACTACGAAGGCGCCGTGGGCGCGTTCGTAGGCGCGATCCAGCCCAATACCCGCACCTTCCGTGACTTTCCCGACTGGTTCCGGACCGAGGGCCGCGCCCTGTTTGAGCGCCCCAACCCGCCGAAGGTCGCCATGTACTGCACCGGCGGCATCCGCTGCGAGAAGTCGACCGCCTTCCTCAAGTCAGAAGGAATCGAGGACGTCTTCCATCTGGAAGGCGGCATCCTGAAGTATCTCGAGACCGTGCCGGAGCCGGAAAGCCTGTGGCGGGGCGAGTGCTTCGTCTTCGACGAACGGGTCGCCGTCGGTCACGGCCTGACGGAGGGAACCCACACCCTTTGCCGGGGCTGTCGGATGCCGGTCAGTGCGGAGGGGCGAACGTCACCCCACTATGTCGAGGGCGTCAGCTGCGATCGCTGCCACGACACCCGCTCGGAGGCGCAGAAGGCCGGCGCGCGTGAACGGGCGCGTCAGATGGAGATCGCCGAAAGCCGGGGGCTGGACCACGTCGGCGCGGCGCCGCCCCGACAGACCTGAAACCCGACGCTACTGGTCCTCGTCGAACTTGCGGTTCACCAGATCGGACAGGGCCTCTACAGCCTCGGCGGCGTCAGACCCCTCGGCCTCGATGTGAACATCACAGCCGTTGCCCGCACCCAGCATCAGCAGGCCCATGATCGACAGGGCGTTGACGGTGACACCGTCCCGGGTGACCCGGATTTCGCTCTCGAAGCTGGACGCAAGCTTGACGAATTTGGCCGAGGCGCGGGCGTGCAGTCCGCGCTGGTTGCAGATGCCGACGGTGGCGTTGACGGTGTCGGTCATTTCTCGCCCTGAAGGACCCAGCTGGCGACGGAGATGTATTTGCGCCCGGCGTCCTGGGCGTGAGCGACGCAGGATTCCAACGGCTCGCGACCGCGCACGCTGGCCAGCTTGATCAGCATCGGCAGGTTCAGACCCGCGATGACCTCGGCATGGGTCTCTTCCATGACCGAAATGGCCAGGTTGGACGGGGTGCCACCGAACATGTCGGTCAGCAGAATCACGCCCTCGCCGTCATCGACTGCGCGCGCGGCGTCGACGATGTCGCGACGACGGCGTTCCATGTCGTCTTCAGGGCCGATGCAGATGGCCGCGACCCCGCGCTGCGGGCCCACGACATGCTCCATCGCCGACAGGAATTCGGAGGCCAGACCCCCGTGGGTGACGATCACCAGCCCGATCATGAAGGCTTCACCAAGACTTACGCCCCCGCGTTCCGGCCGCTCCCTGAGCTGACCGCAAGCCGCGCGGAATAGCCCAAGTCCGCGCCGGGTTAAAGTCGGGCGATCGCCGCCGCGACCTTTTCGCCCGCCGACGCCTCTCGCGGATCGAGCCACAGGAGTGGAAGAACGACGCCGCAAATCGTCGCCGTTTCGTGTTCCGGCAGCCGTTCTACCGGTCCCGCGGCCAGATCCAGGACCAGAACCACCCGCGCGATATCAAGCGTCGGGATCGGCAGAATTCCCACACCCCGCACCTCGATCCGCCCCCGAATTCTGTCCGGCGGACAGGCGTAGAGCCCATCCCCCGAAGCGAAGAGGTGGGCGTAGTCATCGGCGACCAGACGCCAGCCCGCGCCGACCAGACGCAGGGCCAGATCGCTTTTTCCGACGCCGGACGCCCCCCGGAGCGCCACCGCGCGCCAGCCCTGCCCCGAAAACCATCGAGCGACCACGGTGGCGTGCAGAGGTGAACTCACGCGCGTCGCGCGGGCGGAGCGGCCACGGGCAAGGCGACCTCGAAGCGCGCACCGGCGGGACCGTCCTCACCCGGCCGATTCTCGGCCCGGACCGTGCCGCCGTGCGCCTCGACAATCTGGCGCACAATCGACAGACCCAGGCCCGAGTTGGCGCCGAAGGCCGTGCCGCGCGGGCGGGAGGTGTAGAAACGCTCGAACACCGTCTCCAGATTCTCGGGCGGAATACCGGGGCCGTCGTCCTCGATCAGGACACGGATCGGACGGGCGTCCAGATCATCGCGCTTCAGGATAAGCCGGACCTCGCCGTCAGGCGGGCTGAAAGATCGGGCGTTGTCGACCAGATTGCGGAAGACCTGCCCCAGGGGACCGTCCCGACCGACGATCAGCGCATCCTCCCCGGCTGGCGGGGTGAAGACCACGCGCGCCTCGCCCGGCTTCCGACCCGCCTCATAGACGCTGACGATGTCGGTCAGCAGGCTGGTCAGATTCACCATCCGCGGGCGATCCCGGTTCAACTCGGCATCCAGCCGCGAGGCGTTGGAGATGTCGGTGATCAGACGATCCAGACGCCGGACGTCCTGTTGCAGCAGTGCGGTCAGCTTCTCGCGCTGGGCCTCGGTCTTGACCAGCGGAAGGGTCTCCAGCGCCGACCGGATCGAGGTCAGGGGGTTCTTGATCTCGTGACTGACGTCCGCGGCGAAGGCTTCGATGGCGTCCATCCGCGCGGACAGGGTCTCGGTCATGGATTCCAGCGACCGCGCCAGATCGCCGATTTCATCCTTACGACCCTCCAGATCCGGCAGGGAAATGGCCCGCGCGCGTTGCAACCGCACTTCGTCGGCGGCGGCGGACAGGCGCATGACCGGCCGGGCCACGAACAGGTGCAGCAGCAGCGAACCGAGCAGGTTCACCGCCAGCGCCACAAGGGCGAAAGGCATCAGGGCCCGCCGCTGGGCGCCGACGGTCTCGTCGACATCCCCGGCCTCCAGCGTCAGCACGCCCAGCACCTGCTGCACATGGCGTACGGGCGTTGAGACGGAGACCACGCGATCTCCCGTCTCGGACAGGCGGACCTGCGCCTGCGTCTGCCCTTCCAGCGCGCCCTCGACCTCGGCCGCCAATGCGAGGCGGGCCTGCTCCTGCTTGCGGGTGGTCCCGGCGATGACCTTGGCGTCCGGCGTCGCCTCCGGCGTTCCGGCCGGGCGGGCCGGCGGCAGGGGACGCCCCGGGATCGCTTCCGTGACTTCATAGCTGTCTGCGACGGGGATGCCGTCGACGTCGAACAACCGCGCCCGCTGGCCTTCGGGGATGAAGTTGTCGCGCAGCCACCGACTGGCCTCGATGGAGTCGAGGTAGGGAACCGGCGATCCGCGCGTGACGCCGATCTGGGGCTCGCCCAGCACTCGCACCAGCATTTCGGCCTGGGCTTTCAACGTTTCCTGACGCGCCTCGATCAGCCCACGCTGCCACTCGTTCAGCGCCAGGGCGCCGACGAAAAGAATCAGCAGGCTGAGGAGGTTGAGCGCCAGAATGAGGCCGCCGAGCCGCGACCCGCCAAACCGCTTGGGTCGGCGGGAGCCGCTCGGGGACGCCACGTCGGGCTCAGCTCTCGCGGTAACGGTATCCGACGCCATACAGGGTCTCGATCGCGTCGAACTCGGGATCGACGACCCGGAACTTCTTGCGCATGCGCTTCACGTGGCTGTCGATGGTGCGGTCATCAACATAGACCTGATCGTCGTAAGCGGCGTCCATCAGGTTATCGCGGCTCTTCACGAAGCCGGGACGCTGGGCCAGCGCCTGCAGCAGCAGAAACTCGGTGACCGTCAGCTTCACCGGCTTGCCGTCCCATGTGCTCTCGTGGCGGGCCGGGTCCATGCTCAGCTTGCCGCGCTTGATGGCCTTGTTCGAGTTCTCGCCGGCCGGCTCAGGCTCGCCGCCGTCCACGCCCGTCCGGCGCAGCAAGGCCTTCACCCGTTCGATCAGCAGGCGCTGGCTGAACGGCTTGTGGATGTAGTCGTCCGCCCCGAGGTTGAAGCCGAGGATTTCGTCAATCTCCTCGTCCTTCGAGGTCAGCATGATGACCGGAATTTGCGAGGTCTGACGCAGGCGACGCAGCACCTCCATCCCGTCCATGCGCGGCATCTTCACATCGAGGATCGCGAGGTCGGGCGGCGACGTCTCGAGCGCTTCCAGGCCAGAGGCGCCGTCGTGATAGGCGGTGATCTTGTGGCCGTGGCTCTCGAGCGCCAGCGAAACCGACGCCACGATGTTCTCGTCGTCGTCCACCAGGGTAATATTGGCCAAGTCGGCTCTCCTTGCAGTCCGGTCTTCCGCGCCTTCAACGCACGGCAAGCGTAACCGTTCTATGTCATCGCGGTTAGATTACGGCGCAAAAGATGGGCCGGTCCGTACAAATCCGCAATGAAACCCGCCCTTAAAGTCTCCGGGGGCAAGATCCGGGCGAATTACGCGAGCGCTCGATGGCCGGCCCGATCCACTACGAAGTCTATATCCGGAGGACCGCGCCGTCGCCGTGGGCCCTCGAGATCGCGACCGAGCACCGCGCCCACGCCATCGACACGGCGGAGGACCTGCTGCGTGACGGCTACGCGGCCGCCGTCCGGGTGACCAAGGAAACGCTGGACCCCGACACCATGGAGTTCAACAGCGTCACCCTGATGACCAAGGGTGTTCCCGAGGTGCAGACCCGGCGCACCACGACAGACGATGACGCCGGCCCGCGCTGCGCCACGCCCTATGACCTCTATGCGCCCATGGCCCGTGAACAGATCGGGCGCGTGCTGGAGGACTGGCTGCAAAGGCAAGGCGTGACCGCCTTCGAACTGCTGCACCGCCCGGACATGGCGGAGCGGCTGGATGCGTCCGGCGTCGAATTGCAACACGCGATCCAGAAGGTCGCCGTCCCCGAGGCGCAGGCGGACGGGAAGCCGGTTCACGATCTGGTCCGGCACTATCAACGGCTGTCGGACGTCGCCATCGAGCGCCTGGTGACGGCGGGGCGCAAGACCCGCTTCCCCAGCCTCGAGCATCACTCGCTGGCGGACCTCGCCCACCGGCTGGAAGGCCAGAACGACCGCGCCTTCATCATGGGCGGGGTGATCGCCGCAGCCCTGACCGGGCTGAAGGACGGCCGCGCGCGATTGGCCAGGCTCATGGACCTCGCCGACCAGGCGCCGAGCGACGGCCAGCCCCGGGCGATGGTGCTGGTGCCGATCGAACAGATTCTCTGCGAAATGCTGGGGTCGCGGGGCGGCCTGACCGACATTCTGGGTCCGTCGCTGGATCAGGGAGCCGCCATGGCGGCGGTCGTCCGGATGGTGGCGCCGCGCGAGGTCGAACTGCTGATCCGCCAGGACCCCCGCATGGCGTTGCAGATTCCTGCAGTCGAAGGTCCGGCTGCGCGGCTGGGCGAGCGTATCCAGAGCGCGGAACTGCCCCTGTTGTCCGCCGCCCTGGCGCGGATGGTCCTGCGCGAACTGATGAGCCCCCGTCGCCTGCGCCCCAGCGATGCGGCGGGCGAGATCGACATTCTGCGCACCCTCGCCACAGGCCTGACGGCGACGGCGGGCCGGCTGCTGACCCTGGAAGAGGTGCAGAACGCCTTCAATGAGCGCTCCAAGGCGCTGGTCACCGCCGATTTCGTCGGCGCCTTCATGAGGACCTGCAGCACAGCCCTTTGCGAGGCCGAGGCCCTGACCCGGCTGTGCGAGAACGTGACCGGGGTCGCCAACAAGCGCGCCGCCGCGCGGTGGCTGTCCGCCTCCGTCGGTTCCCTGCGCTTTGAAACCGAGATGCGCCAGTCCAACGGCCAGACCGTGGCCCAGAAGCTGGGCGTACTGGCGAACCTGCAACGGGCCGCGCGACTTTGTGGTCTGTCGGACAAAGACGAGGGGGACGTCACCGTCGCCATCGGCTTGGTCGGCGGCGTGATCGAAGCCGAAGCCCGTATCGTCAGCCAGCTGGCCCGCTCGCCGGCCCCGCCACCGCAGAAGCTGTCGGTCCTGCTGCGAATGGCGGCGGGCGAAACCGCTCCGCTCGGTCCGGCGGCGGATCGGGCCAAGGCCGAGGCGATCAAGCTGTTCCGCGCGCCGGAGGCCCGCGCCGCGCTCGCGGCCGCGCCCGAAACGCTGGCGCCGCTGAAGACACTGATGAAGGCGGCCGGGCTGGCCGCCTGAGCATCACTTCAAGCCGAAGCGGCCTCAGTCGAAGATGTCGAAGATACTGTCACGCTTCTTCTTTTTGTACCGGTACTCGTCGTCCCGACGGTAGCGGTCGTCGCGATAGCCGGGCTGACCGCCCCATGGCTGCTGGGCCTGTTGCGGCGGGTACTGGGGCTGAGGCGCCGGAGCAGGCGCGACCTGCGGGGCGGAGGCGCGGCCTTCGGCGGTGGCGGACTCCATCAGTTTTTCAAGCTCGCCGCGGTCCAGCCAGACGCCCCGGCAGGTCGGGCACATGTCGAATTGGACGCCGCCGCGCTCCAGCGTCTGCATCGCGGCGTTGTCATTGGGGCACATCAGAAGCGGCATGCAGGTCTCCTCGCGTTTCCATCAACAGCTACGTGCCGGGCGCCGTTGCGGTAACCCCCGCGCGGCGATCCGCCGCGTGCTTGCGGGGCCCGGCGACACTCCCCACAGTCAGGCCATGACCGACCTCCCCAAATCAACCGCCGAGGCCATGGGCCGCATGCCCGGCATCGAACTGTTGCAAGCCGTTCTCGACGGTCGCATACCGCCCGCGACCATCGGGGAAACCATGTCCTTCGCGCTGACTGAGGTCAGCGAAGGTATCGCGATCTTTGAAGGACACACCGGGCCGCACATCCTGAACCCGCAGGGCATGGTGCACGGCGGCTGGGCCCTGACGCTGATCGACAGCGCCACCGGCTGCGCGGCCCACTCCACCCTGCCTGCGGGCGTGGGCTATACCTCGATCTCGACCCAGACCAACTTCACCCGACCGATCACGGTCCAGACCGGCAAGGTCGTCTGCGAGGGCCGGGTCATCAACGTCGGACGTCAGATCATTACCGCCGAGGCGACGATCAAGGACAGCGAAGGTCGTCTTCTGGCTCACGGCCAGTCGACTCTGATGGTCCTTCAGCCCCGGCCTTAATCTTCCGGCGGAGGCGCCGGCATCAGGTCACCGAACGGAGCGGCGTCCTCCAGCGCCCGCAAGAAGGACGGCCGCGCCATCAACCGCGCGTGCCAGGCTCTGATCCGTGGCCTGTCGCCGAACGGAACCAGCCGTCGCGCATAGGTCATCAGGGGCGCCGCCGCGCAGTCGGCCAGGGTGAAGCTCTCGCCCGCGCCCCAGGTGCGGCCATCGGCCAGCCTGGTCTCCAGCATGTCCCAGGCGGTCTCAAGCTCCTTCGCGTCCTGCGCCATCGCCGTCTCGTTCGGCCCGCCCGCCCGGCCCAGACGATTGAACACGATCCGGTTCATGTTGCCGCCGACGTAGGTGTCCAGGACCCGGTCGATGAAGCGCGCCTCGAGCGCCGCTTCGGGGTCATCCGGGATCAACCGCCCTGCGCCCGCCAGCCGGTCGAGATACTCGATCACGATGCTGGACTCGATCACCGTCCGGCCCGCCGCCGTGTCGATCAGGGTCGGCATCTTGGCGAAAGGGGAGACGGCGAGGAAACCGTCCATGACCTCCGGCGAGCCGTCGACCAGCTTCAGTTCGAACGGAAGGCCCAGCTCATACAGGGCGACGGCCGTCTTCTGGCCGTAGCCGGAATAAGGGTGAGACCACAGGATCAGGGACATCAGGCGACGCCCTCCAGAAATCGGGCGAGGTTTTCCAGCATCTGCGCACACCCCTCCTCGCGAAGCGGGATGTGGGCGGCTCCGTCCTCTCCGAAATAGGCGCCTTGCTCGGTGTAGGTCAGCAGCACGCCCGCGCCGTCCGCAACCAGTTCGATGGTCGCCTGCGAGGCCGAAGACCTCGTCCGTTCACCGCCGACCTCCGTGCCCATGACGTAGCTGAGGATGATCCGACGGTTCTCCACGATGTCCAGAAAGAGGGTGTCGTTGAAGCCATCAACATTCTCGGGTCCTCCGAAACGATAGCGACCGCCACCCCTCCCGCCCACGCGGAAGTCATGCCGCCACTCATGAACCGTCGCGCCCGGCGCCTCGACAAACCAGCGGCGGAAGGAGATCGGATCGGCCCAGGCACGGAACACCCGCTCAGCGGCGGCGTCATAGCGGCGCTTCAGGACGAAAGTTCCATGGGCGACACTCGGGGTTTCAGCGGTCATCACAAGTCCTCCTCGGGTTTGGTCTCGTCCAGAAAGACGCCCAGCCGGTCGAGGCTGCGCTCGACGGACTGGCGCCGGGCGTTCAGCCAGCGTTCGGCGGCGGTCAGCGCATCGGGCTCGACCCGGCAGGTGCGGACACGTCCGACCTTTTCGGAGCGAACGAGCCCCGCCGCCTCAAGGATTTTCAGATGCTGCATCACGGCCGACAACGACATCGGAAGGGGATCGGCCAAGGCGCTGACCGACACCGGCCCCGCCGACAGCCGCTCGACCATCCGCCTGCGGGTCGGATCCGACAGAGCCTGGAAGGCGAGATCAAGCGGTTCCTGATACTGAAGCATGGACTTAAGTATCCCCCCGAAGCGGCGATGGCAAGCGTCTCCCGCCATCAGTGCAACGCCCCGTTAATCGACGCAGCGCAGGCTTCAGACCCGATCGTGTTGGGAGAAGCGCGATGTCGACCATGCAGACCGGCAGCTATCGTCGGCAAAGAGACCATTTCGAGCCGCAGGACATCGATCCGCAGGAACAGCGCCGCCTGCGCGGCCTGCTGGAGCAGATCGACTACTCGGCCTTCATCGCCAACCGCGAAGTGCTGGGCCAGATGGTCCCCGCGCTGGACCCCGCGACCTTCCAGAGACTGGCGGTCATGACCGCCACCGCCCGGGGCAAGTGGGTGTCAGAGGGACTGCGCCAGTCCGAATCCGGAGCCCCGGCCACGGCGGACCAAGTGGCGCGCCTGACCGCGGCGCGGATCGCCTATGAAGAACTGGCCGAGGTCTATGAAGGTCTGCGCCGGATGGTGGAACGCGGCTACATCACCCTGCGCTGAGGCCCAGCCGGATCAGTCGAGTCTCTGTGGGCGCGTCGTGATCGGCGCGTCCGGATCGCTCGACGGCCGCTCGGCGGCGGTCGGAGGCGGACTGGCCGGCGCCTGCTCGATAGGCGGAGCGGTCACCACCACAGCAGGCGGCGCGGGCGTCGGCTCAACCGGAACGGGCGTCGGACGCATCGGCGTCGGTGCAGGCGTGGTCACGGCTGGCGCGGCCGCGCGAGAGGCGGGAGCCGGAGCGACAGTCGGCGCGACGGGGGCGGGCGTCACAGGCGAAGGCGTTTCAGCTGCAGACGTCGGTTGCTCAACGGTCTGCGCCACAGCCGGAGCATCCGGAACCGCCGACGCCTCGACCGGACTTTCGGCAGGCGCATTGATGACAGGAGCCCCAGCCGGAGCGGCGGCCTCCGGCGACCGCCCAAGGAGCCACCAACCGGCGGCGGCGACGGCAAGGATCGCGATAGCTGCGCCTGCAAACAGCGGCGCGCGTCCACCCGGTCGCGCTCGCGAAAGCGCCTTGGGCTCGTGCCGTGGCGCGGCGGCATCCGGCACAGCCGCGACGACAGGCTCCGCGGCCGAAGCCGTGTGAACGGGGGGAGGCGTCTCAACTACCGGCTCCGGAAGCGGCTCGGGCTCCGGCAGCGGCCTGACCGTCAGGTCCGGCTCGGCCGGAACCAGCGGCGCATCCGGCACGACGAAGCGCGGCGCATCGGGATCGACCGGCGTCGCGGGCGCCGGCCGGGCCTGGGGAGCGGCCCCTTGCGGCGCAGCGCGCGGGATCAGGGAGCCGCTCAGAATGGCCGAGGGGCGGTGCGGGGCGACCGGTTGGGCGGCGGGGGGCGTCACAACTGGTCGCGGCGCCGACGCCGGCGGCTGCGCGAGGGATACGCCGCCGGACGGAAGCGGCCCTGCACGGAAAACCGTCTCGGGCGGACGACCCCAGGTCACGGCGCGCCGGTAGGGCTCGGGCCGGGCCTGTCCGTTGATCGGGGCACCGTTCGCTTCGGGGGTCTTGTTGTCCGTCATACCGCCTCCCGCGCCGTGGCCGACGCGCCTTCAAACGCTTACGCGCGCAGAAAGTGGCGGCCGATCTGGCCGGTTTCGTGACCGGTCAGTTCTTCAGGCGATAGCCGGTGCGGAACATCCAGAAGACCACGCCCAGACAAACGAAGAAGAAGCCCAGCGTCGCGCCCAGACTGACAGCCAGCGAAACATCGCCCACGCCGAAGAAGGCCCAGCGGAAACCCGAGATCAGATAGACAACCGGATTGAACAGGCTGACCAGCCGCCAGCCGTCCGGCAGCCAGATGGTCGGATAGAAGGCGCCGCCGAGGAAGGTCAGGGGCGTCACGATCAGCATCGGGATGAAGTTCAGCTGCTCGAAGCTCTGGGCCCAGATACCGATGATGAAACCGAACAGGCTGAAAGTCGCCGAGATCAGGATCAGGAAGGCCAGCATCGCCACCGGGTGCAGGATCTGCAAAGGTACGAAGAAGGCCGCCGTCGCCAGAATGACCAGCCCCAGAATGAAGGATTTGGTCGCCGCCGCCCCGACATAGCCGAGCACGGTCTCGAACGGCGAAACCGGCGCCGAAAGCAGCTCGTAGATCGTGCCCGTGAACTTCGGGAAGTAGATGCCGAATGACCCGTTGAAGATCGAGTTGGTGAACAGGCTCAGCATGATCAGGCCCGGAACGATGAACGCCCCGTACGGCACGCCGAAGACCTGTTCGATCCGGCCGCCAATGGCTGTGCCGAAGACCACGAAATAGAGTGCTGTCGTCACCACCGGCGTGATGATCGACTGCCAGAAGGTGCGCAGGGCGCGCGCCATCTCGAAACGATAGATGGCCCAGACGCCATAACCGTTGAACGCCATCACGCCGCCTCCGCCTTTGACTGGTGCACAAGACCCACGAAGATGTCCTCAAGCGAGCTCTGGCGGGTGGACAGGTCCTTGAAGCCGACCCCGATCGCCTCAAGCCGCCGCAGCAGGCCCGGCACGCCGGTGTCCTCGGCATTGGCGTCGAAGACGTATTCCAGCTCCGCGCCGTCATTCTTCAGCTCGACCTTCCAGTCAGCCAGTTCGGCGGGCAGCGTCGTCACCGGCTCCTGCAGTTGCAGGGTCAGGGCCTTCTTGCCCAGCTTCTTCATCAGGGCGGTCTTTTCCTCCACGAGGATCAGTTGCCCCTTCAGGATCACCCCCACGCGATCAGCCATCTCCTCGGCTTCCTCGATGTAGTGGGTGGTCAGGATGATCGTCACGCCGCGCTCGCGCAGCTTGCGAACCATGGCCCACATGTCCTTGCGCAGCTCAACATCCACGCCGGCGGTCGGCTCATCGAGGAACAGGATATCGGGTTCGTGGCTCAGGGCCTTGGCGATCATGACCCGGCGCTTCATGCCGCCGGACAGGGTCATGATCTTGGCGTCCTTCTTGTCCCAGAGACTGAGGTCGCGAAGGATCTGTTCGATGTAGGCCGGGTTCGGCGCCTTGCCGAACAGGCCGCGGCTGAAGGTCACCGTCGCCCGCACGGTCTCGAAGGCATCGGTGGTCAGTTCCTGGGGCACCAGTCCGATGACCGTCCGGGCCTTCCGGTAGTCCTTGCGGATGTCGTGACCGTCGGCCAGCACCCGGCCGGTCGAGCCGTTGACGATCCCGCAGATGATCGAGATCAGCGTGGTCTTGCCCGCGCCGTTCGGCCCCAGCAGGGCGAAGATCTCACCCTTGCCGATGGTCAGATCGACCGGTTTGAGCGCTTGCACGCCCGACTTATAGGTCTTTGTCAGACCTTCAATAACGATGGCCGGCTGCATACGCCCTCTCCCGTGGGCGCCGCAGATATGCGCGACGGCGCCGCCCCACAAGTCCAATCCGGGAACAGCGGCGTATCAGCGGTGTTGAAATCGCGCGGAGACCATCATGACCTTGCGTTCACTTGCCGTCACCCTGCTGCTGACCACCGGCCTCTCGGCCTGTGTGACCGCCCCCTCTCCCTCGGAATATCGGGCGCCCCAGCCGCTCAAACCCGTCGATGCCGAACGCCTTTGGTCCGGTCGGTGGATCGAGGTCGCGCGGCTGCCCGACCGTCTGACCGACGGCTGTGTCGCAGGCGCGTCGAACTATGTGCTCGTATCGCCGACCCGGGTGGACGTCCGTGACACCTGCGAGCAGGGCCAACCGGGCGGTCGCGAGAAAGCCCTCGGCGGACGCGGTGAGATCCTCGATCCCGGCACCAACACCAAGCTTCGGGTCCGTTACCTCGGCGGATTTGTGACCTGGGATTACTGGGTGCTGGACCATGACGACGCCTACAGCTGGTTCATCTCGGCTGATCCGACCTTCGAACGGCTGTTCATTTTCACCCGCGAGGTTCCGACCCAGGCGCAGATCGAACAGCTGACTGGCCGCGCCCGCGCGCTGGGCTATGATGTCAGCCGTCTGGAGTTTCCCGCCCTGCCCCCCAGGTGAAAGAGACCGCATGCGCATAGCCGCCCTCGCTGCCGTCGCCGTATTGACCCTTGTCGGGTGCAGCACGGAATCGAAGCTCGATCCCTCCGTTGGCTTCGGCCCGAACCCTACGCTGCCGGCGCCCCGCACGACCCTGCTGCCGACGGTCAACATCGCCGAGGCGACCCGTTGGCCCGAGGGGCGCATGCCCGTTCCCGCCGCAGGCTTCCGCGTGCAGGCCTTCGCAGTCGGGCTGGACCATCCCCGCTGGCTATACCGGCTGCCCAACGGCGACATTCTGGTCGCCGAAAGCAACGCCCCGCCCAAGCCCGAGGGACTGGATGACGGCGCTGGCGGCGGCTTCCGGGCGTGGGCGCAGGGCCTGATAATGCGCCGTGCAGGCGCCCGCGCCGCCAGCGCCGACCGCATCACCCTGCTGCGTGACGCGGATGGCGACGGGGTGGCGGAGACCCGGACCGCCTTCCTCGAAAACCTGATGTCGCCCTTCGGCATGACTCTGGTCGGGGACACCCTCTACGTCGCCAACGCCGACGCCGTCGTCGCCTTCCCCTATCGGGCCGGCGAGACGCGGATCGCCGCCCCCCCGCGCAAGATCGCGGACCTGCCCGCCGGACGTAATCACCACTGGACCAAGAGCCTTGTCGCAAGCGCCGACGGCTCGCGGCTGTATGTCGGCGTCGGGTCCAATTCGAACATCGGCGAGAACGGCATGGACGAGGAGGTCGAGCGCGCGGCCATTCTCGAAATCAATCCCGCCACCGGCGCGCGTCGCATCTATGCGTCGGGCCTGCGCAATCCGGTCGGCATGGCCTGGCAGCCGGACAGCGGCAAGCTGTGGGTGGCGGTCAACGAGCGGGATGAACTGGGGAACGATCTGGTCCCCGACTACATGACTTCGGTCACGCCCGGCGCCTTCTACGGCTGGCCGTACAGCTATTACGGCCAGACGGTCGACGAGCGGGTGAAGCCGCAGGATCCCGCCCTCGTCGCCCGCGCCGTCCGGCCGGACTACGCGCTGGGCGCCCACACCGCTTCGCTGGGCCTGACCTTCGGCGAAGGAAGTCTGTTCCCCGCCCGGTATCGTGGCGGCGCCTTTGTCGGGCAGCATGGATCGTGGAACCGCATCCCGCGCAACGGCTACAAGGTGATCTTCGTGCCCTTCGCGAACGGTGCGCCGAACGGCCCGCCGCAGGACGTCCTCACCGGCTTCCTGAACGAGGACGGTCAGGCAATGGGCCGTCCGGTTGGGGTTCAGTTCGACGCCCTTGGCGGCCTGCTGGTCGCCGATGACGTCGGCAATGTCATCTGGCGGGTCTCTCCCGCGGCCTGATCCGGCAAAAAGCCCCGGCGGATCGCCGGGGCTTTTCTCGTTGTGCCGGATCAGTTCAGCGGTTCAACGGTGATCACCGGGGGCGGCGGCGTCGGGACCGTGACCGGAGCCGGGTTGGTCTGGGCCGGCGCTGTGTTCAGGGTCGTGGTCGATGGCGACGACTGGACCGGGACGCTGGGAGCGGGCGCGGGAGCCGGAGTGGCCGCCTCAGCCCGCGGCGCGGCGCGGCGAGCCGGCGCTTCACGGCGAGCCGGGGCCGGCGCCGCTTCGCGCTCGACCGGAGCCGGCGCGGCTTCGATAGGCGCCGTGGGCGTCATCGCCTCGGCCGTCGGAGCGGTCATCGGCATCGGCGCCTGTGACACCACCGGAGCGGTGGCCGCCGGCTCGGCCAGCGGAGGTGTCGCGTCGCCACTGTTCATCGTCATCGTCGCAGCGGCCGCGCCGCCGATCACCAGCAAACCCACCGGCGCGAGGATCATCCAGGTCCGGACGCCCTTTTTGCGCGTCCGGCTTGAACGGGTTCGAGCATAAACGGGAACGAAGGTCTCGTCACGCAGGGCTTCGTTGCGGTCGTCGGTATAGGTCACAGACATCTCTGGTCCTCCTTTAGCGTGGGGTCCAAACCTCACCAGGAAGATCGCGGTTCCGCGAGGAGGCGGAATGTCCCGAAGAAACACTGTTCCCGCCACAGTTGGGGCAGCGACTCATCCCGTCCGCGCCGCAAAGCTCCGCAATAAAGGCGATGAAGTGACCCTACGTCACCGCCGCATCGGCGCCACGCCCGGCGGCAATCGGCGCGCAAACCGTTCGCAAACCATCAAAAACGCCTCGGCGATTCCCCCACCGGTTGACCCGGGAGGCCCGCTTGTTCATCACCGGAGGGGGCTTCTGACGAGTGGACGTGACTATGGGTCTGGTAGCGAACATCCGGCGCGACATGCGGTTCGTGAAGGGCCTGCGACTCCTGCTCGGACGCATCAAGCCGATCACCATGGACAGCCCCGATCTCGTCTGTGACGACTGGGAAGAGGCCGTCGACAAGTTCGCCGATCACATCGCGATCCAGGATGACCGTCGCAGCATCAGCTACCGCGAGCTCGACGCCATGGCGAATCGCTTCGGGCACTGGGCCGTCAGCCGTCGCCTCAAGCGCGGAGACACTGTCGCCCTGGTGATGCAGAACCGGGCTGAGTACATCGCCGCCTGGATGGGCTTCGCCAAGGTCGGGGTCGGCACGGCGCTGATCAACACCAACCTGACGGGCCACGCCCTCGCCCACTGCCTGACCATCTCCAATGCGTCGCAGGTGGTCACGGACGAGGATTGCTGGCGCAAGGTCGAGGACGCCCGTTCTCTGGTTGATCGCAATCTGATGCTCTGGGTTCTGGGTCTGGCCGACGAGGATGAGGCGGATGAACGTCGCGGCCTCGACAAGCCGGTGCGCGGCGGATCGTCGGTCCGGCCAGCGCGTTCGATCCGCTCGGGCCTGACCAACCGTGACACCGCCCTGTACATCTTCACCTCGGGCACCACCGGCCTGCCCAAGGCGGCCAAGATCACCCATGCCCGCGCCCGCACCTACATGCGGGCCTTCGCCGGCGCCACGGCGGGCACGGACAAGGATGTGACCTTCAACGTCCTGCCGCTTTACCACTCGACCGGCGGCCTGGTCGGCATCGGCCCGGCGCTGCTGAACGGAGGCAAGCTGGTGCTGCGCAAGCGCTTCTCCGCCTCCAGCTTCTGGCCGGACGTGAAGGCCTCGGGTGCGACCCTGTTTGTCTATATCGGCGAGCTGTGCCGCTATCTGGTGAACTGCCCGGAAGCGCCGGACGAGCGGAGCCACAAGCTGCGCCTCGCCTTCGGCAACGGGCTTCGTCCCGACGTCTGGGAAGACTTCCAGAAGCGGTTCGCCGTCCCGAACATCATGGAATTCTACGGCTCGACCGAGGGCAACGTCTCGCTGTTCAATTTCGACGGCAAGGCGGGG
Source organism: Brevundimonas sp. FG8 (assembly GCF_057808845.1). Classification (NCBI taxonomy): domain Bacteria; kingdom Pseudomonadati; phylum Pseudomonadota; class Alphaproteobacteria; order Caulobacterales; family Caulobacteraceae; genus Brevundimonas; species Brevundimonas sp. FG8. The sequence goes on along the minus strand of NZ_JBMDIU010000008.1, from coordinate 11,434 downwards.
GCCATCGGTCGCATCCCGGGCTTCCTCAAGAAACAGATCAACTGCAAGCTGGTCCGCTTCGATATCGACACCGAGCTGCCGGTGCGGGGCGCTGACGGCCTGTGCCAGCTGGCCAAACCGGGCGAGGTCGGGGAAGCCATCGGCATGATCGGCGACGACACCCGCCACGCATTCTCCGGCTATGCCGACAAGGCCGCATCCGAGAAGAAGATCCTGCGCGACGTCTTCGTGCGAGGCGACCGCTGGTTCCGCACCGGCGATCTGATGAAGCAGGACTCGGACGGCTACATCTATTTCATCGACCGGATCGGCGACACCTATCGCTGGAAGGGCGAGAACGTCTCGACCGCCGAGGTCGAGCAACGCCTCGCCGATGCGCCGGGCGTCAAGGAGGTCATCGCCTACGGCGTTCCCGTCCCGGGTCAGGAAGGCAAGGCGGGCATGGTCGCGCTGGTGATCGACGGCCGCTTCTCGGCAAAAACCTTCGCCGAATGGGTCGATCAGGAACTGCCCTCCTACGCCCGGCCCGCGTTTGTCCGCATTATCAAGGAGGCCGAGACCACCGGCACCTTCAAGTATCGCAAGGTCGATCTGGTCGCCGACGGCTTCGACCCGGAAAAGGTCGACGGCGCCCTGTACGTTCGCGGCGGCAAGAGCGGCTACACGAAACTGACCGAGGCGGCCCGCGCAGGGATCCTGAGCGGCGAAACCCGCCTCTGATCCCGGCTTCGCACAATTGCGGAGCCTTTCGGCAATCGCCGGTTAATCATTAACGTCGAAGATCAGGGCCTCTCGCGCGTTGGGGCTCCCCGTCTTCCATGTTCCAGATTATCGGCATTGTGCTGCTGTTCGCCCTGGTGTTCGGCAGCTACGCTATCTCGGGCGGCAAGTTCGAGGTGATCCTGCACGCCGCGCCTCACGAGCTGATGGCCATCGGCGGCGCCGGCATTGCGGCCTTCCTGATTTCCAACAGCGTGCCGGTCCTGAAGTCCTCGCTGGGCGGTCTGGGCAAGGCGTTCGCCGGCCCCAAGTGGAAGAAGCAGGACTACAAGGACCTGCTGTCCCTTCTGTTCCAGCTGACCAAGACGATGAAGTCCAAGGGCGTCATCGCCCTTGAAAGCCATATCGAGAAGCCTTCCGAAAGCACGATTTTCCAGAAGTACCCCAAGGTGCTGAAGGATCACTTCGCCACGGACTTCATCTGCGACACCCTGCGGATGATGACCATGAACCTGGAAGATCCTCACCAGATCGAGGACGCCATGGAGAAGCAGCTCGAGAAGCATCACCACGAGGCGCTGGGGGCGCCGAGCGCGCTTCAGAACCTCGCCGACGCCCTGCCCGCGCTGGGCATCGTCGCGGCCGTGCTGGGCGTCATCAAGACCATGGGCTCGATCACCGAGCCGCCGGAAGTTCTGGGCGGCATGATCGGCGGCGCGCTGGTCGGCACCTTCATGGGCGTGTTCCTGGCCTATGGTCTGGTCGGCCCGATCGCGGCGCGGCTGAAGTCGATCGTCGATGAGGAAGGCGCCTACTACAAGATCATCCAGTCGGTGCTGGTCGCCCACCTGCACGGCAATGCGGCCCAGATTTCGGTCGAGATCGGCCGGGGCGATATTCCCTCGCCGGCCCAGCCGTCCTTCGCCGAAATGGAAGAGACCCTGTCGGCCGCGCCGACCGAGTAGACCGCCCGGCGCTCCGGACATGGGGGGCTTTTAACTTGCGCTCCCGTCGGACCTCCCTTTAGCTCGAGGCTGCAACAGGCCTCGCCCAGACCCGTTTTCGAAGGATCGACCCATGCGTATCGTCGCCCTGATCGCCGCTTCCGCCGCCGTCCTGACGCTCGCCGCCTGCGGCGCCGCGGAGACCGAGGCCCCCGAACACTCCAGCGACGCCCAGGCCGCCTCGGACGCCTCGCTCGAAGCCGCGACCGTCTCGGACGAACAGGCCGCGGCCGACGCCCGCCTCGCCGCCGACCAGGCCGCCACGACGGTGACCGCCCAGCAGGAAGGCGCCGCCGCGCCCGCCCCGGCCGCCGAGGCCGCTCCCGCCGACACCCACGCGCCGGCCCAGGCTCACGGCGAAGACGCCGGTCACTGATCCTCGCCGCATCGTTTCGCCCCTCGCCCTCGCGGTGTAGGTGGGGGCGATGACTGACGACCGTTCGCCCCGACTGCTGTGGACCGACGACGGCGCGCCGCGATCCGGCCGCTTCGACGATGTCTATTTCTCGCGCGAGGACGGGCTGGCGGAGACGCGCGCGGTCTTTCTGGCCGGATGTGACCTGCCCGTCGCCTGGCGCGACCGGCGCGGGTTCACCGTGGCCGAGTTGGGGTTTGGGACCGGGCTGAACATCGCCGCCCTTCTGGACCTCTGGCGGCGTGAACGCCCCCCCGGTGGAAAGCTGCATATCTTCTCGGTCGAAGGCTTCCCCCTGTCCCGTGAGCAAGCCGCCCGGGCGCTGGGAAACTGGCCGGAAATCCGCGACGCCGTCGACGCCCTGCTCGCCGCATGGCCCGCCCCCACGCCCGGCCTGCACCGGATGGACCTGCCCGACTTCGACGCGACGCTCGATCTGGCCATCGGCGAAGTGAAGGACGCCATAGGCGACTGGTCGGGGCAGGCGGACGCCTGGTTCCTCGACGGCTTCGCACCCTCCACAAATCCCGGCATGTGGTCAGACGATGTGCTGGATCTGATCACCGCCCGATCCGCGCCCGGCGCGCGGGTGGCCACCTTCACCGTCGCGGGCGCGGTCAGACGGGGTCTCGGCGAACGCGGCTTCACGGTCGACAAGCGACCCGGCCATGGCCGCAAGCGGGAAAGGCTCGAGGCGCGTCTCGGCGGATACGTCATTGAACCGAAGCCTCCCGTGGTCGCCATCGTCGGGGCCGGGATCGCCGGGGCCTCGGTCGCCCGAGCCGTCAGCGCCCTCGGTCTACGCCCCACGATTATCGAAGCCGGCCGCCCCGGCGCCGGGGCGTCAGGCTTTGACGCCTCACTGGTGACACCCCGTCTCGACGCCGGGGACCGCGGAATCGCCGCCCTGTACGCCGCCGCACTCGAGCGGGCCGGCTCTCTCTACAGCGCGACACCGGACGCAGTGCTGGCTCGCGGCGTTCTCCAGCTCGAACAGGCCTCGCGCGTTGCGGGCCGACACCTCAAGGTCGCGGCGCAGGATTTGTGGCCCGCTGACGCCATGACCGTGCGGGATGCGGAGGCCTGCGCCAGACAAGCCAGGGAGCCGATCTCGACTGGTGGACTGGAGATGCGCGACGCCATGGTCGTCAGGCCGTCCGCGGTGCTGGACAACTGGCTGGCCGGCGTCGAGCGGCGCACCGCAACGGTCACAGGCTTCGAACGCATCGGGAGCCGCTGGCGTCTGACCGACGCCTCCGGCGCGACCATCCTCGACGCCGACGTCGTGGTGCTGACCGGGGGCTGGGGCAATGCGGCGCTTCGGCCGCAACTGCCTCTGTCCCCTGTCGCTGGACAGGCGGATGTCGCGGACAGCGTCATCTCCGCTCCCCTCGCCTGGGGCGGCTATGCAGCCCCGACAGGGACAGGCCTGCTGTTCGGCGCCACCCACGACCGTGGCGTAACCGATCCTTCACCGTCAGCCGAGGCCTCGGCCCGCAATCTGGCCGCCCTCGCCGCCCGCCTGCCGGAACTGGCGGGGCGGGTTGAGGCCTCCGGCCCCACGCGCGCCCGCACAGCCGTGCGCGCAACAACACCGGATCGCCTGCCGGTCGCCGGGGAACTGGAACCCAGCCTCCATGTCCTTGGCGGACTGGGCTCACGCGGCTTTTGCGTCGCCCCACTGTTGGCCGAGCACGTCGTGGCGCAGGCGCTCCAGGCGCCGTCGCCGCTGGCGCGCGATCTGGCGGAACGGGTCGCGCCGTCGCGATTCTCCCGCGCGGAGGGCTTGTGAAACCGGGCGGGACGGCAGACGCTATGTCTCGACGGGGGTCAAGGAGGGAGCTTCCTATGCGTACAACTGTTCTGACCTGCGTCGGCGTCACCATCGCCTTCCTCGCCGCCTGCGCCCCGACCACCGGCACCGAAACCGCCGGAACCCCGACCCGCGCCCGCGAATGCTTCAGCGTTCAGCAGGTGACCAATTTCCGCCAGGGCCGATCGGATCAGGTCTTCCTTCGCGTCGGCCGCAGCGATGTCTATGAGATCAACGCCGCGGGCGGCTGTCGCGATCTGGACTTCGCAAACCGAATGGCCATCCTGCCGGACATCGGCGGTATCGGGGGTTCGCGTCTCTGCACCGAGGACTGGGCCCGGCTCGTTGTGCCCGGTTCGACCTCTCCGACCGAGGTTTGCCGGGTTCGCATCACGCGCAAGCTGACGGCTGAAGAGATCGCGGCCCTGCCCTCCGCCCACGCCCCCTGAGGCCGGCCCGGGCGCGACGGGTCGGCGAAGTTGCATATCGACGGCGCCGTTCCGACATGGGGACATCAAACCTTGACCGGAGCCGCTCATGGACGACCTCGCCGCCTTCCCGATCACCCGGCGTTGGCCCGCCGCGCATCCTGACCGGCTGCAGCTTTATTCGCTGAACACGCCCAACGGCGTGAAGATCTCCATCATGCTGGAGGAGATCGGCCTGCCGTATGAGCCGCATCTGGTCGACATCACGAAGAACGAGACCTGGGGGCCCGAATTCCTTTCGCTGAACCCCAACGGCAAGATCCCGGCGATCATTGACCCTGATGGTCCGGACGGGAAGCCGATGGCCCTGTTCGAGTCCGGCGCGATCCTCGTCTATCTGGCCGAGAAGACCGGCAAGCTGATCCCGACGGATGCCACGGGCCGATATGAAACCCTGCAATGGGTGATGTTCCAGATGGCCGCCATCGGCCCGATGTTCGGACAGGTCGGTTTCTTCCACAAATTCGCGGGCAAGGCCTACGAGGACAAACGTCCGCTGGAACGCTACGTCGGGGAGGCGACCCGGCTGCTGAAGGTGCTGGACGACCGGCTTGAAGGCCGCGACTGGATCATGAGCGACTATTCCATCGCCGATGTCGCCACCCTAGGCTGGATCCGCAATCTGGTCGGCTTCTATGAAGCCGGCGAACTGGTGAAGTTCGACGAGCTGAAAAACGTCCCGGCGTGGCTGGAACGCGGTCTGGCCCGCCCTGCGGTGCAGCGGGGCCTGAACATCCCCGCGAAGGGCTGACTTCAGAAATCGAGCAAGAAAGAAGGGGCGGCCCGCATGGACCGCCCCTTTTCAGTTCCGGATGAACGTGCGGACCCGCGGCGTCGGGGGGGAGGACAGGGAGCCGCGGGCCCGCTCCGGTCGCAGGCTTACGCCGCGTCGACCAGAACCAGTTCGGCGTCGGTCAGGGCCGTCACCGTGATCGTTTCAACCTCTGCGATGGCCACCCCGTCGCGGGCTTTCGCCTTGACGCCGTTGACCTCGATCTCGCCGACCGCCGGAACCATGTAGCCGCGACGGGTCGCGCCCAGGGGATATTCCGCGGTTTCACCGGCCTTCAGGGTCGCGGCGACCACACGGCCTTCCGTGCGGATCGGCAGGGCGTCGCCGTCGCCTTCGAAGCCGGAGGCGAGGACCACGAACTGACCGGCGCGGTCACCCTTGGGGAAGGGGCGCGAGCCCCACGACGGCTTCTCGCCGCGACGGGTCGGCTCGATCCAGATCTGGAAGATCCGGGTCAGTTCCGGCTCGGCGTTGTACTCGGCGTGACGGATACCCGTGCCGGCGCTCATCACCTGCACGTCGCCCGCTTCGGTGCGCCCCTTGTTGCCGAGGCTGTCCTCGTGGGTGATCGCGCCTTCGCGGACGTAGGTGATGATCTCCATGTCCGAGTGCGGGTGGGGCGGGAAACCCGTGCCGGCGGCGATCTCGTCGTCATTCCAGACGCGCAGTCCGCCCCAGCTCATCCGCTTGGGATCATAATAGTTGGCGAAGGAGAAGTGGTGCTTCGCATTGAGCCAGCCGTGGTTTGCGCCACCCAGGCTTTCGAACGGTCGCAGCTCGATCATGGTCTTGTCTCCGCGCCCCCGCCATCGGGGGCCGCTATTGCTTGACGCCAAGATAGTGATCGGCTTCGGATCAGAAATAGAAACCCCTGAAACACATCGTTTCGCGGAGCGTGCATGTCGAAACTGCCGGATCTTGAAGCCCTAGCCATTTTTTCCAAGGTCGCGGAGACCCAGTCCTTCTCGCGGGCGGCGGAGGCTCTGGCCCTGTCCAAGGCGACGGTGTCGAAGGCGGTCACCCGGCTGGAGCTTCGACTCGGCGCCACCCTGCTGCACCGGACCTCGCGCCGGTTCTCGCTGACAGACGCCGGACGGACCTTGGCCGCGCGCGCTTCCCACATGCTGTCCGAGGCCGAAGCAGCGGAGGGCGAAATGCTGGATCAGGCGATCCAGCCCCGTGGTCTGGTGCGCCTCGCCGCCCCCATGTCTTTCGGCATGGCCTATGTCGCCCCCGCCCTTCCCGAGTTTCTGGCCACCCATCCCGACGTTTCGGTGGACCTGCATCTGTCGGACGAAGTGACCGATCTGGTCGGCGGCGGCTTCGACTGCGCCTTGCGGATCGCCGCCCTGCCGGACTCCTCCCTCACAGCGCGCAAACTGCGCCCGATCCGACGCCATCTGGTTGCGGCGCCCGACTATCTGGACCAACGCGGATGGCCCGAACATCCGTCCGACCTCGTCCGCCATTCCTGCCTTGGATACGCCTACCTGCCCAACGCCGAGCTCTGGCGGTTCGTGAACGGCAAGGGCGATGAGGTCACGGTCCGTCCGCTGGGACCAATGCGGGCCAACAACGCCGATGCCCTGACGGCGGCCCTTTGCGCGGGGCTGGGCGTCGCGCCACAGCCGGACTTCATCTACTGGCGCGACCTTGCCGCCGGAAAGCTGGTCACCGTCATGACCGACTGGACCCTGCCGCCCATCGACCTGCATCTGGTGGCGCCCGGCGGTGGACCGCGCCCCGCGCGAGTCACCGCCCTGATGACCTATTTGACCGCCCGCTTTTCGGCCCCGCTGTGGCCGGGAGACACGGTCGGCCGTGACTGAGCCGACCGTTCATCACGAATGATACCGGTAACATCTTCCACTCAGCATCAATCCGTGTCTTCATACGCCCAACTCTGGTTTTGACGCCTCCCGATCACACCAGCCGATCCTGACCCAGTCCTCGCGTCCGCGTTCGCCGTGCCTTCCACGACGATGATCCCGTATGACCGCGCGGCCGAACCGTCGCGCCCGAGCCTGAGGCCGACCATGACCAAGACCATCATGCTGATCCACGGCGCATGGCTGAACTCGGCCAGCTGGGCGGGGTTCAAGGCTCGCTATGAGGCCAAGGGCTATACGGTTGTCACCCCCGACTGGCCCCACGATGACCGGACGCCGGCCGAGCTCCGTGACTTCCCTGAAAAGGCTCTTGCCAAGGTCGGCCAGACCGATCTGTTCGACCACTATGAGCGGCTGATCCGCGCCCTGCCCGCGGCGCCGATCCTGATCGGCCATTCGCTGGGCGGCGTCTGCGTTCAGCACCTGCTGGATCGGGGTCTGGGCGTCGCCGGGGTTGCGATCAATCCCGCCCCGACACCGGGCGTACCGTTGGGCGGCCACGCCATCGTCTCGGCCCTGCCGGTCTTCCTGGACCTGTTCAGCTGGAAGAAGGTGAAGACGATGTCGCGCAAATTCTTCGCCGAGCGCTTCGCCCAGACCGCGCCGCGCGACAAGGTCACCGAGCTGTATGACGCCTACATCGTTCCCACGCCGGGCAAGGTCTACTGGGACGGCGTCACCGGCGCTTCGGGCAAGATCAGCTGGAAGAACCCGAACCGTGCGCCCCTGCTCCTGATCGCCGGCGCGATCGACCTGATCGCCGACGCCTCCATGGTCCGCGGCATCTACAAGCAGCAGAGCAAGGCCCCCAGCCGGACCGACTTCAAACAGTTCGACGGCCGCTCGCACTGGACCTGCATGGACGCAGGCTGGGAGACGGTCGCCGACTACGCCCTGGACTGGGCGGTCGAGCATCAGATCGCGCGCTGAACCGGGTCATTTCCGGAAAGCTTGAGTTTCAATCGTTTCCGTTTTCGCGCCGGCGATCCCGGGCGATGATCCTCTCGTCAAACACACACAACCGGCCCCGCCGGACCCTCAGGAGAGACTGCAATGGCCTTCATCACCGCGAACGACGGCGCCCAGATTTTCTACAAGGACTGGGGCAAGGGCCAGCCGGTCCTGTTCAGTCACGGCTGGCCGCTGAGCGGTGACGCCTGGGACGTGCAGATGCAGTTCCTCGGCTCGAACGGCTATCGCGTTATCGCCCATGACCGCCGCAGCCATGGCCGCTCGGACCAGACCTGGGACGGCAACCACATGGACCAGTACGCCGACGACCTGCACGCCCTGATCGAGACGCTGGACCTGAAGGATCTCGTGCTGGTCGGCCACTCGACCGGGGGCGGCGAGATCACCCACTACGTGGGTCGTCACGGCTCCAGCCGTGTCGCCAGGATCGTGCTGATCGGCGCCGTGCCCCCGCTGATGCTGAAGACCGAAGCCAACCCCGGCGGCCTGCCGATCGAGGTGTTCGACGGCATCCGTCAGGGGACCTATGCGGACCGCAGCCAGTTCTTCAAGGACCTGACCATTCCGTTCTACGGGTACAACCGGCCGGGCGCGAAGATTTCGGAGGGCGTCCGTGAGAGCTTCTGGCTGCAGGGCATGATGGGCGGCATCAAGGGGCAGCTGGACTGCATCCGCGAGTTCTCGGAAGTGGATTACACCCCGGACCTTGAGAAGTTCGACAAGCCGACCCTGATCATCCACGGCGACGACGACCAGATCGTCCCCATCGACGCCGCCGCGCGCAAGTCGCACGAGATCGTCAAGGGCTCGATCCTGAAGGTCTATGAGGGCGGCTCGCACGGCCTCGCCACCGTCGAACAGGATCGCCTGAACGCCGACCTGCTGGAGTTCATCCGCAGCTGATCCCCCCGTCGAAGGGAGTCCGTCATGGCCGACGCGGGAAAGGCAGCTGACAGAACGGTTGTTCTGATCCACGGCCTCTGGGTCACGACGGACTCCTGGGCGGACTTCCGAAAGCCGTGGGAGGACGGCGGCTGGACCGTGCTGACGCCCACCTGGGATGTATTGAAGGGGCGTTCAGCGGTATCGCTGAACGCCTCTGCGCCTGCGGAATTGGGGGGTCTGACGGTCGGCCGGATCGTCGATGAATTGCAGGCTGTGATCGAGGCCTTGCCGTCACCGCCCTTGCTGGTCGGCCATTCCTTCGGCGGCCTGTTCGCACAGATGCTGCTTGATCGAGGCGTCGGCCGGGCCGGGATCGCGATCAATCCGGCCCCGATCGGCGGGATCATTCCCGGCTGGTGGACGCTGACCGCCGCCCTGCCTCCGATCCTGCGCTGGAACGGGTGGAACCGTCCCTATGCGATGAGCCGCTCTCGCTGGGCTGCCCGCTTCGCCAACGCCGCGCCGGTCGGCCTGCAGAACAGTTCCTACGACACCTATGTGATCCCGACGCCGGGGCGAGTCTTCTATCAGGCCGCGTTCTGGGCCGGGACGCGGATTGATCCACGCAGACGGACCCGGCCCCTGCTGATCACCTCCGGTGACCGGGACCGGCTGGTGACTCCCTATCTGTCGCGCGCGGCGTGGCGCATTCAGTCCCGATCCGCCGCCCGAACGGACTTTCACCGCTTCCCCGGCCGATCCCACCTGCTGCTGGCCGAACCTGGCCGGGAAGAGGTCGCCGATGTCTGCCTGCGCTGGGCGCAAACACTGGATGAGACGAAGCCCTGAGCCCTGACCGCACCATGGATGGCGAAGAACTCGCCGGGACTCCGGATGATCGGCTGGATGAGGCGCTGGAGGAGAGTTTCCGCGCCAGCGATCCCGGGGAGGGCTATCGTCCCGAATTCGATCCTTGGGCGTCGCCCGCCTGTGGCGTCTCGCTGACGCAGAGCGCACCGGCCTCACGTGAAATGCCGGGGCCTTCCGGCGACCACCGCAGGCCGCTGAGCTGTCCGGCCTGGAAGCAGGCCTTGCCGGACCGCTGGCTGAAACCGGTCATGGCCCGGACCAGAGGCTCCTTCCCCGGTCGCTGTTCGACGATCAGAGCCAGCCGGTAAGGACGAATCCACGGCGACCCCATTTCCACCCGCGCGACGAAATCCATCGGCGTGATCGGACCGGCCAGCGTCACCGCCTCCCTGTAGCGCCCGAGAAACAGCGAGGTGCAGTTCGGTCGATCACACAGGGGCTGGGGGTCGGTCTCGGACACCGTGGTGGCGACCACCAGACTGAGTTGATCCGGCGCGGGTTCCGGCAAGGCGGCCGGCGGAGAATAGGCCGGAACGCTGATGGTCTGGAGGACCAGAAACGCCAGAAACCCTTTCATTGACGCCTCCCGCATCGTTGCCCGGCGCAGCCTCTCACAGGACCCGTCTTGGGGCCAGAGCGAACAGTGTTGGGCGCGCGGAAGGCCGACGCACACCGTCCGCCGCGCTTCGGAGGCCGTCTGGCGCCAGGACGCTCACACCCAGCGCAGCCCGCGGCAACCGCGCCACCCCGGCAGCGGGCCCGAACCGCGGCTTTGGCGCCACACTCTTCCGGTCAGCCACACAAGCTTCGAGGGCCGATGCAACCGCTCGCGGGCTTCGTCTTTTAACCCTCCGCTCGTGGGACCTCCTTCCTGCGAGAAGGAGAAAACATGAAAAAGCAATTGATGGCGGGAGCCGCCCTCCTCGCACTGTTCGGCGCCACCCCGGCGCTCGCCGATCCGGACGGCGTCTACGTCGCGGGCGACATCGGCTACCACTGGCCGCAAAGCAACGACTGGGAAGCCTGCAGCGGCGTCGTCTGCGCCCCGGTCGAGGTCAAGGCCGGTGACAACTGGGCCGGTTTTGGTCGTCTGGGCTATCGCCTGAACGCCAACTGGCGGATTGAAGCCGAGGCCGGTTATCGCGAGAGCGACGAGCTCGAGTTCGACGGGCTGACCGTGTCGGACGTCGACGCCAGCGCCACCTCCCTGATGGCGAATGTGCTGTATGACTTCGGCAACCGTGATGCCGCGTTCCGTCCGTTCGTCGGCGCTGGCGTGGGCGCCGCCAAGGTCGAGATCGAGGATGTCGATGACACCGCCTTCGGCTGGCAACTGCTGGCCGGCGCTGCTTGGCGGATGACCGAACGCGCCAGCCTCGATCTGACGTATCGCTACCTGAACGTCGCCGATCTGGAGATGTCGGATGGCGTCGACAGCTTCTCGGGCGATTTCGAGGACCACTCGGTGACCCTCGGCCTGCGCTATTCGTTCGGCGCCGTCGCGGCTCCGCCGCCGCCGGTCGTGGCCCCGCCGCCTCCGCCTCCGCCGCCCCCGCCTCCTCCGCCCCCGCCGCCTCCGCCGGTG
>NZ_JBMDIU010000007.1:0-140173 GCF_057808845.1 Brevundimonas sp. FG8 | reverse complement strand
CCCTGCGGCCCCGACGACGCCCGCGCCCGCGACGGCCGCCCCCGCCCCCGCCCCTACGCCCACGCCCGACCCCGTCGCGCCGCCGCCTCCGCCCGCCGTCTCGACGGTCACGGTGCTGGACGCCTCGGCCCGCGCGGCCCTGCCGTTCACGGTCGACCTTCCGGCGGGCTTCCAGATCGTCACGGGCCGTCCCGGGCCGGACTTCAGGATCTATACGATCCGTCGCGGCGACCGATCGTTCGTCATGATCTACGCCGGACCGGCCTCGCAGTACCCGATCTATTCGGGCGAGCAGGTCGAGGCGGGCGGGCGCACCAGCGTGGTCTCTACCGAGGACGGTCAGCGCCACGCCGTGGAACATCTGTTCCAGCGCACGTCCGCTCCGAACGAAATCCACATCTGGACCATGACGCTGGACGGCCCTGATCGCGCCTTGGCCGAACAGATCGCCCAGTCGGTCGACGTTCGATAGGCCTTACGCCCGGCGGACCGGCGTGTCGGTCAGGCCCAGCCTGATCCCGCGCGTTCCGGCGAAGACCAGCACCTCCTGACCCGGCGCGGCGGCCCAGCGGCGCAGGGTGGCCTGATAGGGTTCGCGTCGCCAGTCGTGCGGGCGGGCGGCGTCGCATTCGACGATCAGCCGCGCGCCGCCCTGTTCGCTGTGCAGGACGAAGCCCGCCCGCGACGGCTTCCAGTCGTCGTCCAGCGCGTCGGTCAGCAGCCACAGGCAGTTGAACACCCGGCAGTCGTCGGGGCGGTCTCCATAGATGGCGCAGCCCCGCGACTTGCTGAAGTGACGGCACCACCTGCCCGCGGGCTTGTTCAGCGCCGTCACCCCCATCAGCTTGCAGCACAGGCCGCAGTCGCCGCAGGACTTGCTCAAGTCCGTCAGCTCTCCGACCAGACGGCCAGCTCGTTCCCGGCCGGGTCGCGGAAGTGGAAACGGCGGCCGCCGGGGAAGTCGAAGATCGGCTTCACGACCGCGCCGCCCGCCGCAACGACCTTGTTCAGCATGGCGTCGAGGTCGTGGGCGTACAGGACGGGCAGGGGCGTCTTCGTCGCCTCGGCGGAATCGCCGTCGAATCCGCCGTCCAGCCCCTCGTTGAAGGCCGCATACGTCGGGCCGTAGTCCACGAAGGTCCAGCCGAAGGCCGCTCCGTAAAAGGTCTTCACCGTCGGCAGATCGCCGCCGGGCAGTTCGAGATAGTCCAGCTTTCCGTCTTCACGCATGGGGATCGTCCTGTTTCGAGAAAGCCATCCGACCCGTCATTACTGACGGGCCGGTCCGGCGGGCGGAAGAGGGAACCGCGACCCTGAGCCGCTTTTTCCACCGCCCCGCTTGCCAGCCGATGGAATCCGCGCAAACCTGCAAATCGTTCGCAATCGCAAGTCTGCCCGATGATCATACTGATGACAGGACAGACTTCGCTGACCCGCCTCATGCAGGCGGACGCGGCTCCGCGCTCACAGCGCCTCGCGTCGCGACAGGTGCAGGGTCAGGGCGATCAGCGCCAGCAGACCGACGCCGCCGCCCAGCCCCAGCGCGGTGGTCACGCGCCACGGTTCTGAAGCCAGCATGTTCACCGGCATCTGCCAGGGCAGGAAGACGCCCTGTTTGGCCGAGGTGGCGACGACCGCGAAGAAGGTCCCTCCGATCCCGACCACCAGCCCCGGCACGAAGCTGGCGTAGCGCAGGGCGGTCCACAGCTGGACCGCGACCATCAGCAGGCCCGCGCCGAACATCATCGCCATCACCTTGATCCAGCGGGCGATCTCAATTGACCCGGTCGGCTCGACCGCGGGCTTGATCGCCGCCGCCAGCGTCACCGCCAGTATGGTCAGGGCCAGCGTCGCGGCGCTCATCACCGCCACCACGGCCAGCACGCAGATCGCCTTGGCGGCGTAGAGCTTCCAGCGGGGCAGGGGCAGGGCGCGCAGATGGTCCCAGCTCTTGGGCCCATGCTCCATGTGGGCCACCAGCGCGGTCAGGGCCGTCACGCTCATCGGCAGCATGAAGAAGGCCCAGATGCCCGCCGCGCTGCCCAGCCACATCTCCCACGGCATCGGCTTGTCGCCGCGCAACACCATGAAGAAGCCGAAGACGGCGATCAGGGACGGGGCCGCGATGGCCAGCAGGGCGGCCAGCGAGCGGTTCAGCTTGCGGGCTTCGACGGAAAGAACGGTCAGCATCAGGCGGCCTTCTGCCGGGGTTGGGGTTGCGAGACCTCGCGATAGATGCCCTCCAGCGACCGCTCGCGCGGACCAATGGCGAAGACGCTCAATCCGGTCTCGATCAGGGCGCGGTTCAGGGCGGCGGACGCGGCGCGGGCGTCCTCGCCGGGCCTCAGCCGGGCCACCGCCTCGTCCTGCGTCACATCAAGGGTGAAGCCGCGCGCCGTCGCCAGCGCGGCGGCGCGGGTCTGGTCGTCGGTCTGGAACACCACCTCGGGCGCCAGATCGGCCTTCAGCCGGTCCAGTTCGCCCTCCAGCACCAGCTGCCCGTGGCTCAGGATGCCGACGTGGGTGGCGGTCTGCTCGATCTCGCCCAGCAGGTGGCTGGACAGCAGCACCGTCGCCCCGGTCCGCTCGGGCAGGGCGCGCAGGAAGCGGCGCATGTCGGCGATGCCGTCCGGGTCCAGCCCGTTGGTCGGCTCGTCGAGGATCAGCACCGGCGGCGCGCCCAGCATGGCGCGGGCCAGCCCCAGCCGCTGCCGCATGCCCAGCGAATAGTCGCTGACCCGGCGGTGGGCGTCCGCGGTCATCTCGACCACCTCCAGCGCCCGGTCGATCTCGGTCTTCGGCAGGCCCAGCAGGGTGCGGGTCAGATCCAGGTTCTCGCGTCCAGACAGATTGCCATAGAAGCCGTGCGCCTCCAGCAGGGCCCCGACCCGCCGCGCGGCGTCCAGCCGGTTCCTGGCCACGTCGATCCCGTCGATCAGGGCCTGTCCCGACGTCGGGGCGATCAGGCCCAGCAGCATCTTCAGCGTCGTCGTCTTGCCCGCGCCGTTGCGGCCCAGGAAGCCATAGACGGCCTGCGTCGGCACGCTCATCGACACGGTGTCGACGGCGATGTGCCGCTTGAACCTCCGTGTCAGGGCATGGGTCTGGATGGCGGCGGCCATGTCGGCGCTCCCGATTTTGTTTAAGTCGGAATTAAAGTTGCGAAGCTCGTGTCTTTAAGTCAAGATTAAAGACAAGACAGGTTGCCAACCCCGCCGGAGCGCGCCGTGAGCCAGACCGAGACCGACCGCTTTCGCCTGATGTGCCGCCAGTTCAACTGGCTGGCCATCTTCATGGTGTGCAGCGTCGGCCTGCTGCTGCTCCTGATGTATGTGGCCTCGCCCATCGCCTTCATGGCCCGGGGGGAGGCGCGACCGCCGGAGTTCCTGAACCTCTGGCTGGCGCAGGCGATCAAGGACCTGCCGCAGATCTTCTACCTGTTCGCCGTCTGGTCCATCGGCGCGGCCATGGGGCAGTTGGCCAAAGGGCGGCTGATCCAGCCGGTGCTGGCGGGCGCCCTGCGACGGGTCGGTCTGGCGCTCGGCTTCGGCGGCCTGCTCAGCGTGTTCGGCATCACCAACATTTTGCGCCTGATCAATGATGGCGCGGGCGCGTGGCTCTACTTCGATGTCGCCGGCATGACACTCGGCATGATCGGAGGCGCCCTGTTCCTGCTGGGTCGAGTCGTGGAACAGGCGGGCCGGGTTCAGGCCGAACTCGACGAAATGATCTGATGCCCATTCGCGTGACCCTCGACCAGCTGATCATCAGCCGTGGCCTGAAGGCTCGTGATCTGGCGCAACAGGTCGGCCTCAGCGAGACCCAGTTGTCCCTGTTCCGCTCGGGCAAGGTGAAGGGCATCCGCTTCCGCACCCTCGCCAGGCTGTGCGCCGCCCTGAACTGCAAACCCTCTGATCTGCTGGACTACGAATTCGACCTCGCCGACCTGATCGGGGACGAGGAGGAGTAGGGCGCTACACCCACCCCCGCCTTCCCGCCCACCGCAACACCAGCTCCGGCCAGACCGCCGCCGGCTTGCCCGCGATCAGCCGTATCCCGAAGCCATGGCCACCCTCCTGGAACAGGTGCGCCTCGACCGGCACCCCCGCCGACCGGATCACCGGCAGCAGCGACAGGCTGTTCTCCACCGGCACCGCCTCGTCATCCATGGCGTGCAGCAGGAAGACCGGCGGGCGGCCGGTCCAGTCCATCCGCTCCAGCGAATAGCGCGCGATCGCCTCCGCCGAAGGCGTCTCGCCCAGCATCTCCTTGCGGGAGCCCGCGTGAACGAACGGATCGCTCATCGTCGCCACCGGATACAGCAGGATCGACAGGTCGGGCCGCATGGACGCCGTGTCGACCGCATCGACCGGCGCATAGGTCTGATCCGTCCGCGCGGTCAGCATCCCGGCCAGATGCCCGCCCGCCGAGGCGCCCAGCACCGCCACCCGCGCCGGGTCCAGTCCGTCGGCGACCGCCCGGGCCCGCACGATCCTCAGCGCCCGCTGCGCGTCCTGCAACGGCGCGTCCGGCCCGGCCGCCCAGCCGTCGCCCGGCAGGCGATAGCGCAGCACGAAACAGGTGATCCCCGCCGCCGCGAACACCCGCGCGCAGTCCAGCCCCTCCTTGTCCACCACCGCCCACTTGTAGCCCCCGCCCGGGATCAGCAGCAGGCTGGCTCCGTTCGGCCGCTCGGGCCGCAGGACGGTCAGGATCGGATCGGTGGTGTATCGGGCGAACCGGTCATGGAAGGCCGGATCGGTCGAGCGCTCGGTCACGACGGGAGTCACGGTCACCCGCTCTCCACCGGGCGCCGCGCCGGGCCACAGGCGGATCGTCTCAACCGGGTCCGGCGGCGCGAGTGTCTGCGACACCGGTGTCATCGCGAGCTCCGGAAGGGGCGTCGCGGCGGCTGCGGCAAGGCCCAGCGCGCCTCTGCGGGTGATGGTCATGGAAGGAGCCTCCGGAAGAGGGAGGCTAGGGCGGATGAGGGCGAAGGTACAGGCGTTCTCCCTCCCCGTCCGGGGAGGGTGGCTGAGCCGCAGGCGAAGCCGGGTGGGGAGGGCTAAGGCAAGGCAGCGCTTGTATCGCCGAGCCGCCCCCACCCTGTCGTCGCTGCGCGCCGACATCCCTCCCCGGGACGGGGAGGGAGAGGGCTCAGATCACGCCAGCTCCACCGCCATCGCCACGGCCTCGCCGCCGCCGATGCACAGGCTGGCCACGCCCTTTGTCCCGCCGCGCGCCTTCAGCGCCGCCAGCAGGGTCGCCAGCACCCGCGCGCCCGAGGCGCCGATGGGGTGGCCCAGCGCCGTCGCGCCGCCGTTGACGTTCAGCTTGTCGTGCGAAATGCCCAGCTCGCGCATGGCGATCATCGGCACCACGGCGAAGGCCTCGTTGACCTCCCACAGGTCCACGTCCTCGACCGACCAGCCGGCCTTCGCCAGGGCCTTCTGCATGGCGGGCACGGGGGCGGTGGTGAACTTCGCGGGCTCATGGGCGTGGGCGGCCTGACCGACGATGCGGGCCAGCACGGGCAGGCCCATCGCCCTGGCCACGCTCTCGCGCGTCACCACCACGGCGGCCGCGCCGTCCGAGATCGAGGCCGAGGAGGCGGCGGTGATGGTGCCGTCCTTGGCGAAGGCGGGCTTGAGGTTGGGGATTTTCGACGGATCGGCCTTGGCGGGCTGTTCGTCCTCGCTGACCGTCACCGGCCCCTTTCGGGTCTGGACCTCGACCGGAACCACCTCGCCGCCGAAGGCGCCGCCGCTGACCGCCGCATTGGCGCGGCTCAGGCTTTCGATGGCGTAGGCGTCCTGGTCCTCGCGGGTGAACTGGTACTCATTGGCCGTGTCCTGCGCGAAGCTGCCCATCGGCTTGCCCGGCGAATAGGCGTCCTCCAGCCCGTCCATCATCATCGAATCGACGATGACGTCGTGGCCGATCCGGGCGCCGCCGCGGTGCTTGTTCATCAGATACGGGGCGCCGGTCATCGACTCCATGCCGCCCGCCACGATGATGTCGGCCGACCCGGCCTTGATGGCGTCGGCGGCCATCATCACGGCCTGCAGGCCCGAGCCGCACATCTTGTTCACGGTGGTCGCCTCGACGTGCTGGCCGAGGCCCGCGCCGATGGCCGCCTGACGGGCCGGAGCCTGACCCAGACCGGCGGGCAGGACGCAGCCCATGTAGATCTGCTCGACCTTCTCCGGCGCGACGCCCGCGCGCTCGACGGCGGCCTTCACCGCCACGGCGCCCAGCTCGGTGGCCTTCACGCCCGACAGGGCGCCCTGAAAGCCGCCCATGGGCGTGCGGGCGAAGGAACAGATGACGACGGGATCGGACATCAAGAGCATCCTCTAAAAAAACTGACGAGGGCTAGATCGGCGCTTTCGTCGCTGGACGCAAGCCCGGTCGCTAGCCTTCGGACGGCGTCGCCCCATTCGGGATGGGGGGCAGCCAGTCGGGGCGGCGCACCCGTACAGCACGCCCGTCCACGGTCAACTCTCCGTCCAGCCGGTCGACCCGCACCAAGGCCATGGCCACGCCGTCGCGCCCGCTCAGCACCTCGCCCGCGCGCAGGTCGCCGTTCAGGATTTCCGCCCCGAACGCCGGGGCCGGGCCGTCGAATTCCAGCGGCATCATCCGGTTCCTGATCGTGCCCCGGCGCTTCATGCGCGAGGTCGTCTCCTGACCGATGAAACAACCCTTCTGGAAGTCGATGCCGTTCAGCAGGTCGAAATTGGCCTCGATCGGATAGGTCTTGTCGGCGGGCGCATCCGCCGTCGGATCGGGGGCGCCCACGGTCAGCCGGTGGGCCTGCCAGTCGTCTTCGGTCGCATTTGTCTCGACCTCGCCGCCATAGCGCCGCCCGCCCAGCGCGGGCTCGCGCGGATCGACCGCGAAGCCCTCGACGGCGCCGTTCCAGCCGACGAGGACCGGGCGCTCATCCGCCTCGACGGCGACACTGGCGCGTAGCTTGTACATCGACAGTCGCTGGATCAGCGCGTCCCGCCGCTCCGCCGCCACATCCAGCAGCACATCATCGGCCTCGCCAAAAATGAACAGGTCGAACAGCAGCCGCCCGGGCGGGGAGAGCAGGGCGCCGAACCGCAGTTGGCCCTCGCTGATCGTCTCCACGTCCTGCGTCAGCAGATTGTGCAGGAAGGGCTTGGCGTCCGGGCCGCTCACCCGGATCAGGGCGCGGGAAGTCAGGCGGGCGATGCGCGTGGTCATGGAAGGCTAGATAGGGCGTTCCCTCTCCCGATGGGAGAGGGCTACGCCTGCCCCACCGCATACCGCGCCAGCACCCCGTCCGGCTGCCAGTCGTGCTCCTCCAGCCGATCCAGCGACCGCACCACCCGTCCGACGAAGCCTTCAAAATCCCCCGCCTCCACCGCCGGCCGCAGCCATTCGGTCACCACCGCCCGCGCCGGGAAGAAGCCCACCGGCCCCGGCACGCTCAGCGCCAACTCGATCCCCTCGGCCAGCCAGCCGGCGACCACGGCGAAGAAGTCCTCCGACGCCAGAAACTCCGACCTGCGGATGACGAAGAGGGTGATCACCCCCTCGTCGATGCCGTCAGGCCGCACGATCACCCCGCTGCGGTCCGGGCGCCAGTCGTCGTCCAGTTCGATGACCCGCCACAGGCAGAACCAGATCCGGCAGGTCTGCGGCCGGATGGCGTGCACGCTGCATCCCGCGCCGTTGACGCAATAGCCGCACAGCTCGCCTGTCGGTTTGGCCAATTCAGGCAGGTCCAGCGGGATCACCCGGCAGCACTCGACGCAACCGCCGCACTCGCGACCGGGCAGAAGGGGAAGGCTCATCCTACAGGCACGTCCCCCAGGTCGGCCTGCCGGGGCGAGCCGTGATGCCGTCGATATAGCTCCGCAGTTCCTCGACAGGCATCCGGGTCATGGCCTCGATCAGGCCCTCGTCCGCATTGGCCCGACAGATTTCCGCCTCGGGACGTCCGACGTTCGCCTGCTCCCGTTTGAATTGGTCGAACTGGTCCTGCGTGATCTCCGAGTTCGCCCGGACATAGGCGTCCAGCCGCTCGACCGACCGCTTCAGCTCGGCCTTCATCCCGGGGCTGACGTCCGACGGGCAGCGCTCCACCACATCCGACGCGAAGCTGTAGATCGCCCAGGCGCAGATCACCCCTTCGCCCGGCGGCGTCTCGCGACGGATCTGAACCGGTGCGCTGCCGAAAGCGGTCAGTCCGGTCGCGGCGATGAGGGACAGGGTGATCAGGCTCAGGCGGCGGCGCATGGGTCTCTCCCGTTTCGTCCACACGAACCTACGCGTTCGCATCCGGAAAGCCATCATGTCCCGATGACGTGACGAGAATCCCTGTACAAACGCGTCATGGCGGGCCGTTTCCCCATTCTCTACATCGCCGAGGCCGGCGCGGAAGACGCCGTGATGTCGAGCGGCGTCCTGGCGTACCTTGTCGACGCCATGCCGCAGGCGACCTTCACCGTCGTCGGCTCGCCGCAGAGCGCGCCCCTGTTCGCCGACACCCCGCGCCTCGACAGGCTGATCGTGCTGGAGCGCGAGAAGCGGCTCGACTGGCTGGGTCTGTGGAACCAGGTCCGGGCGATCAAGTGGGGGCTGGTCGTCGACATGCGCGGCACCACCTTCTCGGGCAAGCTCAGCCGTCAGAAGCGCGCCGTGCGCGGCAAGGACGAGGCGGGCTTCCACAAGGTCGAACTGGCCGCCCGCGTCCTGCATCTGGACGAGACGCCACCGCCGCGCCTGTTCGTCTCCGACGCCACCCGCGCCTCCATCGACGCCCTGCTGCCGAATGAGGATGCGCCCCTGCTGGTCATCGCGCCGGGCGCCGAATGGATGGGCCGCGAGTGGCCGTCCGAACGCTATGCGACCCTGGCCGCGACCCTGACCAATGACGGCCCGCTGGCCGGCGCCCGCGTGGTGGTCATCGGCGCCGAGGCTGACAAGGACGCGGGCCACACCATCCGCCTCGCCATGCCGCGCAACCGCACCACCGAACTGCCGGGTCGGCTGACGCCCCTGCAGGCCGTGGCCGTGCTGGAGCGGGCGGCGCTGTATCTGGGCGGCGACTCGCTGTGGACCCAGCTGGCCGTGGCGGCGGGCGCGCCGGTCGTGGCCGCCTATGGCCCCTCGGACGAGACCGTGCGCGGGCCGTGGGGCGGCGTGGTCGTGCGCGGCCCCCGTTCGGTCGATGAGTTCCGCAAGATCGACCCCGGCCTCAACCAGGCCATCCTGCACATGAACGAGGTCCCTGCGGAGCGCGTGCTGAAGGCGGCGAAGAAGCTGCTGGCGGAGCGGGGGTAGCGCTTCCCCTTGTTGCTATCGTCATCCCGGGGTTCGCTACGGTCGCCGGAGGATGACGAAAGGCAGAGGGGTTCAAGCGCACACGTCCAATTCTGACGCACCCACCTGATACCCTGCTGCCTACTGCCTACTGCCCCCGCCGATAGACGGCGTAGACGGCATAGACGGTGTATTTCACGCGTCTCCACCGTCTCGTCCGTCTCACACCAATTACACTCTTCACACCCTGTTTTTTCGCCCCCGCCCCCTGCCTTTCACCGCCTTTGCGACTATTCAGAGCGCCCATGACCTATGACCTGATCGTTCGAGGCGGCGAAGTCGCCAATCACGCCGGACGCTGCCTCGCCGATGTCGGCATCATTGACGGCAAGATCGCCTTCATCGGCGACCTGTCGCAGGCCTCGGCGGGCGAGGTGTTCGACGCCACGGGGCTGACGGTCCTGCCGGGCGTCATCGACACCCAGGTCCACTTCCGCGAACCAGGCCTCGAGTGGAAGGAAGATCTGGAGACGGGCTCCCGCGCCGCGGCGCTGGGCGGCGTCACCGCCGTGTTCGAGATGCCGAACACCGAGCCGAACACCACCGATCCGGTCACGCTGGAGGACAAGCTGGCCCGCGCCCGCGACCGCATGTGGACCGACCACGCCTTCTACATCGGCGGCACCCACGAGAACGCGCGCTTCCTCGGTGATCTGGAGCGCCTGCCGGGCTGCTGCGGGGTCAAGGTCTTCATGGGCGCATCGACCGGAACGCTTCTGGTGGCCGACGACGACGGCGTGCGCGAGGTGCTGCGCCACGTGAAGCGCCGCGCCACCTTCCACTCCGAGGATGAGTACCGTCTGGTCGAGCGGCGCCCGCTGGCCCGCACCGGCGACTGGACCAGCCACCCGGAGGTTCGCGACCCCGAGAGCGCCATCATGTCCACCCGCCGTCTGGTCGGGCTGGCGAAGGAGACCGGCGCCCGCATCCACGTGCTGCACGTCACCACGGCGGAAGAGATCGAATTCCTGGCCCATCACAAGGATGTGGCGACCGTCGAGCTGACGCCCCAGCACCTGACGCTGGACGGGGACGAGGCCTATGATCGCCTCAAGGGTCTGGCCCAGATGAACCCGCCGATCCGCAACAACTACCACATCGCCGGCCTGTGGCGCGGGATCGAGCAGGGCATCGCCGACGTGCTGGGCTCGGACCACGCCCCGCACACGCTGGAGGAAAAGGCCCGTCCGTATCCGGCCTCGCCCTCGGGTATGCCCGGTGTCCAGACGCTGGTTCCGGTCATGTTGACCCACGTCGCCAACGGGCGCCTGACGCTGGACCGCTTCATCGACCTGACCAGCCATGGCGCGAACCGCGTCTTCGGCATCGCCGGCAAGGGTCGCATGGCCGAGGGCTATGACGCCGACCTGACCATCGTGGACCTGAAGAAGAAGCATGTGCTGAAGCACGAGGACATGGCCACCCGCTCGGGCTGGACCCCCTTCGACGGCTTCGAGGCCACCGGTCAGGCCATGGCCACCATCGTTCGCGGCCGTGTCGTCATGCGCGACGGCGAGTTGCAGGGGACCGCCCACGGCCGCCCCGTCCGCTTCCAGGAGACCCTCGCCTGATGAAACTCGAAGAACAGATCGTCCTCGTCACCGGCGGGGCGCGCGGCGTCGGCGCCGCCGTGATCCGCGCCTTCGCCCGTGAAGGCGCGCGCGTGGTCATCAATTTCCGCGCCAGCGAGGACGCCGCCCGCGAGCTGGTGGACGAGTTCCCCGAGCAGGCCGTCGCCTTCCGCGCCGACGTCACCGACCGCGAGGCGGTGCACGAGATGGTGGCCCTGGCCGAGGATGTGTTCGGCGCGCCGGTCACCACCGTGGTCAACAATGCGCTGGACTACAGCTTCAACGGCGAGGCCCGGTCCAAGCTGAACGACATCGAGTGGTCCGAGATCGAGGATCAGTTCGCCACCGTCGTGCGCGGCGCCCTGAACGTCATTCAGGCCACGGCGCCGGGCATGGCCGCCAACGGCTTCGGCCGGGTCATCAACATCGGCACCAACCTGTTCCAGAACCCGGTGGTGCCCTACCACGACTACACCGCCGCCAAGGCCGCCCTGCTCAGCCTGACCCGCACGGCGGCGGGCGACCTCGGCCCGCAAGGCATCACGGTCAACATGGTCTCGGGCGGCCTGCTGCGGACCACCGACGCCAGCAAGGCCACCCCGGACGCCGTCTTCGACCTGATCGCCGGCATGACCCCGTTGCGCGCGGTCACGACGCCGGAGGAGTTCGCCGACGCGGTCCTGTTCTTCGCCTCGCCCTGGAGCCGGGCTGTGACGGGGCAGAACCTCGTGGTCGACGGCGGGCTGGTGCGGGACTAGGCCGCCCGCGCCATCGTCTGCGAACCGCTCCCTGTGATCCGGAAGCGCTGCATCAGCGCGGCCAGTTGTTCGGCCTCCTGGCTCAGGGCCTGATTGGCGGCGGTGGTCTGTTCGACCATGGCGGCGTTTTGCTGGGTGGTCTGGTCCATCTGGTTGACGGCGGTGTTGACCTCGACCAGCCCGACGGCCTGTTCATTGGCCGAGGCGGCGATCTCGCCGGCCAGCGCGTTGATCTTCGCCACCTGCCCGATCAGGGCGGTCAGGGCGCCGCCCGTCTGCGAGACCAGACGCGCGCCTTCGCCGACGCTGGCGCTGGAGGCGGCGATCAGCTCCTTGATCTCCTTGGCGGCGTCCGCCGAGCGCTGGGCCAGCGCCCGCACTTCCGAGGCGACCACCGCGAAGCCGCGGCCGGCTTCACCGGCGCGGGCGGCCTCGACCCCGGCGTTCAGGGCCAGCAGGTTGGTCTGGAAGGCGATCTCGTCGATGACGCCGATGATCTCGCCGATCCGGCCCGAGGTGCTCTCGATCTGCTCCATGGCGGCGGTGGTGTCAGCGATGATCCGCTCGCGCTCGACGCCGCCCTTCTGGGCCTCGTCGGTGATGTCGGCGGCGGCGCGGGCACCCTGGGCGGTCTTCTTCACGGTGACGGTGATCTGGTCCAGCGCGGCGGCGGTCTCCTCCAGCGCGGCGGCCTGACGCTCGGTGCGGCGCGACAGGTCGTCGGTGGCGTTGCTGACCTCCGCGGTGCCCGAGCGCATGGCGCCGGTCAGGACGATGATCTCGCCCATCGTCTCCGACAGGGCGTCCATGGCGGCGTTGTAGTCGTCCTTCAGCTGGCGGCTGCGTTCGGCGAAGGTCGCCTCGATGCGGTGGGTGAGGTCGCCCTGCGCCAGCGCCGACAGGCCCTTGCCCAGAGCGTCGACGACCACGGCGTCTTCCTCGGCCAGACGGGCGCGCTCGGCTTCGGAGGCGATGCGGGACTGGCGGGCGGTCTCGCGCATGCCTTCGGCCTCGCCCTCGACCTCCCGCTGGCGGATGGCGGCGTCGCGGAAGGCCAGAACGGCGCGGGCGATCTGGCCGATGTCGTCGCCGCGCGACGCCCAGGGCGCCTCGAAGGCGGTGTCGCCCTGACGCAGGCGCTCCATCCGGTCGCAAAGGGCCCGCAGCGGCGAGAACATCCTGCGCGACATCAGCAGGGCGCCGCCCAGCACCAGCAGGGCCACGACCACCCCGCCGATGACCATGGCGATGATCGCCTGATGGACGTGGGCCATGAAGTCGGCCTTGGGCACGCCGACATACAACACGCCGATGGTCTGGCCCGCCGCGTTCTTGATCGGGTCGTAGGCCACGAAATAGGGCTTGCCCAGGATGTCGGCGGTCCCGCGATAGGTCTTGCCGTCGCGCAGGACGACGTCGTGCACGGGGCCGGCCTTCAGCCGCGTGCCCACGGCCCGCTCGCCGTCTTCCTTGATGACGTTGGTGGTCACCCGCATGTCGCCCATGAAGACCGTCGCGGTGCCGCCGACCAGGGTCTTGATCCGGTCCACCGGCTCGGTGAAGCCGTTCAACGGCGTCTCGCCCGCCATCAGGGTGTCGCCCTGAACGCTGAAGCCGTCGCCGTAGTCGCCCAGCACCTCCCAGGCGACGCGCATGTTGGTCTCCTGCCGCTCGGCCGCGCTCTCGGTGGCGTCCATCGTCAGCAGCACCGCGGCGACGCCGACCAGCGCACAGGTCAGCAGACCCAGTGCGGCGATGACCATCAGGGCCGTCTTGGCGGACAGCGAGAGAGCTTTGAGCTTCATGTCGGACCTCGAAACGGACCCACGGAGGGGCGCCTGGATCCCGTGAAGCATGGCAAGGCTGAGCGTCTGGTTCACAGGCGTTTACGGTAAATCACGTAACGCGGTAATCCGTCGCAGGGCGTTGAATCAGATCGAGAAGCTGACGCCACAACCACAGCTTGAGGCGGCGTTCGGGTTCCTGACGACGAACTGCGCCCCCGCCAGCTCATCGACGAAGGCGATCTCCGAACCCTTGAGGAAGGGCAGGGAGACGGTGTCGATCACGGCGACCTGACCGTCGGCCTCGATGCGGATGTCGTCGGGCTCGCCCGCCTCGATCAGC
This sequence comes from Brevundimonas sp. FG8, assembly GCF_057808845.1. Classification (NCBI taxonomy): domain Bacteria; kingdom Pseudomonadati; phylum Pseudomonadota; class Alphaproteobacteria; order Caulobacterales; family Caulobacteraceae; genus Brevundimonas; species Brevundimonas sp. FG8. The sequence goes on along the minus strand of NZ_JBMDIU010000007.1, from coordinate 126,360 downwards.
TCGAACCGGTACTGGAAGCCCGAGCAGCCGCCGCCGTCCACGGCCACGCGCAGCAGCACGGGACGCCCCTCGATCTCGCCCAGTTTCGCCAGTCGCCGGGCGGCGCTCTCGGACAGCGTCAGACCATGCCCGCCGGTCGGGGCGGAGATCGTGAAGGCGGGGCTGGATTGGACGGTGCTCACAAGGGCCTATATGAGGCGCGCACGGGCGTTCGCAAAGGCCCGTCCTCGCGAATGAGCAGTTCAACTTGATCCCTGACCGCGCGCCCTACGCCGAATATCCCGAGCACAGCCGCGGCCGGCTGTCGCCCGAGCCCATCAGCCGCACCCGAAACGCCTTCGCCCGCGACCGCGACCGGATCATCCACGCGACGGCCTTCCGGCGACTGAAGGAGAAGACCCAGGTCTTCGTGGCGCATGAGGGCGACCACTATCGCACCCGCCTGACGCACAGCCTCGAGGTGGCGCAGATCGCCCGCTCTCTGGCCCACGCCCTGCGGCTGGACACCGACCTGGCCGAGACGGTGGCGCTGGCCCACGATCTGGGCCATCCGCCCTTCGGCCACGCGGGCGAGGATGAGCTGCAGGCCTGCATGTCGGACTGGGGCGGGTTCGACCACAACGTCCAGACCTTCCGCGTCGTGACCAAGCTGGAGAGCCGCTATCCGCAGTTCGACGGCCTCAACCTGAGCTGGGAGACGGTCGAGGGCGTCGTCAAACACAACGGCCCCGTCAGCCACCGGCTGGACGAGCCCGCCTGGAAGGCCATCGCCGAGTATGCGCCCGGCTGGGACCTGCGGCTGGACAGCTTCGCCTCGCTGGAGGCGCAGGCCGCCGCCATCGCCGATGACATCGCCTACAATAACCACGACGTTGATGACGGGGTGCAGGCGGGCCTGTTCTCGCTGGCCGACCTGATGGACGTGCCCCTGATCGGTCCGGTGCTGCACGGCGTTCGTGCTGACTGGCCGGACATCGACGAGCGTATGGTGCGGATCGAGGCCGTGCGCCGGATGATCGGCGTCATGGTCGAGGACGTGCTGGCCGAAACCGGGCGGCGGCTGGAGGCCGACAATATCCGCTCGACCGAGGATGTGCGCACCGCCTCGCGGACGCTGGTCGCCTTCTCGCCGGCCATGCTGGCGGATCTCGGGGTGCTGAGGAAGTTCCTGTTCGAGCGGATGTACCGCCACTATCGGGTCAACCGGACCCGCAGTCAGGCGCGGCGTATTCTGGCCGAGATGTTCCAGCTGTTCATGACCGAACCCGAGACCATGCCGCCGGAATGGTCGAAGCCCGCCCGCGACGGCGACGACGTGAAGCGCGCCCGCGCGGTCTGCGACTACATCGCCGGAATGACGGACCGTTACGCCATCGAGGAACACAGGAAGCTGTTCAGCCTCGACCTCGCGCTGGATCTGTGATTCGTAAGCCTCGCTGGGACGGGTAAGCTATCGGGCCGACGCGGGCGATTCGCGGGCGGCGAAAAGTCCTGAGGCGCGGTCATGTCCCACGAAGATCCCTATCGTCCGAACCCGGGTCGCGACCGCGGCGCCTACACGCCTCCGACCGAGGATGATCTGCCGTTCGACCGCGCCGGCTATGATCCGCGCCGTGGCCCGGGCGGTCCGGCCGGCGGTGGCGGCGGCAAGGCGCCGCCCCTGACCCTGATCATCAGCGTCGTGGTCCTGCTGGCGATCATCGTCGCTGTGCTGGTCATGAAGCCGTGGGAGTCGGCCAGCCCCGACAAGGCCCCGCCCGCTGTCGGCACGCCGGTCGGCGACATCAAGGTCGAGCCGCCGGTCGACGCCCAGCCGGTCGATCCGGAAGCGGGCATCGACGTCTATTCCGCCGGTGAGCCCACGACCACGCCGCCGACCTTCGTGCCGCCGCCGGAGACCGTCCAGCCGCGTCCGCAGCCGCAGCCTGAAGCGGCCCCGCCGCCCGTGCGTCCGGCCCTGCCTCCGGCCAAGGCCGAACCCGCCGCGCCGCCGCCCGCCGCCGGTGGAACCTCGGGCGTCCAGATCGGCGCCTTCTCGACCCCGGCCATCGCCGAAAGCCAGTACAACCAGATCGTGGGCCGCTATCCCTCGCTGACCCGTGGCGGCAGCCGCCGGGTGCAGGAAGTGACCTCGTCCTCGGGCTCGACCCTGTACCGCACCACCGTCACCGGCCTGAGCCGTGAACAGGCCACCGGCCTGTGCACCGCCATCAAGTCGGCGGGCGGCGACTGCATCGTGCGCTGATCGCCCGTGACCTCGGCGGCGATCTACGGCTGTGGCGGCCATCGACTGACGGCGGAGGAGAAGGCCTTCTTCTCCGACGCCCGGCCGTGGGGCTTCATCCTGTTCCGCCGCAACGTGGACAGCCCCGATCAGCTGCGCGCCCTCACCGACGAGCTGCGCGACTGCATCGGCGGGGACGCCAATACTCCGATCCTGATCGATCAGGAGGGCGGGCGGGTCCAGCGGATGGGGCCGCCGCACTGGCCGAAGTACCCGCCGGGCGACGCCTATCTGAAGGCGACCAACGATCCGCTGGCGGCGCGTGAGCTGGCCCGTCTCGGCGCGCGCCTGATGGCCCATGAACTGAAGGCTGTCGGCATCAACATCGACTGCGCGCCGGTGCTGGATGTGCCGGTGCCGGGCGCCCACGACATCATCGGCGACCGCGCCTATGCCCGCGAGCCGGCGCTGGTGGCCCAATTAGGCCGCGCGGCGGCGGAAGGGCTTCTGGCGGGCGGCGTCCTGCCGGTCATCAAGCACATGCCCGGCCACGGCCGCGCCTTCGCCGATACCCACAAGGAACTGCCGACGGTCCACGCCGACCTGGAGACGCTGGACGCCTGGGACTTCGCGCCCTTCAAGGCCCTGTCCGACATGCCCATCGGCATGACGGCCCACATCATCTTCACCGCCATCGACCGGAAGCATCCGGCGACCCAGTCCAAGAAGGCCATCCGGATGATCCGCGAGCGGCTGGGCTTCAACGGCCTGCTGCTGTCTGACGATCTGGTCATGAACGCCCTGTCAGGCGACCTGACCGAGCGGGCGCAGAAGTCGCTGAAGGCCGGGTGCGATCTGGTGATCCACTGGAACGGGGTGCTGGACGAGATGCGTCAGGTGGCAGAGGGGACCGGCAAGCTGAAGGGCGGGGCCAAGCGCCGCGCCGATGCGGCGCTGGCCCGGATCGTCCATACGCCCGAGCCGCTGGACTACCGCGAGGCCCGCGACCGCTTCGATGCGATGCTGGCGGGGCGGCTGGATGCGGCCAAGGGGCCGGATGTGGCGGAGGCGTAGCCATGACCACAAGCAGCGCGCAGCTCGGCAGGTCAAGGACATGACCGATGCGTTCCAGCCAAACCTCGACTTCGCGGCGGCCGAACAGGTCGACACCCGCGACGCCTTCGTGGTCGATCTGGAGGGCTATGAAGGGCCGCTGCACGTCCTGCTGGCGCTGGCGCGGACGCAGAAGGTGGACCTGCTGAAGCTGTCCATCACCCGGCTGGCCGAGCAGTATCTGGCCTTCGTCCACGAGGCGCGCCGCCGGAACTTCGCCCTCGCGGCGGACTATCTCGTGATGGCGTCCTGGCTCGCCTATCTGAAGTCGCGCCTGCTGCTGCCCCGCAACGAGAAGGGCAAGGCGGACGAAGTCCCGGCCGAGGAAATGGCGGCGGCCCTGGCCTTCCGGCTGCAGAAGCTGGAGGCCATGCGCCGGGCGGTGGAGGCGATCCAGTCGCGGCCCCAGCTGAAGCGCGACGTCTTCACGCGTGGCGATCCGGAAGCCACCGTCATCATTCCGTCCGACCGCATCGACGCCAGCCTGTACGAGCTGATGGCCGCCTATGTGACCCAGCGGCGCCGCGAGGAACTGCGGCGCTACAATCCCGGCCAGCGGGTCGAGGCCTTCCAGCTGGAGGCCGCGCGCGACTGGCTGCGCGAAATCCTGCCGCGCATGGAGGACTGGACCCCGCTCCACCGGGTCGCGCCCGAGAAGTACGACGACGAGGAAGGGCCGTCGCAGGCCAGCTATACGGCGTCCACCCTTTCAGCCAGTCTGGAGCTGGTGAAGGAGGGAGCCATGGACGTGAAACAGGCCGAGGCCTTCGCCGAAATCTACCTCAAGCGCCGGGGCAGGGGACTGCCGCTGGAACTGACCCCGAACTGATCTGATGAGCATTCAATTCGCCCCTGACGATCTGGAGATCGAGCGCCGCGTCGAGGCGCTGCTGTTCGCCGCCGCCGGTCCGCTGTCGGCGGCCGAGATCGCGCGTCGTCTGCCCGAGGGCGCGGATGTGGGCGGGGCCATCTCGGCCCTGCGCGACCGGTATCAGAACCGGGGCGTGGAGCTGGAGTGCGTGGCCGACCGCTGGCGTTTCCGCACCGCCGCCGACCTGTCCTTCATGATGACCGAGGAGCGCGAGGAGCCGCGTCGCCTGTCGAAGGCCGCGCTCGAGACCCTGGCCATCATCGCCTACCACCAGCCCTGCACCCGCGCCGAGATCGAGAGCGTGCGCGGCGTCTCCCTGTCCAAGGGAACGCTGGACCTGCTGCTGGAGATGGGGTTCGTGAAGCTGAAGGGCCGTCGCCGCACGCCGGGCCGCCCGGTCACCTATGCGACGGCCGACAAGTTCCTGGAGCACTTCAGCCTCGCCAGCCTCTACGACCTGCCGGGCGTGCAGGAGATGAAGGCCGCCGGCCTGCTGGACCTCTCCATCCCCGTCGGCTTCGAGGTGCCCGACCCGACCCGCTCGGGCGACGGCGACGACGAAACGCCCCTGCTGCCGGGCGAGGAAGACTCGCCGGAGTTCGCGCAGGACTTCGTGTCGGAGGATTAGCGTCCTTCTCCCCTTGCGGGAGATGGGGGATCACTAAGAAGCTGATACTTAATGCGTTTTAAAAATAGATACCATCTGTGCAGGAACTGTGCAGATGTTTCTGCACAGTCCCATTTTGTCATATCAGCAAATACTGGCGGCTAGCGTGTTCAAGATCGATCCACTCGCGCGATTTCGCGAAGCGATCAAGCCAAGCTTCAACATAGGCAACTGGCCCGCCAGCCTGGTCGATTTCCTCGAAGTGGAGGAAGTGCGAGCGGTATCCGGTCTCGGTGATCGGCAGGCGAGCCCGCTTCGGCTGAAGGGCTGTGACAGTCAGGTGCGAAGCCGCCAGATCACGATCGCGCGCGATGCTGAGCCAGTCGCGCTCAAAGGTGATCTCGATGTCCACGCCCCGCCAATGCAGGGCGTGAATCTCGATGCTGCGCTCGGCCGCCATCAGGCGACTGCCGAGCGTTCGATGATGGCGCGCATCACGATGCGGCCGGAGAGCGGCATGGCTTCGCAGTTGATGCTGAAACCATGGCCGTCCTTGTTCGGCCAAGCTGCGCCGATGGGGGTCCAGATCGAATTTTCACCGTCGCCGACGACACGGAAAAGGCGATGTGTCGGCTTGCGGCCGAGAGGAAGCGATTGATTGGTCATGGCGGACTCCTTCTGGGTGCCGCGGACCATTCCGCGGCTTCATGGGGAGAGGCCGGCGCGGACCAATAAGGCCGCGATCAAACCCCGCGCAGCGCCCCGCAGGGGAACGGACCTGCACGGAGCGCGCAGCGCGGAGGAAGGGAGTTGGGTTGAACGCGGGCGGGTCCGTGCCAGACGTTCACTCCCCGAAGCCGTGAGCAGGCTGCTGCCCTAGAAGACAGTCAGCATCTGCATATCGAACCGCGTTGCACGACCGCTTATGCTCAAGCTAAAGTGGTGGCATGTCTTACCGCGCAATCGCCATTGCTGATCTCCTCGTGAACCGGGCCAACGACCGGCATGGTGAACTCGAAAACGAAACCGCCGCCATCGCGTGGCTGTTCAACAACCGCGAACAACACATGCGTAATCTCACCAAGGATCTGGTGAGCACAGGTGAGATCTACGAGCCGCCTCTCGTGGCCCCTGAGGGCGACAAATACATCGTGTTCGATGGGAACCGCCGCATCACCTGCCTTAAACTTCTGGACGATCCGCGACGCGCACCGACGGTCGAACTCCAGCAGTTTTACACCGACCAACGCGCCGCTTGGCCGGGTACATTCCCCAAGACAGTCGTCTGCCAAGTTGAGGGCGACCGCGACCGAATCGACGACATTTTGTTCCGGCGTCACACCGGTGCGCAGAGCGGGATCGGCCAGAGCACTTGGGACGACCGGATGAAGGAAAACTTCGTCCAGCGGACGGGTAAGAGCACTGGTCTGAACGTTGCGGACGAAATCGAGAAACGCCTTGCTGAGGCGGGGCTTCTGCCGAGCCGTCGAAAGATTCCGCGATCAACTTTGAACCGACTGCTGTCGGCCGAAGCCTTTCGCAACCGCGTGGGCATCAGCGTTCAACGCGGCAAGTTTGAACTAACGCACGAAGAACCCGTGGTCCTCGCAACGCTGCAACGCATCGCGAAGGACTTGGCGACACGTGATGTCACGCTCGGCGAACCGTCATTTGTCCAAGAGCGATCGTGAGGCCGCAGGGGTGTTGTCGGCCGCCCAGCGGCACACTCATTTTCTCGACAGCCCCCGAATGACCAAGACGCTGAGCCAGTCGGACTTCAAGCTGAGCGACCTACAAAGCCAACTGACAACCGTGTTCGTCGTCCTTCCGCCAGATCGGCTTGCCAACTCCGCAAGTACGCCAGCGAAGCCGACCGCTGGCATGGTCTTCTCATTCACCCCGCCACTCTCGACATCCTGGCCGGTATCGGATCACGCGAACCATGGGCATTCGACGCGGAGATGGAAGAATTGGTGAAGCAGTGGACGGTTCGCCCGCAGGTGCCGTGGAACGCCATAGAACGGCAGGTTGCTCGAAAGGTCGGCCGAAATGATCCTTGTGCTTGCGGCAGCGGCAAGAAGCACAAGAAATGCTGCTTGGTGAGCTACTGAACGGACTCTCTCGGTTTCCGGTTTGAATCAGAAGTGGCCAGGCAGCGTTGAGATCTGAGAGGTGGTCCGGGTGGCTGGGGAAACCGGCACTCCTCTCCGATTGGAAAATGAGCCTAACTTTAGTCGTCTAGTCGGAACATCGGGCTGCTGTGAAAGCGCAGGCTCTCTCTGTTGGTTGGCTAGCTGGCGATGAATTTGATTTTTGAATGCAAGCGTGATGGCGCTCGAACTCGACCGACAATGCTGACTTAAGTGCGATCCCGCTAAGATGTGCAGGCTGCACGCGGTATCTTGGCTCTGCGCTGCCTGTTGCGCAGAGCTTAAACGCGAGGACGGCGAGGTTGCGCGGGCCGCGCCGCCTTTCCGCGCGTGGCGGCGGCTTTGGAAGCATTTGCCTGAGCTTCCGTCTTGGTCTTTCCGGCAGGCTGATCGGCACTGACCTCGACCGGTTCCCAGCTACCCATCCCCTGCAACAGACGGTCAGCGTGTTTGATCGTATTCACATGCCCGTAGTGGTCTTCGATCATTTTCACGGATGTGCCCATCTGCTCCGCCAGCAAATAGACATCGATGCCCTCGCTCAGGCGAAGCGTGGCGTAGGTGTGCCTGAATGAGTAGGTCGAACGCAGCGTGCCAGACGGACCTTCGCGCAGTTCCGCAGCATCGAGCAGGCCTTCGATCAACGATGCGTAGAGAGACTTGTTGGCCTCCCCCAAATGCGTTGTGAAAACCCGGTCATCGGGTTTGATGGCTTTGCCGATTTTCCGGATACGTTCGAGATATTCACCGACGCTGGCCGGCGCGACAAGCTTCCGCTCCTTGCCTTTACCGCGCACATAGATGACCACCACATCCCGGCCCTCCTTGTCTTTAGCGACGGTGATGTCGCGCCAGCGAAGGTTTTTGGCCTCGGGCGGTCGCATGCCCGTGTTGCACATTATGAGCACGAAAACGTACGCAACCTCGCGGTACCATCGGCTTGTGCCATGTTTGGCTTTCTTCACCCAAGCGCGGCCGACCGTATGAAGTTTCCGGTATTCTTCTAGCGTGAACTCGTCCCTCCGCTCGGTCTTGAGCTTGGGCCTGCCTCCAAATCGATTTGTTGCGGGGATGTAGTGTTTGTCCGCAGCGAAGTTCATGATTCCGCTGAACACCGACATCTCCGTGGCGATGGTCGCATCACTTACGAATACCCAACGGACCTTTTCCTTTTTCCGTTGATCAGCCCGCTCTTGGGCTGGCTTCGGGCGGCGATTGCGCACGACTTTGGTAAGGGCATCGACTGCGCTTGCCTGAGCCGCTTTCTCGTCGTCAGTGAGTTCGCGCGTCTGACCGTCGCGCGGGATGCGGCCTTCGCCCATATTTCGGCGCCAGGCTGGATAGCTGTCCCAGCGGTCATGCCCGATCAGATGAACCTGCGTCGTTCCGACATAAGGGTTTAGTTGAGCCCTGATTATTGACTCGATCTTTTTAACGCGAAGGGGTGCGATCTCCCCAGCGGTCGCGCGTCGAGCCTGAAGTGCCACGTACTCCTTGGCCACTTCGGCGAATGGCCGATTGAAGACTGGCACGTCGTGCTTCAGACGGAATCGGATGTCAGCGTCGTAGTCGAACGCCAGATCCCGAGCCCGAGTTATGTCGGACGTTTTCAACGAGACGGTCTTGTACCGGTCCACTTTGGGAAGCTTCACGCGGCAGTAGTAGTTGCGGTGGCTGACGTCGGTCCGGCGAAATATGACCAAGCCGGTCTTAAGCTCTTCCTTGTCCGCGATGAACGTCATTGCGACCTACCTCTGTGCAGGTTCCGTGCAGATCGGCGGCATAAGTCCTTGATTTGTCGTCAATGTGCAGGGGCTGTGCAGAAGATGTTAGCAGATAAAATCGATATTTGCCAGAGAGTTAGCATGAACCCGTCATCCCTTGCGGGAGAAGGTGGCAGCCCGAAGGGCTGACGGATGAGGGGTCGCGGCGATGTCGGACGATTGGCTTCGTAGACGCGCCAACGCCATGCGGCGGGAGCCCGCAGTTTTTGAAGCTCGCCTCTGGAAGCTTTTGCGGGACCGCAGGCTGGAAGGCCTGAAGTTCAGACGACAGGTCGTAATCGGCCGCTACATCGCCGACTTCGTCTGCCTTCGGCACAGGCTGATTGTTGAGGCGGATGGCCCATTGCACGAGGAGCGGGGCGATCATGACGCCATTCGCGACGCATGGCTGACATCTCAGAACTTCCGGGTGCTGCGCTTTTCCAACCAGATGATCGAGAGCCGAAGCCGGGAGGTCATCGCCACAATCCTGCAGGCGACACGAACGAACCTCGCCACGGACTAAATCCATCCGCCGGTGCGACCCCTCATCCGACCCGCTTCGCGGGCCACCTTCTCCCGCAAGGGGAGAAGGATCAACGCCCTCTACCCTTGCCTCATAAGCCCTGCTAACCCGCTGGCATGATCGCTCGCCTTCGCCCCGTTCCGTTTGACCTCGGTCCCGTCCACTTCGTCGGCATCGGCGGCATCGGCATGAGCGGCATCGCCGAGATCATGCTCAAGATCGGCTATTCGGTGCAGGGCTCGGACGCCAAGGCGTCGGCCAATACCGAGCGGCTGGAGAAGCTGGGCGCGAAGATCTTCATCGGCCACGACGCCGCCCATGTGGGCGAGGGCGTTTCGGCGGTGGTCTATTCGACCGCGGTGAAAGCCTCTAACCCCGAGATGATGGCCGCCCGCGAGCGCCGCATCCCGCTGGTCCGCCGGGCCGAGATGCTGGCCGAGCTGATGCGGCTGCAGTTCTCGATCGCGGTGGGCGGCACCCACGGCAAGACGACGACGACCTCGATGGTCGCGGCCCTGCTGGACGCCGCCGGTCTGGACCCGACCGTAGTCAACGGCGGGATCATCAACGCCTACGGTACCAACGCCAAGGTCGGCGACGGCGACTGGATCGTGGTCGAGGCCGACGAGAGCGACGGCAGCTTCCTGCGCCTGAAGTCGACGGTGGCCATCGTCACCAACATCGACCCCGAGCATCTGGATCACTACGGCGACTTCGACGGCGTCCGGAAGGCGTTCGTGGACTTCGTCGAGAACATCCCCTTCTACGGCTTCGCGGCGGTCTGTCTGGACCACCCCGAGGTCCAGCGTCTTGTGGCCTCCATCGATAACCGCCGTCTGGTCACCTATGGCGTAAATCCGCAGGCCATGGTCCGCGCGGACAACTGCCAGATGGGGCCGGACGGTTGCCGCTTCGACGTGGTGATCCAGCAGCAGGGTCTGGCCATGCTGGACGAGCCTGTCCGCATCGAGGGCCTGCACCTGCCGATGGCCGGTTGGCACAACGTCTCCAACGCGCTCGCCGCCATCGCCGTGGCGCGCGAGCTGGACGTGTCGGACGAGGCGATCAAGGCCGGTCTGGCGGGGTTCGGCGGGGTGAAGCGCCGCTTCACCACCACGGGCGTGGTGGGCGGCGTGCGCGTGGTCGACGACTACGGCCACCATCCGGTCGAGATCGCCGCCGTGCTGAAGGCTGCCCGTCAGGTGGCCCAGACAGGCGAGGGGGGCGGCCGCGTCATCGCCGTGGTCCAGCCGCACCGCTACACCCGCCTGCGCGACCTGATGGAGGAGTTCTCCACCTGCTTCTCGGACGCCGATGCCGTGATCGTGGCTGACGTCTATCCGGCGGGCGAAAGCCCCATCGAGGGCGTGGACAAGCATGCGCTGGTCGACGGCATCCGCCGCTTCGGCCACCGCCACGTCCAGCCGCTGGAAAACGCCGCCGTCCTGCCGCGCGCGATCAAGGAAGAGGCCAAGCCGGGCGATCTGGTCGTCCTGCTGGGCGCCGGCGACATCACCAGCTGGGCCTACGCCCTGCCGGCGCAGCTGGAGGCGCTGTCGTGAGCCAGTACCCCGAAGTCCGCGGCAAGCTGCTGCTGAACGAGCCGTTGGGGCCGTACACCTGGTTCCGGGTGGGCGGGGCGGCGGACGCGCTGTTCATCCCGGCGGACGCCGAGGATCTGGCCGACTTCCTGAAGGCGCTGGACCCGGCTGTGCCCGTAACCGTGCTCGGCGTCGGTTCCAACGTCATCGTGCGTGACGGCGGGGTCGAGGGCGTGGTGATCCGGCTGGCGGGGCGTCCGTGGGCCCAGATCACGACCGAGGGCGATACGATCACGACCGGCGCGGGCGCGTTGGACAGCATGGTCGCCAAGGCGTCCGCGAAGGCGGGCATCGGCGGGCTGGAGTTCTATGCGGGCATTCCGGGCACCATCGGCGGCGCCCTGACCATGAACGCGGGCTGTTACGGCTCCGAGACGAAGGACGTGCTGGTCTCGGCCTGGGGGCTGACGCGGTCGGGCGAGCGGGTGGACTATGCGCTGGCCGACTTCGGCTACACCTATCGTCACTCCGTCGTGCCCGAGAACGAGATCATCTGGGTCGAGGCCGTCTATCGCGGGACGCCCGCCGATCCGGAGACGGTCACGGCGAAGATCAACGAGATCACCAGCCGTCGCGAGACCACCCAGCCGATCCGCGAAAAGACGGGCGGCTCGACCTTCAAGAACCCCGAGGGCCATTCCTCGTGGAAGCTGGTCGACGAGGCGGGCTGGCGCGGCAAGCTGCACGCCGTGAACGGCGGCGGGGCCATGTTCAGCGAGCTTCACTCCAACTTCATGATCAACCCCGGCGAGGCGACCGCCGCCGACATCGAGGGGCTGGGCGAGGCCGTCCGCGCCGACGTGAAGGCGAAGACGGGCATCCAGCTGGACTGGGAGATCAAGCGGATCGGCCGCAAGGGCTGAACGCGTTGCGCCTCTGACGGCGGCCAGCTATGCCGTGGGACTCTCGGAGGGGGCTCCCATGAAATTCCTGTTCAGCGCCGTTGTCGGCGCCGTGGCGCTGCTCGTCGCCCAACCGGCGGCGGCGCAATTCGTGATGACCCGGACCACGCCGGGCGCGGCCTACTACCACAAGGCCGGCGCCAGCCTTGAGGATCACGACACCCAATTGGCCCAGTGTGTCGCCGATGCCCAAAGAACGGCCCAGCCGGCCAGCGGCGGCAACGCCCTTGTCCTGATCAACCCGGCGCTGGGCATCGCGGGCGTGGGCTACGACCTTCGCCGCAATCGCGCGGGGCGTCGGGTTAATATAGAGAACTGCATGGTCGCCAATCGGTGGACCATCATGAGTCTGAGCGAAGCGGAGGCGGCTCCGCTGCTCCCTCTGCTCCGTGAACGTGATAGCCTGCGTATGGCGCTGGCCCGGATGGTCGGCGCGGAACGGCCCATCGGGACGATGACGCGCTGGTTCACCAATGACGCCATGAACGGCGCCAGTGACCGCTTCTCCGGAGCCGAATTCGTCGAGGGCGTATCCCTGAGTCTGGAGGGCGGGATGACCGCCAGTCGGGGCCTGATCAGCTGGCCGCCGATCCCGGACCTGCCACGCCCCTCGCTCGACGCCCTGCCGCTGGACCCGCTGCGACCGCGGGATATCCGCGTCACGGATGACAGCGCGCTGGTGTTCATTCGGATGACTGGCGATATCCGCTTCAGCGCCGATATTCTGGTCTTCGAGCGGCTCGGGCCGGATGCCTCCACTCCGGCGTGGATTGATCAACGTTCGAACCTGTTCGCGCCCTCCCTCAATGACAGGACGGTCGAGCGCGGACGGCCACGTGTCGGTGTCTATGCCTACCGCCTGCCGCCGGGCCGCTGGCGTCTGACGGGAATGGCCCGCACCGACATGGCCTGGAGCTTCTGCCAGGGGACGATGGCCTTCGACGCGCGGGCGGGAGAGGCGCTGTATCTCGGCTCCTTCGACCTCTCGGGACGGATGATGCCGGACATGACGATGCGCGATGACATCGTTCCCGCGGGCCGGATTCCGGGGGGCTTGCGCCCCGTCGAATACACGGCCGAGGCCCGCTTCCCGTGCACCGGCGTCTACATCTATTCGGTCGACCCTACGGCCTCCTGAAGGGCATCCCCGAAGAACAGCGAGATCGTGGGTTAAGTTGACAGGCTGTTAAGGACGTTCGCGTCATGCGTTTAGCGTTCCGGAGCCGATCATGACCCGTCCCCTCGCAGAGCTTCATGTCGCCGTCCTGATGGGCGGGCTGTCGTCCGAGCGCGAGGTGTCGCTGAGTTCCGGCAAGGGCTGCGCCGACGCGCTTGAAGGGCAGGTGGCCAAGGTCAGCCGTGTGGATGCGGGCCGTGACCTGGCCCAGGTGCTGACCGAGCTGAAGCCCGACGTGGTGCTGAACGCCCTGCACGGCGAATGGGGCGAGGACGGCTGCGTGCAGGGCATCCTCGAGACCCTGCAGATTCCCTACACCCACTCCGGTCTGCTGGCCTCGGCCCTGACGATGGACAAGGACAAGACCAAGTCCGTCCTGCGCGCCGCGGGCGTGGTGGTGCCGGGTGGCGGGCTGTTCGACCGGCGTGAGGTGGCCAGCCGTCACGTCATCCCGCCCCCGTATGTGATCAAGCCGAACGCCGAGGGGTCGTCAGTCGGGGTCTATCTGGTGCCGGAAGGCGCCAACGGTCCGCAGACCGAGGTCGGCGCGCCCGACTGGACCTATGGCGAGGAGGTGATGGTCGAGCCCTATATCGCCGGCAAGGAGCTGTGCGTCACCGTGATCGGCGAGGCCGCCGGCCCGCGCGCCCTGACCGTGACCGACATCACGCCGGTGAAGGGCTTCTATGACTATGAGGCCAAGTACGCTCCGGGCGGATCTGTCCACAAGCTTCCGGCCGACCTGCCGCCCGCCGTTTTCGAGCGCGCGCTGCGCGAGGCCGAGCTGGCGCACAAGGCGCTTGGTTGCCGGGGCGTTAGCCGATCCGACTTCCGTTATGACGATGTTAAGGACGATCTGGTCCTGTTGGAGGTCAACACCCAGCCCGGCATGACGCCGACCTCCCTCGTTCCCGAGCAGGCCGCCTATTGCGGGTTGGAATACAAAGACCTTGTCCGGTGGATGGTGGAGGACGCCTCATGCCCGCGGTAGTTCGCGGCGGTCGGCGACAGAGTTCAGGCCAGACCGCAAAACGCGGCGCGGCGCCCCGGAACGGAGGGCGCGGTCGCGCGCCCCGCAATGCTTCGCCCATCCCCGGAAAGGTGGCCGCCATCGGCCGTCTGGACCTGTCGCCGCGCGCGGTGGTGATCTCGATCGCGGCGGGCGTCCTGCTGCTCGGCGGCGTGCTGGCCACGGGTGCGCGGGCTGACCGGATCGGCGCCTCGGTGGGCCGCGGGATCGACGGCCTGACCGTCGGCATGGGCTTCAAGCTGGACAAGGTGTTCATCGAGGGCGAGAGCGCCGAGGCGACCGTCGCGATCCAGCGGGCCGTGCAACTGGCGCCCGGTCAGCCGATCACCTCCATTGATCTGGACGCCGTGCGCCAGCGGGTCGAGGGCGTGGGCTGGGTCAAGTCGGCGCGGGTGGTTCGCCTGCTGCCCAACACCCTGATCGTACATGTGGTGGAACACGACCGGCTGGCGATCTGGCAGGTGGCGGGCCGCAATCAGGTCATCGACGGGCAAGGCCGGGTCATCCAGGGCGCCGACGCCGGTCGCTACCCGGGCCTGCCGCTGGTGGTGGGCGTGGGCGCCGAACAGGCGGCGGCTGAAATCCTCCCGCTGGTCGCCCAGCGCCCGCGTCTGATGAGCCGCGTCGAGGCTCTGGTGCGCGTGGACGAGCGCCGCTGGGACCTGCGTCTGAAGGACGGCAGCCTGATCCAGCTGCCCGCCCTGAACCAGGACGCGGCCCTCATCCAGCTGGATGAGATGGACCAGCGCCGCCGGCTGCTGGAGCTGGGCTTCGCCCGGATTGATCTGAGAACACCGGAAGAGGTCGCCGTCCGGCCCTCGTCCGACAACGGTAAAGCTTGAGAGGGCAGGGTATGGCCGGGCGGAGTCTGGACAAGGCTGTTGATGGTCGTGGCGCATCGAGCCGCGCGCCCGTGGTGGCCGCGCTGGATCTGGGTCAGTCCAAGGTCGGCTGCTTCATCATGAAGCCCGAGGGCGTGCGCCACGCGGACCGGACAATCCGGGTCGCGGGCGCGGGCCATGTGCAGTCGCGCGGCATTCGCGGCGGCGGGATCATCAGCATGGATGAGGCCGCGCAGGCCATCGGCCACGCCGTCGAACGCGCCGAGCGGGCCGCCGGCGCGCCCGTCGCGGGCGTCGTCGTGACCACGGCGATCGGCCAGATGGCCAGCCACCGGGTGCAGTCGCGCGTCTCGCTGGGGCAGAACCCGGTCGGCGACGGCGATCTGGCGCGCACCATCGCGATGGCGCTGGCCCAGATTCGCCTGCCCAGCCGCCGCCCGATCCACGTGCTGCCGATCGCCTGGTCGGTGGACGGCGCGCGCGGCGTGCGTGATCCCCGCTCCATGCGCGGTCACTCGCTGGGGCTCGATCTGCTGGTCGTGTCGATGGCCGAGAGCGCCTTCACGGCCCTGAGCCACTGTCTGGAACTCGCCCACCTTGATCTGCAGGGCGTGGTCGCCGCGCCGGTGGCGTCGTCGCTGGCGGCGCTGGAAGACGACGAGATGGACCTCGGCTGCGTCTGCATCGATATGGGCGGCGGCGCCACCTCGGCGGCGGTGTGGGGCGGGCGCAGCCTGCTGCACATCGAATCGCTCAATGTCGGCGGCGATCACGTCACGGCGGACATCGCCCGCGGTCTGTCGACCTCGCGCGCGGGCGCCGAGCGACTCAAGACCCTGCACGGCTCGGCCATGGCTTCGGCCAATGAGGATCGCGAGATGCTGGAGGCCCCGCCGCGCGGCGAGGACCCGTCGGCCAGCCCGGTCGTGGTGCCGCGCGCCATGCTGAAGACCGTCATCGCGCCGCGCGTCGAGGAGACGCTGGAACTTCTGCGCGACCGGCTGCGCGCCGCGGGCGTGGGGCTTGAGCCCGGCGCCGGTCTGGTGCTGACCGGCGGCGCCAGCCAGCTGAACGGCGTCTGCGAAATGGCGGTGCGGGTGTTTGATCGCCCCGTGCGACTCGGCAAGCCCCAGCGCGCGCCTCACCTCGCGGACGCCGCCTCCGGGCCGGCCTTCTGCTCGGCGGCGGGCGTATTGCTGCGCGCCGCCTACGGTCCACGCGAGGCGGTGTCGGCGCGGAAACTCATGTCGCGTCAGATTACCGCAGCGGATGCGCCCCGCGCTCACACGGGCGGCCTGGTGGCGCGCGCCGCGGGCTGGCTGCGCGACAACCTTTAAGGCGCTGAAAGCCCCATTTGGCGGGCTAAATCCGGATAACGTCGCGCGTTTGGCCGTTATCCGGCCTCCGTTCGCCCGTTTTTCTCGCCTGCATGGCGAGACTGTGTCCAGATTGTAACAACACGGGTCTTCCGTGGTCGCCAAGCCGCCACAATCCCTTGTGGAGGCCATCTTTGCTGCTAGCGTGGAATCCGAAGCAGTGTCCCGACTTCAATCGGGGCGCGGCGTCTTGCATCCTTTATCGGTTGGGGCCCAACACATGCTAATCAAGCGCAAGTATCTCTTTGGCACTACGATCCTGGCCGGGGTCATGGCTTTGGCGGCTCCGGCCTTCGCGCAGAGCCAGCTCCCGGGCGTGAGCGTTCAGGGCC
This sequence comes from Brevundimonas sp. FG8, assembly GCF_057808845.1. Lineage (NCBI taxonomy): Bacteria > Pseudomonadati > Pseudomonadota > Alphaproteobacteria > Caulobacterales > Caulobacteraceae > Brevundimonas > Brevundimonas sp. FG8. The sequence continues at coordinate 109,846 of NZ_JBMDIU010000007.1, read as the reverse complement.
AGGCGGACCAGTCCGCGACCCAGATCGACGACGTCGTCGTCACCGGTTCGCGTATCCGTCGTGACCCGGTCAACTCGCCGACCCCGCTGATCCAGGTCACCGGCGAGCAGCTGCAGACCACCGGCCAGACGACCATCATCGACTACCTGGCGACCATTCCCGCCCTGTCGAACTCGCTGGTTCCGTCGGACACCACCGGCTCCAACCTCAACGACGGCGGCCTGTCGTTCGCCAACCTCCGCTCGCTCGGCACCGGCCGCACCCTGGTGCTGGTCGACGGTCGTCGTCACGTCGGCGCCGCCCAGGGCAACCTGGCCGTTGACGTCGACTCGATCCCGCGTCTGCTGATCGAGAACATCGAAATCGTCACCGGCGGCGCCTCGTCGGTTTACGGCGCTGACGCCGTCTCGGGCGTGCTGAACTTCACCCTGCGTCGTGACTTCGAGGGTCTCGAGATCGACGCCAACTACGGCATGATCAACCAGGCCGGTCAGGCCAACAAGCGTATCTCGGTGCTGGGCGGCATCAACCTGCTGGATGATCGTCTGAACCTGTACGGCTTCGCCGAGTACGAAGACATCGACATGGTCGAGTCGATGGACATCGACTGGCTGCGTGACTCGCGCGCCCTGGTCGGTATCGACGCCGACCCGACCAACGCCCCGAACGACGGCATGCTGGACAGCGCCGTGTTCAGCGGCCTGACCACCCTGTCGCGTCCGCGTTGGGGTCAGACCACGCTCGCCAACTCGCAGCAGCCCAGCCCGCTGAACGACCCGGATGTGCCGCTGGCCAGCTGTACCGCTCTGACCAGCGCCAACTGCTACTCGCTGGATCCGCTCAAGACCTACGTCTACGAAGGCACCACCGCCCGCCTCGCCAACTTCGGCCAGCGCATCGGCAACGTCGGCTCCAACCGCACCCTGAACATCGGCGGTGACGGCGAGAATCCCTCGCGCTTCGGTCAGGACAGCCGCGTTCCGGAATCGACCTCGGCCCGCTATCAGGTCGGCGCGAACTTCGCGATCACCGAGAACATCGGTCTGACGGCTGAATACAAGTACGTCGAGGAAGACACCTTCGACATCAGCCAGCCGACCTTCTTCGACATCTTCCTGCACGACGGCAGCTATGCCGCGAACTGGACCAACCCGATCCGGGCGACCAGCCAGTTCGACCTGCGTCTGGACAACGCCTATCTGCCGGCCAACGTCCGTGCGGCGATCCAGGCGAACACTGTCACCAACTACACCGCCAACGCGACCACGCCCGGCACGCCGGCCTTGACGCAGGCTCGCGCCTGGGCCCGTCACTCGATGTTCGGTCCGGATCGCACCCAGGACAACCACCGCGAAGTCGAGCGCTATGTGATCGGCCTGAACGGCGGCTTCGACCAGCTGGCCTTCATCAAGAACATCAACTGGGATCTGTCGTATGTGAACGGCGAGGCCCGCAACGAGAACGTCGAGCGTGGCGTTGACGTTCAGCGCTTCGCCCTCGCGGCTGACGCCGTGGTCGACACCGCGGGCGCCGTCAACGGCCGTCCGGGCGAGATCGTCTGCCGCGCCAAGCTGATCCAGGCCACCTCCGGCGATCTGGACGACTACTTCCGCGGCGGTCTGCTGACCGACAGCGTTGAAGGCACGCGCGCCCTGAACGAGTGCGTTCCGCTCAACGTCTTCGGCGCCGGCAACCAGAGCGAAGCCGCCCTGGCCTATGTCGATGCGGCGATCACCGTCAGCCACGTCAACCAGCAGGAGCAGGCCATCGGCGCCATCTCCGGCCAGCTGTGGGACTTCTGGGGCGCCGGCGCGATCGGCGTCGCCGTCGGCGCCGAATGGCGTCGCGAGTACACCGAAGGTGTCGGCCGCAGCGCCACGACGGGCGACCGTCTGCTGTTCCTCAACACCGGTGCTGACTTCCTCGGCGCGGAGTACGAGTCGGAAGAGTGGTTCGCCGAACTTTCGCTGCCGCTGGTCCGCGACAGCTGGCTGGGTGAGTACGCCGAAGTGAGCGGTTCGTACCGCGCCTTCGACTACACCACCGCCGGCGACGGCGATGTCTACGGCGTGAACTTCGTGTATCGCCCGATCCGCGACATCACCTTCAAGGCCAGCCTGAACACCTCGTTCCGCGCGCCGAACCTGGGTGAGAACTTCTCGCCCTTCAGCCAGACCTTCGCCAACGGCTACGTTGATCCCTGCGCGACGCTGAACATCGCCGCCCAGAACACGGAAATCCGCACCAACCGGATTGCCAACTGCCAGGCGCTGCTGAACCAGTACAACGCCGCCAACGGCACCGCTCTGGCCTACGATTTCGCGGGCACGACGGCGACCAACACCGACGACTTCAACCCGATCTATTCGTCGGGTATCGCGGGCGTCAGCGGCGGCAACGCCAACCTCCGTCCGGAAGAATCGGAAAGCTTCACCTTCTCGGTGGCGCTGGAACCGCGGATGTTCCCGAACCTGCAGCTGATCCTCGACTACTATGAAATCGAGATCACCGACGTTATCGCGTCGGTCAGCGCCCAGACGATGTCCAACCTCTGCGTCAACGGACCGACCCTGGACCCGCAAACCTGCGGTCTGCTGTTCCGCAACGACCCGACCCCGGGCCGTGAGTTCTACCTCGGCGCCGCTTCGGGCGATCCGATCGGCGGCTTCATCCAGAGCTCGATCAACTACGCGGCGCTTCAGACGCGTGGTCTGGACTTCACCCTGCGTTACTCGCTGGACACCGAAGAAGCCTTCGGCTGGAACCTGGGCCGCTTCAACTACAGCCTGGGCGGCCTCTGGCTGATCGAGCAGAAGCAGTTCCTGGACCCGGCGAACGCCGCCAGCTTCACCGAACTGTCGGCCGGCGTCTTCTACCCGCGCGTTCGCTTCACCTCGTCGCTGACCTGGGTTCCGAACGACACCTGGAGCGTCAACTGGTCGATGGACTGGCAGACGGCCCAGAACAGCGCTCGCATCCGCGACCAGATGTCCAACCTGGACTCTCGTCCGTATGACACCTACGACACCGGCGACTTCGCCCGCCATGACTTCACGGTCCGTGCGAACCTCCGGGACGACCTGTCGATCCGCTTCGGTGTGGTCAACGCGTTCGACGCCGAACAGCCCGCCTACCTGGGCACGACGACGTACAGCAACTTCGACCCCTACGGCACGCGCTTCTTCGTGGGCCTGAACTACCGCCCGTTCTAAGAACGAGCAGACGACACAAGACGGAAGGGGCGGCTCGCGAGGGCCGCCCCTTTTCGTTGCGCGGCGGCGGACGCGGCCGGGATTTTGCGGCCAAGGTTAACGATTTCCGTGGCCTCCGACCCGACTCAGCCTATCCGGTAACACTCCCTTAAGCAGTTCGGGCGCTTCCTTAACGCGCTCATAACCAATGCGATTCGGCGGGGATTTCGCATCGGGACTGCAAGGGCAGGGTCGGAATTAGGGTCGGAAAAATGTCTCTCTCGCTGGTGCGTCCGCAAGCTACGGAACTGAAGCCCCGGATCGTCGTGTTCGGCGTCGGCGGCGCGGGCGGCAATGCCGTCAACAACATGATCGACGCCGGTCTGGAAGGTGTCGAGTTCGTGGTCGCCAACACCGACGCGCAACACCTCTCCTTCGCCAAGACCGACCGCCGCATCCAGCTGGGTGAGACCATCACCCAGGGACTGGGCGCCGGCGCGCACCCCGAAGTCGGCATGAACGCCGCCGAGGAATCCGCCGAGGAAATCTTCGGGCACCTGGACGGCGCCCACATGGTCTTCATCACCTGTGGCATGGGCGGCGGCACCGGCACCGGCGCGGCCCCCGTCATCGCCAAATGCGCCCGTGATCGCGGCATCCTGACCGTCGGCGTCGTGACCAAGCCCTTCACCTTTGAAGGCCGTCACCGCATGCGTCTGGCCGAGGCCGGCATCGCCGAGCTGCAGCGCTACGTCGACACCCTGATCGTCATTCCGAACCAGAACCTGTTCCGCGTCGCCAACGAGCGCACGACCTTCGCCGACGCCTTCGGCATGGCCGATCAGGTCCTGCACTCTGGCGTGCGCTCGATCACCGACCTGATGATCCTGCCGGGCCTGATCAACCTCGATTTCGCCGACGTCCGCGCCGTCATGTCCGAGATGGGCAAGGCGATGATGGGCACCGGCGAGGCCTCGGGCGACGACCGCGCCCTGATGGCGGCCCAGAACGCCATCGCCAACCCCCTGCTGGACGAGACCTCGCTGAAGGGCGCCAAGGCTGTGCTGGTGAACATCACCGGCGGCATGGACATGACCCTGCTGGAAGTCGACGAGGCCGCCAACGCCATCGCCGGCGAAGTGGATTCGGACGCCAACATCATCTTCGGCGCCGCCTTCGATCCGGCCCTGGACGGCAAGATCCGCGTGTCGGTCGTGGCGACCGGCATGGAAGACACCGCCGCCGCCAAGGCGCCGCCCTCTTCGGGTTCGGCGACCTTCGACACGCGTCGCCCGGCCCCGGCCTTCGCCCCGCGCGCTTCCGAGCCGGTGCGTTCGGAGCCCGTTCGCGCCGCCGAGCCGGTCCGGGCCCGCGTCGAAGAGGCTCCGATCGTCCCCACCTTTCAGCCCGCTCAGCCGGCTTACGGCGCGGTAGCCCGCGCGCCGGAGCCCAAGCCCGAGCCGGTTATCCACGTCGCTGAAGAGCGTACGCTGGAGCCGATCGTCGATCCGTGGGTCGAGGAGTACGAGAACAATCCGCGTCCGGCCGCCGAAAAGGCGCCGCAAGCCCAGGGCGACCTGTACATGGAACGCGCGCCGGCTCCCGAGCCCGCCCCGCGTCCGGAACCGGCCTATGACGACGGCTATGACGACCGGGACCACCGCAAGAGCGGCTGGAGCCTGTTCGGCAAGAAGCGTCAGCAGCCCACCTATCCGCCGTCCGGCAACCGCCAGACGGAAATGCGTCACACCAGTCAGACCCAGCCGACCATCGAGCCGGAGCTGGGCCAGGCCGAAGACGATCTGGAAATCCCGTCCTTCCTGCGCCGGCTGGCGAACTAGGACCAGGGTTCAAGGGTAAAGGTTCGAGGGGCGGTCCGCAGGGGCCGCCCCTTCTTCCTTCGCCTCAACGCTCGTCTCTTTAGCCCTCAGGCCTCCTCTGTTTCAGGCCGAAACAATCCGAAACCCGACTTTCATTTCGCGGTTGCGAAGAGATCGGTAACCAAGGCGTGGGGCGAACTCCGCACAGAGAGGCGGGGCGCAAGATGAAGAGAGTTTGAGTTTGTCGGTCCGTCACGACCATCTTCAGAAGACGACCATCGCGCCCGCGATCATCGCCGGCGTGGGCGTGCACACGGGCGACCGCGTGCGTCTGGCCGTGCGCCCGGCGCCGGTCGGTACGGGCATCGTCTTCGTCCGCACCGACATCACTGACCGCGACAACCGCATCCCCGTCTCGGGCGAGGCCGTGGTCGACGCCCGCCTGAACACCATGATCGAGAACGCCGCCGGCGTTCGCCTGTCGACCATCGAGCACCTGATGGCCGCCTTCGCCGCGCTGGGCGTGTCGAACGCCGTGGTCGAGGTGGACGGCCCCGAACTGCCGATCCTGGACGGTTCGGCCCTGCAGTTCGTGCAGCTGCTGGACCGCGCGGGCTTCCGCAAGCAGGAAGCCCCGGTCGAGTACATCGAGATTCTGGAGCCGATCCGGGTTCAGGAGGGCGACAAGTCCGCCGTCCTGCTGCCCTGCGACCGTTACGAGATGCGGTTCGAGATCGACTTCGCCACCCCGGTCATCGGCAATCAGGTCGTGGACTTCGTGGTCGATGAGCAGACCTTCCGCGACGAGATCATGGCCGCTCGCACCTTCGGCTTCACCCATGAGGTCGAGGCCCTGCGCAAGGCCGGTCTGGCCCGTGGCGGCTCGCTGGAGAACGCCGTGGTCATCGACGGCGACCAGATCCTGAACCCGGGCGGGCTGCGCATGGAGCGCGAGTTCGTGAAGCACAAGGCGCTGGACGCCATAGGCGACCTGTACGTGCTCGGCGCGCCCCTGCTTGGCCGCTACGAGGGCGTGAAGGCCGGTCACGCGATCAACAACCTGCTGGTCCGCGAACTGCTGGCCAACCCGCAGGCCTGGCGCGTCGTGACCCGCGTGCCGCAGATGGCGATGGCAGGCTGAACACCCATTAGGGTTGGCGAGAATTCGACGACGAATTTTCGGTGATTTCGGCGACGAATTCTCGGTGATTTCGACGACGGCTTCCTGTGATTTGAGAGACGACGGCGACGGCGCGGGCCGTGTCCGTCCGCTGCGCCGTAGGTCATGGCCTGCGACTCGGCATTGCTCCGCAACGGGGGGGGGACAGGCTAGCCCAGGCTGATCGCGCTCATCAGGCGGCCGAAGTCGGGCTCCCCGTTCAGGAAGGCGCGGCGGTTCGAGAAGAACCGCAACTCGTCGGCGCGGGTGTCGTGGCCGGTCCATGCGGCCTGACCCACGCCCGCCTGCTCCAGACGCCACAGGACGAAGCCGGGCAGGTCGAACAGGCGTTTGTCCGGAGCGCCGCCGGGGATGAAGAAGCGCTCGCTGCCCGGATCGTGGTGGGCGAAGCGTTCCTCGAAATCGGCGCCGACCTGATAGGACGCCTGACCGATGCAGGGGCCGACCACGGCGACGATGTTCGCCGGACGCGCGCCGAGCGCCTCCAAGGCGGCGACGGTGGAATGGACGACCCCGCCCAACGCGCCCTTCCAGCCCGCGTGGGCCGCGCCGACGATCCCGGCGTCCGGATCGGCCAGCAGGACAGGGGCGCAGTCGGCGGTAAGGACGCCGCAGATGACGCCGGGCGCGGCGGTGGCGACGGCGTCGCCCTCGGGCCGCTCGCCCTTCCAGCCCGCCTCGGCCACCCGGCAGACGGCGGAGTGGATCTGGTAGCAGGCGGCGATGTCGTCCGGCGTCCCGCCCATGTGGGCGGCGATGCGGCGGCGGTTCTCGGCCACGGCGGCTGGATCGTCGGTGGAGCCCAGCCCGGCGTTGAGGCTGTCGTAGATACCGGTCGAGACTCCGCCCTGCCGGGTGAAGAACCCGTGGCGGACGCCCGCGCGGTCCAGCAGGGGATGGGTGATCGGTTCCAGCGACATGGTCACTCCTCGAAACCCGGCACGACCAGGGTGTGCGGAGAGAAGATCGCGCAGGCCTTGAACAGGGTTCCCATCTGGTCGTCGTCTGTCAGGCGGGCCAGTTGGCGCTCGATGATCGGGGCGGCGTCCGGGCGGCCGGACTTCAGCCGGTCGGCGCGAGCCTCGATGCCAAGCAGCTTCAGGAACTCGCCCTGCCCCAGACAGCCGGTCACGCCGGCGCCCGCATGGACAGCGGCTTCCTGCACGGTGGGGAAGTCGGCCCACTGGGTCAGGTCGGCGTCGCCGGGGTCGGCCAGCGGATCGACCTTCTGGTGGCGCTTCAGGGCCTGGAGCGTGTCTCCGGCTTCAGGCTTCGCGCGGCCGTAGTCGATCAGCAGTGCGGCGCCGTCGGCGGCCTTCAGCAGGTTGGCCAGATCGCGACCGAAGATGGCCTGCTGGTCCGAAATCTCGATGGTCTGGCCCGGCGCGACCTCGAAGTCCGGGCGTTTGAAGCCGCCGGTGATCCGCACGAGCCCGAACTGCAGATCGCCCGCGCCGTTCTCGGCGTCGGTCACGCCCACGCAGCGCTCGGCCCAGCCATCCTCCGTCTTCACGAACTGGCGGGCGGGCATGCAGTCGAGGACCTCATTGGCGATCAGGATCACGGGGGCGTCGGTCTCGAGCTGCTGGAGGGACGAGACCCAGCGCGGGTGCACGTCGCTGTCGGCCAGCATGCGGGCCTGCGCCTCGCGCAGGGGCGCGCTGGGCTCAATCAGGATCAGATCGACCGCCTCCAGGAACTCCGGCGCCAGACGGGCGGCGCGCAGGGCGTCGGCCATCAGGGTCCCGTCGCCGGGGCCAACCTCGACCAGCCGCACCCGCTCGGGCGCGCCCAGCCGGTTCCACAGTTCGATAGCCCACAGACCGATCAGTTCGCCGAACATCTGGCTGATCATCGGCGCGGTGATGAAGTCGCCGGTCGCGCCGAGGGCGGGGCGGGTCGCGTAATAGCCGGCCCGCGGATCGTGCAGGCACCGGGTCATGTAGTCGGCGACCGTCATCGGTCCCGTCAGGGCGATCTCGCGCGCCAGCCGGTCCTTCAGGCTCATGACGCCGCGGGCGCCCCGTCCGTCCGGTCCACCGGCGGGCGGCTCCAGGCGCGCCAGATCAGCCAGGCGCCGATCAGCATCATCGGCGTCGACAGGATCATGCCCATGGTCAGGCCGAACGGCAGGTGATCCAGACCGACGTCCGGCTGGCGCACCGTCTCCAGCAGGGCGCGGATCAGGCCATAGCCCAGCAGGAACAGTCCGGTGGCATAGCCCGGCTTGCGCAGCAGGCCGCATTTCCAGACGGCGAAGGCCAGCAGGCCCAGCAGGAAGACGCCTTCGAGGCCGGCTTCATAAAGCTGGCTGGGGTGGCGCACGACGTCGCCGGGGCCCTGACCGAGGTATTCGCAGGTCGCGCCGTACATGTCGCGGGCGCGTTGGTTACAGAAGTTGACGCCCCACGGAACCGTCGTCTCGCGACCCCAGAGTTCACCGTTGATGAAGTTGGCCAGACGCCCGAACATCAGGCCGAACGGCGCCGCCGCCAGGGCGATGTCGCCGATGGTCAGGATGCGGACCTTCGAGCGCAGGGCGAACAGGACCACCGCGAGGGTGCAGCCCAAGAGGCCGCCGTGGAAGGACATGCCGCCGTCCCACAGCCGGAACAGCGCCAGCCGCTCGCCCCAGTTCGCGCCGGTGAACAGGTCGCCGTACAGATGCGGCTGATAGAAGAGTGCGAAGCCCAGACGGCCGCCCAGAATGATGCCGAGGGTGATCCACAGGACCAGATCATCCAGCTGCTGGGTGCTGATCGGCGGCTTGCCCGGCGCCCATAGACGCTCGGTCCTGATGATGCGGGCGGCGTACCACCAGCCCAGAACGATGCCCGCCACATAGGCGAGGGCGTACCAGCGAATGTCCAGCGGGCCGATGCTGAACCACACCGGATTGAACTCGGGAAATTGCACGGGCGCTCCTGAAGGCGTTTCCTTGGGGCGTGGTTTAGCAAGCGTCGCCGATCACGTCCCCGAAATTTCAGTAACGCCTCGAGCGCGGTTTCGCCGCAAGCATGACAAGGTTTCGTTCACCATATCGGGTCAACCTTCATTAACCATGCTCATCAGTCCGAGTCGGAGCCTCTGAACACCATGCAAAGCCGAAATCCCTTCCTCGACGAGTTCTCGAAACTGGCCACCGGCGCCATGGGTCTGGCCCAGACCGCGGGCGAGGAAGCCCGGACCGCCATGCGCGCGCAGGCGGATCGCTTCGTCGCCGAAATGGACCTGGTCCGCCGCGATGAGTTCGATGCGCTGAAGGCGGAAGTCACGGCTTTGCGTGAGGAAATCGCCGCCCTGAAGGCCGCCAGAACGCCTCGCAAGGGAACGTCCACAGCGAGTGTTCCCCCTCAGGACGCAGCCGGTTGAGCCGAATCTGCGAACCCGCCTACGGTTCCTTAACAGGGCGTGAGTCGCGCCCAAGGAAGACTTGATGGACGCCGTTCGGCCCGAAGAAATCGACACGCCCTACGATCCGCTGGACGTGGTCGAGCATGTGCTGGTGGCGGAAAACCTGCCGTTTGATCGTACCGACGAGGGCGATCTGGCTTTCTCGCTGGCCGGTGACTGGAAGGACTACGAGCTGTGGTTCGCCTGGCGTCCGGAAGGGGATTGCCTTCAGTTGTGCTGCGCCCTGGACCTGCAGGCGTCCAAGGCTCGCCGCGCCGCTGCCTATGAGCTGGTCGGCCTGATCAACCAGCGCACCTGGATGGGGCATTTCGAGGTCTGGGCCGAGGATGGCGAGATCGTCTTCCGCCATTCGCTGGCCCTGCCGCTGGGCGAGCGTCCCACGCTGGCGCAGGCCGCGTCGATGATCGACGCCGCCGTGGAGGCCGCTGACCGCTACTATCCGGCCTTCGACTTCATGATCCGCGGGTCGAAGAAGCCGCAGGAGGCGATCGACGCCTGCCTGTTCGAGACGGTCGGCACCGCCTGATCCCATGACATCCGATGTTTCCCGTGACGGCGTGGTCCTGGTGGGCTGCGGCCGTCTGGGTTCGTCCATGCTGGAAGGCTGGCTGGCGACCGATACGGTCGCGGCGACCGACCTGATCATTCTCAGTCCTTCGTCCAAGCCCGCGACCGAAGCGGCCGGCGCCAAGGGCGCGCGCATCAATCCACCGTCGGGCGATCTGCATCAGGCGAAGACCGTGGTGCTGGCGGTCAAGCCGGCGATGTGGCGAGCCGCGCTGGCGCCGCTGGTCGAACACCTGAACCCCTACGCTGTGATCGTGTCCGTGATGGCGGGCGTGAAGGCCGCCGACATCGCCGCTGTCGCCGTTCGACCGGTGGCGCGGGTCATGCCCACCACTGCGGTGGCGCAGGGGCAGGGCGTGGCGGCGGTCTGGTCCGACGATCCACGCGCGCGGGCGGCGGCGGAAGCCCTGTTCACGCCGGTCGCCGATGTGGCGCCGCTGGAGGATGAGTCGTTGATGGATGCAGCGACCGCCGTGGCCGGATCCGCGCCTGCCTTCATCTATGCTTTCGTGCAGGGACTGGCGGATGCCGGTGCGGCGCAAGGGTTGTCGCCCGAGGCGGCGGCGCGACTGGCGCGCGGGGCCCTGCGCTCGGCAGGGGCGGGGCTGGAGACGGGCGAGGGACTGGACGCCCTGATCGCCCGCATCGCCTCGCCCGGCGGCACGACCCGCGCGGGGCTGGACGCCATGACCGACGGCGGCGACCTGACGCGTGCAGCCGAAGCCGCCGTCAGCGCCGCCGTGGCGCGGGCGAAGAGCCTCTAACGCCCGACGACGTAGCGACCCGCGGCGATGTTCGACCCGAGGCGGCGATAGGCGCGATCAGCGTCCTGCCAGACCGCGAAGCCGCGAACGTCAGACAGGTTGTTCGAGAACCAGCGGTAACGCACGGGCTGAACGCGTCCGTCGGCCATTATGATCTGGCCCTCGATCGCCGCACCGCCGATGGAGATGCTACGCATGGGGTCGATGCCCGGGCGATCAGCGACCTGCTGAAAGGTCGGGCGGTTGGGTTTCAGCTCGGTCAGCACGAGTTCAACCCGGGCTCCCGCCAGATCAGCATCTTCCGCAATGGCGCGGGACACGATGCGGGTCAGCTGATCGACCTGCTGTTGCACCTCCCGGGCGCCGAGCTCGCGGCTTTCCTTTTGCAGATCTTCGCCGAGGGTCACGGTCACTGACGGCTGGGCGGCCGCGGCGCCGGCGACAGTCGCTGCGACGGCGAACGGCACGATAAAGGCGAGGTTACGCATGGCAGTCTCCAGATCGCCCCCGATCTGACCTGAAAGATGGGCGCGATGGCGCGGCTTGGCAATGGACGACCGACGTTCCTAACCCGGCAGTCGGATCAGGGCGCGAAGCCCACCCAGATCACTGCGCTCCAGGGTGATGTCGCCGCCGTGACCGCGCGCCACGTCGCGGGCGATAGCCAGTCCCAGCCCCACGCCTTTGCGGTTCTGGTTGCGGCTTTCGTCGAGGCGCGAGAACGGGCGGAAGGCTTCCTCGTGCATCTCGTCCGGGATGCCCGGGCCGTCATCCTCGACCGTGATCTCCAGCCCGCCGGACGGCAGGGGGCGGGCGCTGAGACGGACGTGCTCGCCGTGCGAGGCGGCGTTGCCCGCCAGATTGATGATCGCGCGCTTGAAGGCGAGGGGGCGCACCAGCGCGGTCAGGGCGTCCGGGGCGATGACCTCGACCTCGGCCCCCGCGCGGCGGGCGTCTTCGGCGGCGGAGGCGAGAAGCTCGGGGATGGACACATCCTGCGCCGCCTCTCCGGCCTCGCCGCGTGCGAAGGCGAGGTACTCGTCGATCATATGCTCCATTTCGTCCATGTCGCCGCGCATGGCGTCCGCGCGCTTGAACGGCGGGGCGAGGGCGAGCTCCAGACGCAGGCGCGTCAGGGGCGTGCGCAGATCGTGGCTGACGGAGGCCAGCAGGGCGGTGCGCTGGTCGATGTGGCGCTGGATGCGGTCGCGCATGTCCATGAAGGCGCGGGCGGCGGCCCGGACCTCGCGCGCGCCGGACGGCTTGAACCGCTCCTGCGGCTCGCCCCGGCCGAAGGCTTCCGCCGCCTCGGCGAGGCGTTCGATGGCTCGGACCTGATTGCGGATGAACAGGATCGCCACGCCCATGAGCAGGACCGTGGCGATCAGCAGCCAAAGGACGAAGATGTGGGCCTGGGTCGCCACCGCGCGCTCTCGCGGAGCGATGATGCGCAGCACCCCCTGCGGCTGTTGCACCCGGATGTCGACGTAGGCGGGGTAGCGGGTGGTGTCGAACCAGACCGGCTGGTCGATGCGGTTGCGCAGCGCCGCCTCCAGCGTCCGGTCCACAACGCCGAGCGTGCCGCGCCGGGTCTCGCGCGGCAGGGTCTCGCCCTCCTGAAGGACGATAGACAGGGACATGGAACGCTCGGCCCGCTCGGCGATGACGTCCAGATTCTGGGGCGTCGGATCGTCAGCGTAGCTTTCGACCGCCCATGCGATGTCGCCCGCCAGACCGTCGGACAGGCGCGCGGTCACCGTCTGCCAGTGCATGTCGAAGAAGGCCCAGGTGACGGCCACCTGCATGACCAGCACGGGCAGGACGATGATAAGCAGCGACCGGCCCCAGAGCGAGGTCGGCAGACGCCGCTTCAGAAAGCGCGGCCAGAGCGCGGTGGGAAGAAGCCTCATGCCCGTTCCTCCTCCTTGGGGGAGGGGGACCATCCGCAGGATGGTGGAGGGGTGTTGAAGCGTGCGCGGGGGCGGCGCCCCTCCACCGCTTCGCGGTCCCCCTCCCCCGAGGGGGGAGGAATGCGGTGCATCAGTCCGGGGCCAGCATGTAGCCGATGCCGCGCACGGTCTGGAGGTAGCGCGGGTTCTTCGGATCAGCTTCCAGCTTGCGGCGCAGGCGGGTGACCTGAACATCCACGGCGCGGCCGGTGATGTCGGCGGTGTCGGGCGACAGGCTCATGCGCTCGACCGGAGCGTGGGCATGGATGGCCAGTGTTTTCAGCAACTGGGCCTCGGCCTCGGTCAGGCGCTGGGGCTTACCGTCCTTCAACAGTTCCAGCCGCTCCATGTCGAACACCGCCGGCCCCAGCTTGATCTCGCGCGGGGTCAGGGGCTTGCCGCCGGTGCGGCGCAGGATGGCGTCAATGCGCAGGGCCAGTTCGCGCGGGTCGAACGGCTTGGACATGTAGTCGTCAGCGCCGCGGGACAGGCCCTCGATCCGGTCGTCCGGATCGCCCTTGGCCGTCAGCAGCAGGACCGGGGTCTTGGACGTTTCGGCCTTGGAGCGAATCCAGGTCGTCAGGTCGAAACCGCTTTCGCCCGGCATCATCACGTCCAGCACGATCAGGTCGAACTCGATCAGTTCGACAAGACGCTTGGCGGCGGCCGCGTGGGCGGCGCCGGTGACGCGATACCCCTCGCGGGTCAGAAATTCCTTGAGCAGTTCGCGGATGCGGTCGTCGTCATCGACGACCAGCAGATGCCGACCCGCGCCCGGCCCCGCGATCGGGCCCGAACGGCCGCTGGAGCGAACATCGGTCATGCGGATACGCCCTCACACGCGCAACAGGCGTTGACCTGAGCGATTCCGGCGGGTCTAAACCGGTGAGTTTCGCGGGAGACGTTCTTCAATGGCCTTCGTTCCTTTCGACGATCGTGATGGTTGGATCTGGATGGACGGGCATTTCGTGCCCTGGCGGGACGCGAAAACGCACGTTTTGACCCATGCCCTTCACTACGGCTCGTCGGTATTCGAGGGTGAGCGTATGTATGGCGGCGAAATCTTCAAGCTGACGCCGCATTCGGAGCGCCTCCAGCGTTCCGCGAACCTTCTTGATTTTGATCTTCCGTACAGCGTGGCCGAGATCGACGCCGCCTGCAAGGAAACCTGCGAAAAGATGGGGCTTTCGGACTGTTATGTGCGTCCGGTGGCCTATCGCGGGCCTGAACAGGTCAGCGTCTCGACCGTCAACAACAAAACCCACGTCGCCATCGCCGTTTGGGAGTGGCCCAGCTACTTCGATCCGGAGACCAAGGCGAAGGGGATTCGGCTGGAGTGGGCCAAGTGGCGCCGCCCGGACCCGATGACCGCCCCGTCGGCGGCCAAAGCCGCGGGTCTCTACATGATCTGCACCATGTCCAAGACCGCCGCCGAGAAGCGCGGCTATTCGGACGCGATGATGCTGGACTGGCGCGGCTATGTGGCCGAGGCGACGGGCGCCAACGTCTTCTTCGTGCAGGACGGCGTGCTGCACACACCGCCCGTCGACGCCATTCTGGACGGCATCACCCGCCAGACCGTGATCGAAATGGCCAAGGCCAAGGGCATCGAGGTGGTCGTGCGCCACATCCGCCCGGAGGAGCTGGCCACGTTCAGCGAATGCTTCCTGACCGGCACCGCCGCGGAAGTCACCCCGGTCAGCGAGATCGGCGAGTACCGCTTCACTCCGGGCGCGCTGAGCCTCGGGCTGATGGAAGACTACGGCAAGCTGGTCCGCGGCCAGCTCTGATCAGGGCGGTGGCGTCTGGCGGCGCTTGCCAGATGCGACAACCTGTCGTTCAAGGGCTGAACGGGATCGGCGGAGTGCGTCGGTCGGGGAAGTGTTGATGTTCAGCCTTTTGAACCTGCAGAGCCTGCTGGGGCTCGTCGTCATTCTGGGCGCCTGCTGGGGTCTGTCCGAGAACAAGCGCGCCTTCCCGTGGAAGCTGGCGATCGGCGCCATCCTTGTGCAGGCGGCGCTGGTGCTGGTGCTGTTCAACCCCGCGTCGCGCGGTGCGCTGGAAACGATCAACGGCGCGGTGGACGGGCTGGCGAAGGCGACCAGCGTCGGCACCAATTTCGTCTTCGGCTACCTGGCGGGTGGTGAGTTCCAGCAACCCTATGCGGTGCAGGATCAGGGCTCGCTGTTCACCTTCGCCTTCAACGTCCTGCCGCTGATCCTCGTGATCTCGGCCCTGTCGGCCCTGTTGTGGCACTGGAAGGTGTTGAAGTGGATCACCTACGGCTTCGGCATCCTCTTCCAGAAGACGATGGGGCTGGGCGGCGCCTCGGCGCTTGCCGTGGCGGCCAACATCTTCCTGGGCATGATCGAGAGCCCCATCGTCATCCGCGCCTATCTGGACAAGCTGACCCGGTCGGAACTGTTCCTGATGATGGTGGTCGGTCTGGCGACGGTGGCCGGTTCGACCATGGTGGCCTACGCCCTGATGCTCGAAACGACCCTGCCGAACGCCGCCGGGCACGTGCTGGTGGCCTCAATCATTTCGGCCCCGGCGGGCATCCTGCTGGCGCGCATCGTCATTCCGGAAAAGCCCGGCGAGGGCGGGGCCTACGCCGAATACGACTCGGCCCTGAAGTACGACAGCGCCATCGACGCCATCGTGAAGGGCACCTCGGACGGCCTGATGGTCGTGCTGAACATCTCGGCGGTGCTGATCGTCTTCGTGGCGCTGGTGGCGCTGGTGAACATCATGGTCGGCGCGATCTTTCCGGGCATCAGCGTCGAATGGCTGCTGAGCTGGGTCTTCGCCCCGGTCGCCTGGCTGACGGGGGTGGAGTGGGCTGATGCGCGGCAGGCGGGGCTGTTGTTGGGCACGAAGCTGACCCAGACGGAGTTCAAGGCCTTCATGGATCTGGGCGCGGTGCCGGCGAGTGAACTGACCCAGCGGTCGCGCATGCTGATGACCTACGCCCTGTGCGGTTTCGCCAACATCGGTTCGGTCGGGATCACCGTGACCGGCCTGTCGGTGCTGATGCCCGAGCGCCGCGAAGAGGTGCTGGGGCTGGTGTGGAAGGCGCTGTTCGCGGGCTTCCTGTCGACCCTGATGACGGCGGCCATTGTCGGGGCCATGCCCGGCTCCATATTCGGCTGAACGGAAAGGCCGATCATATGAAGCTGTTCACCTCCCACCGCGCGCCCAACCCGCGTCGGGTCCGCTGGGTTCTCGCCGAGAAGGGCGTCGAGGATGTCGAACTGGTCGAACTGGACATCATGGTCGGCGAGCACCGGACGCCGGAGTACCGATCCAAGGTCGGCGTCCCACACGTGCCGGCGCTGGAACTGGACGACGGCACGACCATCTCGGAATCCGTCGCCATCTGCCGCTATCTGGAGGCGGTCTATCCCGAGCCCAACCTGTTCGGGCGCGACGCCGCCGAGCAGGCGGTGATCGAGATGTGGACCCGTCGGTGCGAGTTCTATCTGGCCAATCCGATCATGCTGAACGTGCGCCACTCGCACCCCGCGCTGGCCGCGCTGGAGGCGACCCAACTGCCGCAGGTGGCCGAGTACAACAAACTCTCGGCCGAAAAATTCATGAAGACGCTGGACCGTCGTCTGGCCGACCACGAGTTCATCGCCGCCGACCGCTTCACTATCGCCGATGTGGTGGCGGTGGTCGGGCTCGATTTCGCTCGCTTGATCAAATACCGGCCGCCGGAGGAGTTCACTCATCTGGCCCGTTGGCTGGAGGCCGGCCGCGCCCGTCCGGCGGCGAAGGCGGGCGTCTAGCTTCTAGAGTTGATGGTCGAACGGGCCTTCTTCGGCCGGTTCCAGTGACTGCCCCTGATAGATCTGCGCCACCCGGGCGCCGAGCAGATCGCCGGGGCCTTGCAGGAAGCGTGGGGCGCCGAAGCGTTCGATATTGTCCAGTTGCCGCGCCAGAGCTTCGCGGTCCTGTCTGACCACCGGATCGAGGAACAGACGGATGGCGCGTTCCTTCAGCCATCCGGGGCCACGCCCCTTGGGCGTGGTGAAGCAGGCGAAGGGCATCAGGCTGGTCGGCGTCACGGGGGTGAAGAAGACCGTCACGCACAGGGTCAGGCCGCGCGGTCCCTCCCACCGCGCCTGAACCAGCGTCGGGGCGTGCAGGCGGGTGATGCTGCGGTCGCGCGGCGGCTCCAGCAGGCGGGACATCCAGCCGAGGTCGGGCTGGGGCTGTTCGATGATCGACTCGATCCAGTCCGTCCCCGCCCGGACCGACAGGCGCACGGGCATGCGACGGCTGCTGCGGCGGATGATGCCGTCGTGGATGAAGTTGGTGTGGAACGGGTCCAGCACATTCTCCAGCGCATCCAGCGCCCGGCCGCGCCAGACGCCCTGCGACCACCAGAAGTGATCGTGATCCTCTGCGCCCCACGGGCCGAGGTCTGGCAGGTCGGGGCCGCCGGGCGACAGGCGGACCAGAACCGCGCCGTTCAGTTCGCGCACCTCGACCGGAGCGGCGGCCAGACGCGCGCCCTCGCTTTCGGAAAAGGCGCAGCCGGGAACCTCGACGCAGGCGCCGTCGGGGGCGAAGCGCCAACCGTGATAGGGGCACTGGACGGCGCCCCCGACTAGCTTGCCTTCGGAAAGCGGATAGTTCCGGTGCGGGCAGCGGTCGATCAGGGCGGCGATCGCGCCGTCGGCGCCCCGGAACAGGACCAGCGGGGTATCGGCGACCGTGCGGGCCACCGGCTTGCGCCCCAGCTCGCGCGACAGGGCGGCCATCTGCCAGCTGCGGGACAGGCTTTCGGGCAGGGGCGTCAAGGGTGGCTCCAGCGGTCGGGGGAAAGCGGCGCTCCGTTCCACTCGATATCAGCGGTCATGGCGGCGGTCAGCGACTGACGCTGTCGCAGCGCGCGCAGGGCGAAGCCGAGGGTGTCGATCAGGGCGCCGGCAAGGGGCGCGCGGTCGCCGGGGCGGGTCAGGGCGTCGAGACCGTCGCGCCTCTGCCGCCGCCACCCGGTCAGGCGACGCTCGCGCAGGGCGGCGGGCAGGCCGTAGCGCCACAGGGCGGGGGCGATATGGCGGGGCGTCGGGTCGGGCGTCGCCTCTCCCCGACCGATCAGGGCCAAGGCGAATGCGGGATCGGCGCCGAACCGATGCACCCCGCTGGTCGCGCGCGGATTGCACTCGATCAGCCAGGGGCGCCCGACGTCGTCGACCAACGCGTCACAGGCGAACTGACCGGTCCCGACCTCGGGCGCGAGCGCATCGCCCATCCGGCGCAACTCGGTGGTCAGGGGGTCGGGCAGAGGGTGGAGGGCATAGGCCGCGCCGCCGGGCAGCCTCCAGTCCGAGCCGTAGGCGCTGAAGGCCGCTATCTGTCCCGCGTGGGCGACGGCATGGAAGGAGACCTCTTCGCCCCGGATGCGTCGCTGGACGATCCATGGCCGGTCTCCGGTGGGTCGGATGCGCGCGACGGCGGCGGGGGACGGCGAGATCAGGGCCTCACCGAAACGGGACCACACCGGCTTGATCACCACATCGCCCATGTCGGTGACGGCCTGTGACAGGTCGGCGGGATCGGTCACTGTCCGGGTTTCCGGCGTCGGCAGGCCCAGCCGGGCGCACAAGGCGACGAAGCGGTCCTTGGCGTGAAGCTCGGCCAACGGCTGCGGGCGGGGAGCCAGTAGCCGGTCAGACCAGCCGTCAGCGGTCGCCAGCGCCGACAGATGGAAGACCTCCTCGCAGGTCGGGATGATCCACACCGGCTCCAGCCGATTGATCAGGGCGCGAATGCCGGCGGCGAAGGCGGCGGGCTGCTGTACCGGCGAGGCATGGCGATGCACCGGCCCGGCGCTGTTCGACCATCGCGCCAGCCGGGCCGGGACGCAGTCGGCCAGATGGGGCTCGAACCCGGCGACGCGGAGGCTGCGGGCGATGTCCAGCGCCGCGACGGACCGGGCGCCGGTGATCAGGATGTGCTCAGCCATCAGACCAGCGCACGCGGCGACGTTTGACGGCGAACGGTTCAGGCGCGCTCCGTGCGGTGACGGGGAGGTCGATCCCCTTGTCGGCCAGCAGGGCGCGGATCGCCCCGGCCACGGCCTCGATGCTGTCGGCGGCGGCCTCGACCCGGACGCCGGCCTGTCCGGCGACGGCCCGCCAGTCCTCGCCGGGCGGCAGGACGGCGCTGACGGCCTCGTCCACGGCGCGGGGCGGGATCACCGTCTCGCCCCATCGCCACAGGTCCTCAAGCCGGCCCTCGACCGGCCGGACCGCCAGCCGCGCGGTGCCGCAGGGGCAGGGCGTGGACAGAGGCTCCAGCAGATCGGGCAGGCGCATCCGGATCATCGGCTGTGTCACGCGCCGCAGGTCGGTGACGACCGGCAGGAAGCGGTTGGTTCCCGGCACGGGTTCGCGCTCGATGATCAGCACATCCTCGTTCAGGTGCATGGCGCCGTGCACGCAGGGGGCGCCGATGAAGCCCTCCGTGGCCTGATAGATGGGGGCGGGGCGGCTCTCTAGCGTGGCTTCCATCCAGTCACGCTCGGTCTCCCCCATGGGCTCGGCGCCCCAGAACAGACGGGCTGGCCGCCATGGAGCGCCGGTTTCCACCCCATGCGTCAGCTCGGACAGGACATGGGCGGGGGCGATCAGGACGTGAGGCCCGAAAGCCTCCAGACGGTCCAGCTTCTCCGCCGTCGGCATGTCCAACCCCAGGAACAGGAAGCGGAACGGCCCGGCGCCGGAGACGTCGCTGTAGAGCTTCGACGTCGCGCGCAGGCTCAGCGCGATCCGCTTCTTCCGGAACAGGGCGGACTTGGGCATCAGCCGCGCGATCATGTGGCCCAGATAGGCGGCGCGCTCGGCCTTGCCGCTGACGAACAGGCCGGGAGGTCCAGACGAGCCGGACGAGAAGCCGGCGACCACGCCTGGACGGACCTCGCCGGTCCCGCCCTGCTCGGCGGCATGGGCGGCGGCCTCGGTCTCGGCGCGGGTCAGGCCGAGGGTGTTCCAGCGGTCGAAGTCCGCGCGGACATCGTTCGGAGTGGTGATCGGGAAGGCGTCCAGCGGCTGTCCGGCCAGTTCCGCGACAGCGGGTGTCTTGGCCAGTGTGGCCGTCAGGCTCGCCCACAGTCGGGCCTGTCGGGCCTCGATGGCGGCGCGGGTGGTCAGCCGCGAGCCGGTCCAGCGGGCGTCCAGCCAGGCGCGCAGGACGGCGGGGCGATCAACCGCGCCCACGCGGCGCCTCCACCTCGACCTCGCCGCAGTGGGAGGGCGTGAGCAGCAGTTCGGGATTGCGGTTCCACAGCCGGTGCAAGGCCGTCAGGGTGTCGCGCCATGGCCCGGTCTCGCCCAGCAGGGCGGTGGTCAGGCGCGGCGGCGGGGCGTTGTCGCGCACGGCGCCGCTGGACCATGCGGCGTCGGCGATCAGGAAGCGGGTGCGTCCGTCCTCCTGCCGCACGACCAGCCCCCAGTGACCCGGACAGTGGCCGGGGAGCTGGACCGCCACCAGCGAGCCGTCGCCCAAAAGGTCGACGCCGTCCTCGAACGGCGACAGGTCGGGACCGAGCGGCAGACGGGGGCGGTCCTCGAAGAAGACGGCGCGGGCGTTGATGTCCGCGGGCGCCAGATCAGCCAGGACGCCCTGCCGCACCCGCGCGAACCGGCCCGGTTTGCGCACCTGCGCCAGCCCCGCCCGGGCGCAGAAGATGCGGGCGTTCGGAAAGCGCTTCAGACCGGCGATGTGGTCGCCGTGGAAATGGGACACGATCACCGCGCGGACCTCCTCCGGGCGAACGCCGAAGTCGGGCAGTTGCTCCGCCACCGCTTCGCCCGGTGCCAGATCAACCGGGGTCATCCAGCGATAGAGGATTTCCGGGAAGGCTCTGGTCACCTCGAAGAAGGCGGGATCATAGCCGGTGTCGAACAGGATGGCGCCCTCCGCCGGATGTACGATCAGGGCGGCCAGGGCCGGGAAGACCACGGGCTTCACACGGCCGTCGCGCCGGGTCATCACTTCCGGATGCGAACAGGCCCCCGCGCGCAGGATATGCACCCGGCAGCGGGTCACGCCCGCTTCGCCAGTTCGGGCGCCATCTGCATTGCGGTATCGATGGCGTCGTGCCGCGGCTCGTAGTCGATCAGGCGCTTGGCGCCGGACAGGTCGAAGGTCTGGGACCAAGCGAGGGTCGAGAGGGTGTAGGGGGTCAGCACCGGCTCGGGCTGGCCGGGCAGCAGGCGACTGATTGTCTGGGACAGCACGGACATCACCTGACCGATGATCAGCGGCACGGGGATGATCTTCACCTCCACGCCCAGCGCTTGCCCCAGCTTGCCGACCAGATCGGCCAGAGCCGTCGGGCGGCCCGAGGTGATGTTGACCACCTGCCCGCCTGCTCGTTCGCGATGCAGATCGGCCAGCAGCAGGGCACGGGCGGCGTCGCGGCTGTCGGTCAACTCGACCATGGCCTTGCCGCCCCGGAACAGGGGGAAGCGACCCTTCTTCACCAGCCTCAGGATGCGCGGCAGCAGCACCTGATCATCCGGCCCGACGATGGCGCGGGGGCGAAGGGATACGGTGCGGAAGCCCGTCGTATCCGCGGCGCGGACCATCCGTTCGGCCTCGCCCTTGGTGCGGGAGTAGGCGTTCAGCGGGCGAGGATTGGGCGGGCTGTCCTCGGTCAGATCGGTCTGGTCCCCCCAGCGGGCGAAGACGGACGGCGACGAAACGAAGATGAAGCCGTCGGCCCCGGCGTTTCTGGCGGCGTCCAGCAGGCGGCGGGTCAGTTCGACATTGGCGCGCTCGAAATCGGCGTCCGGTCCCCATGGGCTGGACAGGGCGGCGGCGTGGAAGACGACGTCGATATCACGGCACGCGGCGTCGGTCTGGTCCAGCAGATCGCCGCCGAAGGGCTCGGCGCCCATGGCCTTGAGCCGCTCCAACGCTTCCGGCTTGCGGCCCGAGGCGCGGACCGAATAGCCGGCGGCCAGCAGAGCCTCGACCACGGCCAGTCCCAGCCCGCCGGTGGCGCCGGTGACGAGTGCGCGACGGGTCATGTGCGGATCACCATGGCGGCTGCGCTGATCCCGGCGGCTGTGCCGAGCAGCAGGACGGTCTTGCCCGGGGTCAGCCGACCCTCAGCCTGCGCGAGGGTCAGGGCGGTGGGCAGGGAGGCGGCTATCTGGTTGCCGTGGGTGTTGAAGATGTCGATTACGCGGGCCGGGTCTCCGCCCATCAGGCGACGCACATGCTCCACGCCGGGCTTGCTGGCCTGATGAGGCACAATGACGTCCACGGAGTCTCGGGTCAGCCCGGCCTCGCCCAGCACCCGGTCGATCAGGTCCGGCAGGCAGCGGGCGGCGGCCTTGAAGATACCGAAGGCGTCCATGTGGAAGCGGGCGCCCTCGGTCAGCGCCTCGAGTCCATGCTCGATACGGATGCGGGTGCCGCCGCTGCGTAGGGTGGCCAGGTCCTTGCCGTCGCCATAGGTCTCGAACCCGCGCGCCAGCAGGGCCGGGCCGCCTCCGCCTGTCCCGGCCTCGATGCAGACGGCGGCGGCGCCGTCGCCGAAGATGGCGGCGGAGGCGGGCGTGCCCCAGTCCAGACCGGCCGAGGCTATGTCGCTGGACACGATCAACGCCCGGCGGAAGCGGCCGGTCTCCAAGCCCATGGCCACGATGTCCAGGGCGGTGACGAAGGACAGGCAGGTCTGGTTCACGTCGAAGGCCCAGACTCCGGACTTGCCGAGGCCCAGCGCTTGCTGGATCAGCACCGATGTGCCGGGGATCGGCTGCTCCATCACCCCGCAGGCGCCGATGATCACGTCGAGATTGTCCGCCGCCCAGCCGGCCATGGCCAGCGCCTTGCGCGCGGCCTCGACGCCCATGGCGGAAGTGGTTTCCTCGGCGGATGCGACGCCGCGCGTGGCGATGCCGAACTGGCTTTCCGTCCAGCCCTCCGGCTGGCCGAAGAGGGTGTCCAGCACCGTCGAGGGGCGTTGGTCGCGCGGCGCATAGGCCCCGAAACCGGTCAACGTCATCGGCGTCATGCCCGCAGGCTTAGCCTCGCCTGTGGCCTTGCGTCCATCACTGTTCAGTGACTGGTCTTCACCGCCCGCGTCGCCAGCACGTCCAGAACGTCCTGCAGCCCGAGCCCACGGGCGTGCAGCAGGACCAGCAGGTGATAGATCAGGTCAGCGGCTTCGGAGGCCAGTTCCTCATCCGGTCCGGCGGCTCCGGCCAGCGCTGTCTCGACGCCCTCCTCGCCCACCTTCTGGGCCACCCGCTTGGGCCCCTCGGCCAGCAGACGGGCGGTCCAGCTTTCAGCCGGATCGGCGGCGGCGCGGACGGCGATGGTCTGCTCCAGCCGGGCCAGACGTCCGACGCCCGGCGCGTCCTCTTCGCCGAAGCAGCTGACCCGGTTCAGGTGGCAGGCGTTGCCGACCGGGCGGACCTTCAGCACCAGCGCATCGCTGTCGCAGTCAGGCGTGATCGAGACGACGTGCAGCCGGTCGCCCGAGGTCTCGCCCTTGCGCCAGCGCCCGCCGCGCGAGCGCGAGAAGAAGGTCGCCTCGCCGCTGTCCACCGTCTCATCCAAGGCGGCGCGGTCCATATAGGCGAGGGTGAGCACCTGAAGGGTCGCGGCGTCCTGCACCACGACCGGGATCAGGCCGTCGCCCTTGGCGAAGTCGAGGGTGTTCGGATCGATCATGGTCTTACCTCGATGCCGGATCGGATCAGGAAGCTCTTGAGCTCGGGGATCGGCAGGGCGCCGGTGTGGAAGACGCTGGCCGCGAGCGCGCCCGAGACGTCGGCCTGTTCGAACACGTCACGGAAATGCTCCGCCGAGCCCGCGCCGCCCGAGGCGACCAGCGGGATGGTCAGGCGCGAGCGGGCTTCGGCCAGCTGGGCGATATCGTAGCCCTTGCGGACCCCGTCCTCGTCCATGCAGTTCAGGACGATCTCGCCGGCGCCGAGCGTTTGCGCCTCCATGATCCAGTCCATGGTGCGGCGGCCGGAGCCCCGGCTGGCGGCGGCGTCGCCGGTGTATTGGTGCACGACCCAGTCATCCCCCGCGCGCTTGGAATCCACGCCGACGACCACGCACTGGGAGCCCAGCCGGTCGGCCATCTCGGCGATCAGGTCGGGCCGTTCGAGGGCGGGGGAGTTGATCGACACCTTGTCCGCGCCGTGGTCGAGGCAGAGCGCGGCCTGCTCGACCGAGCGAATGCCGCCCGCGACGCAGAACGGGATGTCCAGCAGTCGGGCGATGTCGCGCACCCAGCCATAGTCCAGCGTGCGGCCCTGCGGGCTGGCGGTGATGTCGTAGAAGACCAGTTCGTCGGCGCCCTGATCGCGATAACGGGCGGCCAGTTCGGCGGCGTCGCCCATGTCGCGGTGCCCCTCGAAACGAACGCCCTTCACGACCCGGCCGTCCTTCACGTCGAGGCAGGGAATTATCCTTCTGGCCGTCATGCGCGGGCGGTCTCCAGCGCCTGTTCCAGCGTGAAGCGGCCCTCGTAGAGGGCGCGGCCGATGATGGCGCCGGACGATCCGACAGAACGGGCGCCGGTCAGATCGGTCAGGTCCGCAACCCCGCCCGAGGCCTGAAGCCACAGGTCGGGGCGCTGCTGGTGGATCTCGGCCAGCAGGTCGAGGTTCGGCCCGGTCAGGGCGCCGTCGCGCCCCACATCGGTGACCAGCAGGTGTCTGGCGCTGCCGACCGGATAGCGCTCGAGCGCGGTCCACAGGTCCACGTCGGCGGCTTCGGTCCACCCCTTCAGCGCCGGGACATAGCGATCGCCGTCGGCCTTCACGTCGATGGCCAGGGTGATGTGGTCGGCGCCGAAGCGCTCGAGCCAGCCCAGCACCTCGTCCGGCTTCGTCACGGCCAGCGAGCCGACCACGACGCGGCTGACCCCGGCGTCCAGCAGGCGTGCGACATCATCGGCGCTGCGCACGCCGCCGCCGGACTGGATACGGATGTCGATGGCCGAGGCCAGTTCGCCGATCAGCTCATGCTGCATGGCGCGCCCGGCCTCGGCGCCGTCCAGATCGACGATGTGGGCCCAGGTCGCGCCTGACGCGCGGAAGGCCGCCAGTCGTTTGGGCGGCGCATCGTCATAGTGGGTCACCTGATCGAACTTGCCGTGCATCAGGCGAACGCAGACGCCGTCGCGCAGGTCGATGGCCGGATAGACGATCATGCGTCCAGCTCCAGAAAATTCTTGAGGATGCGGGCCCCGGCCTTGGCCGAACGCTCCGGGTGAAACTGACAACCCCAGCGATTGGCCTGACGGACCACCGCCGGAACCACGCCGCCGTAGTCGGCCCGCGCAAGGGTGGCGGGGCCGTCGGGGCAGACGAAGCCGTGGACGAAATAGGCCCAGTCGCCATCGCCCAAGCCTTCGAGCAGGGGATCGGCCTGCGTCACCTCCAGCCGTGACCAGCCCATGTGGGGCACGGGCAGGGAGGGGCCGGGCTCCAGTCTGGAGACGCGCCCGGGGATGAGGCCGAGCAGTGGCGTGCCGCCGCCTTCATCGCTGTCGGCGAACAGAAGTTGCTGGCCCAGACAGACGCCCAGCAGGGGGCGGGGGAAGGCGCGGATCGCGTCGGTCAGGCCGAGTTGGTCCAGTCGCGACATCGCGTAGCCCGCCTGACCTACGCCCGGCAGGATCAGCCGCTCGGCTTCGGCCACATCGGCCGGGTCGCTGGTCAGGCGCACGGCGGCCCCCAGCCGCTCCAGCGCGAACTGGACCGAGGCGACGTTGCCCGCGCCATAGGTGAGGATGGTGACGGATTTCACAGAACACCCTTGGTCGACGGCACCGCTTCGCCCTCGACGCGGATCGCTTGACGCAGGGCGCGGCCGAAACCCTTGTAGGCGGCCTCGGTCTTGTGGTGGTCGTCGTCGCCGGTGACCTTGATGTGGACCGCGGCGCCCATGGCCTCGGCCAGAGAGCGGAAGACGTGGGCCGTCAGATCCGTGCGGTACTCGCCGATGAAGGGCGTGGCGAACGTTCCCTCGAACAGCGGATAGGGCCGCCCCGACAGGTCGATGGCGACATGGGCCTCGGCTTCGTCCATCGCGAGGATGAAGCCATAGCGGGCGATGCCGCGGCGCGCGCCCAGCGCCTGCTTCAGCGCCAGACCCAGCGCGATGGCGCTGTCCTCGATGGTGTGGTGCGGATCGGTGTGCAGGTCGCCCTCGCACGACAGGGTCAGGGAGAAGCCCCCGTGCGCCGCGATCTGCTCCAGCATGTGGTCGAAGAAGCCGACGCCAGTCGAGATCACGACCGGGCCGGTCGTGTCCAGATCGACGGCGCAGACGATGCGGGTCTCCTTGGTGTCGCGCACAGCCTGACCGGTGCGATTGGCGCGCGCCTTGGCGGGGGCGAGGTCCAGCGCGACCAGCAGGCGGTCGTTGATCTCCATCTTGGCGGAGACCGGCAGACGCAGGCGGTCGCCCGCGCGCTCGGCGACGACGCCGTAGCGGGTCAGGACGGCCAGCACGGCCCCGGGATCGGATGGGCGCGCCATCAGGACCGGGCCGAAGCCGGGTTCAATGGTCATCTCGCGCGACAGGGCCTTGGCCAGTCGCTCCCGCTCACGCCGGACGGCCCCCAGACGTTCCTTCGTCTCGATCAGGCGGGACGGATCGAGCGCCTGCAGGGCCAGCCGCACCGAGACTTCCGGCAGGGCATAGGGCTCCAGCACCGAAGCCAGTTGCGCCAGCGCCTCCGGCTGTCCCAGCGCGGCGCCGACCCGCGCGCCCGCCAGCCCATAGGCCATCGACAGGCTGCGCAGGACGATCAGGTTCGGCTGTTCTCCAACGGCTTCAGCGGCCGAGGCGGCGTCGGCGTACTCGGCCATCCCCTCGTCCACGACCAGCAGGGCAGGCGCCACCCGAGCGGCCATTTCGGCCACGGCTTCGGGCGAACCGAGGGCGCGCACGATGACGGCTCCGGTCTCGGCCTGTGGGGCTGCCGTGCGATAGAGGGCGGCAAGCGAGCGGTAGGGCTCGGCGTCCGGGGCCTCGACCTTCAGGCCGTCGCGGGCGGCGAGGCGAAAGACCAGCTCCAGCCCGTGTGTGAGCCCCCGCACCGGCAGCACCTGACCGGCGGGCAGGCCGTAGACCTCGCCCATCCGGGCCGCGAGCGCGGCGGGCGCGGCCGGATAACGATCCAGACCTTCACCACCCGCGACCAGCGGGGCGAAGGGGGCGGGCAGGTTCTTCATTGGCCCGACCTCAGGTCGGCGGCGCGGGCGTGGGCTTCCAGCCCTTCCATCCGGGCCAGCTGGGCGGCCACCGGCGCCAGACCGGCGGCGCCTGCGGCGCTCACGCTCTGGACTGACATGGAGGTCATGAAGCTGGCGGTGGTGATCCCGCCGAGGGTCCGTGCTCCGCCGTCGGTCGGCAGGACATGGCTGGGCCCGGCGGCGTAGTCGCCGAGGGTCTCGGCGGCGTAGGGGCCGACGAACACAGCGCCTGCGGCGGTGATCCGCTCGACATGCTTTTCCGCATCCAGCACCTGAAGCGCGAGGTGTTCCGGGGCATAGAGGTTCGAGACCTCGCAGGCTTCGG
Source organism: Brevundimonas sp. FG8 (assembly GCF_057808845.1). NCBI lineage: Bacteria > Pseudomonadati > Pseudomonadota > Alphaproteobacteria > Caulobacterales > Caulobacteraceae > Brevundimonas > Brevundimonas sp. FG8. The sequence goes on along the minus strand of NZ_JBMDIU010000007.1, from coordinate 82,387 downwards.
CGACGCTCTTCACCCGGATGACCCGCCCTTCGGACAGGGCCGCGCGGGCGATGTCGGCGCGGGGCAGGGTTTCGAGCTGAAGCTCCAGCTCGTCCAGCACGGCGTCGATCAGGCCCTTGCTCTCGGACACCAGCACGACCTGGGCGTCCGGGTCGTGTTCGGCCTGACTGAGCAGATCGGCGGCGGCGACCACGGCGTCGGCGTCCCGGTCGGCGATGACCAGCAGCTCAGACGGCCCGGCGGGCATGTCGACGGCGGGGCCGCCGGGGAGGGCGCTGGCCTGCTTCTTGGCCTCCGCGACCCAGGCGTTGCCGGGACCGAACAGCTTGGCCACGGGCTCGATCTCGCCGTCTTCGAACGTCGCGCCGAAGGTCAGCGCCGCGATGGCCTGCGCGCCGCCGATCAGCCACAGGGCGTTCAGTTCGGCCTCGGCGGCCGCGACGATCATGGCCGGGTGGGGCCGGCCGTCCTTCGACGGCGGCGTTACGGCCACGCGTCGCGCCACCCCCGCCACCTGGGCCGGAATGGCCAGCATCAGCAGGGACGAGAACAGGGGGGCAGTGCCGCCCGGAACATAAAGACCCGCCGACCCGATGGGTCGCCATACGATTCTCGAACGGACGCCGGGCCGGGTCTCGATCCATTGGCTGTCGTCGGGCCGGGTGGCCTGATGGAAGATCCGGACGTTCTCGGCGGCGATCTTCAGGGCGCGGGTGGCGGCGGGCGGGAGTGATGCGCGGGCGTCGGCCACCAATTGGTCCGTGATGGCGATGCGGCGTGGCGCGGCGCCGTCCAGCTTCAGGCTCCAGTCGGTGACTGCCGCGCCGCCGCGCGCCTGCACGTCGTCGAAGATGGCGCGCACGCCGTCGGTGACCTGCGCCTCGCTGCGGCGGGCAGGGCGCGCGAGGGCGGCGCGGCGACCGGCGGCGTCCAGCGACGACCAGTCGATGATGTTTCCAATCAGCCGGGTCATCACATCATCTTCTCGATGGGCAGCACCAGAATGGCCGAGGCCCCGGCGCCCTTCAGCTTCTCCAGCGTCTCCCAGAAGACGGCTTCCTGACAGACGGCGTGCACGGCCACGGCGTCGTCCCGGCCGGACAGGGGCATGACCGTCGGGGCGCCGGCGCCCGGCAGGATGGCGGTGATCTGGTCCAGCGCCGCGCGCGGGGCGTTCAGCATGACGTATTTGGCGCCTTGGGAGGCGACGACGCCGCTCATTCGTTCGATGATGCTGTCCAGCAGTTCGGCCAGTTGGGGCTCGGGCGCGACGGGCGAGCGGATCAGCACCGCCTGCGAGTCCAGCACGGTGTCCCGCGCCGACAGGCCGTTCGCCTCGATGGTCGCGCCGGTGGAGACCAGGTCACAGATTGCGTGGGCCAGCTTCAGCCGCGGCGCGACCTCGACCGCGCCGCGCATGGTGACGATGTCGGCGCTGACGCCCTGCGCCTCCAGATAGCGGCGCAGGACGCGCGGATAGGAGGTGGCGATCCGCTTGCCGTCCAGCGAGGCGGGCCCGGCGTAGTCCAGTGTCGGCGGCACGGCGATCTTCAGCGTGCATTTGCCGAAGCCCAGCGGCATGACCACCTGCGCGACCGGCCCGCCGTTGCGGCCCTCCTCCAGCACATTCTCGCCGACGATCCCCAGATCGCAGACGCCGTCGGCGACAAAGGTGGGAATGTCGTCATCGCGCACGCGGAGCAGGTCGATGGGATAGTTCTCGACCCGATACAGCAGGTCGTTGTTACCCTTCACCACGCGCAGGCCCGCATCGCGGACCAGATCGAGACTGCGTTCGGACAAACGGCCGGATTTCTGGACGGCGATACGCAGCCGACCCTCAACGGTGCTCATGATCTCAACTCAGGCTTTCAGTCTGTCCAGCACCAGGCGGTAGCCCTGATGCGGCATCTCTTTCAGGAAACGGGCGACCCGCACGACGGTGGTCGGGCTGGCCTGCGCCTCGGCGGCGATCTCGCGGTACGACTTGCCGCCGGCGTCCAGAAGCCGGGCCACGGCCCAGCGCTCGGTGAAGGCGCGCAGTTCCGCGGGCGTGCAAAGGTCGGCCAGAAAGGCGTCCACCTCCTCACGCGTTTTCAGCGTCAGAAGGGCGTCGTGCAGGGCGTCGCGGGCGGCGGGGATCGTCATGGCGCGTTTCATTATGCTGTAACGATGGAACGCACAAGTGCATTCTGTCGCGGACCCGAAAGACTCCGTGACTTGCCAAGAGCGCGTCCTGTCGCTGATAGTTAGCGCTAACATCCGCCCGGTTCCGGGACGGAGGGCGTGTTCAAACCGGTCGCGCCAAACAAGAAACTCTCCCGGGGGGAACCCAATGCTGCGCACTGTTTCCGTTCTCGCGCTGACGCTCGCCATCGCTCAGCCGGCCTTCGCCCAGAACCCACCGCCCGTGCCGGATGTCGCGCGTGCGAACCCGGCCAACTGGCCGCACGCCTCGTCGCCGGATGCGATGAGCGACGCCCGGACAGAAGCCTTCGTCGCCGATCTGCTGTCGCGCATGACGCTGGAAGAGAAGGTCGGCCAGACGATTCAGGCTGACATCGCCTCGATCAAACCTGAGGACCTGCTGACCTATCCGCTCGGCTCGATCCTGGCGGGCGGCAACTCCTCGCCGGGCGGTGATGAGCGGGCTTCACCGCAGGCGTGGGTCGATCTGGCGCGCCAGTTCCGCGCCGCCGCCGCCGCCCGACCGGGCGCGCGCATCCCGCTGATCTACGGCATCGACGCCGTGCACGGGCACAACAATGTGGTCGGTGCGACCATCTTCCCGCACAACATCGGCCTGGGCGCCGCGCGTGATCCGGACCTGATCCGTCGCATCGGTGAGGCCACGGCTCTGGAAGTCGCTGTCACCGGCGCCGACTGGACCTTCGGCCCGACGCTGGCCGTGCCGCGCGATGACCGCTGGGGTCGCGCCTACGAAGGCTATGCCGAGGATCCGGAGGTTCAGCGCAGCTACGCCGGGCCGATGACGCTGGGCCTTCAGGGCGAGCTGTCGCCGGATCATCCCCTGCTTCCGGGCCGCATCGCCGGTTCGGCCAAGCACTTCCTCGCCGACGGCGGCACCACGGACGGGAAGGATCAGGGCGACTTCGCCGGGACGGAACAGGAGCTGATCGACATCCATCTGGGCGGCTATGTGCAGGCGATCGACGCGGGCGTGCTGTCGGTGATGGCCAGCTTCTCCAGCTGGAACGGCTTCAAGCACTCGGGCAATCCGACCATCCTGCGGGACGTGCTGCACGGTCCACTGGGCTTCGACGGCTTCGTGGTGTCGGACTGGAACGCCCACGGCCAGCTGCCGGGCTGCTCCAACGAAAGCTGCGCCTCGGCCTTCAATGCCGGTATCGACATGTTCATGGCGCCGGACAGCTGGAAGCCGCTGTACGAGAACACCCTGGCTCAGGTGCGTTCGGGCGAGATCAGCATGGCGCGTCTGGACGAGGCCGTGACCCGCATCCTGCGCGCCAAGGTCAAGGCCGGCCTGTTCGGCTCACCCTATGAGGTCGAGGGCCGTTTCGAGCATCTGGGTTCGCCCGCTCACCGCGCCATCGCCCGTGAGGCCGTGCGCGAGTCTCTGGTTCTGCTGAAGAACGAAGGTTCAGTCCTGCCGATCCGCGCCGGGGCGCGTGTGCTCGTGGCCGGAACGGCGGCGGACGACATCGGTCAGGCTTCGGGCGGCTGGACCCTGACCTGGCAGGGCACCGGCAACACCAATGCCGACTTCCCCAATGGCCAGTCGATCTGGAGCGGCATCAACGAGGCCGTCAGCGAAGGCGGCGGCACGGCGGTGCTGAGCGCCGATGGTTCGTTTACCCGGAAGCCGGACGTCGCCATCGTCGTCTTCGGCGAGACGCCATACGCCGAGTTCCAGGGCGACGTGGACACGCTGGACTTCGTTCCGACCGAGCCGCTGGAGACCCTGCGTCGCCTGAAGGCGGCGGGTATTCCGACCGTGTCCGTCTTCCTGTCGGGCCGCCCGATGTGGGTGAACCCGGAACTGAACCAGTCCGACGCCTTCGTCGCCGCCTGGCTGCCGGGCACCGAGGGCGCGGGCATCGCCGACGTCCTGATCGGCGACCGCACCGGCAAGGCGCGTCACGACTTCCGCGGCGCCCTGTCCTTCTCGTGGCCCAAGGATGCGACCGGGGCGACCCTGAACCGGGGACAGCCGGGCTATGATCCGCTGTTCGCCTATGGCTACGGCCTGACCTATGCGCGCGGCGGTTCTGTGCCGACGCTGTCGGAAGTGTCGGGCGTGAGTGGCGAGACCTCGGTGGTCGATCGCTATTTCGTGGACGGCAAATTCGTCTCGCCCTGGTCGCTGTTGCTCAACGACACCGGCGGTCAGGCCAAGCCGACCCTGGGGCTGGGCGGCGTCAGCCCGCGCGGCGCTATCGAGGCCTTTGTGGTCGATGACCGTGCGCAGGAAAGCGCCCGTCAGTTCCGCTGGAACGGCTCGGGCCACGGCGACGCCCAGATCTGGGGCAGCGCGGTGGACCTGACCCGTCAGTCCAACGGCGAGATGGCGCTGAGCTTCCGCTACCGCGTCGACGCCCGTCCGGCCTCGGCGGTGTCGCTGAAGGTGCAGGGCGGTTCGGTCGACATGACCTCGATCTTCAACAGCGCGCCCGTGGGGGAGTGGAAGTCGGTGAAGATCCGTCTGTCCTGCTTTGGCGAGGCAGGCGCCAATCTGGCGGGCGTGGAGACGCCGTTCCAGCTGGGCACGTCCGGAACCTTCACGGTCTCGGTTTCGGAAGTCCGGCTGGCGTCGAACGAAAACGACACGGTCTGCCCGGCTCACTAAACGCTGAGGCAAGCGAACGGGGGCGGTCGTGATGCGGCCGCCCCTTTTTGCTGTTCAATCGCTCAGGCTCTAGAAGGCGGCATGGCGAAACGCCCGGCGACCCCGAAAAAGACCCTGACCGCTCCCAACCTCGCCGTTCTCGGCGCGGATCGGCTGGCCGCGCTCCTGATGGAGGTGGCGGGCGGCGATGCGCTGTGGAAGCGGCGGCTGCGCATGGAGCTGGCAGGCGAGGTCGGTGCGCCTGATCTGGCGCTGGAGCTGGACAAGCGTCTGACCACGTTGGGCGACAGCCGCGTGCGGGTGTCCTGGCGCAAGCGGCCTGAGCTGATCCGCGATCTGCAAAGCCTGCGCCGGATGATCGTTGACCGGCTGTCGCAACTGGATGCGCGGCTGGCGTTCAACCGGATGGTGGCGTGGTTCGACCTCTATCCGGGGCTGACGGTGCGGGTGAAGGATCCCAAGGGCGAACTGGGTTTGCTGTTCGACGGCGCGACCGGAGAGTTGGCGAGGCTGGCCTCGGCGCTGGGGCCGGAGGGGGCGGCGCCGATCCTGTCGGACGCGCTGGCCACCCGGCTGTCGGAGTGGGCGTCGTGGGTCGGACGCGGGGTGGATGATCTCAGCCCTGCGGTTGCGTCAGCGCTGTTGACTGATCTGACGAAGGGTAAGCCGCGTCCAACCGGGCGACTGGCGCTGGTGGTTCGCAAGCTGGCCGAGCGCAGTGGCGATCTGGACGCCTGGATCAGCGCCATTCCCGACGACGACCGGAAGCGGCCCGAGGTCGGCTCCGTCATGGCCGCGAGGCTGGCGGCCGCCGGACGGGCTGAGGAGGCGAGGGCCGCGCTGGACGCCTCCCGCCCGGCGGCGCCGCCGTCCTCGCGCTGGGGGCGCAAGCCGGAGCCCGCGCCCGCACCGCCCGAGCAATGGTTTGAGGCCGAGATCGCTGTGCTGGACGCGGAAGGGCGCGTCGCGGAAGCGGACGAGGCGCGATGGGCGCTGTTCGAGCGGAACCTGTCACCCGACGCCCTGCGCGCCATCATCGCCCGTCTGCCGGACTTCGAGGACGTGGCGGCGCTGGATCGGGCCTTCGCCCATGCCGCTGGCTATTTCGACCCGGTGAAGGGGCTGGCCTTCCTGATGAACTGGCCCGCCCTGCGCGAGGCGGCGGAGATGGTCGAGGCCCGCTCGGGCGAACTGCGCGGCGGGCATGAGGATACGCCCCTCTGGGCGGCTCGATTGGCGGCCCGCTATCCGAAGGCGGCGCTGGTGCTGCTGCGGGCGCGGGCGAAGACGCTGGTGCGGCTGGGCTCGGGCATGACCGAGGAGGTCGAGGGCCTGATCCATGAGGCTGAAAGTCTGGCGACCCAGACCGGCGATGACGGACATGCCGCCTTCGTCGCCGGTCTACGCACCGATATCGGGACCGGTCGGCTGCTGCGGCGCTAGCAGCCCGAGTCGGCGGGCGGCATCGGCGGCGAGGCCAGACCCGTGTTCCAGTTCCAGCCGATCGTCCCGGCCGCGCGGCGGCGGCACATGGTCTGTTCGTGCAGGTCGAACATGCCGGGGAACAGGGCCGTTTGCGGCTCCGGCCCGTCGCGGAAGGTCATCCAGCTGCGACTGTCTCCATAAGGCGCCCAGTCCGGGGCGTTCGTCGCCACCGGCTGACCAGTGCGGATGAAGCTGGTCCAGTAGCCGACCATGGCGTCCGACAGGCGCCGTTCCGCCGCGGTGTCGGGAACCTTCGGCCAGCGGGGCGGGGTCCGCTCCAGCGTGCCGAACACGTAGGGCAGTTCGCTGGCATGGAAGCCGTGCAGGCCCGCGCTGTCCGCCGCCGGATAGCCGTGGTCGAACAGATAGAGGAAGGACGGATGTCCCGCCGCCGTCTGGGACCGCACCGTACGCTCGGAGGTCCAGCCGTACAGGGCGTCCCGGCTGGCGGCCAGGATGCTCTCGCCGACATCGGAGGACGGGTAGAGAGCCAGGAAGGCGTCGGCCATGTCGCCGTAACGTTCGCGGATCATCCGCTCATAGTCCGCAGCGCTGCCTGGGGCGGCAGGCGCCAGAACGCGCAGGGACCGGATTTCACCGCTGTTGAACCCCGCCAGCACCGGGACAGGCGCCTGCTCGCCCCGATCGAAGGTATCGACCAGCTGGCGCGGCAGCACCTTGCCGTCCACGACGCCGAAGGTGGCGAAGCCGCCCAGCGCCGCGCGGTCGGTCAGGGTCTGGGCGTCCATGCTGCGCAGGGCGCGCAGGCTGGGCGCCTGCAAGGTGCGCGAGAGGGCCGACCCGGCCTCCTCGCCTGACGGCGCGCCGAAACGGGCGGTCTTCAGCTCGGGCGTCGAGATCATATAGGCGCTCTGGGCGATAGCCCGGTCGAACAGGCCGCGCGCCAGCGGCGTACCCATCAGATACAGGACGCTCAGGCCGCCCGCGGACTCGCCCGCGATGGTGACATTCTCCGGATCGCCGCCGAACGAGGCGATGTTTCGCTTCACCCATTCCAGCGCCGCGACCTGATCCATCAGGCCGTAGTTGCCGGAGATGCCCAGCGGGCTTTCGGCGCTGAGGTCCGGATGCGACAGCCAGCCCAGAACGCCGAGGCGGTAGTTGATCGAGACCACGACCACGCCTTCGCGGGCCAGCCGTCCGCCGTCGTACAGCGTCTCCTTGCTGGAGCCGGTGACCAGAGCCCCGCCGTGGATCCAGACCATGACCGGCGCGCGGCCGGTGGTGGACGGGGTCCAGACGTTCAGGGTCAGGCAGTCCTCGCTCGTCGCGCCGATGTCGGACGAATAGATGGTCTGGAAGACCGGCGTGGGCTGGATGCAGGCCGCGCCGTAGCGGGTGGCGTCCCGCGTGCCGGTCCAGCGGGCGGCGGGGGCGGGCGGTCGCCAGCGCATCTCGCCGACGGGCGGGGCCGCGAACGGGATGCCCTTGAACCCGGCGATGCCGTTCTCGGTCGTTCCGCGCACGGCGCCCGCGGGGGCGGTGACCGTCTGGGCGTTCGCCGTGGCGCAGGCGGTCAGGGCCAGGGCGCTGACCGCGATGGAGAGGAAACGCTTCATCAGACGGCCTCCGCCTTGAGCCGGCGACCGATGACCTTCGACAGCCACAGGAACAGGCCGATGGCGGCCAGATAGACCGGGATCAGGGTGTAGAGCGCGATCTGCAGCGAGTTCTCGGGATGCGTGGCGCGGAAGAAGTCGCTGGCGGCGCCGACATAGGTCGGACCGAAACCCATGCCGATGAAGTTCATCACCAGCAGCAGCAGGGCGCCGGACATGACCCGCTGGTTCGGTTTCACCTCCTCCTGCACCAGCGCCACCGACGACGACAGATAGAAATAGTTCAGGAAGTTCGGCCCCAGCATCAGGACCAGCGCCAGCGGCCAGGACGGCGCCCACACAAAGGCGATGTAGAGCGGCAGGGCCAGTGTGAGCGAGAGCGCCGGGAGCAGGGCGTAGGCCTTCTTCGTCCGCTTCGTATATTTGTCGATCAGATAGCCCGAGGCGAAGATGCCGCCGCCCATGCCGATGGCGACCACCAGGGCGTACCACAGGGCCACGTCGCCCAGCTGCATGCCCTTCTCGCGCATCAGGAACAGCACGGCGAAATTGCCCAGACCGTAGGTGACGATCTGGGTCACGCCGCTGCCCAGCGAGGCCAGCACCAGCACCGGGTTGGAGAAGAACATCTTCACCGTCGCCCAGAAGCCGGCTTTGGCGGGCGTCGCGGCAGGGGCGGGCGCCAGCGGGGCGTCGGTGGCGGCGACCGCGGACTGATCCAGTCCGCCACGGCGGGGCTCCTTGACCAGCAGGGGCGTAATCAGCGCGACCAGAACGCCGACCGCGCCGATGGCGATGAAGGCGTCACGCCAGCTGAAGGCGGCGGCGATCGAGGCGCCGAAGGCTATGCCCAGCGCCGCGCCCACGGGCGGTCCGAGATTGTAGATGCCCAGCGCCATGCCGCGACGGCCGGGCGGGAAATAGTCGGTGATGATCGCATAGGACGGTGGCACGCCCCCGGCCTCGCCGAAGGCGACGGACATCCGCGACGCGGCCAGCTGGCCGAAATTCCTCGACAGGCCGAAGGCGATGGTCGCCGCGCTCCAGATGCCGCAGGCGACGGAGACGACCCAGACCCGGTTGGTGCGGTCCGCCAACCAGCCCACCGGAATGGCGATGAAGCAGTAGAAGAATGCGAAATACAGCCCGCCCAGCAGGCCCAGCTGACCATCGGTGATGTGAAGGGCGTCCTGGATCGGCTTGGCGAGGATCGACAGCAACTGTCGGTCCAGAAAGTTCAGCACATAGATGAACCACAGCATGCCCAGGGCGACCCAGGCGTTTCTGCCGACCGAGGGGTGGGCGGAGGGCGGTCCTCCGGATTCAATCGGTGTGGCGCTCATGGTCGTTTCCTCGGCTGCGGGCCTTGTGGCCCGTCTATTTCTCGGGATGGGTCAGGGCGGCGTAGGTCAGACTTCGGGCCCGGATGCGGAACTCGCCGCTCACCGGGTCGGCCATGCGCTGGATCAGGCCGACGAAAATCAGGTCGTTTTCCGGGTCGATCCAGAACCAGGTTCCGCCGCCGCCGCCCCAGCTGAGTGTGCCCTTGCCCTCGACCAGTCCGAGCCGCTTCGGATCCTCGGTGATGGCGAAGTCCAGACCGAAGGTCAGGGCGCGGCTGAAGGGCAGCAGGCGCAGCGGGTGGGTGGTGTCCAGCACGGCCTCTGGGACAGCGTTGGTGGCCATCAGGTCCACCGTCGCCGGCTTAAGGATGCGGACGCCGTCCAGTTCGCCCCGGTTCAGGATCATCTGGCAGAAGCGGGCGTAGTCCATGGCCGTCGAGATCAGCCCCCCGCCGCCACCCTCGAACCGGGGCGGGCGGGTATAGTCGTTGATCGGCATGTCGAAGGCTTCGGTCGCGACCCTGATGCCGCCCGCGCCGTCGTCGCAGTACATCTCGGCCAGCCGGTGGACCTGATCAGCGGGCACATGAAAGCCGGTGTCGGCCATACCGAGCGGCTCGAAGATGCGGGTGCGCAGGAAGTCCGCGAAGCTCATCCCCGACAGCCGTTTGACCACCAGCGCCTGCAGATCCGTGGCGATGGAGTAGAACCACTCGGTTCCCGGTTGGAACATCAGCGGGATGCGGGCGGCGCGTTCGGCCAGATTCTCATGGCTGTCGGCCATCATGACGCCGGTCGCGCGATAGGCGCGCTCGACCGGATGCACATCGAACAGGCCGTAGCCGAGGCCGGTGGTGTGGCTCATCAGCTCGCGCATGGTTGGCGCGCGAATGGCGTCTTCGGTCAGCATGGAGCCGTCGTCGGCGATGCCCGCGAACACCTTCTGGCCGATGAACTCGGGCAGGTAGTCGGTGATCGGGTCGTCCAGCCGCCACAGCCCCTGTTCGTACAGGATCATCATGGCCACGCCCGTGACCGGCTTGGTCATCGAATAGATGCGGAACAGGGTGTCCCGTTCGATCGGCTTGTCGTCCGCCAGATCGGCCTTGCCGAAGGTGCTGAAGGCGGCGACCTGTCCGTGGCGGATCAGCAGGGTGGACGTCCCGGCGACCTTGCCGCTCTCCACCATTCCCGACATGTACCCGTCGAGCGACGCGAGGCCTTGCGGGTCGAAGCCGAGCGCTTCGGGGCTGGAGGCGAAGGGCAGGTCGCGCGCCGTCATCCCTGCGTCCCCTGTCGCGCCGCCGCGCGATCCCGGCAGACGCCGATGAAGCCGTGGGCCATGAAGGCGGCCATCCGCTCCTTGATCGCGTCGAAGTCGTCGGACCGGCATTTGCCGCCGGACAGGTGATCGATCCGGCCTGTCCGGGCGAGGCTCAGCGTCAGGGCGCCGGTCACGAAGTGGTAGCCCCAGAAGATGTCTTCTTCCGCCGCCTCGGGCAGGGCCTGTTTCAGCAGGCCGATCAGACGCAGCACGACGGGATCGTACAGCCGGTCCATCACCTCCGCGCCCCAGGCCGGGGTGTTGTTGATCTGGGCGCTCAGGGCCCCGAAATGCCGCCAGCCGTCGCCGCCGTTGGAATAGGTGTCCAGATCGGTGTCCAGAAACGCGCGCAGGGCGCCCTCGACCGTCGGCTTGCCGTTCGCGGCCTTCTCATAGGCGTCCAGCGCATCCATCCGTCGTCCGCTGGTCACCGGCGCGCGACGGGCCATGACCTTGTCGAACACGTCCTGCTTGTCGGCGAAGTAGTAATGGACCAGCGACTTGTGGACCCCGACCTTGTCGGCGATGTCCTTGATCGTGACGCCATAGAAGCCGTGCTGCGAGAACAGCTCCTCGGCGGCATCGAGCAGTTGCTCCAGACTTTCGGCGCGCTGCTCGGCCTTGCGGCGGGGCTTCGGGGACGGGGTGGGCATGACCTGAAACTCCGGGCGGTCCGGCGTCTCCGGTTGGGGATACGCCGACTCGATGCGTGAGACGGCGGTCATCCTATGCGCCTCCATAGGTGGCGCGAAGCTGGGTCTTGTTGATCTTGCCCGTCGCGGCCAGCGGCATGGCGTCGACGCGGACCACCTGCTCGGGAATCCACCAGTCCGCGACCTGTCCCTTCAGCGCGGCCTTCAGGTCTGTGTCGGCGATCTCCTGTCCACGCGCGGGTTCAATGACCATCAGCGGACGCTCGCCCCACTTCGGGTCAGCCCGTCCGATCACGGCCACCAGACCGATGCCCGGCAGGGCGCCGATGATGTCCTCGATCTCGACCGGATTGATCCATTCACCGCCGGACTTGATCAGGTCCTTGGAGCGGCCCGCGAGGGTCAGGTTGCCGTCGTCGTCCAGCGAGGCAAGGTCGCCGGTATCAAACCAGCCGTCGGCATCCACGGCCGGCTCGGCCGCGCCGAAGTAGGCGTTCACGACGCTCTGGCCCTTCACCTTCAGGCGCCCGACGCCGTTGCGTTGGTCGGGCAGGGGGATGCCGTCGGCGTCTGTCAGCAGCAGGTCCAGACCCAGGGGCGGCCGTCCCGAACCGCGCGTCGCGCCCGGCTGATCGGTGCGGGGGGAGATGGCGCCCAGCGGCGACAGCTCCGTCATGCCCCAACTGGTCTGCACCGTGGCCCCGAACCGGCCTTCCATCCGGCGCAGCAGGCTGTCCGGGCAGCTGGAGCCGCCGATGATGATGCGTTCCAGACTGTGGGTCTGGCCGCCGGTGGCGTCCAGATGGTCCAGCAGGCCCAGCCAGACCGTCGGCACCCCGACCGCGACCGTGACCTGATGCCGATCAATCAGGCGGGCCAGGCTGGCGCCGTCCGTGACCCGTCCGGGCAGCACCAGGGTCGCGCCCACCGCCGGCGCCGCGAACGGCAAGCCCCAGGCGTTGGCGTGGAACATGGGCACGGCGACCAGCACTGTATCGTGGGCGGTCAGGGCGATGGAGTCCGCCTGCAGCGCGCGCAGGGTGTGCAGGTAGTTGGAGCGGTGGGTATAGGCCACGCCCTTGGGCGCGCCCGTGGTGCCCGAGGTGAAGCACAGGCCCGCCAGAGCGGTCTCGTCGAACTGGCCCCAGATCGCGGGACGGCCACGCGAGGCCAGCAGGCTCTCCAGATCGCAGATGTCCTTGCGGCCCGGCTCGGCCGTTTCGCCGTCCAGCAGGATCAGCCGTTCCAGCGAGGGGCAGGCGTCCATCAGGGCCTCGGCCATGTCGCGCAGCCCGGCGCCGACGGCCAGTACGCGGTCGTCCGCCTTGGCCACCATGGCGGCCAGATGGGCGACGGTCAGGCGGGGATTCAGGGTGTGGCAGACAAGGCCGACGCCCATGGCGGCATACCAGACCTCAACGTGATGCCGGGTGTTCCAGGCCAGGGTGGCGATCTTCTGGCCCGGCTTCAGGCCCATATCGAGCAGGGCGCCGGACAGGCGGTTGGCACGGTCGCGCAGACCCGCGTAGCCCAAGGCGTCGTCGCCGTCCGGCCCGCTCGCGGTAACCACCTGCGCGGTCCCGTGCCACTTCGCCCCATGATCCAGAAAGCGATCAACGGTCAGGGCGTAGTCCTGCATCGGAGCGGGGAGAAAGGCGGTCATCCTGAAGCGGCGGTCCAGTCGATAGGCAGGGGGGAGGAAGGGCAGGGAGGGGCGACGGCCGGAGCCGTCGCCCCCACGCGGTCAGAAGGTCCGCGTCAGGTTGACGCCGAACTGGCGCGGCGGTCCGGCGTAACGCAGGCCCGCGTTGATCGCGGCGATGTAGGTCTGGTCGGTGGCGTTGTGCACATAGCCGGCCAGCGTCCAGTTGTCGGTCTTGTAGCTGAGCAGCAGGTTGACCAGGTTGCGGGCCTCCAGCCGATCACCCAGCGCCTCGTTGTTGAAGATGCTGGTCCAGGATTCCGCGATGTGGGCGTAGTCCATGCGGGGCGACAGCGTCGCGCCATTCGGCAGGTGGACGTCGTACTGGACGCCGATATTGAACGTGAACTCCGGCGCATAGCCCTGGGTGTTGCCGTCCAGATTGAGGCAATTCGGGCTGGCCGGACCGGTCTCGGCGTTACAGGTTCCGCTGCGGGCGATACGCGGATCGGCGGCGTAGAACTCGCCCAGCTCCGACTTCGACAAGGCGGCGCCGACATCGACGGTCCAGTCGTTGATCCGGGCCTGCGCCGAGGCTTCGAGACCCATCAGCACCGTCTCGTCCGCCACGTTCACGATCGAGCTGAACAGGGGAACCGCCGGGTCGCCGACGATGACCTGGAAGCCCTCGTAGGTCATGTAATAGGCGCCCACCTGGGTGCGGACGCGACCGCCGAACATGGTCGACTTCCAACCGATTTCGTAATCGACCACGTCTTCCGGACCGAAGGAACTGGCCGGGACATAGAAGTTCGGCGCGTTCAGACCGCCCATCTTGAAGCCGGTCGCTACGAAGCCATACAGGAAGTTGTTGTCATCGACCTTGTAGTTGAGGCTCAGCTTGCCGGTGGTCTTCTCGGCGGTGACCTCGTCGTTCTGGAGCAGGGTCAGGCCGAACGCCGGGTAGGTCGTGTAGACGTTCTCATTACGCGAGGTGCTTTCCGACCAGCGGGCGCCCAGCTGAATCTGCAGCCGGTCCGAGATGTCGTAGCTGATCTGGCCGAAGACAGCCTTGGTCTCCTTCGGCGTCTCACCGAAGATGTAGTAGTCCAGCACGCCCTCCGGGAAGCCGACGTGGTAGGCTCCCTCGGGGAAGGTGGTGACCGGGAACGTCACCTTGTCCTGTTGCCAGAAGGCGCCGACCAGCCAGGTCAGGCGCTGGTTGTCCGGCGAGACGATGTTGAACTCCTGCGACCAGACCTCTTCCTCGACGCGGTCGTAGAAGGTGTTGTTCAGGGCGCTGGTCCCGTCCAGATCGGTCGAGAAGACGCTGATGCCGTCCTGATAGCCGGTGATCGACCGCAGGGTGATGCCGTTGTCCAGCACATAGCTGACGTTCAGCGACACGCGCGCGGTCTCGTCCTTGCCCGAGTGCGGGCCGTTGGCCGTGATCTCGAACGGATCGTTGGTGGCCAGCGCCGGGTCCGCCGGGTAACCGCCGAAGTCCAGGCTGTTGTAGTCGGCCTTCAACAGGACGCGCAGGGCGTCGGTCGGCATCCACAGGAAGCTGGCGCGCACGCTGTTCATGTCGATGTCGCCCGGGGCGCCGCTGTACGGGCCGGTGATGTCGTGGAAGCTGGAGCGCTGCTCGCTGTTGAAGGCGAAACGGGCGGCGAAGGTGTCGCTGATCGGCAGGTTGATCGCGCCCTGGAACTTCAGGTTATCGTAGTTGCCGGCCTGCCCCATCACATAGCCGTTCACGCCCGTGAAGTCGGGGTTGCGCGATGTGATGAAGACGGCGCCGCCGGTCGCATTGGTGCCGGCGAAGGTGCCCTGCGGGCCCCGCAGCAGTTCGACGCCGCCGATGTCGTAATAAGGCTCGGTCTGGAAATAGCCGGGGAATACCGGCACGCCGTCACGATAGGTGGTCACGCCCACGCCGATGGCGGTGGTGGCTTCGGACTTGCCGATGCCGCGCACGTTGAAGAAATTTCCTTGGCCGTAGTTCTGGACGGTCGTGGAAGGGGCCACGAACTGCAACTGCTCCAGTGAGAAGACACCCCGGTCGTCCAGGCTTTCACCGGACAGGACGGTGGCCGCGACGGCGGTTTCCTGGAGGTTGCTGGTGCGGCGCTCGGCGGTGACGACCACCTCGCCCAAGGTGGTGGCCTCGTCCTGTTGATCGGTCTGCGCGGTCGCGGCGTCCTGAGCCTGCGCGGCTCCGGTCCACAGCAGGACGGCGGCGGATGTGGTGAGCCAGAGCTTGCGCCCCATGGTCTTCCTCCCTCGATGTTTCCTCGTGCGCTCTGACGGCGCCATGGGATCACCGTCTCACCGATTCAGAAGATCGTCAATCCTCACTCGCCGGCTAGTGAATGTTGACCTTTCGGCGAACATCAGCAGAGTGCGCCCACCGAAGCGAGGCAGGCGGCGATGTCCGCGACACGAGGGGACCACCATGAGCATTGATCTGAAGGGCCGCGTGGCCATCGTCACGGGCGCCGGTGGCGGTTTGGGACGCAGTCATGCGCTGGCTCTGGCCCGCTACGGCGCCAGGGTGGTTGTCAACGATCTGCAGTCCGCCGCCTGCGACGCGGTCGCGGCGGAAATCACCGCCGCGGGCGGCGAGGCCCTGTCGTGGCCGTGCAGCGTGACCGACCGGGACGGCGTCTTCGCCATGGTCCAGGGCGTCATCGCGCACTGGGGTCAGGTCGATATTCTGGTGAACAACGCGGGCATCCTGCGCGACAGGACCTTCGCCAAGATGGACCTGGACGATTTCGAACTGGTGCTGGACGTGCACCTGATGGGCTCGGTCAATCTGACCAAGGCCGCTTGGGACCATATGCGCGAGCGCGGCTACGGCCGGGTGATCTTCACCACCTCCTCGTCGGGCCTGTACGGCAACTTCGGCCAGTCGAACTACGGCGCGGCCAAGATGGCGCTGGTCGGTCTGATGCAGACCCTCGCACTGGAAGGGCGCAAGTCCGGCATCCACGTCAACTGTCTGGCGCCCAGCGCGGCGACGCAGATGACTGAAGGGCTCTATGCCGAGGAGGATCTGAACGGCCTGTCCACCGATCTGGTCAGCCCCGGCGTCGTCGCCCTGGCGGCGGAAAGCGCGCCGACGCGGACCATACTGCTGGCCGGGGCGGGGGCGTTCGAGCAGGCTCATATCACCATGACGCAGGGCGTTCACATCGGCGCGGCGCCTGACGCGGCGGACCGGATCGACGCCCAATGGGGCCGCGTCTCCGACCGTGCGGGCGAGCAGGTCCCGGAATCCGGCGCCGCCCAGTACACCCACGAGGTCAACCACCCGGACCGCTTGGGTCAGGACGCCCTCAGCGCGGCCTGACGCGGCGGCTCCCGGTGATCCGGGTTCAAATCTGAAGCGCGAAGTGCTTAAAGTCGGTCCCTGATCCGCGTTCGCACGCCAACCCGAAGGCAAGGAGGGCCGGGATTGTCTGATCGCACAACCGCGCTTCCGGACGGACCGGCCGTGCCGCCGACCTCGCCGCTCATGGCCGACGACCGGTTCGCCCCGGGAATTACCGTGATCGGCGATGCTGGCGACAACGCCCTGTACGGCACGCACAACGACGACACCCTGAACGGTATGGCGGGGAACGATGTCCTCAACGGCGAAGACGGCTATGACTGGCTGATCGGCGGGGGCGGGAACGATGTCCTCAACGGCGGCGACGGCATAGACACCGGGGACTATTCGGCCGCGGCGTCCGGCGTGACAGCGCGTCTGGATATCGGCCGGGCGACCAATGACGGCGACGGCGGCGTCGATATCCTGAACTCTATCGAGCGGTTGTACGGCTCGGCCTTCAACGACGTGCTGATCGGCGACGGGCAGGACAACCTGTTGTTCGGCGGCGCGGGATACGATGTGCTGATCGGCGGGGCCGGTAATGACCGCATCTACGGCGGCGTCGGCGCGGCCAACGAGCTGTACGGTGGCGCGGGCGACGACACCTTCTATCTCGACGCGAACGACACGGTCGTGGAACTGGCGGGCGGCGGTATCGACACCGTCCGGACCTCCCTCACCCTGGTGAACCTGGCCGCCAATGTCGAGAACCTCTGGTACGACGGTCCGCAGGATTTCACCGGCAACGGCAATGCGGAAGACAATGTCATCACCGGCGGATCGGGCAATGACGTCCTGCGCGGCGGGGTCGGCAACGACACCCTGAACGGTCGGGGCGGCATGGACGCCGCCGACTATTCCACCGCCGCGTCGGGAATCCACGCCCGACTGGACTACATGACCGCCTTCAACGACGGCGACGGCGGGGTCGACACCTATGTGGATATCGAGGCCATCGTCGGCTCCGCCTTCGACGATCTGCTGGTCGGCGGCGCGCTGAACGACCATCTGTCCGGCGGCCTCGGTCGGGACACCCTGCTGGGCGGCGCCGGAAACGATGTCCTGAGTGGCGGTCAGGGCGTGGCCAATACGCTTCAGGGCGGGGTGGGCGACGACCGCTACATTCTCGACGCCAACGACACGATCGTGGAGCTGGCGGGCGAAGGGTTCGACACCGTCGAGGTTCATATCGGCGCCTATGTGATGGCGGCCAATCTTGAGAACATGGAGTACGTCGGCCAGACGACCTTCAACGGCACGGGCAACGCCGGAAACAACAATATCTACGGCGGTGACCTGAACGACGTCCTGCGCGGCGGGGGCGGCGATGATCACCTCTATGGCGGCCGGGGTGATGATACCGTCGTGCTGCGCGGCGCCGCCGGCGACTACACCATCACCGGCGATGGCGTCGGCTATCGGATTGTTGACGCTGTTCCGGGCCGCGACGGCTCTACCTATGTGACCGGTATCGAGACCGTGCTGTTCGAGGCGGACGGTACGACCCGCACCCTCAGCTACACGCCGCCACCCGCGCCCTCCGAGCTGATCGACAAGCCGGACTACGGCGACGCCCAGGTGTTGCCGGGCGTCATCGACGACGCCTTCCTTGATCTGGGCGGGGTGGATTTCGGACCGCAGACCCTGCCGCCGGTGTTCGACGACTTCCTGGTGCTGGACGACGGTCTGTCCGATCCGGTCTGGATCGCGGCGGCTCATAACGCGGCGCCGGAAATCCAGCATATCCTCGACATCTTCCACGGCGACGACGCCGGTCACCACGGTCCGTTCAACGCCGTCGATCCCTGGGCCTGACGATTGCAAGGTTTCACTGGGTTGTCGGCGGCCAACCGGGTTCGCCTTCACGCCGCTTGGCCCAGCCGGTCGGCGTCGTGTCCGTGAACCGGCGAAACAGCTTGTAGAACTGCGACGCGCTCAGGCCGGTGGCCTCGGCCAGTGCGGCATGGGACGTCAGGCCATTCCGGTCGATCAGGCGGCAGGCCGTCTCGATCAGCGCCCTTTGCCGGTCCAGCAATGAGGGCTCCTCCGGGAGGCACCGGCCGCGGGGGCGAAAGCCGGTGGCGCGCGCCTCGGACAAGGTGTCGTGCAGCCGGATGTTCTCGGGGCGGGCATGGCGCGACGGGCAGGTCGGGCGGCAGTAGACGCCGGTGGTCACGACGGAACACCAGAAGCGGCCCTCCGCGCGCGGGTCGCGGCGATACAGCTGGGCCAGCCGCCTGTCGCGCCGATGCGGATCGTCTGATGAGGGGTGCATCAGAAAAGGGGAGAATGGGCGCGCTGATCGGGGGCGGAAAGCGCGCCCATCCCTTCCATCAGAAGCGGCGGACGTAGCTGACCGACCAGACATCGGCTTCGCCGGCGCCCTCGTCGGTGAAGTCACGTCGGGTCCAGTCAACCCGCAGACCGTCGTTTCTGAAGAAGGCGGTGGCGCCGACGCCGTAGTTGAAGCTTTCGCCGTCGCTCTGGACGGTCACGCCGGAAGAGGTGGCCTCGATCGCCGACGTGCCGTAGCCGGCGCGGGCGAACAGTTCGAAATTCTCGCCCAGCGGCAGGAAGGCGACGGCGTAGGCGGCGGCGTCGTGCTTCAGCTCGATAGCGCCCGAGCCGCCGCCGATGGAGACGTCATAGCCCTCATCCTTCACACCGAAGCTGGCTTCGGCCTCTGCGCCGACCCAGGGCAGGATCTTGTAGCCGAAGCGGCCGGTGACGGCGCCCAGATCGGCCTGGTCGGTGCTGACGGCGCTGTAGCCGACGCTGCCGTAGAAGCGGCTTTCATCCTGAGCGTGGGCGGCGACCGGCAGGGCGGTCAGAACAAGGGCGGAGGCCGCGATGGCGGTCTTGAACATGGGAAACTCGTCGTCGGAAAGACAATGCCGGGGGGAGGCGGGGCCACGAGTGCGGCCTTGTCTTCAGGACGCCGTCGGCGATCAGACGCCTTATGGTTTCAACCCGTTTTTCTTCAGAAGGCGGCTTCCAGCGTCAGTCGGACGGTCAGGGGACGAACCGGAGCCGCCTCGGGCTCGGACAGCTGATAGGGTGAGCCGATGCCGTAGCGGATGCCGCGGGTGTCGAACGGGTTGGAGACGCGCAGCACGGCCGCCCGTCGCTCGTCGCCCCACCGCGCCGTCAGGGCCGATTGCAGATAGCCGCCCTGCGGCACGTCCAGCATCGGGCCGACGCCCAGCCTCGATTGGCCGATGTAGCGGAAGTCCGCGCCCAGTCTCAGCGGCAGGTCCAGCACGTCGCCCGGCTCCCAATCCAGGCTCAGCTGCGCGCCGAACGGGGCGACGTTGGGGATGTCGGTCGTGCCGCCGCCGATGGTGCTGAAGCGCGTCCGGGTCAGGCGGCTTTCGTTCAGGAAAACTCCGCCGGACAGATCGAGGGTCTCCAGCGGCCGCCAGGCCGCCTTCAGGGCGATGAATTGGATCACGCCGTCGCCGACGTTGTCTGTGACCAGATCGCCGCCTTCGGTGACGATGTCCGCCTGCACATCGCGCCAGTCGACCCAGCCGACGGAGACCTCGCCGGACAGGCCGTGCCAGCTGTCGCGGCTGCGGGCGCCGACTTCCAGCAGGGTGACCCGGTCGCCCTGATAGCGGGCGAAGGCGCCGTTCGCTTCGTTGACCCCGGCGGGGCGGACCGATTGTTCGAACCGGCCATACAGGGCGACGGCGGGCAGGGCGTTCCAGCGGGCCGACAGGCTGGGCGTCAGTCGCCAGGTCATGCCCCGGCGGTCATCCGCGATACGCACGCCGTACGCCACGTCCTCAATATCACTGTCGATGCGCACCGCCGACAAACGTGCGCCGATGGCGACGCGCCAGTCCGGGCTGGGGGACAGGGCGGCCTCCCCAAAGGCCGCGAGTTCGGCGAAGCTGCGGGTCAGGTCCATGCCCTGCTCCGGACCCGGCGCCGGGGACAGGTCAAGACGGCGGCGCTCCACCCGCGTTTCGCCCAAAGCCACGCTACCGCCGCCCGACAGGGTCCAGCCGCCGTCCGCGCGATAGTCCACCCGGGTCTCGGACGAGAGGGCGAAAAGTCTCTGACGCCGGTCCACCGCGCTGGGGAAGGGATCGCCGGGCTGGCTGGCGTCGAACCGCTCGGTCAGGCTTTGTCGCGACATGCTGGTGGCGGAGATCAGGGTCGAACGCCCCATCTCGCGCCGGGCGGTCAGTCCCAGAATCCGGATACTGCTCTCATAGGGCTCCAGCACCTGCCCTGACCGGCTGAAACCGATCTGGCCGGCCGGAATGGTCTGGGAGTCGTCGGCGGACACGATCTGCACCGCGCCGGCCAGATCAAGGCTCCAGTCGCCGTCGGTCCAGCGCAGGGCCAGTCGCCCGCCGACCGTATCGATGCCGTCCGTGGCGTCCAGATCGGCGTCCGGGTCGTTCAGAAAGCCGCCGTCCCTCCGCGCATAGGCGACCAGACGCGCGGCGGCTCGATCCCCGAAGCCTTGATTGAGCACCAGCGCCGCCTCGTGACTGGGATCTCCGCCTGACGTGGCGCCGCCGCCGACGATGATCCGGCCCGAGCGTTCGGACAGGGCGGGCGGCTCCGGCTGGATACGCAGCACCCCGCCGATGGAGCCCGCGCCGAACCGCGTCCCCTGCGGGCCCTCGAACACTTCGATTCGGCGGATGTCGATCAGGGTCAGGTCGGGATCGGGCGAGCCGTAGCCCAGCCGCAGGTCGCCGAAATACTGGCCGACGGTCGCCTGTAGCGGGCCGTTCATGGCAGAGTCCGCCAGTCCCCGCACGAACAGCTTGTTGCGCCCCGTGCCCTGACGGGTGGAGTCGACCGTGGACGACAGATCGGCGATCGCGTCGCTGGCGCCGGTTCCCTCTATTCTTTCCAGAGCGCCCGGGGTGATCAGGCTGCGGCCGGTGGAGTCGCGCAGGCCGACCGGCGGCACGGCGGTCACGACCACCTCACTCAGCGTGGTGGGTTCAGGGATGACGAAGGGGGGCGGGGACGGCGTTGAAGCAGGGCGGCGCGAGGCCGGGCGTCGCGGCGCGGTCTCGATGCGGTAGACACCGTCGCCGATCCGCACGGCCCGCGCGCCCAACGGCTCCAGCAGTTGGTCCAGGGCCGCCTCCGGCGACATTCGCCCCCTCAATGCGCGTGTGCGCCGCCCGGAAAGGTCGGCGGTGATCACCACGTCGATGCCCGCCTGCGCGGCCAGCCTGTTGATCGACGGCACGGCTGCGCCGGGTCTCAGGTCAAAGCTCTGCGGCGCCCCGGCCTGCAGCGTCAGCAGCCCGGCGGCCAGCCATGCGGCGACGGTCACGGCTCCAGCCGCCAGCCTTCGCCGTCCTCGATGACGGTCACGCCCAGCAGAAGGGCGATCCGGTCCCGCTGCACGCGGGCGTTCGGTCCGATGTTCAGGCTGCCGCTGAAGGAACGCCCGGCCAGCCCGGGGGCGACCCGGATCGGGCGGTTCAGGGCGCGGGCCAGATCCTGCGCCACGACATCCAGACGTTCGCCGTTCCACGACAGCCGGCCTTCGCGCCAGTCATCGACAGCCTCGATATCCACCGGGCGGCGTTCCAGACCGCGCGGCGAGGCTACGACGCTGTCGCCGGGGTTCAGGGTGGCGCTGTCGCCGCGCGCATCGACCCGGACCGAGCCTTCGGAGACCGCGACCCGCGCGCCGTTCTGCAGATGGGTGACGTCGAACACCGTGCCCAGATCGGTCAGGATCGCTTCCCCCACGCCGACGATGAAGGGGCGGGTGTCGTCGTGCACCACGTCGAACAGGGCGCGGCCGCCCTCCAGCGTCACCTCACGCGGCTTGCGCCGGTCCATGCTCAGGCGGGTGCCCCCGTCCAGCGTGATCTTCGAGCCGTCAGCCAGAGACACCGTGCGCTGCTCGCCCGGCGCGGTCTCGATCGACCAGGGACGGGGCGTCTGCGTCCAGCCGATCCAGCCCAGACCCACGGCCAGCGCGCCGACGGCGGCGGCCATCACCGCGCGGCGGGGCAGGGGGAACTGAACGCCCCGTCGGATGACGGGCGCGGCCCGGCGCGGCGGCGCGGACTTCAGGGCCTCGACGGCCTCGCCCTCGGCCTCCGCCAACCGCCAGTAGGTCTCGGCGTTGCGTGCATCGGCGGCCAGCCAGGCCTCCCACGCGTCCCATTGGTCGAACGCGGGATCGTTGACGCGGACCAGCCAGTCCAGCGCCGCCTGTTCAATCTTCATGTCCGTGGCGCTCATCCCCATCCCCCAAGGACGCCGCCGAAACGATCTTGCCTCATGCCCGATCCCCCGAAAGATCGAGAATGGCCGCATAAACCCGTCGCAGGTGCTTCTCGACCGTACTCAACCCCATGCCGAACTCGACCGCCAGTTCCCGCTGGGTGACGCCGTCGACGCGGTGACGGCGGAACAGGGCGGCGGCGGGATCGCCGATGGCGTCCAGTCGGGCCTGCACTTCCGCCAGGGTCTGCGCCGCGATCAGCCGGCGTTCCGCGTCGGCGCTTTCAACGCTGTCCTCGGGCAGGTTGGCCGGGCTCTGCCAGGCCGCATCCCGCGCCGCCGTGCGCCGCATGCCCCGCCGCCGATCCAGCACGGCGGTGTAGACCATGCGCAGCAGATAGGCCTGCGGGTTGGCGATCGGTCCCTCGGCGTGACGGATTTTCAGCCACACATCCTGAACCACGTCCTCGGCGTCTTCGCCCACGCCCATGGCCCGCGCTCGCCGCATCAGGGCCGGGCGCATGTCCGCGAAGACCGCTTCGAGCCCTGCGGCCGGTCCCGTGGGCGGAATGTCGGATGACGCATCCATCAGCGCGGGCCATAGCCCTGCAATCAAGGCGAAATCTAGCCCGTCGGTGGCGGCTATAGCACCGAGTGCAGCACCGCCTCCCCGGCGACAGCCTTGTCGAAGCCCGGAGTCCGGCGCGCGTTCGGGGCCCAGGCGGTCAGACGGCTTTCGGCGTCCTCAAGCTTCCGCACGGCGGTGACCAGATTTTCGGCCACCTGTTCCGGGTCAATCAGGTCGAAGGCGGTCACCCATCGGATCACCGCGACCTCCGCTCCATCCGCCGCCCGGGTGACGATGTATCGTAGAAGGGCGCGGGCGGTGGTCCCTCGAAAGGCGCCGAACGTGCCTTCTTCCGTCACGGAGCGGGCCAGTTGCGCGGTCCAGTCCGGCAGGGTCAGCGCCGGATCATACAGCCGCGCCAACGCATAGGTCGGCAGGGCGTCTTCCGGGGTCAACAGGCGCACGTCGAGGAGCATATCGATCCTATGCCCGGTCCGGACGTCCCGCGCCTTGATTTCGGTCAATCCCGGTTTGCGTCGACGGCGGCCATGGACGTAAACTGCCGCCCTCCCATGCTCGAACTCCGCACCCTCCCCAATGATTGCGCGAAACGGCGTAGCGAAACGGCCTGTGTCGGCTGCGGCGCGCGGGCGTTCAGCGTGTGCGGAAGCCTCGCGCCCACCGATCTGGCCCGGCTGGACGCCATCGTGGAGCGCACGGCGCTGAAGGCGGGCGACAGCCTGACCCGCGAGGGCGATCCGGCGACCCACGTCTTCAACATCACCTCCGGCTCGGTGCGGGTCTACAAGCTGCTGCCGGACGGGCGCCGTCAGATCACCGGCTTCCTGTTCGCCGGGGATTTCGTCGGATTGGCCAGCGGTTCGGACTACGCCTTCGCCGCCGAGGCCATTGAGGATGTGACCCTCTGCCGGTTCCGCAAGACCGAGTACCGCGCCTTGATCCGCGAACTTCCGGCGCTGGAAGAGGCCCTGCTGGACCGCGCCACGCATGAACTGGCGGCGGCGCAGAACCAGATGCTGTTGCTGGGGCGCAAGCGGGCGCAGGAGCGGATCGCCTCCTTCCTGCTGGACCTGCCTGAGCGGGATCCGATCCGGCCCCAGACCGAAGGTCACATCCGCCTGCCGATGACCCGTTCAGAGATCGCCGACTATCTGGGCCTGACCATCGAGACGGTCAGCCGGGAACTGAGCAAGCTGAAGGCCGCGGGTGTGATCCGCCTTCTGTCCCTGCACGAGCTTCTGGTGCTTCAGCCTGACCGTCTGCGCGATATCGCCGAGGGGCTGGATTAAGCCGCGGCCGGACGGCGACCGGGCGTCAGCCTGCTTCGGCCATCGGCCTCCGCGCCCTCGATCCGCGCCTGCACGGTGCACAGCCCCATCGGCGCCGCGCGGTGGCTGACGAGGATCAGCCCTTGTCCGCTCGCCGTCATCCGCTTGTCCAGAGCGGCCAGCACCCGGTCTTCGGTTTCGGCGTCCAGTCCCTCGGTCGGCTCATCCAGAACCAGCCAGGGCGCATCTCTCAGATAGGCGCGGGCAAGGCCGAGACGGCGGCGCTCCCCGCCTGACAGTCGCTCGCCGTTCGGGCCGATCGGCGCGTTCAGCGCCAGTGGATCGGCGCGTACCCGGTCGGCCAGTTGGGCGTCTTCGAGCGCCGCCCACAGGGCATCATCATCCGCCGGCCCAGCCAGCAGCAGGTTGCGCCGGATCGTGTCGTCCAGCAGCCGCACGTCCTGCGCCGCATAGGCGAACAGGTCCCGTCGGATGTCCGGCGTGATCTCCGCGACGTCAAAACCGCCCAGCATCGCTTCGCCCGGCCGGGCGTCGCGCAGACCGCACAGCCGTTCGATCAGGCTGGTCTTGCCCGCGCCCGACGGCCCATGCAGGCCCAGACGCATGGGTGGCGACAGGGGCTGATCCAGCGCGATCAGCGCCACCCCGGCGTCGTGCGGAACATGGCCACGGGACACCGGGGCCGCCGGCAGGGCGGCGTCCAGCCTGTCCAGCGCTTCTTCCGCCCGACCGTTCAGGTGCAGGGCGCCGGTCAGGCCGCCGGCGGCCTCGATGCCCATCACCGCCGCCAGCACCGCCAGCGCGATCATCGGCAGGTCCGCGTTCCTGGCGGCGAGAGCGACGCCGGTGAGGGTCAGGGCTGTCGCGGCGGCCTGCCAGGCGGCGATCCAGCCGCCGGCGCGGGCCATGGCGATCTGCGCGCGGTCTGACGCGGCGGCGCCGGCAGCCACCTCGCGCGCCGCCCAACGGTCCAGACCATAGGCCTTCAGTTCCGGCGCGGCGGCTTCCAGCGAGGCCAGCCGTTCCTTCAGCGCGCCCATGGCGGTCTGCGCCTGCCGTCCCGCCGGAGCCGACAGGGCGCGGGCGATCAACACGCTGACCCCGCAGGCGGTCGCCATGCCCGCCGCCAGCGCCAGACCCGCCCACGGGCTGGCGATCATGGCCAGCGCGACCGAGGCCGTCAGCCCAGCGCCGAAGCTCCACGGCGCGGATCGGCGCACGAACACGGTCTGAACGGCGTCTATGTCCTGCACCAGTCGCGCCGACAGCTCCCCGGACGACAGGCCCAGCGCATTGTGGAGCGGTCCCCGGGCGAGGGCGTCGAAAAGTTGGGGCCGCAAGCGAGCGAGGGCCTTCAGCGCCGCCCGATGCCCTGCGACGCGTTCAATGTAGCGCGCGCCGGTCCGCAGGATCGCCAGCAGGCGGATGATCGCACTGGGCATCATATAGTTGAAGGCGTGCACGGCGGCCGATCCCGCGACGCCTGCCAGCGCCGCGCCCGTGATGAACCAGCCTGACAGCCCCAGCAGGCAGACGGCCGCCACCGACACCAGCGCGCCCGAGGCGGCGGCCAGCCTGAGCTGATCCCGCTGGACGCGGCGCTGGTCGAGGATCAGGTCGCGGATATGGGCGTGTGGCTTCACAGGCGAACCACCTTGTCGGCGAGCGCCGCGACGGCTTCGGAATGGGTGGCGATCAGGGTGGTGCGGCCCTGCGCGGCGGCGCGGATCACTGTCAGCATCGCCTGTTCGGACGCGGGATCCAGATTGGCCGTTGGCTCATCAAGCAGCAGGATCGGGGCGCGCTTCAGAATGGCGCGAGCCAGGCCGAGCCGCCGCCGTTCGCCGCCCGACAGGCCGCCGCCGCGCTCGTCGATGGGGCGATCCAGATCGGCGGTCAGACCGGCGGTGCGCGCGGCCATGGACAACCGGCCGGGGCAGGCGGACGGATCGGCCACGGCGATGTTTTCACCCAGCGATCCGGGCACGACGACCGGCGCCTGTCCCGCGAAGGCGACCTGTCCGGCGACGCCGCCGGTTTCGCTCAGCCGCGCGCCGCCGATCTCGACCTCGCCCCGGCTTAATGGAGCCATGCCCAGCAGAAGATGCAGCAGGCTGGACTTGCCCGCGCCGCTGGCGCCCAGCAGGGCCACGCTTTGGCCGGGCGCGATATCCAGATTGAAGCCCGTCAGCACCGGCGGGACGGCGGGATCATAGGCGATGGTCACATCCCGGAACCGGATCGCCGGCGCAAGCTCTCCGAGGGCGGCGGCCGTGCGGGCTTCAGGCTCGTCCACCGTCAGGGCCGGGGCGGCCGCCTCGGCGGCCTGACGGTCATGATAGGCGGCGGCCAGACGGCGCAGGGGCTGATAGACTTCCGGGGCAAGCGCCAGCACGAAGAAGGCCTGCGCCAGCGTCAGCTGCTCCGGCACGGGGAAGGGCAGCAGGCCCAGCAGGTTGAAGCCGCAGTAGACGGCGATCAGCGCCACAGCGAGCGCCGAGAAGAACTCCAGCACGCCGGACGAGACGAAGGCGATCCGCATGACGCGGTTGGTGCGCTTCTCCAGTTCGTCGGCGCCCCGCGCGATCTCCGTTGTCGTCCGCTCGACCGCGCCGAAGGACAGGACGGCGGACAGGGCGCGGACCCGGTCGATGAACAGGCCCGACAGCCGTTCAAGCGCCTCGAACTGCTTGCGGCTCTCCCATGCTGCGGCGGTTCCGGCCAACGCCATCCCGAAGATGAATGGGAACAGGGTGAAGACCAGCACGCACGCCGCGACCGGGCTGGCGAAGGCGGCGGCACCGATGACCAGCAGGGGCGACACGGCGGCGGCCACCCGCAAGGGTACGAAGCGGGAATAATAGCCGTCCAGCGCTTCCACGCCCTCGACCACGGCTGTCAGCCGGTCGGTCGAGCGGCGCCCCCGACCGAACAGATCGGTCAACAGGCGCTCGCGCGTATCGGACTTCACCGCCCGGCCCATCCGGGCGCCCACCACCACGGCGGCCTGTCCGATCAGGCCGCGCAGCAGCAGGCTGGCCACCGCTAGCCCCAGCCAGGGCAGGGCGGCGTTCAGACCGTTCTCGAACCGGGCGATCATCATCGCCAGCCCGGCCGCGAACCCGATGGCCGGGATCACATCCGCCACGGCCAGAAGTCCGGCGAGGCCCGCCAGTCGCTTCCAGGGCCGTCCGGCGCGCTTCAGCCAGCCGGCCGGCGTGTCGTTGCTGATAGGCGCGGCGGTCATCGTCTCACTCCAACGCCCCGGGGCCGCCCGACGCTACTGGACAAAGCGCCGCTGGACGAAATGTCCCGGGACAATGCGTCCCATTAAATTCCCGCGCGGACGAGAGCTTTGATCGAAATCAAGGCGCGTGCCTCGCCGCGATTTTAAGGCACACTGAAACGCCGGTCGTCGTGCCCGGCGCGCTGGAGCATTGCCATGATCGACCTGGCGGTCGTCGACCTCTCCCGGCTGCAGTTCGCGCTGACAGCCCTGTACCATTTCCTGTTCGTGCCCCTGACCTTGGGGTTGTCGTTCATGCTGGTGATCATGGAGTCGATCTATGTGATGACCCGCCGGCCGATCTGGCGGACCATCACCCGGTTCTGGGGCGTCCTCTTCGGCATCAACTTCGTTCTCGGCGTCGCCACCGGCATCACCATGGAATTCCAGTTCGGGATGAACTGGAGCTACTATAGCCACTACGTCGGCGACATCTTCGGGGCCCCGCTGGCCATCGAGGGGCTGATGGCCTTCTTCCTCGAGGCCACCTTCGTTGGACTGATGTTCTTCGGCTGGGACAAGCTTAAGCCGCACGCCCACCTGTTCGTCACCTTCATGGTGGCGCTGGGCACCAACCTGTCGGCCCTGTGGATCCTGATCGCCAACGGCTGGATGCAGAACCCGGTCGGCGCGGCCTTCAATCCCGACACCATGCGCATGGAAGTGACCGACTTCATGGCCGTGCTGTTCAACCCGGTCGCCCAGGCCAAGTTCGTGCACACCGTCAGCGCCGGCTATGTTTGCGCCGCCGTCTTCGTGCTCGGCGTCTCGGCCTTCTACCTGCTGCGGAACAAGCACGTCGGCTTCGCCAAGCGGTCGATGACCGTCGCCGCCGCCTTCGGTCTGGCCGCCTCTCTCTCGGTCGTCGTGCTGGGCGACCAGTCCGGCTACGCGCTG
The DNA here is from genome assembly GCF_057808845.1 of Brevundimonas sp. FG8. Lineage (NCBI taxonomy): Bacteria > Pseudomonadati > Pseudomonadota > Alphaproteobacteria > Caulobacterales > Caulobacteraceae > Brevundimonas > Brevundimonas sp. FG8. The sequence continues at coordinate 53,870 of NZ_JBMDIU010000007.1, read as the reverse complement.
ACCGACAACCAGAAAATGAAGCTGGCGGCGCTGGAGGCCATGTGGCGCACGGAGCCGGCCCCGGCCGGTCTGACGCTGGTGGGCATCCCCAGTATGGAGGATCGCACCACTCACTACGGCGTGCATGTGCCGTGGGTTATGGGCCTGATCGCCACCCGCACCATCGACAAGCCGGTCGAGGGCATCTTCGAGCTGGTCGCCACCGCCGAGACGCGGATCGAATCCGGGGTGATCGCCTATGACGCGCTGCAGAAGGTCAAGGCCAACCCGCAGGACATGGCCGCCCGCGGTCTGTTCGAAACCCACCGTCGCGACCTGGGCTACGGCCTGCTGCTAAAGCGTCACGTCGCCGATCCGCGTCAGGCCACGCCGGAGCTGATCCGTCAGACGGCGTGGGAGACGGTGCCGAACGTGCCGGTCCTGTTCTGGAGCTTCCGCGTCATGGCGGGCATCGGGATGTTCATGATCGCCCTGTTCGGCACGGCGTTCGTGCTGTGCACCCTGCGCAAGCACCAGACGAAATGGTTCCTGCGGATCGCGGTGCTGGCCATCCCCCTGCCGTGGATCGCCATCGAGTTCGGCTGGATTCTGGCCGAGTTCGGTCGCCAGCCCTGGGCGGTCGAGGGCGTGCTGCCGACCTTCCTCGGCGCGTCCAGCCTGACCGTGCCGCAGCTGTGGGCGACCATCGCGGGCTTCACCCTGCTGTACGGCACGCTGGCCGTCGTCGAGGTGAAGCTGATGCTTCAAGCCATCAAGAAGGGTCCGTTCCACGAACAGGAGGCGTTCGGCGATACCGACCCCGAGCAGCCCGGCGAGCGCGCCCCCGCGCCGGCCGTGGCCTGACCCAGACCTTCAGGACATCCGATCATGGAACTTCCTATCGACTTCGCCACGCTCCGCCTGATCTGGTGGGGACTGCTGGGCGTGCTGCTGATCGCCTTCGCCCTGACGGACGGGTTTGATCTCGGCGTCGGCGCCCTTTTGCCCTTCGTCGCAAAAACGGATGAAGAGCGGCGCATGGTGATCAACACCGTCGGCGCGACCTGGGAGGGCAACCAGGTGTGGTTCATCCTCGGCGGCGGCGCGATCTTCGCGGCCTGGCCCTTCGTCTACGCGGTCAGTTTCTCGGGCTTCTACCTGGCCATGTTCCTGGTCTTGTCCGCCCTGATCCTGCGGCCGGTCTCGTTCAAATACCGCTCCAAGCGGGCCTCGAAGACCTGGCGCACGATGTGGGACTGGGGCCTGTTCATCGGCGGCTTCGTGCCCTCGCTGGTCTTCGGCGTCGCCGTCGGCAACGTCCTGCTGGGCGCCCCCTTCCGGCTCGATGCCGACCTGCGCTCCTTCTACGACGGCAATCTGCTGGGCCTGTTCACCCCGTTCAGCCTGATCGCGGGCCTGCTGTCGGTCTGCATGCTGGTCCTGCACGGCGCCGCCTGGCTGTCGGTGAAGGCCGAACATGGGCCGGTGCTGGAACGGGCCCGCCTTTACGGCACCATCGCCGGCGTGCTGGCTCTGGTCCTGTTCGCGGTCGGCGGTCTGTTCATCGCCTTCGGAGACATGGGTTACCGCATCACCGGCGCGCTGGACCCGAACGGCTTCTCCAACCCGCTCCGCACAACGGTGGAGGCCGCTCCCGGCGCCTGGCTGGACAACTACAGCCGCTATCCCTGGATGCTGATCGCTCCGGCGCTGGGCTTCCTCGGCGCTCTGGCGGGCCTGATCGGCATGTGGCGCCGCTCCGCCCCGCTGGCCTTCGGCGGCTCCTCGGCCTCGGCGGTGGGCATCATCTCGACAGTCGGCCTGTCGATGTTCCCCTTCATCCTGCCCAGTTCGATCAATCCGCAGTCCAGCCTGACGGTCTGGAACGCGTCCTCCAGCCACCTGACGCTGTTCATCATGCTGTTGGTGACCATCGTCTTCCTGCCACTGGTCCTGCTCTACACCGCCTGGGTCTACAAGGTGCTGTGGGGCCGGACCTCGACGGCGGCGCTCAAGACCAACCCCGACCTGTACTGAACCCCGAGGAGATCTGACCCATGTGGTATTTTGCCTGGATCCTTGGCCTTGGTCTGGCGGTGGCGTTCGGCGTCCTGAACGGCCTGTGGCATGAGTTCGCCCTGTTCGATGAAGGCGATGAGGGCCTGTCCACCCCCGATGCGTCGAAAGAGGGCGATGTTCCCCTCTAGTCCCGCAGACCTGAAAACGTGGGAGCTGATCGCGCGCTACGACGCCCACGCCCCGCGTTACACCTCCTACCCGACGGCGGCGCAGTTCACGCCCGCCGTCGGAGCGGACGACTGGAGCGGCTGGCTAGTGGCCGCCCGTCCGGATCGCGCGGTGTCGCTGTATCTGCACATCCCGTTCTGCAAGCGGCTGTGCTGGTACTGCGGCTGCAACACCCGCGCGGTGAACCGCGAAAGCGTGATCACCAGCTACGTCGATCTGCTGCTGCGTGAGGTCGATCTGGTGGTGGCGCGGATGGGGCGGCGCCCGCGCGTCGGCTCGATCCATTTCGGCGGCGGCACGCCGAACATGCTGCCGCCGGTCGAGCTGGAGCGGCTGTACGCCGGTCTGGCCGAACGCTTTGACCTGACCGACTGTTTCGAGGTCGCCGCTGAACTGGACCCCGAGGTCCTGACGCAGGACTGGATCGAGGCGGCGGGGCGCATCGGCCTGAGCCGCGCCAGTCTGGGCGTGCAGGACCTGTCGCCGGACGTTCAGGCCGCGGTGAACCGGCCCGAACGGTTCGAGACCATCCAGTGGGCGGTGGCGGCGCTGCGGGAGCAGGGCGTCACCTCCATCAATCTGGACCTGATGTACGGGCTGCCGCTTCAGACCATCGAGCATGTGGTCACGACTTTGGGTCTGGTGACAACGCTGCGGCCCGAGCGGATCGCCCTGTTCGGCTACGCCCATGTGCCGTGGATGAAGCCGCACCAGAAGCTGATCCACGACGCCGACCTGCCGGGCGCCGAGGTGCGCTTCGCCCAGAGCCAGTCCGCCGCGCGCTATCTGACCGGCAAGGGCTGGGCAGCGATCGGACTGGACCACTTCGCCCTGCCGCACGACTCGCTCGCGGCGGCGGAGCGCGCCGGGCGGCTGCGCCGGAACTTCCAGGGTTATACGACGGATGAGGCCGAGGTGCTGATCGGGCTGGGCGCGTCGGCGATCAGCCGTGCGCCCGGCGGCTTCGCCCAGAACCATACCGTCGAACGCGACTGGCGCGCCGCCGTCGAACGGGGCGAACTGCCCATCGCGCGTGGCGTGGTCCTGACCGAACGGGACGCCTTCGTCGGCGAGATTATCGAACGGCTGATGTGCGACTTCACCGTCGATGTCCCGGCGATAGCTGACCGACGCGGACAGCCTCTGTCCGAGGTCGCCGGCGCGTGGCCGGCCCTCCGCCGGTTCCAGCGCGACGGCCTGGTTCGGGTCGATGAGGGCAGGGTGGACGTGACCCCTCCTGGACGACCCTTCGTAAGGGCTGTCTGCGCTGCCTTCGACCCGGATGCGGCCCGCATCCAGCAGCGGCACGCCCGCGTCGTCTGACCGGATAAATTACGCGGCCAGACAAGGGTTTGCGCTGGATCAATGCCGCGTTCGGCATAGGCGCGCATCACTCTTCCAAGACGCTCGCAACCGGCCGCATGAGGCGACCCCGGGCGTCGGGGATGAAAGAGATGAACTTCAGGACCCTGATCCTCGCCGCCGCCGCGGCGACCGCCTTCGCCGCTCCGGCGATGGCCCAGACCGCCAACACCTGGGAGGCCCCGCGCAAGGGCGACTGGCTGGTCACCGGCCGTGTCACCGACGTCTTCTCGGGCGCGGACAACGCCATCCTGACCAGCGCCGGCGCCGACAGCGGCCTGCATGTCGATGTGGGCGACAGTGTCATGCCGACCCTCGGCTTCACCTACTTCCTGACCGACCATTTCGCGATCGAGGGCATCCTCGGCACGACGCAGCATGAGATCCGCGCCCAGGGCGGCGGGACCGATGTCGCCGTGCATGAGACCTGGGTGCTGCCGCCGGTGGTCACCCTGCAATACCGCCCCCTGAGCGGCGGGCGTGTCAGCCCCTACGTCGGCGCGGGCGTGAACTACATGCTGTTCTACAGCGGCGACGACAAGAACGGCTTCACCGTCGATCTGGATGACGGCTTCGGCTACGCGCTGCAGGCGGGCGCGGACATCGGCATTCAGGGGCCGTGGAGCGTCAACGTCGATGTGAAGAAGATCTGGTTCAACACGGACGCCGACGTGAACAACGGCGCCCTGCACAGCGACGTCGACCTTGATCCGTGGGTCGTCTCGGTCGGTGTCAGCCGCAAATTCTAGGCTGATCAGGCCGCACCGACGCCCGGGCGCCGGTGCGGCCTTTCGCTGATCAGAGCTTCATGCCCAGACGCAGGCCGATGTCGTTCGAGCCTTCGTTCGGCAGCGAGGTGTCGGCGTTCGAGATGTGGTGGAAGGTGGCCGTCAGCGACCATTTTTCATTGAAGCGATAGCCGACGCCGAAACCGGTGCGGAACACCACACGGCTGCCGTGCGATTTCCATTCGTCCTCCAGCGGCGTGCCGCTGACGTCCAGCTTGCCGTCGTGCCAGGCGGCGCCGACCATGCCTTCCAGATAGATGGCGTCGTTCGGGCTGAAGACCTGGGATGCCAGGGTCCGTTCGGCCTGCAGGCCGAGATAGATCTGGTTGGTGTAGCCGTCGGTGTTCACCAGCGCGCCGGCCACGACCTTTGGTGAACCGATCAGACGCAAGGCTTCGATGGGCGTGGACAGGACTTCAACACCCAGATCGACACCGTCCTCGCGGTTCTCGCCGATCACGCCGGTGTCGTGCTGAAGCACGGCGAAGCGAACCTCGTCGACCAGCCGGAATTCCGGCGCGGTCTGGGCCCGGGCCTGTCCCGCGAGGGCGAGGGCGGCGGTGCAGGTCAGCAGGGCGCAAGTGCGGACGAACATGGTTCTCACCTTATTGTAGCGGTCCCGGACCGGGCGCGCCCTGCCGAGGATATGGACGGACGCCTGAAGGTCGCGACGCAAGCGCCGTCGAAGGCCGGGATTCCGTGAGGTTATTCAAGAATCCGGGGGTTGCAAGGGGAGGCCCGCCGATTGAATTCCGCCCCCCGGAAGCTTTGCCCGGCAAGGTTGCCGCGCCCGTCTGCCCGTGCCAGAAAGTCGCGAACGAACGGCGCTCTGACAGGAGAGAATCGATGAAGCCCGGCATCCTTGTGACTGGTGTGGTCCTTTCCGCTGCTCTTCTGGCGGCCCCGGCGACGCCGATGGCGGCCGCCCCGGCTGACGATGTCACCATCCACGAAATCGCCAATGTGCTGGAGCGTCCCGAATACGCTTCGCAACTGGAAGGCGTGACCTTCTATTTCGGCGACGCGCCGCACCCCCGTGTCGCGCGCCGCATCGAGGCTGACGCCACCACCTCGCAACGCAGCCGCCGCTTCGGCCGCTCGGCCGAGGAATCCTGCCAGTGGGTCATGCTGTCGGCCCTGATCCGCCTGAAGAACCAGACCTTGGCCAACGGCGGCAACGCCGTCATCAACGTCCGGTCCAACTGGGACAATGTCGAATGGTCCAGCCGCACCCAGTACAAGTGCTCGGCGGGCTTCCTTATGGCCGGCGTCGCCCTGAAGGGCGACATGGTCAGCCTTCGCTGATTTCAGGCGGCGCACAGTATGCGCTTGTGCGCCGTTGTTCCGAGTTATCGCCATGTCAGCCAGCTACCGCGTCTGTCGCGACGGCTGGTTGAGCTTTGCGACCACGTCCTGATTGTTGACGACGGCAATACGGAGCCCGTGCGCTCTGAAATCGCCGCCCTGCATGATCCCTCCAACGGCGTTCAGGTCCTGCGGCTGGACGTCAATGCGGGCAAGGGCGTGGCGGTCCTGACGGGCTTCCGCGAAGCCATCGCCCAGGGCTTCACTCACGCCCTCCAGATCGACGCCGACGGTCAGCATGACATCGAGGACGTCCACCGCTTCATCGAGGCCTCGCGGCAGCGGCCCGAGGCCCTGATTTGCGGTCAGGCGGTCTATGACGAAAGCGTGCCCAGGGCGCGCAAGATCGGTCGATGGATCACCCACGTCTGGGTGTGGATCGAGACCGCTTCGCTGGCCATCGCCGACTCGATGTGCGGCTTCCGCCTCTACCCGCTGCCCAAGGTGGCCGAGGTCATCGCGGGGACCAGAATCGGCTCGCGCATGGATTTCGACACCGAAATGGCCGTGCACATGCATTGGCGCGGGACGCCCGTAGTGAACCTGCCGACCAAGGTCATCTATCCGCCGGACAACGTCTCCAATTTCGAGATGCTGGCCGACAATGTGCGGATATCGAAGATGCACACCCGGCTGGCGTTGCAGGCCCCGTTCCGCCTGATCCGCAAGCTGTGGGTTTCAGTCTTCGCCCGGTAGTCGGACCGCTTCAACGGGGCCGTCCCAGACCAGCGTCAGGGCGAAATCTCCGTCGACAGTCTCATGCAGGACGTTCAGCCCCTCCGTCGTGCGGTAGGTCGGGGTTGTCGTGCCCGCCACAGCGCGCAGTCGCGCCGGGCCCGCCATCTCGCCGAACGCCTTGAAGTAGGCTTCGTGGAAGGTGAACACCCGCCAGGCGGCGTCGTCGTCCGTCGGCGTGGCGTCCATCAGCAGCCGGGCGATGTCCCGGATCGGCCGCGTTGGAAGACGATGCTCGATGTCGATGCCGATCCGGCCTTCCGGCGTCGCGGCCACGGCGATCCCGTTCCGGCTGTGCGCCCTGGACGACGGACCTTCGAACAGTCCGGTTCCAGCCCTCAATTCGGCCAGCAGGCTCGCCGCCGCTTCGCTCTGGATCGGGCGCGGCACGCGGGCGTCGCGGGGAAACTTTGCTATAAATCGAACAGCATAGCTCGCCGTCAGGGATCGATGGGTGCGCTGCATTACCCCGGATTATATTGAACTGCCCCGTGCAGCCATATAGGTTGCAAGGTGAACGTCGGGGGATGTGGGACAGTGCTAGCGTTGGGTGTGACCGCATGGGGCGCCATCCTCTCTTCAGAGAGCGATGAGCGTTTTGGCGTGGCTGAGGACGCCTCCGCCATCCCTGTGCAGCAACGCCGCCGCCTGCCTGCCTTCACCCGCAATGTCCTTCAATGCGCCCTGCCGCTGCTGCGCGATCGGCCCGGAACGCCGGTAGTGCTGTCCAGCCCCAACGGCGATCTCGACAGCACCGTGACCCTGCTCAGCGACATCGCGCGGAACGAGTTGCTGTCGCCGTCCCTGTTCGGCCTGTCGGTCCATAACGCCCCGCTGGGCGCGCTGAGCCTGTCCATTGAAGGTCCGGGCGATCAGATTTCCATCGGCGGCGATACGGCGACCCTGTCGGCCGGTCTGGTCGAGGCCTGGGCCCAGCTGACGACCGGGGAGGCCTCCTCCATCGTTCTGGTGCACGCCGACGAGCGCCTTTCGGGCCTCTACGCCGATCTGGATGAGGCCACCCCCGGCGTGTTCATCGCCATGACCCTCGCCCTGGTGGGTGACGGCGGGGAGGGCGTCGTGGTCACCCCCGGGCGCACCGGCGCACTGGCGGTGGTCAACGCCCTGAGGGCCGGACAGACGCGTCTGACCTTCTCGCCGCCGCGACTGGACGCGCTGGCGGCATGAAGGCGCTCGCAAGATTCTGGCTGCTGATCGCGACGGGCACGTCCTTCGCCCTGTTCGGGCTGGGGGGGCTGTTCCTCGCCATCGTGGTCTTCCCGCTGATCAACCTGCTTGTCCGCGATCGGGAGCAGCGGACCCGCATCGCCCAGCAGACCGTACACCGCGTCTGGCGCACCTATGTGCGGATCATGGTCTTCCTCGGGGCCGTTTCCTACGAGGTTCACGGCGCCGAGCTGCTGCGGAATGACCGGGGCACACTGGTCATCGCCAACCACCCCTCCCTGCTCGACATCGTCTTCATCATGTCCCTGATGGAGCGGACCCAATGCGTGGTGAAGGCGGGGGTCTGGCGCAATCCGTTCATGCGCGGCGTGGTGACGGCGGCGAACTATATTCCCAACGAGAACGATCCCGAGCGGCTGATCGAGGACTGCGTCGCGGCGTTGGAGGCCGGGAACAATCTGGTCATCTTCCCCGAGGGTTCGCGCACGCCGCCGGGCGTCAAGCCGAAGTACCAGCGGGGCTTCGCCTATATCGCCCACCGCTCACGGGCGCCGGTCCGGCTGGTCACCATCACCTGCAGTCCGCCGACCCTGCTGAAGGGCGAGCCGTGGTACAAAGTCCCCAGTCGGCGCGCTCACTGGGTTATCCAGGTCCATGAACATATTGACGTTCCGGACCAATCCATTCAATCCGCCATCGCCGCCCGGAGCCTGTGCATGCAGGTGGAGCGCCGAATAGAAGAACTGCTTGCCGCATGACGACACCCACCGAATTCGAGATGAAATCCGCGATCATCGAGGTCCTGAATCTCGAGGACATCACCCCGGACGACATCGGCGCCGACGAGGATCTGTTCGGCAACACCGGTCTGGCGCTCGATTCCATCGACGCGCTGGAGATCGGGGTCGCGCTGCAGAAGAAGTTCGACATCAAGATCGATGTTGATGACAAGCAACTGCACAGCCACTTCCAGACGATCAACGCCCTGATCGCCTTCGTGGCCCAGCAGAAGGCCCTGAAGCAATGAGCGCCGTCATGGAACGTGAGACCATCTATTCCGAGATCAAGGAGTATCTCGTCTCCGCCTTCGACGTGCCCCGTGACCTGATCACGCCCGAAGCCGATCTGGTGGAGCAGCTCAACCTCGACTCGATCGACGCGATCGATCTGATGGTCCAGCTGAAGGAAATCACCGGCCGCAAGATCGAACCGGACGAGTTCCGCGGCATCCGCACGATCGACGACGTGCTGAACCTCGCCCAGAAGAAGCATGCCCAAGGTTGATGTACCGGCGGTTCTGCTAGTCGCAACCTCGGTACTCTACCCTGTCGTCGCCGCGATCGCGGTGCGCACCGTCGGACCCGGATGGGTGGTCGGCGGTCTGCTGGTCTTCCTGCTTCTGCGCACCCTGTCTGACCGCGCCCGTCGCACGCCCGGAGCCCTGACCTTGGGGCTGTTGCTGGCGGCGGGGGGGCTGGTGACGGTGGCCCTGTTTGATCGCGAGCTGTCGGTCCGGCTCTATCCGGCCTTCATGAACGCGGCGATGTTCCTCGCCTTCGGTCAGACGCTTCTGCGCGGTCCCAGCATGATCGAGCGGTTCGCGCGGATGACCGATCCGGACCTGCCGCCCAGCGGAGTCGCCTACACCCGCGTGGTCACCATGATCTGGACCGGCTTCTTCGTTCTGAACGGCGCCGTCGCGGTCTGGACCGCCATCTGGGCCGACTGGCATGTCTGGACCCTCTACAACGCCGGCGTCTCCTATGCGCTGATCGGTGTCCTGATCGTCGGCGAGCTGGTGGTGCGTCCCTTCGCCCGGCGCGCCATGGAAGCACGATGAAAGGCCTTATCCAGACCCTGATCCAGACCGACGCCGCCCGTCCGCTGTTCCAGCGCGACGGCGAGGTCGTAACGGCGGGCGACGTCCGACGTCTGGCCGCCGCCCTTCTGCCGCGTGTACAGGCCACGCGCGACACGGTCTTCCTCAGCGTGGCGTCCGCCGCGCACCTGACCGCCAGTCTTCTCGCCGCCGCCGCGGCCGGGCGGATGATCGCCATGCCCGCCCACGCCCAGCCGGAGTATCTGGCGGAGATCGGCTGTCCGCCCGAGGCCCTGATCACCGACGACCTTTTCGGGGGTCTGCTGGATGGCGATGTCGCCGCGCTGGCTGACGCCGTCACGGACCCGGTCATCGATTTCTTCACCTCGGGCTCCTCGGGCGCGCCCAAGCGTGTCCGCAAGAACCTGTCCCGGCTTGAGGTCGAGGCGCGAGCTCTCGACAACCTTTGGGGCGCGGAGGCGGGGCCGGTCATTTCGACCGTCTCCCATCAACATTTCTACGGCTTCCTCTTCCGCGTGGTCTGGCCGGTCATGTCCGGTCGGGTCAGCGACGACGCTCCCGCCGTCTATTGGGAGAACCTCGAAGGCCGTTTCGGCGGGACCACGCTGGTCTCCAGCCCGGCCCATTTGACCCGTCTGTCGCCGCGCGTGGAGATGTACCAGCCGACGCCCGGTCTGATCTTTTCCTCCGGCCAGCTCCTGCCGACCGATGCGGCGGCTGAGTGCGTGATGGTCTTCGGTCGCCCGGCCACCGAGGTGCTCGGCTCGACCGAGACGGGCGGCCTCGCCTGGCGCCGTCAGACCGCGCCTGACGCCCTCTGGACCCCATTCCCGGACGTCTCGATCACCGCGGATGAGACGCAGGCCCTGATCGTCCGCTCGCCCTATCTGCAGGACGACGGGCCCGAGCGGACGGGCGACGTCATCGACCAGCAGGCCGACGGCCGCTTTCGTCTGAAGCCGCGCGGCGACCGGATCGTGAAGATCGACGGCAAGCGGGTCTCGCTGGCCCGGGTCGAGGACATGCTGGGCCGACTGCCAGAGATCGCGGCCGTCGCCGCCCTTTCGCTGCCGGATCACAAGGGCGCGCTGGGCGCGGTGGTCGAGCTGACCCTCGCCGGTCAGGCCTTGCTGGCGGAGGAGGGGACATTCCGCCTGTCCCGCCGCCTGCGCGCCGCTGTCTCTCCCCTGCTGGAGAGCGCCGAGCGCCCGAAATACTGGCGCTTCGTCGACCGGATCGAGACCAACAGTCAGGGCAAGCGTATCCTGTCCACGCTCAGCGCCCTGTTCGGCGCGCCTGAAGGGAGCCGCCCATGACCGTGACTGCTTCCAGCCCGCTGGACGTGCTTGATCTGGATATCCGGCGCACCGGCGAGACGACGGCGGAGATCGCCTTTACCCTCGTCCCCGAGCTGATCTATTTCGACGGCCATTTCCCCGGCCAGCCCATCCTGCCGGGCGTGTCACAGGCTCATCTGGCCGTGCTGCTGGCCGAGCGGGTATGGGGCGGCTGGCCGTCCAGCGCGACCATCTCGCGGCTGAAATTCCGCCGCGTGCTGGCGCCCGGCGACGCCGTGGTGCTGGAGCTGCGCCACTACCCGTCGACGGGCGGGCTGTCGTTCGTCTTCAAGCTGAACGGGGCGCCGGCCTCACAGGGCGACGTCGGCGATCTGGCCTGATACCGGTCCGGGCCGACGTCAGGCCCGCTTGAACACCAGCGAGGTGTTGATGCCGCCGAAGGCGAAGTTGTTGGACACGAAATAGTCCCCGTCGATCACGCGTCCGCCCACGCCGACGTAGTCCAGTTCGGCGCAACGCGGGTCGTGCTCGTGGAAGTTGGCGATGGGCGAGATCCACCCCGTCCGCAGCATCTCCACGCCCAGCCAGGCCTCGATGCCGCCACAGGCCCCCAGCGAGTGACCGAAATGGCCCTTCAGGGTGTGGAAGGGCACGTCCTTGCCATAGACCGCTTGGGTGGCCTGGCTCTCGACCACGTCGCCCGCGACGGTCGCGGTGCCGTGCCCGCTGATGAAGGCGATGTCGCTGACGCCGATCCCGGCCATCTCCATGGCCTGACGCATGACCCGCTCCTGGGTCTCACGCGCCGGGTGCGAGATGTGGGCGCCGTCGGCGTTGGTGGCGAAGCCCGTCACCTCTGCCAGAATGGTCGCGCCGCGCGCCAGCGCGTGCTCCCGCTCCTCAAGGATCAGGAAGCCCGCGCCTTCGCCTGTCACCATGCCGTCGCGGCTGGCTTCGAACGGGCGGCAGGCGGATTCCGGCGTATCGTTGCCGTTCGAGCTGGTGGCGTACAGGCGGTCGAAGACCATCGCCATGCTGGGACAGAACTCTTCGGTCCCGCCCACGATCATGATGTCCGCCTGATTGTGCAGGATGGTCTCATAGCCGTAGCCCACGCCCTGCGAGCCCGAGGTGCAGGCCGAGGAGGTGGTGATCACCCGGCCGGTCAGGCCGAAGAAGACGCTGATGTTCACCGCGGCCGTGTGGGCCATCATGCGGATGTAGCTGGTGGCGTTGAGCCCGCCCGCCTTGCCCGTTTCGAGGAAGTGCACGAAGTCCCGGATCGGGTCGGTCGAGCCGAACGATGAGCCGCAGGCCACGCCCGTCCGGCCGGTCTTCAGCACCGGATCATCGGTGAGGCCGGCCTGGGCTAACGCGCGCTCGACCGAGTCGACCGCCATGATGCCGACCCGGCCCATCGAGCGGGACTTCTGGCGGTGATAGCGGCCTTCGTGGACGAACCAGGACGCCGGGGCGCCGACCTTGCAGGTCAGGTCCGTCAGGCGCTCCCAGTCGGCGATGCGGCGCGTGCCGGTCTCGCCCGCGCGCATGCGGCGCTCGATTTCAGCCCATTCGCCCCCCAGGGCGGTGACGCCGGCCATGCCGGTCACCACGACACGACGCGTCAAATCAACCCCCCGTTCACGCCCAGAACCTGACGGGTGATATAGCCCGCGTCCGGTGAAAACAGAAACCCGACGGCCGCCGCGACTTCGCGCACCGTGCCCATGCGCTGCATCGGAACGGCGTCCACGATCTCCTTGGGGATCTCGTCGCTCATGGCCGTTTCGACCAGGCCGGGGGCGACGCAGTTGACGGTGATCTTGCGTTTGGCCAGCTCGACCGCCAGCGCCTTGGCGGCGCCGATCAGCCCGGCCTTGGAGGCGCTGTAGTTCACCTGTCCGCGGTTGCCGATCACGCCGGAGACCGAGGCGATGGCCACGATCCGCCCGCCGTCCCGACGCCGGATCATCGGCATGATCAGCGGCTGCAGCACATTGTAGAAGCCGTCCAGATTGGTCCGCAGGACCACATCCCAGTCGGCTCCGTCGATGGCGGGGAAGGCGTTGTCGCGGGTCACCCCGGCGCTCAGCACCACGCCCCAGAAGCCGTCCTCTCCGATGCGGGCGACCAGGGCGTCACGCGTGGCGTCACGGTCCCGGACGTCGAAGCCCAGCACATCCGCCACGCCGCCCGCCTCAACGATGGCCTGAACCACGGCCTCGGCGCCGGCGCGGTCGCCGCCGTAGTGGACTGTGACGGGATGACCGGCGCGCGCCAGATGCAGGGCGACCTCGCGGCCGATGCCCTTGCTGGCGCCGGTGACCAGAACGGGTCGCTTCAGGTTGTCTTGTGTCATTGCTGTGATCGCAGGAAGGCCGACAGGTCGTCGGGGCGGTAGGCGTTGATGGTGGCGCTGGCCAGTTCTTCCCCGGCGTCGTCCAGAATCCGGCAGCGGAAGGCGGTCATGCCCTCGTCGCTGATCAGGGGCGTCACCTCGGTCACCAGCCGCTCGCCCTCGGTGAAGAAGGTGCGGGAGACAGCATATTTCCGACAACCCAGCAGCAGGCCGACGACGGGCGGCAAACCTTCGTCGCGTCGGTCCAGTCCGTCCGAGGCGCTGATCGTCTGCGCCATCAGCTCGAAGCCGACATAGGCGGGTACGCCGCGTCCGGGCTGAAAGAAGAGCTGGTCAGAACGGATCACCACCTCGCTGGTCACGACCTCGTCCTCCCGGCCGATGATCCGGTCGATCAGCAGCATGCCGGCACGGTGGACGATCAGCGCCTCAATGGGGGGGAACTCGGTCATGCGGCGGTCAGAACCAGCGCGACGTTGTTGCCGCCGAACGCATAGCTGGCGCTCAGGATCGCCTTCAGCGAGGCGGTTTCGCCCGCTTGCGCCAGCCGGATCACCGGCAGTTCGGGATCGCGTTCGCCGTCCCAGACATGCGGCGGCAATTGTCCCTGCTCCATCGCCAGCAGGCACAGGGCCGCCTGGATCGCCCCGGCGGCGCCGAGGGTGTGTCCGGTCAGGGCCTTGGTCGAGGCGGCGGGGGTGTCCAGTCCGAACACCCGCTCGACCACATGGGCCTCCATCTGGTCGTTCAGCGGCGTCGCCGTGCCGTGCAGGTGGATGAAGTCCACCGCCTTGCGCCCGGCGTCGCCCTCAAGGCCCGCCATGGTCAGGGCGGCGCGCATGGCCGCCTCCGCCCCACGGCCCGTGGGGTCCGGCGCCGACATATGGTGCCCGTCGACGCTGCCGGCCCATCCCGCCAGTCGGTAGGGGCCGGGCTCGCGGGTCAGCAGGAACAGGGCGCCGCCCTCGCCGAGGTTCAGCCCGTCCCGGTTCGCGCTCATCGGGGCGCAGACCACGCCCGACAGCGAGCCCAGAGCCGAAAAGCCGTTCAGGGTCAGGTCGCACAGCGAGTCCGCGCCGCCACAGATCACCACGTCGCACAGACCCGACTGGATCAGCCGCGCGGCCGAGGCCAACGCCCGTCCGCCCGAGGTGCAGGCGGTCGAGACCGAGAAATACGGGCCCTGAACACCGGCCAGTCTGGCGGTGAAGGCGGCGCTGTCGCCCAGTTGTTGTGGCCTGATCGAGAAGCCTTCGGGCCATTGGTCGGTCGCCAGCCTGGCTTTCAGGGCCTCGCCGGCTTCGCCGATGCCGGAGGTCGAGGTGCCGATCACCACGCCGATCCGGTCGGCGCCGTAGCGCGCCTTGGCCGCCTCGACGGCGTCCTTCAGGGGCGCAAAGCAGTGGGCCAGAATCTGGTTGGTGCGGGTCTCGTGCGCCGGGCCGTCCAGATCGAAGGGCAGCCGTCCGACCGGCACGACCCGGCCCGTGGTCAGGGTGGCTTCACCCGACAGTCGGACGGGCTCGGCGGCGAACAGGGCGGCGGCGACCGCCTCCCGGTCCGCACCGAGCGCACAGGCGACCGAATAGTCGGCGATATGGATCGGCGTCGCCATCAGTCCAGCGACCGGCTGGTGATGGTGACTTCGTAACCGAAGGCCAGATTGCGGGACACGCGACGGGCCGGATTGGCGGCGTCCGGCACGATCTCGGAGATCAGTTCATCACCGCGACGGACCTGACGCCCGCCGTCGGCGGTTTCGGTCAGGGTCACACCCTCGGGAAGGGCGGCGTTGATCGCCTCCGCGGGCCACAGGGCGATGAAGATGTCCGCCAGAATGTTCGCCACCGGAATACTGTCCGGAGCGATGGGCGAACGGGTCTCGCGCACACCTGCGGCGGTCCAGGTGATGGTCGACAGCCGCAAGCCGCCGCCCGCCATGGTGATGACGATCTCCACCTCGTCGGGGGACAGCGCCAGGATCGACTCAAAGGCCGCCTGACGGTCGCCATGCCGAATCTGTCCGGCCTGCATCAGCGTGCGGGTCTGCGGATAGGCCGGCGGGCTGGGCAGCGTCAGGACGATGTCCGGCGCGATCCGCGCCTGCAACTCGGCCCCCGCCGTCGCGTGCGAGGGATCACGGGGCGCGGTCGCGCACCCCGTGACCGTCAGCAGCAGGACCGTCAGGCCCAGCGCTGACGCCAGCCTCAGGCGAGGCACCACTGCTCCACGGTCCGCATCGTCCGCTTGGGCGACTTGACGAAGATGTTGCTGCGATCCCAGGCATAGCCGGCCAGCACCGAGGTCAGCTGGCGGGTGATGTCGTTCATCTCCTTCGGCCGATTGAAGATGATCGTCTGCAGGGCGCCCGTGTACCAGGCGTCCACGCACTCCCGGAAGGTGTCGATACCGACGTAGAGCTCCCTGGAGAACTCCTCCTGCCAGTCGATGGTCTCGCCCTTGAGTTGGCGGTCCACCAGACCGGCGGCCAGGGTCGCGGACTTGAAGGCGATGGTCACGCCCGACGAGAAGACCGGGTCCAGGAACTCCGCTGCATTGCCCAGCAGGGCAAAGCTCGGGCCGTGCAGGCTCTTCACATTGCAGGCATAGCCCACGATGGTCGCGGCGGGGCGATAGACCTCGGCGTCCTTCAGGATGTCCTGCTTGTGCGGAACCTTGGCGATCAGGTTCCACAGGCGCTCGTGATCGGTCGCGCCGGCGGCCTCGATGTCGTCCTGTGGTCCGACCACGCCGACCGACGAGATGCCGTTGGCCAGCGGGATCAGCCAGTACCAGATGACCGGGTTCTCGGGGTGGATGGTGACCAGGATCTTGTTCCGGTCGAAGTGCGGGGCGGTGATGTTGTCCTTCACCTGACCGAAGACCGCGCGACGGGTGGGGAAGTCCGACGGGGTTTCCAGATCGCACAGCTTGCTCAGCGTCCGCCCGAAGCCGCTGGCGTCCAGCACGAAGCGGGCCTCGATGCGGCGGGTCTCGCCGGCTTCGTCACGCACGGTCACCACGGCGCCGTCGTCATCGCTCTCGAAGGCGATGACTTCCTGACCAAAGCTGGCCGTCGCGCCCTGTTTGACCGCGCCCTTGGCCAGCAGGTCGTCGAACTCCGAACGCATGACCTGGAAGGTCGTGGACCGGCCTGGTGCGCTCTTGTCGGGGAAATAGATCGGGGTGGTCACGCCCGCGCGTTCAAAGACGACGCCGTCCTTGAACTGGAAGCCGTGGGCCTCGATGTCCTCCAGCAGGCCGGCGTCGCCGAGGAACTCCAGCGACTGGGCCAGCAGGCTTTCGCCGATCGAGAATCGCGGGAAATGGGTGCGCTCGATCATCTCGACCTTATGGCCCTTGCGGGCCAGCAGCGCTGCGGCGAGCGAGCCCGCAGGCCCGGCCCCGATGATCAAGACATCAGTCCTGCTTGTTTGCATGAGCCAACTTCCCCCTCACTTTGATCGGCACGAATGAACACAGGTACGCGGCAGTCACCCCGACGGCGACCGCGATCCCGAAACTGGCGACCGGGAAGGTCCCGCTCAGCCCCAGAAGCCCCATCGAAAGGATGGTGGTCAAGCCGGCAAGGAAGACCACGAGCTCCTTTGACTCCCCGTCGGTCTCTTTCGCCTCGAACAGGAAGACCGAATGGTCGATGCCCACGCCGATGACGACGAACAGCGCCGCGACCGAGAAGAAGGACACCGGCATGCCCAGCGCCGAGGGCAGGGCAACCGCCATCAGCACGCCGACGGTCGGCGCGGCCAGAATAGCGAGCGCGCGCCAGGTCCGGTACAGCACCAGAACCAGAACCGCGCAGGCGGCGAACGTCGCCAGCACCGCGCCCGCCGCCAGTCCGCGGAAGGTGGCGAAGGCCTGGGTGTAGCGCGCCGTCGGGTCGACCACGCGTGAGCCTTCACGGTCTTCCTTCGGCTGGTTCACGGCCGTCGGCCCCAGCGGCGCCACGAGATAGTGCAGTCCGCCGGCCGAGCCTTCCAGATTGGCGATCAGCGGCGGCAGGGCAGGGGCGGGAACGGTCGTGGCGAACGCATCAACCGTTGTCAGGCCCAGATCCTGCGCCCGGGCGGCGAGGCGGGGCTCGAACAGTTCCGTGCGCAGGCGCGCTTCGTTTTCGGCGCGCCGTGCGTTCGACGGGTCGAAGCGGCTGACCGCGAGCACATCGCGGGCCGCATCCGCCGGCCAGCCGGCCAGCCGGGCTTCCTCGCGACGTCGGGCCTCCTGTGCGTCGGCGCCGAAGGACAACAGGAACTGAGGCGAGGAGCTGAAGCCCACGGCTTCGCGCACCTTCGCCTCCTCGGCGGACAGCTGGGCCGATCGCGGCTGGAACTGGCGCACGTCGTCCAGCACGTTGAAGCGCACCACGCCCGCGCCGACGGCGCCCAGCACGATCAGCAGGCCGACGACCGAATAGGCGCGCTTCCAGCGGAAGGCGAGGAACGGGCGCTCCAGCCAGTTCCACCAGGCCGTCAGCTTTTCGGCGTTCTTCCTCGGCTTCGGATCGAGGTACGGCAGGAGGGTAATGGTGAACCACCAGGCCGTCAGGATGCCCGCCACCGAGAAGACCGCCACCTGATTGAAGACCTCGACGCCGAACAGGCCCAGCCCGGCGAAGCCCAGCGAGGTGCTCAGCGCACAGACGGCCAGCGGACGACGGATGACCTTCAGCCGTTCCTTACGGCTGGCCCAGCCTGTCTGCGGACCGGTGGCGAGGTAGTGCAGCGCATAGTCGGACGTGACCCCGATCAGGGCCGAGCCGAAGACGAAGACCAGCACATGAACGCTGGGGAAGAACAGGAAGGCGGCGCCCAGCGACCCCGCGGCGCCCGCGGTCGTCACGGCGAAGGTGCCCAGAATCGCGTGCGGCCGCCGGAAACAGGCCAGCAGCAGGGCGAGGATGACCACGCCGGAGATCCCGGTGATCAGGGCCATCTCGTTGCGGGTCTGCTTGGCCGCGTCCTCGGCGAAGAAGACGACCCCGGCGCGCGACGCCTCGACGCCCGGCCAGCGGCCCTGCCAGCCGGTGAAGGTCTCGGCGATCCGGTCCTGTACGTCGATGCGGTAGGCCGACGCGGTCAGCACGCCGGACACCAGAACCGAGTCCCCGATCTGTCCGCCCGAAGGCGGCGCAAGGCATTCGGCCAGTTGCAGGGTCAGAAGGAACGGGTCCTTCTCCAGCATGCCGCCCGAGACCGGGGCCAGGGGGGAATAGAGCAGAACCTGCGACCGCCGCTCGACCGCCGCCGCGTCGAAGCTCGCCGGGTCGGCGCTGCACGACAGCTGGTTGCGGTTGGCGAACATCCAGCGGCCCAGCGCCTCGCCCTGGGCGTGGTCCGGCGCGAAACCGGCGGCGACGAAGCTGCGCTCCAGATCGGCGGCGGCTTCCTGCGCGCGGGTCGGGTCTTCGGCCGATACCAGCACGGCGACCCGCTGCGAGGCCGTGGTTCCGGCGTCGGCGACGGCCGCCCGGATGACGGGTTCAAGCGCGGTGCGCGGCAGCAGGTTCTGGATGTCGACGTCGAAGGCGTTGGGCTGCTGCACGCGCAGGCCGATCGAAACGCAGGCGACGAGGCACCACAGCGCACAAAGAACCGCCGCCCCGATCCGGAACAAGTCTTATCTCCGGGCCGGGGTAAGCGCGATTTGCATACGGTCGCCGTTGGCCTGCAGCACCTCGACGGAGTTGACCCGTTCGCAGCCCGAGATGTCGATGGACGAAAGCTGACGGGCCAGCGCCGGGGCGCGCGGCGTCAGGCGCAGACGCCAGCTGCCGCCCGGTCCCGCCGGACGGCGGGTGATGTTGTAGTGACGGCGCATGGCCGCGATGTCGCCCGACAGCAGGTCCAGCAGGCCGGTCGACAGGAAGGCTTCACCGCCCTGGGCTCCCATGCGCTGGGCCGGCCCGTTCTCGACCGACTGGGTCACGCCGGACGGCGTGATGACGGTGCGGACGTCCAGCGGGTCGGTGACGTGCCAGTCGACGCGGTTGTCGGTGATCCGGGCCTGACCGCGCGACACCAGCGGCGCGCGCACGCCCGACAGGTTCCGGGTCTGGACGAAGTTCAGGGCGCCGCGCTCGGCGGGCAGGCGTTCGGGGTTGGCGCAGGCGGCCTGCGCCGGCGTGACCGTCAGCCAGCCGGCGACAAGAACGGCTCCAAGCGCGCCCGCAACACGGGCGGCGTAACCCAGAGCATTTCCTGCGTGTTGATGCGCAACGCGACCTGGGACGAACTGGCTCGCATCACCCTCTCTCCGGTTGCCTCGTTCTGAACCAGATAGGTGATCCGGAGTATGCTCTCCCATTCGACAATCCCTGCGGTGATCTTCACCGGCTGATTCAGCCGCATCGGCCGAATATATCGCATCCGTAAGTCAATGATCGGCCAAGCGAACCCGCTCTCGACCATCTCCTCATAGCTGTACCCAATCCGCTCCATCACGGCAACACGACCGAGTTCGAGGAACCGGGGGTAGTTGCCGTGCCAGACGATGTTCATCGGGTCGAGGTCGAAGAACTGCGGGACCGCGGACGCCGATGCGCTGACGATGGTTTTCACGCCTTCGTTCCCGCGTCCTCCGCCCAGTCGAGCGGGATGTCGCGCTCGGCGATCCGGGCGGTCAGGGCGACCAGTCGGCGGTCCAGCGGCGTGTCTTCCTCGATGAAAGGGACCGCCTCGACAAGAGCGGTCATGCCGGGGCCGATCATGTCCTCGGTGATCTCGCCGGACTTCAGTCGCAGGCGCAGGGCCTGACCGCAGGCGACCATGTGGGCGGCGGCGACCTGTTCGGTCAGCTCCAGCACCCGCAGGGCGTCGCGCGCGGCGATGGTGCCCATCGAGACCTTGTCCTGGTTGTGACACTCGGTGGAGCGCGAGAAGACGCTGGCGGGCATGGTGCCCTTCAGCGCCTCGGCGGTCCAGGCGGACACGCCGATCTGCAGCGCCTTCAGGCCGTGGTTGATCGCGGCGCGGGCGCCGGTCGCGCCCGACAGATTGGGCGGCAGGCCGTTGTTGCTCCGCACATCGGCCAGCAGGGCGAACTGACGGTCCAGCAGGTCCGCCACGTTGGCCACGAGGTTCTTCAGGCTGTCCATCGCGAAGGCGATATGGCCGCCGTAGAAGTGGCCGCCGTGCAGAACGTCGCCAGTCTCGGGGTCGAACAGCGGGTTGTCGTTGGCGCTGTTGATCTCGATCTCGATCATCTGGCGGAACGGCTCGATCATGTCCTCCAGCACGCCGACGACGTGCGGTGCGCAGCGGATCGAATAGCGGTCCTGCAAACGGGTCGGCGCGTGCAGTTCGGCGAACGGCGCCAGGTCCTCGGCCACTCGCGCGGCGAACCGGCCCTGACCGCTGTGCGGCTTGGCCAGCGACAGGCGCGGATCGAAATGCTTCGGATTGCCCAGCAGGCCGATGGTCGCCATGGCGGTCAGGCGGGCCGACAGGCGCGCCAATCCTTCGGCGCGATGCAGGGCCAGCGCGGCCAGACCGGTCATCACCGACGTCCCGTTCATCACCGCCAGCCCTTCCTTGGGCCGCAGGACGATGGGCTTCAGGCCGGTCTGGGCGAAGGCCTCCGACGCGGTCATCACCTGACCCTTGTACAGCACGTCCCGCTCGCCGATCAGCGAACCGGCGATATAGCTGAGCGGCGTCAGGTCGCCACTGGCGCCGACCGAACCTTCCGCCGGGATCAGCGGCAGGATGTCGTGGCGCAGCATGTCGGTCAGCAGAGTCGCCAGATCGGTCGAGATGCCCGACCAGCCGCGCAGCAGGGCGGCCAGACGCACCGCCATAACAGCGCGGGTCTCTTCCGGATTCAGGAAGCGGCCCATGCCGACGCCGTGGAAACGAGTCAGGTGCAGGGGCAGTGCGGCGACCAGTTCGGCGGGGATTTGCGTCGTGCAGCTGTCGCCGTAGCCGGTGGTCACGCCATAGATTTCACCATCCCGCGCCAGCAGGGTGTCGATGTGGTTCGACGAGCGGGCGACCCGCTCCAGCGCAGCCTCGCTCAGGCGCGCGTCCGCCTCGCGCCGGGAGAGGGACCAGACCTCGTGTACGGTCAAATCCCGGGCGCCAAATTCAACGATTTTAGTCACTTATGCGGTTCCCCGACGCATCCCCAACGTCAGGCCAATAAGCATAGAAATTGAACCATTGGTAGGGCGCCGCCAGCACCAGTTTTTGCAGTGCATCAACATAGCCACGCACCAGTTCCTGCAAGGCGGCTTGCCTCTGTCCCCGGGGGATGGCGACCCCGTCGTTCAACAGGGAAACCTGCGCCCGGTAACGACCGTTCAACTTATAGCAGAACATCGTATAGACAGGGCATTTGAGGGCTGTCGCCAGCACGAACGGGCCTTCGGGGAAGGCCGCCGGCGCGCCCAGAAAATCGGCCATGATCGCCCGCCCGGTGTCGGTCACGGGCATGCGGTCGGCCATGACCACCACCCACTCGCCGCGCTCGATGCAGCCCGAAAGCGCGGCCGCTGTGGCCACATTGAACGCCGAAACCTGCACCAACGAAATCTGACTTTGTGGCGCGTAGCGCTGGATCAGGGCGTTGTACCGCTTCGCGTGCGGGGAATGGATCAGGATGGTGATGCGGCGCTTCTGGTGTCGCGAGGCGATGGCCCTGACGATCTCGGTGGCGCCGACGTGGGCCGACAGCACCAGTGTCCCGCGTTTGTCGTTGCGCAGCTGCTCGAAACCGTCACCCTCGATCTCGTCCACCTGCAGTCGGTCGATGCGACCGATCCAGGCCTCCATCTTGTCGATGAGGGATTCGCCGAAGGCCAGGAAATGCCTGATGGCCTGCGGGTGCCCCGGACGATCCGTTCGCCCCTGCGCCTTCCAGACCCGACGCAGGTAATCCAGCGACGCCAGCCGCTGCCGCCGTCCCGCCAGATAGAAGTACAGAATCACCGGCGTCGCGACGATCCGGCAGCCTGTGCGGCCCAGGACGCGATAGATGAAGCCCATCAGGGCCGGGCCCCAGGCGGCGCCACGCTCTCTCATGTCGGCCCAATGCCGCCGGTCTTCCCCCGCAGTCGCCACAACCCCTCCTGATGACAGGGGGGTCTTATATCGACGGCCGCCCTCGACAGGCAATGTGACCGGACAATCCGCCGCTGGTTCCCGCCTTGACGGTCACGGTGTTCGACTTCAAAGCTCGGGCTCCGGGCTGGGGGGACTGGCCGCGCGAATACAGGGTGCCGGCATTCAGGACGACGTCTTCCCCGCGACCCCGTCGCCCCCTCTGACCCCGGCGTCCGTCCCGGTCGGGGACGATGGCTTCATCACGGTGTCCGACCTTTTCTACCGGCATCGCGGTGCGGATCGCGACGCCCTGTCCGACGTCTCGTTCACGGTGCGGCGGGGCGGCTGCTTCGGCCTGCTGGGGCCGAACGGCGCGGGCAAGAGCACGATGTTCGGCCTGCTGACCGGCCTGTTGGCTCCACAGAAGGGCGAGATCAGGATCGACGGCCTGTCGATCCGCCGCGATCTCAAGGCGGTGCGCCAGATCGGCGCCTTGGCGCCACAGAATCTGGCCTTCTATCCGGACCTCACGGCGCGCGAGAACCTGTCCTTCTTCGCCGGCGCCTGTCGCCTGTCCAGCGCCGTCTGGCGCGAGCGCTTCGCCGCGGCCGTCGAGACCTGTCAATTGCAGGACCTGCTGGATCGCCGCGCTGAAACCTTCTCGGGCGGGGAGAAGCGGCGGCTCAATCTGGCCATCGCCCTGCTGAACGCGCCGCGCGTGCTCTATCTCGATGAACCCACCGTCGGCATCGACGCGCGTTCGCGCCAGACCATCATTGAGGCCATCGCCGCGCTGAAGGCGGAGGGCGTGACCGTCATCTACACCTCTCACTACATGGAGGAGGTCGAGGCGCTGTGTGACCACCTCGCGATCATCGACCGCGGGCGGGTGCTGGCCATCGGCTCGAAGGCGGAGGTGCTGACCCGCTACGCCCACGGCGCGCTCGAAGTCCGGCTCCTGTCGCCGGTGTCGGCGCAGGGCAGGGCGATCCTGTCGGAGGGCGGCGTCGTCTGGGCTGATGATCTGACGCTGACCCTGCCGGTGTCCGACGCGGCCGGTCCCGCCGGGGCCTTCGCCCTGCTGGCCCGCGCTGAGGCGCAGGTCGCACAGGCCGCCTATGGCGTGGCCCGGCTCGAGAAGGCCTATCTGGCGATCCTCGATCAGGGAGCGGCGTCATGAAGCGCTCCGCCCTGATGGCGTCCTTCGTCAAGGAATTGCGGTTGCTGTCGCGGGATATCCACGGCCTCGCGCTGCTGTTCATCCTGCCCCTGACCTTCATCCTGATCATGTCTCTGGCGCTTCAGGACATGTTCGAGACGCGCGGCGGCGCGGGCGTCGCCGTGTTGTTCGTCAATCGGGACGGCCAGGAACAGTCACGGGACTTCATCGACCGGCTGAAGGCCAACGACGCCTTCGACCTGCGCGCCGTGTCGGTCCAGCCGGGACCGGAGGCCGCCAAGGCCCTGCTCCGGACCGAGGACGCGGCCTTCCTGCTGGACGTCGGGGCGGGCTACGAGACCCGCATCGCCGAGCTGTCGTCGGACGATCCGTCCCCGCTGGTCACTGTCACCACCGCCGCCGACACCAATCGCCAGATCGAGAAAATCTTCGTCGCCGCCGTGAACGAGGCCGTCGGCCGCCAGCGCTCCGAACGCATCCTCGAACGCGTCGGCTACCCCATGCCGGAGAACGAGAAGCGCGGGACCGGCGGGCGGGTCGCGGTCAACTACGCCTACGCCGATGCGGGCCATGACGCCGCGCCCAGTTCGGTCCAGCAGAGCGTCCCGGCATGGCTGGTGTTCGCCCTGTTCTTCGTCGCCGTGCCCTTCTCCAACAGCTTCATCCGTGAGCGTCAGGTCGGCGCCCAACGCCGGCTCCGGACGACCAACATCGGCCCGCTGGCCCAGTTCTTCGGCAAGCTGATCCCCTATTTCGGCATCAACCAGCTTCAGGTCGTCCTGATGCTCGCCGCGGGGGTCTGGCTGGTGCCGCTGCTGGGCGGTGATGCGCTCAGGATCAACGGCTCCCTCCCGGCCCTGATCGCCCTGTCGGCGGCGCTCAGTATCGCCGCGCTGGGCCTGGCCTTGCTGATCGCGGTCAGCGCCCGGACGACCGAGCAGGCGACCCTTCTGGCCGGTCTGGGCAGCATCGTTCTGGCCGCCATCGGTGGGGTGATGGTGCCCAAATTCGTCATGCCCGAGGTGATGCAGCGCATCGCCGAGCTGTCGCCCATGTCGTGGGGCGTCGACGGTTTCCTGGCTCTGCTGCTGAACGGCGGCGACGTCGTGGACATTCTGCCTGAACTCTTCAAACTGACCGCCTTCGGGGCGGTCGCCATGGTCCTGGCCCTGGTCCGTTTCCGCCTTCGAGAGTGAGCCCGATGACAAGCCCGATGGACCACAACGAACTGGTCGAGGCGCTGAAACGCCTCATCATCGAAGAGTGCGACAAGGATATCGACCCCGCCGACATGCCGGTCGATGAACCGCTGATGGGCGGATCACTGGATCTCGATTCGCTCGACGCACTCCAGGTCAGTCTGGCGATTCAAAAGCAGTACGGCGTGCGGATCGAGGGCGGGCCGGACGGACGCAAGGCCTTCGCCAGTATCAATGCGCTGGCTGACTTCATTATCGCCGCCAAGGCCGCGCCGCCCGCATGAGCCGAAGCTATTTCGTCGGGGCGGGGCTCCACACCTGCCTTGGACAGGACGTCGCCGCCAATGTCGCGGCCCTGTTCGCGCCACCCCCGGACGCCGCGTCCGTCCCGCTTGAGGCGGGCGGACTGCGCGCGGTCGTGCCCGCCCTGCTGCTCAAGGATCGACCGCTCGTCGATATCGAAAACCGGCTAGAACCGGTGTTGGAGGCCGTTTGCGCCGAGGCGATCGAGGCCGCCGGCCTCACCGCCGCGGAGCGCGCCGACACGATCCTTCTGCTCGGTTCGTCGTCGGTCGATATCTCGCGGTCCGAGGCGATCTATCAACGCGAACTGGCTGAAGGGCTGGACGCCCATCCGTTGACCCACAACAACAACCTCGGCCGTCTGGCCGAGCGGCTGCGTCGCCGTTTCGGTCTGGGCGGCCCGGACTACACCGTTTCGACCGCCTGCACGGCCAGCGCCAACGCCCTGATCTACGGCGACGCCCTGATCCGCAGCGGCCGGGCCGGACATGCGTTGGTGGTCAGTTCCGAGAGCCTGAACATCATCACGGCCATGGGCTTCCAGGGACTGAACCTGCTGTCGAAGACCGGCACGATGAAGCCGTTTGACAGCGCGCGCGGCGGACTGGTTCCCGGCGAGGGCTGCGGCGCGGTGGTGGTCAGCGGCGGCAAGCGGCATGGGAACGGGGCGGGGGCCTTGGCGAGCTCGGGCTTCCACCTGCGCGGCGCCGCCAACCTTTGCGACATCTTCGGCATGTCCGCCGCCAACCCGGACGGCAGCACCGTGCTTGAGGTCATCCAGCGCGCCCTCGCCTCGGCGGGCGTCGAGGCCGGACGCATCGCGGGCATCAAGACCCACGGCACCGCAAGCCTGCTGAATGACGAGGCCGAGGCCGCCGGCATGGCCCGCGCCTTCGGGACCGTGCCGCCGCTCTGTGCGCTCAAGCCCTTCATCGGCCACACCTTCGGCGCCTGCGGCCTGAATGAACTGATCCTGTTCTGCGCCCTGCTGGAGCAGGGGTATTTCCCGGCCGTCCCGGGCGTCTGCGCCGAGCCGGGCGAACTGGGGATCAGCCTGTTCCAGACCCCGCAGCCCATGGCGCCGGGCGTCTTCATGCTCAACTATTTCGGCTTCGGCGGAAACAACACCTCGCTCGTGATCGCGAACGTCGATGACTGAAGTCCTGATCCACGCCCTGGGCGACTATTACGCCCCCGTCGAAGACATCCCGCCGGACCTGCGCGCCCTGCTGACCGCCGAAACCGGCAAGCCGGTGCGTCGGATCGGCCGCTTCATCCAGTCGGCCCTGATCGGCGCCGCCCGCTGCGTCGGCGCGGAGACCCCGCCTGCCGAAACCGCCGTCTACATGGCTTCGCGCCGGGGCGATCTGGAGGTGACGCTGGAAGTGATGGAGCCGCTGTTCAAACACGGCGAACCGCCCAAGCCGCTCAGCTTCATCAACACGGTGTCGAACGCCGCCTGCTTCTACGTCGCGCGCCATTTCGGCCTGCATGGACGCAGCTGCTTCCTCAGCAACACCCACTTCAGCTTCGAGACGGCGCTTCAGCTGGCCCTGCTGGATATCGAGACGGGGCTGGTCAGCTCGGCGCTGGTCGGTTCGGTCGATATCGCCACGGGGCCGATGGAGGTGCACCGCCGCCGCCTGCGGCTGGAGGACGGCACGCCGGTCGCCGAGGCCAGTCACTGGCTCTGGCTGCGCGCGGACGGACAGGGGCCGTCAGCCCTGCGTTCGGTCGACTTCTTCGCGGACCGCGCGGCCCTGTCCGACTGGCTGGCGAAACAGACGCTGGACCCGGCGCGCACCGTCTTCAACCGCGGCCAGTATCTGCCGTCGGATGAGGTCGCGGGCGTGATGCGTGAGGCGGGGCTGAGCCGCCTGACCGACGCCGCCGACGGCCGCGCCTGCTACGACAGCCAGAGCGTCGGCGCCCTGGGCGACTTCATCCGCGACGGCGACGCCGAGGTGCTGCTTCAGGTCAACGCCAACGACAGCGGCGGCTATGCGGCCATCCTGCTGGAGGTCCGGCGCGGTTAAACGTGCCGGAGGCTCTTCCAGACGGCCAGTTCCCTGTCGGCGATGCCGTTCAGGATGGCGTCCAGCTCGTGCACATCCATCTGCGCCCGCCCCCGGCACATCTTGCTGGCGCGCAGGGCGAACCGCCGCCACTCGTCGCCCGCCGCCGTCAGTTCCTTCGCTGCGTCGGCCAGCGCGGGCTGGCCCAGCAGGCGGCTCGCCTCCTGCAGGAAGGACGCATAGATGAAGCGGAACCCGGCCCCGCCGGTCCCGATCTCCTCCTGCATCCGCACGATGTGGCCCAGATAGAGCGGCAGGTAGGTGTCGCGGTTCGCATCGCGCGACAGCTTCACGATGTTCCGCCCCAGGAAGCGGATGCCCTTCACCCCGGCGATCGGCACCGGGGCCTGCATCGTTTTGGCGTTCCAGCGGATGGCCTTGGGGATTTCGGTCGCGTAGTCGACCTCGCCCGGTGTGCCGGTCGGGTAGTACATCAGCCCCTTGGGCTCCATGTCGCCCTTGGCGAAGCGGGCGCGCTGCATCGAGGCGCGATCACAGCGGACGGTGGTTTCGAACAGCGGATCGCTGACCAGATAGTCGTCCCCCTCGCGCCCGTAGACCACCAGATTGTGGGCGTTGAAGTGAAACCGCATCTGCTCCGGGAAATAGGGCAGCCAGTAGACGCAGGTTTGCAGCCCGACCGCCCGCCCGGCGTCCAGCGCGGCGTCCAGCGCCCGTTCGGCCTCGGCCGGGTCGCTGAACCGTGTGCGCTCCCAGCGCATGCCGACGCGCCTCTCGACGCCCTTGATGATGTTCCCCGGCAGCATCCGGTAGGCGATCAGCGGCATCCCGGCCAGCTTGATGATCGGCATGTAGGCGAAGGTCAGCGAGGCCGACAGACCAAAGGCCATCGGCTCGCTCATCGGCAGGCCGTGGTGGGTCAGCATGTTCGCGACCACGCCGCTTTCGCAATGCGCGGACTGACGGTGGTGGAAGTCGCTCATGGGCTCAGGCGTCCGGCGCGGCAGGGAGGCTCCGGAGGTCCTCGACGCTCATGCCGAGCACCTCTGCGTAACGGTTCAGGATCGTGTCCGGCAGGCGGGCGAACACGGCGGGCTTGAAGTGGCGCGAGGTCCGCCAGCGCCAGAAGCCGGTGGCCGAGGCGAAGCTGGCCCGGTCCATGCGGCGTCGATACATATGGTACTCCAGCGGCGCGGTCAGGCCCGCCTTCGCCCGTTCCCATGCATCGTCCCGCTGCTGGTTCAGCACCTCGACGGCGGCCAGCGTGGCGTAGGATTCCACATCCCAGCCCAGCGACTGAACCTCGGTGTAATCGCCCTGTTCATCGACGGCGTAGAACAGCTTGCGCTGTCCCGCGTGGGTCAGGGATGGGTCTTGCGGGACCTCATCGGTCTTCATCGGTCAGCCCTGCACCACGGTCAGGTGCATGAAGCTGCCGGAGAACCGGCCGCTTTCCGGCACCCAGCACAGCAGGCGATGACCCGGCTTCAGCCGGCCGCTGGCCAGCAGTTCGTCGATCATTACATAGATCGAGGCCGAGCCGGTGTTGCCGCGCGTCGTCAGATTGGTGAACCAGCGCTCCTGCGGGATGTCGAAATCGACGTTCAGCATCGACTGGTACAGCCGGTCGCGGAAGAACTCCGACGAATAGTGGGGCAGGAAGAAATCCACGTCCGAGGGCTTCAGGCCGCGCTTTGCGGCCATGCCGGGCAGGGGCTTCTCCAGCGTGTAGCGCAGGACGTTGTCGTTCAGCAGGCGCACGTCCTGCTTGACGGTCAGAACGGATTGGGCGGCCCGTTCCTCGGCCGTGAACTGGGCCCAGCCGGTGATGCTGCCGTCCTCGTTCTTGACCCCGCCCATGTACATGCAGGTGTCCATCTCGCCCGAGAAGGAGTGCAGGTCGATCCAGTCCACGCGCAGGTTCAGCGCGCCCGCTCGCGCCTCCGGCTCCAGCAGCAAGGCGCCCGCGGCGTCCGACAGCATCCAGCGCAGGAAATCCTTCTCGAAGGCGATCTCCGGGTTATCTTCCAGCGCATCCACCCGGGCGTCGATCTCGGGCGTGAAGTTGGCCGCCGACATCACGGCCGAGGCGGTTTCCGATCCCGTCGCCACCGCCGCGTCGGTGTCGCCCGCGGCGACCGACAGCCAGGCGTACTTCAGCGAAGCCATGCCGCTCATGCACACGCCTGCGGTCGAAACCGACTGAACGTCCTGCAAACCCAGTTCACCCTGCACCATGGAGGCGTGACCAGGCATGATCTGGTCGGGGTTGGAGGTGCCGCACGCCAGGCACTCGACAGCGTCCAGATCGGTATCCAGCAGGCGCACGGCCTCGGCCGCCAGCTGGGCGTTGGTGTGGGTCGGCTTCAGCGTCTCGGGGTCGATCGCATAGTGGCGGCTCTTGATGCCGTTCGAACGCAGGATGGTGCGGCGGGCGCGCGACGGACGCGGCCCGACCTGCCCCAGAATCCGCTCCATGTCGTCATTGCCCACCGGGGCGTTCGGCAGGAAGGCGGCGGTACGCGTAATGTAGACGGAACGGGTCAAGAGGGGCTTTCCATCAGTTGCATGGATTCCCCGGAGGGAGCGGCGAAATAGGCCCGTTGACGGGCGACATGGGCTTTCAGGAACGGCTTGAGCAGCGCCTTGATGATGGCCAGCAGCGGCACGACCGTCAGGATCAGGGTGATCAGGAACAGCACATAGATCACGATGACCAGCTGACGCAGGGCCGACGACGGCGTGCCGGTCGCGCGCAGCAGCTTGCCCCAGATCATGAAGCTGCGTTTGGCGGTCTTCTCGGATTCGATCAGGCCCTCACGCACCGTCACGGCGCCCAGACCGCCCAGCATCGGGGTGTTGTCCTCACGCTTGCGCTTCGGCAGGGCGGCGGCGATGGCGCGGCCGAAGCGGGCGCATCCGGCGACATCCTCCTTCGACACGCCGGCTTCCGGGATCAGCCCGTTCAGGAACGGGCCCTTCTTGCCGGTCAGCATCCACATCGGGGTCGAGACGAAGGTGAAGGCGCTGTGCGCGCTGTCGGTCAGCACGATGTTGTCGACCAGTCGCCCGCCCAGTTCGCTGATCAGCGTCTTCATCCGCTCCTGCGCCATCAGCCACATGTTGCGGCAACCGATCAGCGTCACGACGGGCTTCCCGGCCAGCAGCTTGCGCGCGCCCTCGGACTTCAGGAAGGCGATGGTCGGCAGGGACGGGGACAGGAACCAGACCTGATAGGCCAGGATCACCAGATCATAGTCGGCGTCCGGATCGACGCCGGGCGCCTCCGCCGGTTCGACGTCTTCATAGACGGTCTCGGGGAAGGTGTTGAAGAAGCGGAAGAAGGGCCACGGGAAGGGCCAGGGCTTGTTCGGCTTGAGCTCGGAGACGGTGACCTCGATGTCCGCGTTCGCCCTCAGCGGCGCGATCGTCGCATCGACGATGTCGGCCAACTGTCCCGTCTGCGAATAATAGACGACCAGCACCTTGCGCATCGTGAGCGTTCTCCCCCGAGAGTCACATAAAACCCTACAACCACTCCACCGGCGCCTGCGGACGGGTGCGGTTACGCTCGCGCGGGGCGAGCGTTTTCCACGTTATGCCAGTGCAAACTGACCTGTAGCGAGAATTTCGTCCCCGACAAAGGCACGAAAACTGACCTTGTCGTCACGAATTTCGGCCCACTCCACGCTCAGCTTTTCTCCGGGAGCCAGCATCCGCTGGAATTTGGCCTTCCGGATCCCGCGCAAGGGCCTGTCCGGCGACAGTTCACGCCAGTCGTCAGCCAGAAGATCGAGGATCATCACGCCCGGCACCAGCGGATTGCCCGGAAAGTGTCCCGGCAGGGCAGGGTGGTCGAGGGGGACGGACAGCGCCGGTTTCATCAATCGCTCACTGCTCGCCAACCACCGTGGTCAGGTTTATGGAACGGTCAAAGACTTGGCAAGCAAGGGGGGCTGCCTTGACCATGGCGACCACGGGGGCGTCTGGCGCACCGATTCTGCAAGGCGCCGAACTGCATCGGCTGGTTCCCCACGACGGGGCCATGCGCTTGTTGGCGCGGGTGTTGAAGGTCGAGGGCGCGGCTATCCTGTGCGAGGCGGATTCGCATCTGTCCGACGACAATCCCCTGCGCTCGCACGACCGCCTGCCGATCACCGCGGGCATCGAGTATGCGGCGCAGGCCGCCGCCATCCACTCCTCTCTCACCGGCGACAAGGCCGAACCGGGGCGTGGCGGCAGCCTGGCGGTCCTGTCGAACATCAACTGGCATGTGGACCGTCTGGACGACATCAACGGCCCGTTGCGGGTCGGCGCCACCCAGATCGCGCGCACCGGCGCCGCCTTGCAGTACGAGTTCGCGCTGGAGACGGTCGGCGGCGCCGTGCTGATCGACGGCGTCCTGATGATCGCCCTCGCCTGACTTTCGGCCTGACCTCCCGGTTCCCATCCCCGCGACACGACGATACCCTTGCCGACAGAAGGGGCTTAAGACCCCTCGGCGCCCGGAGTTTCCTGCCCTTGCCATCCGCTACGACAATCTCGCTTGACGTCATGGGGGGCGATCAGGGGCCGCCGGCGATCATCGGCGGGGTCCACGAGTATCTGAAGGGCCACGATGGCCGGAACCTGCGCTTCCTGCTGCACGGGGACGAGACCGCCATCCGCGCCGAGATGGCCCGGCTGAAATTGTCGGGCGGGAACATGGACATCCGGCATACCGACAAGGTCATCCCGATGGGCGAAAAGCCCGCCCAGGCCTTGCGCCGGGGCAAGGGAACCAGCCTTTGGAACGCCGTTGAGTCGATCCGCGCGGGCGAGGCCCACGCCGCCGTCTCCGCCGGAAACACCGGCGCCATGATGGCCATCTCCAAACTGATCCTGCGCATGGCCGTGCCCGCGCTGGAGCGCCCGGCCATCGTCGCCAATTGGCCGACCGCGCGCGGCATCAGCGTGGTGCTGGATGTCGGCGCGAACATCGACTGCGGCGCGCGTCAGCTGGTTGAGTTCGCCATCATGGGCGAGTCCTTCCACGCCGCCGTCCATGGCTCCACCCGCCCCACCATCGGCCTGCTGAACGTCGGGTCAGAGGACAACAAGGGCCATGACGAGGTGCGCGAGGCCCACCGCATCCTGCGCGAATGGGGGCAGGGTCTCGACTATCGCGGCTTCGTCGAGGGCGACGACATCGCCAAGGGAACGGTCGACATCATCGTCACCGACGGCTTCACCGGCAATATCGCGCTCAAGACCACCGAGGGCACGATCCGCTTCCTGCTGACCCTGCTCAAGGAATCGCTGACCTCCACCACCCTGGGCAAGGTCGGCGCCCTCATGGTGAAGCCCGCCCTGCGGACCATGGTCCACCGCATCGACCCGGGCCGCTACAACGGCGCGCCTTTGCTGGGCCTGAACGGTCTGGTGGTGAAAAGCCACGGCAGCACCAACGCCGCCGGTTTCGCCTCGGCTATCCGGGTGGCGGTCGATCTCGCGCGCAGCGACTATCTGGCCAAGGTCGCCGCCGGTCTGGAGCGACTGGGCGACATCATGGAAGCCACGCCGGAAGAGGCGCCGGTCAGTCAGCCCGTCGGCGCCTGATCGTTTCTCAACACCGGCGCCGCCGCCAGGATCGCCTGACTGCGATTGTTGACCTGCAGCTTCTTCAGGATGGCCGAGACGTGCTGTTTCACCGTGCCCTCCGTCAGATTCATGTCACCCGCGATCTGCTTGTTCAGCTTGCCGTCCACCAGTGCCCGCATGATCCGCAGCTGGGCCGCTGACAGGGTCGAGATGCGACGGTGGAAATCGACCGCCCTCGGGTCCGGCTCGACATTTTCGGGGAACAGGGTCTCGCCCCGCAGGATCGCGCCCACCGCGTTCACCAGCGTCTCCACCGGTTCCGACTTGGACAAATAGGAGTCGACCCCGAACGCCCGCGCCATTGACAGCGAATGATGGTCCGTCCGCGCCGAGACAATGGCGATCTTTCCGTCCGGCAGGAT
The DNA here is from genome assembly GCF_057808845.1 of Brevundimonas sp. FG8. NCBI lineage: Bacteria > Pseudomonadati > Pseudomonadota > Alphaproteobacteria > Caulobacterales > Caulobacteraceae > Brevundimonas > Brevundimonas sp. FG8. The sequence goes on along the minus strand of NZ_JBMDIU010000007.1, from coordinate 20,930 downwards.
CTGCTGAAGCCGTAGCAGGGCGCTGAAGCCCTCGGCATCGGGCAGCATCAGGTCCAGCATCACCAGCTTCACCCTAGGCCCATGCAGGCGGACATAGGCGTCCGCCTCGGTCGCCGATGTCACGCGGCCCACGTCCAGATGGGGATAGGCGGCCTTGATCGACAGCTCGAAGGCCTGTCCCACCAAGGGGTGGTCATCGACGATCAGAACGATCCAGCGCACAGCTGATCCTCCGATATCAACCTTGGCTATACGCCAATTCGCACGGTCAGATTGCGAGTGTGAGTCCTAACAGCAGGTTTGCCTACCCGAAAACTGACCATTTTTGCGGGAGCGGGATTCTCGTCTCAACCTATAACTTTGGTTCGATTTGCACCATTTCAGCGGGGCGGGTTGTGGACCTGCCCGCCGATCAGGATGATTTGGACGCCAACGCAGACGAGGCCCCTCGTCGTTGGAGATCGAAAATGATCAAGTCGCTTGCCGCCGCCGCCGCCCTTCTGACTGTCGCTATCGCCGCCCCGGCCATGGCCCAGTCGGCGTCCACCACGGGGACGGGCTCCATCACCGTCATCCGCCCGCTGACCATCACCAAGAACGCCGACCTGAAGTTCGGCACGGTGGTGCGCCCCTCGACCGGATCGGGCACCGTGACCGTCAGCGCCGCCGGCGCGCGTTCGGTGGCCGGCGGCGTCGTCGGCCTGAACTCGGGCGACACACCGCAGGCCGCCCAGTTCACCGTCGACGGCGAAGGCGGCCAGTCGATTTCGGTCACCATCCCCGCGACCTTCTCGATCGCCAACGGCACGGACACCCTCACCGTCACCACCTCGAACAACCTGACCGGTTCGGCCGCCGCCCAGACCCTCAGCAACGCCCTGGGTTCGGCCGGTTCGCTTAGCTTCCGAGTGGGCGGAAGCGTCCCGGTCGCCTCCACCTCGCCGACCGGAGTCTACACCGGCGCCTTCACCGTTTCGGCGGCCTATAACTGATCGGCGATCCGGTGTTTCCGCTGCGGGAAGTCCGGTCGGCCCGTCCCGTCGTTAACGCATCGGTTGTTCGCGAGAACTACCTTCGCGCTCAGGATGGACTGAAGAAGGTCGTCGTGATGTCGATGCGTCTTGTTCTTTCGGCCGCGTTTCTGCTGCTGATCGCGGGCCCCGCCGGGGCCCAGGTCGGCGCGGACCTGAACATCTCTCCCAAGCGGGTGGTGTTCGAACCGGGCGAGCGCAGCGCCACCGTCTATATCTTCAATCAGGGTGATCAGGCCGCGACCTATTCGGTCGAGCTGGTCGACCGGGTCATGCTCGCTGACGGCCAGATCGTGGCCGCCGCGGACCAGCCCGGAGCCACGCTCGATTCCGCCGCCGACCTTGTTCAGTACACGCCGCGCCGGATCACACTGCAGCCGCGCGAAAGTCAGGCGATCCGTGTCCGCGCCCGTCCCGGCGCCGGGGGCGAGCATCGCACGCACCTGACCGTCACGGCCCTGCCGTCCGAGACCGCCGGCTTCACCGTCGAACAGGCGGTCCAGCCCGGCGCGGACGAGGTTGCGGTGCAGGTCATCGCCCTGTTCAGCGTCAGCATCCCGGTCATCGTCCGTGACGGCCCCGCCGACGCCCGCGCCGCCGTCGAGAACCTGTCGGTCCTGCGGGCCGAGAACGGGGCGCAGGTCCTGTCCCTCGACCTCGTCCGACTGGGCGACAGCTCGGTCTACGGGGATGTGGAAATCCATCTGGGCGCCGGCCCCGACGCGCCTCTGGCGACCGCGGTGCGGGGCGTGGCCGTCTATCCCGAGATCAGCCGCCGCACGGTGGTGACGCCGTTGCAGACAGCGCTGGCCCCCGGTCAGACCGTAACCGTGGTCTATCGCGACGACGACGCCCGTCCCGGTGAAATCCTGGCGACGGCGACCCTCGTCGCGCCGTGAGGCTGGCCGTGCGCGCCGGTCTCGCGGCCCTATCGCTGGCGGCCGTGCCCGCCGAAGCGGTGGGGCAGGAGCTGGCGCGCAACCTGTTGATCGCCGCCGATCCCCAGCCTTTCAGCCCGGACGACCTGCTGTGGATGGAGGTCCGCTCGGGCGATGTGAAACTGACCGACAGCCTGAACGTCTACGCCTCCCGCTCCGGCGTCTATGTGCCACTGGGCGAACTGTCGCGGGTGCTGGACCTCGCCGTCGGCGTCTTCCCGGCCCAGCGTCGCGCCGAAGGCTGGGTGATCTCCCCGGATCGTCGGCTGGTCGTGGACCTCGCCTCGGGTGAAGCGCGCATCGACGGCCGCACCGTCCGCTTCGCCGCCGAACAGGCGGCCATCTACAACGACGACCTCTACGTCCGCATCGACCTGCTACAACAGCTTCTGCCGCTGCGGCTCAGCCCCGACACGGCCGCGCAGGTCATGGACCTGACTCCGACCGAGGCCTTGCCGTTCCAGCAACGGGCGGATCGCGAGCGGCGACAGGCCGCCCTGGGCGGAGCACCGGACGAGCCGGAACCCGTCCGTATCGACACCCCCTATACGGTCTTCACGCCGCCATCGTTCGACGTGAATCTGGGCGGACTTCTCGGCCGGGACGGCGTCGATCAGGCCGGGCGCTATGACGTGCGCGCCGCCTCCGACCTGCTGTGGGCCGGGTTCGAGGGCTACCTCGGCTCGAATGAAGACGGGGAGGTGAACGATGTCCGCGTCGTCCTGACCCGCAAGGATCCGGACGGCCGCGCGCTGGGGCCATTGGGCGGCACGCGGGCGGGGCTGGGCGACGTCTTCACCCCGTCCATGCCCATCGGCGCGGCGGGCTTCGCCGGGCGGGGCCTGTTCTACACCTCGGCTCCGCTGGAGAACCTCGACCTCGCCACCCCCCTGAACCTGCGCGGCGAACTGGCGCTGGGCGAGGAGGTCGAGCTTTACATCAACGAGGTGCTCCAGGCCGCGCAGACCTCGCCGGTTCAGGGACGCTACGAGTTCCTCGACGTGCCGCTGGCCTTCGGGCTGAACACCATCCGTCTGGTCTTCTACGGCTCGCAGGGACAGCGGCGGGAGGTCGTCCGCCGGATCAATTTCGGCGCCGGTCAGGTAGAACACGGGCGTCTGGTCTTTCGCTTCGGCGCGGTCGAGCAGGGGCTGACCGTGTTCAACGTCGGCCAGCGGACGGTCAGTCCGTCCACCGGCGAAGCGCGTCTGGCGGTCATGGCCGACTACGGCCTGACCCCCGGCCTGACGATCAGCGCGGGTCTGGCGCGGTTCACGCCGGACGGCGCAGAGGCCCGGTCGCTGGCCGCCGTCGGCCTACGGGGGTCACTGGGGCCGGTCGCGGCCCAGATCGACATCGCCTTCGATGACGCTGGCGGCAGCGGCGGCACAGTCGGCTTCGCCGCCCGCCCGTTCGGCGTCTCGGTCATCGCCCGCCATTCCGGGTATCAGGGCGGCTTCATCGACGAGACCCGCCAGCTCGGCGTGGTCGATCTGGCCCCCCTGAGCAGCGCCACCGACCTGCGACTCGATGGTCAGGTGAAGGGCCCGCGTGGTCTCGCGGCGCCGGTGTCGTTCAACCTGCGCCGGCTGCGCCGCATGGACGGCATCGTGCTGACCGACGCGGAGCTACGCGCGTCGGCCCCGCTGGGCCGCCTCTACGTCTCCAGCAGCGTCGCCTGGCAGGACGACACCAGCAATGGCGCCGGACCGCGTTGGCTGGGCTCGACCGATGTGGCGACGCTTCTGTCGTCCCGGCTGCAACTGCGTGGCGGTCTGTCCTATGAACTGTCTCCTGATCCGCGCGTCGAAACCGCCTACGCAACCCTCGACTGGCAGGTCACCGAGCGGAACGCCCTGCGTCTGGGCGTCGTCCGCACGCTGGGTCCGTCCCCGGAAACCAGTTGGCAGGCGTCGAACCTGTGGCGGGCCGACCGCTTCGACCTGGCCTTCAACGCCTCCTACGAAACGGAATCCAAGGAATGGCGGGTCGGCGTCCAGATGGGCTTCGGCTTCGGCTACGACCCGTTCGCGCGCGGCTATCGCATGACCCGTCCGGGCGCGGCGTCCGGCGGCGCCGTGGCCGTCAACGCCTGGGTCGATGAGAACGCCGACGGTCGCCGTCAACCGGACGAGCCGGGGGTCCCCGGGCTGATCGTCGATACCCCCGTCGGCCCGGTCGATACGGACGCGAACGGGCATGCGGTCGCGGTCGGGCTGGGCGACGGCGCTTCGGCCCGGATCCGCCTGAATGCCGAGGGGGTGGATGATCCCTTCCTGATGGCCGGGCCGCCCGTGATGGCTTTCACCCCGCGTCCGGGCCGGACGGCGGTGATCGACTATCCGATGCGTCGCAGCGGCGAGCTGGAGCTGTCCGCCCGCCTGCGCCGCGCCGATGGCTCGCTGCGCCCGCTGGCGACTCTGAACGTCGAGCTGGTCTCCGCCGACGGCCGCACCGTCGTCGCGGCCCGCAGCGACCACGCCGGTGTCCTGTTCTTCGAGGCCGTCGCGCCGGGCGACTGGACCGTGCGGCTGGAAGAGGCCCAGTCCCGCCAGTTGAACCTGAAGCAGGTCGAACCCGTTCAGGTAACGATCCCCGCCATCGGCGGTTTCGTCCGTGGCGGCGCCGTCATCATCGAAACTGCGGGGGAGGCCAATCCATGAAGCGTCTGATCGCGGCGGTCAGCGCCGCCCTTATGGTCCTCGTCGCCGGCTCCGCCCACGCCGACCCGACCGTCACCCGCTCGCCCGCAACCGCGCCGGTGCTCGGCACGACCATCCGAGGGGCCAGCGCCACCACCTTCTCGATCACCACGGCAGGCGCGGTCAGCCGCACCTCGGGCGATGCCATCCGTCTGTCCAGCAGTTCGGTGACGACGCCCACCATCACCATCAACTGCGGCCTCCTGAACCTGAGCGGTCTGTGCGCCCTGCGCCATATCCGGGTGACGATCACCCCGGTGGCGACCAGTCCGGCCCGGATCACCCGCTTTCGGGTCGGTTCGATGACGGGCGGCGTCTATCGCGCCGGTTCGGCGCCCGCGGAGGCCTCGACGCTGGTGTTCGACCTCAACCCGCTGGGTCTGTTCACCACCGCGACCTTCAAACTGGGCATGGATGTCCAGCTCGCGGCCGGCGCCGCCGGCGGCGTCCAGACCTTCGACTATATGATCACCGTGCAGTTCACGACATGAAACGCCTCGCCCTCCCGCTCCTGACCGTGCTGATCGCGGGCCTGCCTGTCGCCGCCGTCGCCCAGTCGCAGAACGGTTCGGGGACTCTGACGGTCCAGCGCGGCCTCAGCATCGCAACCGTCAGCCCGATGCGGCTGCAACCGAACGAGACCAATGTCGCCCTGTCCGTCAGCGGGACCAACCTCGTCGACGCCCCGGCCATGATCCAGATCAGCGGCGATCCGGGTCGCATCTACCGCATCCGCCTGCCGCAGGACGACGGGGATCAGGACGTGGCGGTCATCGAGGATCTGAAAATCTGGAGCGCAACCTCCGGCGACATCTCCGAAACCCGCGTGGCTCGCCTTGACCTTCAGGGGCATGACCTGTTGCGGGTGTCCGGGCGTTTGCGCGTCCGGCTGGACGGCGCGACCGAGCCCATGGCCGCCCTGCCGTTGAGCATCGACTACGAATAGGCGTTCATATCGCGTCGGATGGCCGCGATCAGCGCCTCGATCTGGGCGGAGGAGGGGGTGCCGCCGTCCGCGAACTTCTGATCCACCGCCTTGGCCTGCCCGCCGATCTCGTTGAAGCCGAAAATGCCCGCCGCTCCCGCCAGCCCGTGGGCCAGCGCTTCGATCCGGGCGCGGTCACCGGCCTTCAATGCGGCGGACAGGGCGTCCGCGTCCGCCAGCGCCCGCTCGCGGAACCGTTGCCTGATCGCATCCAGCGTGTCACCGCTCATGCAGGGCGTCCCATCAGGATGTCGCGGACCTGCCCGGCCAGCGTCATGGGGTCGAACGGTTTGGTGATCACGCCCACGGCGCCCAGCTCCAGATAACGGTCGCGTTCACCGCTCTGCACGCGCGCGGTCATGAAGATCACCGGAGTTTGTTCCAGTCCGGGCAACACCCGCAGCCGGGCCAGGGTTCCCGGCCCGTCCAGACGCGGCATCATCACGTCCAGCAGGATCACGTCGGGCCGCAGGCCGCCTTCCAGCAGCTCCAGCGCCACCTCTCCGGACTCCGCCGTCGTCAGCTCGATCTGCGGGTCCAGTTCCAGCGAGAAGGCCGCGACTTCCCGGATGTCGGGCTCGTCGTCCACATGCAGGATCGCCAGTGCGCTCATCAGCGGCCTCCCTTGCCCGTCAGACGGCGGACCGTCCGCACCAGTCCCGCCAGCGACGTGCGGGACTTCACCAGAACCGCCTCGACCCGGTGGCCGAGGGCGGCGTCCATTTCCTGCGCCGAATAGACGATCACCGGGACGGACTGGCCCTCGCCGTCGTCCAGATCGGCCAGCAACTCCAGCCCGGACCCGTCCGGCAGGCCCAGATCCAGAATGACCAGATCTGGCGTGCGCGCCTTCAGCGCCTCGCGGGCGGCCGACAGCGACGGGGCCCCCGTCACCTCCGCCGCGCCGGACAGGGCCGATGCCGTCACCGCCAGAATGTCGGGGTCGTCGTCGACGTGCAGCACCACCGGCCGCTGCTTCTTCAGCCGCTCCAGAATACCGGCGACCGCGCCGCGCAGCCGGGTCTGGTCAAACGGCTTCTCCAGCCAGTCGATGACCTCCAGCGACCGTCCCCGCGCCCGCCCGCGCGCCACGTCGGCCGACACCACGACCACCGGAATGTCCCGTGTCCTCGCGTCGGATCGCAGCGTGCGAATCAGGCCCACCCCGTCGGCGTCCGGCAGGTGCAGATCGACCAGAACGGCGGCATAGGCGTCCGTGCGGACGGCGTTCAGGGCCTCGCGCGCCGTCGCGGCGATGTCGGCGCTGAACCCGTCCTGCGCCAGCATGGTCTTCAGCACCCGGGCGGCGTCGGCGTCGTCCTCGACGATCAGCAGATGCGGTCCCGCGCCGCCGCCCGTCTCGGCGTCGTCCAGTTCCAGCGGCAGATCCAGATGGAAGGTCGCGCCTTCGCCCGGGGCGGACTCGAACCACAGCCGCCCGCCGTGCCGTTCCGCGATCTCGCGCGCGATGGCCAGCCCCAGTCCCGTCCCGCCCTTGGCGCGGGTGTCGGAAGAATCCGCCTGTGCGAATTTCGAGAAGATGCGGGCCCGGAACTCGTCGGGGATGCCCGGGCCGTTGTCCCGCACGCTCAGCCGGGCGATCCGGGTTTCCGGCTGGACGGAGACCTCGACCTCGCTTCCCGCCGGCGAGAACTTCACTGCGTTGGACAGCAGGTTCACCACCACCTGTATCAGCCGGTCGGCGTCGCCCCGAACCGGCGCGGTCTCTCCATGCTCCAGCCGCACCACCACGCTCAGGTCGTCGGCCAGTCCATGCACATTCTCGATCGAACGCACGGCGATGTCGCGCAGGTCCAGCGGCGCCATCTCCAGCGTCATCTGGCCGGACTCCAGCTTCTCGACATCCAGAATGTCGTTGATCAACCGCACCAGCCGCTGGCTGTTGGAGTGGGCGATGCTGATCAGCCGCGCGGCCTTGTCCGGAATCTCTCCCGCCGCCCCGCCCGCCAGCAGGCCCAGCGATCCGGCGATGGAGGTCAGGGGCGTCCGCAGTTCGTGGCTGACGGTCGAGACGAACTGCTGCTTCATCTCCTCGACCCGGCGCCGCTCCGAGATGTCGCGCACCACGGCTACCATGTGCACGCCTGTCTGCAGGGGCATCAGGCTCAGGGCGACGTCCACCGGGAAGGTCCCGCCGTCCCGCTGTCGCGCGGTCAGTTCGCGCACGACCCCGTTCGCCAGTTCGCCGTCGGTGAAGCCCAGCCGGCTAAGGAAGCTCTTGGACCCGTCACCGCTCTCCTTCAGGTCCAGCAGCACCGAGATGTCGCGCCGCACCAGCTCCGGCCCGGACCAGCCGAACATCCGCGTGGCGGCGTCATTCATCGTCTCGATGCTGCCGCTGGGGTTCAGGGTCAGGATGGAATCGATGGCGCTGTCGAAAATGGCCGTCTGCCGCGCCGCCGTGGTGCGCACCTCGTCCAGCAGGCGGCGGCGGGTGCTGATGTAGCGCCAGACCAGAAAGGCCGTGCCGATCACCGTCCCCAGCAACAGGGCGAACAGACCCGCGACCAGCCGCTCCGTCGCCGCGCCCTGCGCCGTCGCCTGCCCGATCAGCCCGTCCAGGGACCTGGCCTCTGTCTGCACCATCCGGTCGACCACGACGCGGATGTCATCCATCGCCGCCTTGCCCGCGCCCTCGGCCACATAGGCCAGGGCGGCGTCCCGGCCCTGCTGCTGGCGGGTCCGTATGCCGGTGCTCAGGGTGTTCTGCTTGCGACCGACGAGGGTTTGCAGCGTGCGGATATCCGCCTGCTGGGCCGGCTGGGTCGCATACAATCGCTCCAGCCGCCGCATCTGGGCGGTCAGCCGCTTCTCGGCCTCATCATAGGGCTGCAGGAACCGTTCATCGCCGGTGATGATATAGCCGCGCTGCCCCGTCTCCGCGTCCTGAAGCAGGGAGAAGACGCTCAGGATCTGCGTGCGCGTCTCATGTGACCGCTCGACCTCGGCCCGGACGGCGTCCTCGCGCCGGAACTCGCGCGTCAACTCCAGTCCGATGCCCGCCAGGGCCGCCACGACGATGACCCCCACCGCCGCGATCAGCAGCGTGGGGCTCAGACGGGAAACCGGAACCGGTTGTCGCATGAACTCCGTCCCAACGTTCGGCGAAGACTCTCCGGGGCGGGAGAGTGCGCACCTTACGGATTACTTCAACCCCCGCGTGAGAGATTTGCATCCTGCGCGCTTGGTCGGGCGTCAGGGACGGACAGCGTGATACAGCGCCTCCTGCGGGGTCGTGGTCCAGACCAGATCGCGGTGCGCGGCCAACCAGTCCAGCGGTTCGGCGTGGCCACCAGCGCCGATGCCTTGGCGAAGGACGGCGCGTTCGCGCGGACCTCCGTGGCGCCTTGATCGGTCGCGGGGCGGAGCCGTCCGAGATGGCCGGAGGCCATCGCTTCCCTAGCCTCGGATCACGCTTCTTCGATCCGCGGCTCTACGTTGACGCGCAAAACGCCTTCGGAGCTTTTTTGCGTAAGCCCTGCCGCGCCAACATCCGTGTTGATCGGGACATGGGGGAATAGACCCTGATCGATCTCAGCATCGAGGCTGACGTCCGGATGCGTCGAAGGGTGTTGGGCATGAGGCGGGGTATCAGCTCACTGTGCCCCGAAAGTCGCAGAAATTGAGATACTTGATCCGGCGCGTGGCGGACAGAGAGGGATTCGAACCCTCGGTACGCTTTCACGTACACACGCTTTCCAAGCGTGCGCGATCGACCACTCCGCCACCTGTCCGTTTCCACGACGTCGCCCGAAGGCCTGCGCGCAGCGCCGGACGGTCCATCCGGCGAGGGGCGCTGATTAGAACAGTCAGACCCCCTCGGCAAGCGCCTGTTTAGGCCCCATATGGTCAGCGAACGATTTGTCCGGAGTTCTCCCATGCTCTCGCAGAAAACCACCCTGCCGACCGCCGACACCGCCCTGCCGGGCCGCGCCGAGCCCTTGCACACCGATGAAGTCCATTTCGTCACCGGCCGCCCGCTGAAAGGCCCCTACCCGGAAGGGTTCGAGACCGCCATTTTCGGCATGGGCTGTTTCTGGGGCGTCGAGCGGATCTTCTGGCAGTTGCCGGGCGTCTGGGTGACCTCGGTCGGCTATACCGGCGGCCTGACGCCCAATCCGACTTATGAAGAGACCTGCACCGGTCGCACCGGCCACGCCGAGGTGGTCAAGGTTGTCTTCAACCCGAAGGAGATCAGCTACGGCGAGCTGCTGAAGGCCTTCTGGGAAAACCATGACCCGACCCAGGGCATGCGTCAGGGCAATGACATCGGCACCACCTACCGCTCGGCCATCTATTATCTGAACGATGCGCAGAAGGCCGAGGCCGAGGCCTCGCGCGACGCCTATCAGTCCGCACTCGACAAGGCGGGCCGGGGTCAGATCACCACCGAGATCACCGAGGCCGGGCCCTACTACTTCGCCGAGGACTACCATCAGGGCTATCTGGCCAAGAACCCGGCCGGCTACTGCGGTATCGGCGGAACCGGCGTGGTCTGCCCGATCGGCATCGGCGTTTCGGCCTGATCATGGACCGGGCAGGGATAGGCAAGGTCTGTCTGGCCCTGCCCGGGGCCACGCTGGACCATCCGTTCGGCGACGACCACGACGCCTACAAGGTCGGCGGCAAGATGTTCGTCATGGTGGGGGAACAGGGCGGTGTCTCCTTCAAGGTCTCCGACATCGCTTATGAGGCGCTGACCGGGGAGGGTCGGGCGCGTCCGGCCCCCTACATGGCCCGAGCCAAATGGGTGAACCTGCCCGACCCCTCCGCCTGGCCCGACGATGAACTGGCCGAGCATTTCGCCATCGCCCACTCGATCATCGCGGCCAAACTGACCCGCAAGCTGAGGGCCGAGCTGGGGCTGGGCTGAGGCTCCAAAAACATCGGTTTTTGGAATTTGTCTGAATCGGCAAGCGATGGTCTCCTGACGCCCTCGGGGGAGACACATCATGATCGCCAGACACCTGATCCTGCTCGGCGCCTGTGCGGTCGGGCTCGGATCCTGCCAGCAGCCTGAGGCCAGGATCAGCGCGGCGACCGATCAGCCGCACGTCGCAGCCGCCGGCGATATCGAGGCGGGGCGCTATCTGGTGCTGACCGGCGGCTGCAACGACTGCCACACCCCCGGCTATCCACAGCGGGGCGGCCGTATTCCTGAAAGCGAATGGCTCAAGGGCTCCGGGACCGGCTTCTACGGCCCTTGGGGCACCACCTATCCGCATAACCTGCGCCGCACCGTGGCCGCGATGAGCGAGGACGACTGGGTCGAGATGCTGAACACCCGCGAGGCCCTGCCGCCCATGCCCTGGCCCAGCGTCCGCGCCATGGCCGAGGCCGACAAGCGGGCGGTCTATCGCTACATCAAATCCCTGCCGCTCGAAGGCGACCCGGCGCCGACGGCATTGCCGCCCGGACAGGTCCCGACCACGCCCTATGAGAACATGATGCCCCACGGGCCGGGGGCGTAGGGCCTACACATTCCGTTCGGATGCGCGGTTCTATTGGGCGGGCCGCGCCTTCTCCTCCGCGATCCAGCGGTCCATCCGCTCGTCCAGCAGGGCCATCGGCAGGGGGCCGTCGACCAGCAGGGCGTCGTGGAAGCGGCGCACGTTGAAGCGGTCGCCCAGCTCGGTCTCCGCCCGCGTCCGGATAGCGCGCAGGCGGATTTCACCGACCTTGTAGGCCGTCGCCTGACCCGGCCAGCCGATGTAGCGCTGCAGCTCGGTCTCGATGTTGTGCGGGGCCAGCGCCGAGTTGTCGCGGAAGCAGGCGCGGGCCTGTTCGATGTCCCAGCCCAGCCAGTGAATGCCCGTGTCCGCCACCAGACGGCAGGCGCGCCACATCTCGTAGCTCAGCCGCCCGAACCGCTCATAGGGCGTGCGATAGAAGCCCATCTCCTCGCCCAGAAACTCGGCGTACAGGCCCCAGCCCTCGACGAAGGCGGTCACATCCACCCCGCGCCGGAAGTATGGCCCGGCCTCGGCTTCCTGTTGCAGGGCGATCTGCAGATGGTGGCCGGGCACGGCCTCATGCAGGGTCAGGGCGGGCAGTTCGTACAGCGGGCGCTGATCCAGCCGGCTGGTGTTGACCATGTAGCCGCCGGCGATCCCGTTCTCCATCGAACCGGGGAAGTAGCGGCCGGTGGTGTAGTTGGCCTCGATCTCCGCCGGCACCGGGCGCACCCCGTACGGGGTGCGCGGCAGGGTTCCGAACAGGGCGGGCAGGCCGTCGTCCGACCGCTTGGCCATCTCCGACGCCTTCTCCAGAAGTTGCTCGCGGCTGGTGGCGTAGAACTGTGGATCGGTGCGCAGGAAGGTCAGGAAGCTCGCGAAATCGCCGGTCCAGCCCGCCGCCCGCATCTCCGTGTCCATCCGCGCCCGGATGCGCGCCACTTCCTGCAGACCCAGCTGGTGCACCTCGTCCGGGGTCATGTCGGTGGTCGTGTAGCCCCGCACCAGGAAGGCGTAGAGGTCGCGCCCGCCGGGGCGGTGCGCCAGCCCCAGCGTCTCGGGCGCGCGGGGCAGATAGTCCTGCCGCAGGAACCGCACCCACTCGCGCCGTTCAGGCATGATGCGGTCGGCCACCACGGCGCGGGCGCGCGCGGTCAGGGCCGCCTGCTGCGCCGCCGGGATCGAGCCGGGCAGGGCGGCGAAGGGCTTGAGCAGCGGATCGGTTTCCGGCGTCAGCGCCGCCTCCGGCTCCATCAGGCTCAGGGCGTTCTCGACGATGGAGCGGGGCTGCACCAGACCGGTCTCAAGCCCTCGCTGCGCCGCCGCCCGCTGGTCGCTGTAGAAGCGGGGCAGGGCCTCCAGCCGGGCGATGTACAGTTCGGCGTCCTGCGCGTTCGTGATCCGCGTCACCGCCGCCAGATAGCCCGCCGTCTGTCCCGGCCCGCCTTCGGAGTTGAAGGCCTCGATACGTCCCGTATCCAGCGGAATCCGGTCTCGCGCGCGCTGCAGCACATAGGTCAGGAAGGCGTGGTTCAGCCGATCGTCCGGCGTCAGCGTCGCCGGGTCCAGCGCCGCCAGCCGGTCGGCGAATCCCTTCAGCACCGGCTCCTGCGCCACCTCGAAGGCGCGTGAGGCGTCGGGCAGTCGCCCCTGCGCCGCACGGTCGCCCTCCATCCCCGCGGTGATCGGATCGATGGACCGCAGGTAGGCTTCGTAATCCGACAGGATCGCCGCCAGCCTTGCGTTCTCCGCCTGCCGGACGGCGGCGGGCGGCGGGGTCTGCGCGACGGCGGGCGCGGCGCAGACGGCCAGCAGGGCCGCCGCAGAGGCGGCGAGGATGATGGTCTTCATTGGGGCTCCCTCCCGGATGCGGGCGGGACTGCACCGGAGCCGGGCGTCGCCGTCAACCGCAGAAGGCGAAGAACCGTTCGACCCGGTCGCTGGATCCCGGATGCGGCGCATAGGCGTGGCGGTCCTCGCCCTGCCAGACCGCCAGCCAGCCGACCCGGCGGAAGCGCTGGAACACCGGATCGCCCGCCTTGGCCTCGGCGGTCAGGAACAGGCCGTCATTCAGCTCGGACGGCTCGGCCTCGGCGGGATAGCGTTCGGTGTCGCCGCCGGATTCCAGGTGGATTTCGTGCGCCGCGCCTTCCGGGGCCACCGCGCTCAGCGCCAGCCGGCCGGAGTTCTTGCGGCAGTCCAGCCCGATCCGCAGGTCGTCGCTCTCCTCCAGCCCATAGGCCAGACGCGCCTCCTGACCGTCCTGATGCAGGAACCAGTCATAATGGGCGACCGGGGCGGGGGCGGCGCTCGACGCCGCCGACAGCCCCATCGGCTGGCTGGTGGTGTTGCACGCCGCCACAGCCAGCGTCAGGCCGGACAGGACAAGCAGGGCAGGGGCGCGCATGGGAGTCTCCGGATCATCCGGAGCAAAGTTCCGCGAAGCGACGCAGCTTGGCAAGATGGGCGGCGGGAACCTCGACCGTTCGGCGCTGTTCGCCGACGGCAACGGCCAGCCGTCCTCCGGCGCCGAAGGCCGCGAAAACAGGGTGGTCCGTTCTCAGGGCCAGCTTAAGGCCCCCGCCGCGCGCGCCCTGCGCCTCGGCCACGGCGGCGGCGTCCCCCGCCGTCACGCGCGCCATGCCGGCGCCGGCTTCGCCGCCGTACAGCGTCAACCGGGCCACGCTGCTGCCCGGCTCGCATTCCAGGGTTGTGCGCAGGTTGGCGGTGTCAGGCACCTCATTGGCCAGAACCACGGGCTGATCGTCGCTGTACAGGGTCCAGGTCCAGGCGGCTTCGGCCGGAGCGGCGGCGGCGTTTTGCGGCCACAAGGCCAGAGCCGCGACGGCGGCCAGGATCGGGATCATGGGTTCAGCCCCCGCTGATGCTTTTGGCCACAAGACGTGGTCAGACGTGGTCGGTTCCGCAATAGGCGAAGAAGCGATCGATCAGCGCACGCTCCGACCGCGTGGCCGTCAGCTGGAACCGGCCGGCGTCTCCCTCGACCGTCAGGCGACCGGTGCGGGCCATGGCCTGCATCGTGGGGTCGCGCAGTGAAACGCCGATGTCCTCTTCCAGATCGCCGCTCAGCGGATCAATCGCCGCCTCGGTCATGGAGGCGCGCATCAGGCGCGGCGTGGCGGGCAGGGCGTCGCCATAGACCGCCAGCTGTTGCTGACCCGGCTCGCAGGTCATCATCAGGGCGACCTGATCGGAGTTGGCGACGCCGTAGGCCAGCTTGGCCATCGCGCCCTCCTGGCTCAGATGCCAGCCCATCCCCGGCTCTCCCCGCTCCACGTCGGTCGCGCTGGACTGCGCGGCGAACGCGATCAGCCCAAGGGCGGCGACGGCGGGAATTGCGAACTTCAGCATGGACGGACACTCACCTCTCAAGGGGGCAAACGTTGATGTCCGTTAAGAGTTCACGGCTCAGCTGAACGGCGGCTGACGAAAACCGGGCTGTGGCGCAAAGGGCGCGGTGGTTGCCCGGGTGGCAGCCTCAGGCGGGTAGGATGTGAGCCCGGGCGGCGATTGGTGATTGGTGATTGGTGGTTCAATCAGTCCCGGCGCGCAGATGACTTGGAACCAGCCGTTCAACCGCTACTCACCACTCACCAATCACTTCCCGACCGCCGTCAGGGCCGGTTGGCCGCCCCTTGTTAGGGCGCGATCAGAACGGCGAGAACCGCTCCACCACCGACTGCACCGCCGGGGCGCTTTGCACGCGCGAGATGTCGCCACGGCCGCCATAGCTGATGCGGGCTTCAGCGATCTGGGTGTGGTTGATGGTGTTGGCCGAGGAAATGTCCTCCGGACGCACGATCCCGGCGACGGTCAGTTCGCGGACCTCGCGGTTGGTGCGCACTTCTTGCCGACCCTGGATGATCAGGTTGCCGTTGGACAGCACGTCGGTGACGACGGCGGCGATGGTCAGGCTGACCTTTTCGGCCCGGTTCACCGAGCCGGAGCCGTTGGAGTTCGATTCCCCTTCCAGCCCGATCATGTTCGCCGCGTCGAAACCGCCCGGGAACAGGCGGCCCAGACTGCTTTCCATGCCGAAGAAGTTGCTCAGCCCCGCCGAGGCGTCGTTGCTGCGGGCGCGCTGGGTCGAGTTGTTGGTCTGCGCGCGGTCGTCGATGTCGATGTTGATCGTCAGGATGTCGCCCACGTGCCGCGCGCGCTGGTCGCCGAAGAAGGTGCGGGCGCCGGTCCGCCACAGGCTGTTGGCGCTGGCGGCGCGGTCGGCGCGGATCGCGGCCTGCTGTTCCGGGCTGGGCAGATAGGCCTGTGAAGTCGGGACCAGGGCGGCGGGATAGCCGATCGGCGCCAGTTCGGGGCCCATGACGGCCTCCATGGCGGTCGAACAGGCCCCCAGAGACAGGGCGGCGGCGGCGACGGTCAGGGTCTTGGCGTAACGCATGGAACTTCCCTTTATCGGGCGGCGAACTGGTGGGCGCGAGCGGTCTGGGCGGCGGGACCGGCGATGGCCTGTCCCGGGCCGACGGCCACGGTGTCGATGACGCGGTTGGATTGCAGGTTGCGGACGGCCAGCGGCTGTCCGGCGGCGGCGTTGCCTTCGGCCCGGCCCGTGATGGTCAGGCGCACCCCGCCGGTCTCGTACAGCACCTCGATCATGTCGTTGCGGCTGATGACGCGTTGGCCGGGGGCCGTGCGCGCGGAGGCGGGGGGCGCGCCGGTGAAGGCGGCGGCGGCGACGGGGGCGGAAGTGGCGGCTCCGCCCGGCGCGGCGCCGGCGTCACGCACCACGACCCGGCGCAGCCCGGTCGGATTTGCCCACTCCAGCCCGGCCTGACGGGCCATGCTCTGCAACTGGGCGGCTTCGAACACGATGGAGGGGCCGACCCGGCGGCCCACGACGACGCCCGCCGCGCCGTCGGCGCCGTCGAAGATGTCGCCCAGCGTCACCTGTCCGTCGCCGTCCACCGGATTGGCCTTCAGCGTCACCGGTCCGGCGAGGGCGGGGCCCGCGAACGCCAGCGGCAGGCTGAACGTCAGGGCGCCGACGGCGGCCAGGATCAGGGCCTTCACGACTTCACCTGCGCGCTGACCGACAGCATCTGATCGGCGGTGGTGATGACCTTGGAGTTCATCTCATAGGCCCGCTGGGCGATGATCAGGGCCGAGATTTCCGACACCGCATCGACGTTCGACGCTTCGGTGAACTTGTGCAGGATGTCGCCGTAGCCGATCTCGCCGGGCGCGCCGACGTTGGCCGGGCCGGACGCCGCCGTCTCCAGCAGCAGATTGTCGCCGATGGCTTCCAGACCCGCCTCGTTGAAGAAGGAGGCCAGTTCGATCTGGCCGACCACCTGCGGGGTGGTGTTGCCGTCGGTGAAGACCTGCACCTGACCGGACTTCGAAATCTGCACATCAACCGCATCCTGCGGGATGTTGATGTTCGGCTGCACCGCATAGCCGTCGTCGGTGACCAGCTGGCCTTCGCCGTTGATCGCGAAATTGCCCGCGCGGGTGTAGGCCGTCTCGCCCGAGGGCATCAGCACCTGGAAATAGCCGCGACCGTCGATGGCCATGTCGTACATGCCGCCGGTCTGGGTGGGGGTGCCCTGATCGGTCACGCGATACACGGCCCCGGCCTTCACGCCCGCGCCGATCTGGATGCCGGTCGGCACCACGGTCCCCTGCGTGGACGACTGCGCGCCCATCCGCTCGAGGTTCTGGTACAGAAGGTCCTGGAACTCGGCCCGTTGGCGCTTGTAGCCGACGGTGTTCATGTTCGCGATGTTGTTCGAGATGACCTCGACGTTCAGCTGCTGGGCGGCCATGCCCGAAGCCGCGGTTCTGAGCGCACGCATGTCCCGGTCCTCCCTTACGACGCCCGGCCAAGGCGCTCGACGGCGCGCTTGGACAGGTCGGTGGTGTTCTCGATCATCCGGCTGACGCTCTCGTAGGCGCGCTGGATCTCGATCAGATTGGTGATCTCGAGGATCGGATTGACGTTCGAGCCTTCCAGCATCCCCTGACGCACGCTGGCGTCGGTCGCCTCGGTGCTCACGGCGTTGGAGGCGTTGCGGTACAGGCCGTCGCCGCTCTTCTCGAGCGCGCCCAAGGTGTCGAAGCGCACGACCGACAGGCGGCCGACGACTTCCTCGTCCTGGGTGATGGTGCCGTCGGCGCCGACCGAGATTTCGCCGCGCGTCGGGTCCAGAATGATCTCGCCGCCGTCGCCCATGACCGCCGCGCCCTGCTTGGTAGTCAGGCGTCCGGTCGGGTCCAGGGTGAAGGCCCCGTCGCGGGTGTAGGCCAGCCCGGCGCCGTCCTGCACGGTGAAGAAGGCGCCTTCGCCCTCGATGCCGAAATCCAGCGGGCGGCCGGTCTGGGCCAGCGAGCCCTGGCTGAAGTCCCGGCCCACGCCATTGTCCAGCACGAAGCTGACGCCGGGGCGGACGAAGGCGTTGCGGGCGCGCTCGCCCACCTCTTCGCCGACCAACAGCTGTTCGACCTTGAAGCCGTTGGTGTCAGCGTTCGCGATGTTGTTCGCGACGATGTCCAGCTCGCGGCGAAGCGTCATCTGGCGTGACAATCCAACGTAGGCGGCGTTTTCCACGGGCGGCTCCTTTCGCCCAAACGCCTCGCAACGGTCGTGCCAACAGGGTTAATCCAGTCGTGGCGGGCATTTCAGCCGCAAAGCCGGTTTTGGCGCCCGGCAGGATTTGCCGATTGTAAACGGCTCGTTAACCAAACCCGGCTGAATTGGGAGCCTGAGATTCTCGGGGCGCGGGGCGCATGCTGAAACTGGGCAAGAAGAAGGACGCGGATGCCAATCTGCCGGCCGTCACCGAGGGTGAGGGCGGGGATGGCGAAGGCGCGCCCGCCAAGAAGAAGCTGCCCCTGTTGTTCATCATCATTCCGGCCGCCGTGCTGGTTCTGGGCGGCGGCGGGGCCGCAGCCTTCGTGATGATGCAGCCCAAATCCGCGCCCGCCGAAGATCACGGCGGCGGCGACCACGGCGCTGAAAAGAAGGAAGAGGGCGGCCACGGCAAGAAGGCCGGGAAAAAGGAAGGCGGCGGTCACGGCGGCGCCGCCGAGGGCGAGGCTGATCCCTCGCTGGGCACGATCGCCGAAGGCCCCGACGGCGTCACCTTCTACACCCTGCCGGACCTGCTGGTGAACATCCAGTCGGCCAACGGTCGCCCGTCCTATCTGAAGCTCAAGCTGACGCTCGAGATGCAGGACCCCGAGCTGGCCACCCATCTGCAGGGCGAGATGCCGCGGATGCAGGACATGTTCCAGGGCTTCCTGCGCGAGCTGCGCCCGGAAGACCTCGCCGGTTCCTCCGGCACCTTCCAGCTGCGCGCCGAGATCCTGCGCCGCGTCAACCTGATCGCCGCGCCTGGCAAGGTCGACGCCGTGCTGATCGAAGAAATGCTGGTGCAGTAGCCGATGACTGACGCCGCCTTCGCCGACGATATCGATCCGTTCGCCGAGCCGCTGGCCGACGACCGGCCCATCGCGACCGAGCGCGTCCTCAATCAGGACGAGATCGACAGCCTGCTGGGCTTCGACCTCGGCGACGACGACGGCTCAGAGCGCTCGGGCATCCGGGCCATCATCAACTCGGCGCTGGTCTCCTACGAGCGTCTGCCGATGCTCGAGATCGTCTTCGACCGTCTCGTGCGGTTGATGACGACCTCCCTGCGGAACTTCACCTCCGACAACGTCGAGGTCAGCCTCGACAACATCTCCTCGATCCGTTTCGGCGACTATCTGAACTCCATCCCCCTGCCGGCCATCCTCGCGGTCTTCCGCGCCGAGGAGCTGGACAACTACGGGATGCTGACGGTCGATTCGAACCTGATCTACTCGATCGTCGACGTCCTGCTGGGCGGTCGCCGGGGCACCGCCGCCCTGCGTATCGAGGGCCGTCCCTACACCACCATCGAGCGCGTTCTGGTCCAGCGGATGGTCGAGGTCGTGCTGGCCGACGCCCGCGCCGCCTTCGAGCCCCTGACCCCTGTCCACTTCAATCTGGACCGGCTGGAGACCAACCCGCGCTTCGCCGCCATCGCCCGCCCGGCCAACGCCGCCATTCTGGTGAAGCTGCGCATCGACATGGAAGACCGCGGCGGCCGCATCGAGCTGCTGCTCCCCTACGCCACGCTCGAACCCATCCGGAAGATGCTGCTGCAGCAGTTCATGGGTGAGAAGTTCGGCCGCGACAATATCTGGGAAGGCCACCTGGCGACCGAGCTCTGGACCACGGAAACCGAGGTCCGCGCCGTGCTGGACGAGCAGCAGCTGCCCCTGTCCAAGGTGCTCGACTTCGAGGTCGGCGACACCCTGATGCTGAACGTGAACCCTGAATCGCCCATCTCGGTGCGCGCCGGGTCCATTCCGCTGACCGTCGGCCGCATGGGTCGCAAGGGCCAGCATATCGCCGTGCGTATCGAGGCCCCGGTGAACGTCGAGGCCGCCTCCAGTCTGGTGAAGGGAAAGCGCTGATGACCGGCATGATTCTGGATGGCGTCCTGATGCTGCTGCTGGTCGCGGCGCTCGGCTACGGCGTGCGGCTGGAGCGCAAGCTGACCGCCCTGCGCGCGGGCCAGCTGGCCTTCGCCTCGGCCGTCAGCGACCTGAACACCGCCGCGGGTCGCGCCGAGGCCGCGCTGGCCTCCCTGCGCGCCTCGGGACAGGAGACCGATCTCCTCCACGACCGCATTATCAAGGCGCGTGAGGTCAAGGCCCAGCTGGAGACCCTGATCGCCCGAGGTGGCGAATACGCGCCGGCCCGCGCCGCCGCCGCGACTGCTGCTCCGCGTCCCGTGGCTCCTGCCCCGGTCGCCGCCGCTCCGGTGGACGAGGACGACGCCCGCGCCGCCCGCATGCAGGCGCTGGCCGAGCGTATTCAGGGCATGGCCGCTCCGGCCCGTCCCTCGGCCGCCGCCGGCAACGTCCACGCCATCCTCGGCGCCCTGACCAAACACGGCGCCGCTAACCAGTCTGCGAAGCAAAGCCTCAACCAGGCGCGTCGCAATCTGGACGACGATCTGTTCGCCGCCTGACCTTCCCCTTGAGGATCTGAGTACCGCCCATGGCCAGGATTCCCCGCCTTCTGCCCCTGATCGCCGTCGCCATCGGCGGCGTCGTGCTGGTGCGCGCCGTCGGCGTCGCGCCGGGCCTGTTCGAAGGCGCCAAGGCCTGGGCCGAGGAAGCCGTGCCCGCCGCCGCCGGCGCTCCGCCCAACGCGCCCGCCGCCGTCTGCGCTCTGACGCCCGAGCAACTGGCCCAGCAGGCGGGCATCTCCCCGGCCGAGCTGCGGATCATCCAGTCGCTGTCGGCCCGTCGCGCCGAGCTGGACGCCCGCGACACCGACATGGCCTCCATGCTGCCCCTGCTGACCGCCGCCGAGCAGAAGCTGGACGCCCGCGTCCAGGCCCTCGAGCAGGTCAAGCGAGAGGTCGCCGCCATGCTGGGGCAGGTGGAAGGCAAGGAAAAGGAAGAGATCGACCGTCTGGTCGCCGTCTATTCGGCCATGCGTCCGCGCGAGGCCGCCCGCGTCTTCGCCACGCTGGATGATGATGTCCGCCTGCCCGTCGCCGCCGCCATGCGCCCGCGCACCCTGGCCGCCGTCATGGCCCAGATGGAGCCGGACGCCGCCCGCTCGCTGACCGAGAAGCTGGCCCGCCGCTTCGCCGCCCAGCAGGAACTGGCCGCCCGCGCCTCGCGCGCCGCCCAGGCTGAGCCCGAACCGGCCGCCGCCGCCGCGCCGACGCCCCAGCCTGCCGCTGCCGCGCCCTCCGCCCAGCCGCCTGCGCCGCGCC
>NZ_JBMDIU010000006.1:0-170365 GCF_057808845.1 Brevundimonas sp. FG8 | reverse complement strand
CCGCCCCCCCACCGCTTCCCGATTTACGGATAAGCGCCCATGAAGTGCCCCTTCTGCGGAAATCAGGACACCCAGGTGAAGGACAGCCGCCCGTCGGATGACGGCGCGGCCATCCGTCGTCGCCGGTCCTGCCCGCAGTGCAACGGGCGCTTCACGACGTTCGAACGTGTCCAGTTGCGCGAACTGGTCATCCTGAAGCGGAACGGCCGTCGCACGCCCTTCGACCGCGACAAGCTGGAACGCTCTCTGGGCATCGCCCTGCGCAAGCGGCCGGTCCAGCCCGAGCAGATCGAACAGCTGGTCAGCCGGATCACCCGACAGCTGGAAAGCCTGGGCGAGACCGAGATCCCGTCCTCGACCGTCGGCGACTTCATCATGAAGGCGCTGAAGGGCGTCGATGAGGTCGCTTACGTCCGCTACGCCTCGGTCTACAAGGACTTCCGCCACACCGGCGATTTCGCCCGCTTCCTCGGCGACGAGGGTCTGGACGACGAGACCGGCGGCCGTTGATGGCCGTCAAGGTCACGTTGAAGCTGGCGACCTCCCTCGACGGACGGATCGCCACGGCTTCCGGCGAAAGCAAATGGATCACCGGCGAGGCGGCGCGGCTGGAAGGCCATCGCCTGCGCGCGGCTCACGACGCCATTCTGGTCGGCGTCGGCACGGTTCTGGCCGACGATCCCGAGCTGACCGCCCGCCTGCCGGGCCGGTCGGTGGATCAGCCCTTGCGCGTGGTGCT
The DNA here is from genome assembly GCF_057808845.1 of Brevundimonas sp. FG8. Taxonomy (NCBI): domain Bacteria; kingdom Pseudomonadati; phylum Pseudomonadota; class Alphaproteobacteria; order Caulobacterales; family Caulobacteraceae; genus Brevundimonas; species Brevundimonas sp. FG8. The sequence goes on along the minus strand of NZ_JBMDIU010000006.1, from coordinate 169,626 downwards.
GGACAGCACTCTTCGCACGCCTGTGACCGCCAAGGTGGCTTCCGGCGGCACCCTGATCCTGACCACGGCCGAACCCGCGACTGTCGGCTCCGCCCGCGTCGAACGCGTCGAGGCCGAGGATGGCCGCCCGTCGCCCGGGGCCGCTCTGGCCGCGCTCGCCAGGGCCGGGGTGCGATCAGTCCTCATCGAGGGGGGAGGGCAGGTCGCCGCCGCCTTCCTGCGCGCCGGACTGGTGGAGCGCATCGAATGGTTCCGCGCGCCGATCCTTCTGGGTGGGGACGGATTGCCCTGCGTCGCCGCCCTGGCCCTTGCGAAGCTGGCCGATGCCCCCAAGTTCCGGCGTCTGTCCGTCGAACCCGTCGGCGACGATCTGTGGGAACGCTATGACGTGCTCCGCTGATTGCACGAATTACACTCTTCACACCCAGTTTTTCACCTCCAGGGCCGCCTGAATGTTCACCGGAATCGTCACCGACATCGGCCGCGTCCGTAAGGTCGAGCAGACCGCGCGGGACCGCCGCTATGAGGTCGAGACGGTCTGGGATACCTCCGGCATCGATCTGGGCGCCTCCATCAGCCATGCGGGCTGTTGCCTGACGGTGACGGAAAAAGGCCCCGGGTGGTTTGCTGTCGAGGTTTCGGGCGAGACCCTGTCGAAGACCAACCTCGGCGATTGGGCCGAAGGTCACCGGGTCAATCTGGAACGGGCCGCCAGGCTGGGCGACGAACTGGGCGGTCACATCGTCTCGGGCCACGTCGATGGTCTGGGCAAGGTCGTGTCGATCACGCCCGAGGGCGGTTCGCATCGCATCGAGATCGAGGCGCCGGCGTCTCTGCACCGCTTCATCGCGCCCAAGGGTTCGATCACCGTCGATGGCGTCTCCCTGACCGTGAACGCGGTCGAGGGTCAGGTTTTCGGCCTGAACATCATCCCCCACACGTGGGGAGCGACCACGCTCGGCGCGCTGAAAGTCGGGGATGCCGTGAATCTCGAGATTGATATGCTGGCGCGATACCTCGCGCGGTGGCAGGAGACCGCATGATGCAATTGGCGGCCAATATGAACGACAGCCCGATCAGCCCCATCGAGGACATCCTCGAGGACGCCCGCAACGGCAAGCCCTACATCCTCGTCGACGCCGAGGATCGTGAGAACGAGGGCGACATCATCATTCCGGCCCAGTTCGCCACGCCGGACCAGATCAACTTCATGATCAAACAGGCGCGCGGACTCGTCTGTCTGGCCCTGACCGGCGACCGCGCCCGCCAGCTGCGCCTGCCGCCGATGGCCGCCGACAACCGCGAGAGCATGAAGACCGCCTTCACCGTCTCGATCGAGGCGAAGGACGGCGTCACGACCGGCATCTCCGCCGCGGACCGCTCGCGCACCATCCAGGTCGCCACCGACCCGACCAGGGGCGTCGACGACATCGTCACCCCCGGCCACATCTTCCCGCTGGTCGCCCGCGACGGCGGCGTGCTGGTCCGCGCCGGGCACACCGAGGCGTCGGTGGACATCAGCCGCATGGCCGGCCTGACCCCGGCCGCCGTGATCTGCGAGATCATCAAGGACGACGGTGAAATGGCCCGCATGCCGGACCTCGTCGCCTTCGCCCAGCTGCACGGCCTCAAGATCGGCACCATCGCCGACCTGATCGCCTACCGCCGTCGTACCGAGCGCTTCGTCGAGCGGGTGATGGATACGCCGTTCGAGAGCGTCCATGGTGGTCCGTTCCGCCTGATGCTGTACCGGAACACCATCGAGGGGAACGAGCACGTCGCCCTGGTTCACGGCAAGATCGAACCGGGAAAGCCGACCCTCGTGCGCATGCACCAGGTCGATTTCGCCGCCGACCTGCTGGGTCACGTCGAGGCGCGTCAGGGCTACATCCCGAACGCGCTCAAGGCGATCAGCGACCATAACGGCGCGGGCGTCACCGTCTTCCTGCGGGATCCGGACCTGCAGGGTCTGGCCGAGCGTCTGGCGGGCGTCGAGAAGCCCAGGGCCGTGGACCGCTCGCTGAAGAACTACGGCGTCGGCGCCCAGATCCTGCTGGACCTCGGGGTCCGGGACATGATCGTGATGAGCTCGACCCGCCCCAATCCCACCGCGCTTGAGGGCTACGGCCTGCGCATCGTCGGCTGGCGCGACATGGACGGAGAAGACCAATCGTAACGACCCCCACCCGCGTGCTCATCGTTGAGGCGCGCTTCTATGATGAACTGGCCGACGCCCTGCTGGACGGGGCGAAGGACGCCCTGCGCGCGCAAGGCGTCGAATTCGACGTGGTTTCGGTTCCGGGCGCGCTGGAAGTGCCGACCGTGATCGCCATGGCCGAGGAAGCCGGGCGTTTCCCGACCGCGCCGCGCTATGACGGCTATGTCGCGCTGGGCACGGTCATCCGCGGCGAGACCTATCATTTCGAGATCGTCTCGGATCAGTCGGCCGCCGGAATCACCCAACTGGGCCTCAAGGGTGTGGCCATCGGCAACGGCATCCTGACCACCGAAGACGAGGATCAGGCCTGGGCGCGCGCCCGCCGCAGCGAGGGCGACAAGGGGGGCGGCGCCGCCCGCGCCTGCCTGGACCTCATTGCCTTGCGCAAGCGCCTGCGCGTAGGACTGGGCGCGTGACCGAACCGAACAGCCTCAAGTCCGTCCTCGAGCAACTCGCCGAGGCCGAAAAGTCCCGCGCCGAACCGGCCCTGACCTCGCGTCAGCGCCGCGCCCGCACTGTCGCCCGCCTCGCAGCCGTCCAGGCGCTCTACCAGATGGAGCTGGCCGGCGAGGGGGTCGACACCGTCATCACCGAGTTTTCGAACCATCGCTTCGACGCCGACATCGAGGGCGAACCCCTTGCTGAAGCCGATGAAGCCTATTTCGCCGATATCGTGCGCGGCGTCGTGGACCGGCAGCGGTCGATCGACGAGGCCGTGAAGGCCCGTCTGGCCTCGAACTGGCGGATGGAGCGTCTCGATTCGACCCTGCGCGCCCTGCTGCGCGCCGGCGCCTGGGAACTGATGGCCAGTCGCGATGTGCCCAAGGAGATCATCATCGACGAGTACGTCGAGCTGGCCAAAGCCTTCTTCGACGACTCCGAGGCCAAGTTCGTCAACGCGGCGCTGGACGGCGTCGCGCGGGACGTTCGGGGCTAGGGCGCGGCTGATCCGTCATGGCGGGAATCGACGTCGCCGGTGAGTTCGAAACGATCCGGCGGCTCCTCGCCCCGCTGGCCCATTCCGAGTGGGCCCGCGACCTGAGAGACGACGTCGCGGTCCTGCCAACCCGCCCCGGTCACGATCTGGTTCTGACCAAGGACACCATCGTCGAGGGCGTTCACTTCCTGCCCGCCGATCCACTGGACACCGTGGCCCAGAAGCTGCTGCGGGTGAACCTGTCCGATCTGGCCGCCAAGGGCGCCGAGCCCTTCGGCTACCTTCTGTCCTGCGGCTGGTCAGAACGTTGCGGCTGGCCCGAGCGTCAGCTCTTCGTTGAGGGGCTGGCCCGGGATCAGAAGGCGTTCGGACTGTCCCTGCTCGGTGGAGACACCGTCGTCACCCCCGGTCCGGCGACCTTCTCCGCCACCTTGCTGGGTTGGTCGCCCAAGGGGCGCACCGTCAGCCGCAGCGGCGCGCGGCCGGGCGATCTGGTCTTCGTCACCGGCTTCATCGGCGACGGCTGGCTGGGCCTCCAGGCCGCGCAGGAGAAGCTGGCCCTGGAGCCCGAGCGGCTGGCGGCGCTGGTCGATCACTACCGCACGCCGATGCCGCGGCTGATCTTCGCCGATGTGATCCGCGACATGGCCACGGCCTCGCTGGACGTGTCCGATGGCCTGATCGCCGATCTGGGCCACATCGCCGAGAGTAGCGGCGTCCGCATCGACATCGATCTGGAGGTCACGCCCCGCTCGCCTGCCGGGCAGGCCTGGTTCGCCACGCGAGTGGACGAGGAGGCGGCTCTGGAGCGGCTGGCCACAGGCGGCGACGATTATGAGATCGCCTTCACCGCCTCAGCCAAGGACGAGCCCGCCCTGCGCCGCGAGGCCGAGCGTCGCCACATCTGGCTGACCTGTCTGGGCCGGGTGACGGAGGGCAGGGGGGTCACCGCCCGCTTCGGGGGCAAGCCGGTCGAGATCGCCAGCCCCGGCTTCAGTCACCGCTGAGCGCAACGAAATCTCAAGGCGTCGCCGCTAGAGGTGCGGTCATGCGCCGTCGTGACCTCATCTCCGCAGCCGCCGTCCTGCCCGCCGTGGCCGTCGCCTCAAGCGCCGCCGCGTCCGAAGACAAACCGGAGGGCGGGGCTTCGGTGAACATCTCGGGCGTCGGTCTGCCGGTGATTATCGGCGGTCGACTGCGGAACTATGTCTTCGTCTCCATGCGCCTGCACCTCGGCGGATCGGCCACGGTCGAATCGATGCGGGGCAAGGAAGCCTATCTGCGCGACGCCGTCGTTCGCGCCGCCCACCGCACGCCCTTCGTCGTCGCTGACGACTGGACCCGCATCGACGCTAACGCCATGTCGGCCAGCCTGATCCGGTCCGCCGCCTCGATCTGCGGACGAGGCTCGGTCGCCCGCGTCGAGGTCATCAGCCAGGCGCCCCGCTGGCGCTCCGGTATGCGGGCGGGCTAACGCCGTTCACCTTACCCCGTTGCGTCACTCCGACGCATTTGGCAGGCTTCCTTCCGTTATCCCCAAGGGTCGCCCTTGAGGCGTCCGTTGCGCACGGGGGGACCGGAAGGCGGAGAGAGGCGAAAACGCCCCCCGCGCCAAGGGTCCGGGCGCCCTACACACAGGGTTTGGAAACGCCATGTCTAACTATCTGTGGCTTGTCATAGCCGCAGGCGGTCTGGGGATTCTCTACGGAGCAATCCAGACGGCCGCCTTGATGAAAGCTCCCACCGGCAACGACCGCATGCGCGAAATCGCGGCGGCCATCCAGGAAGGGGCCTCCGCCTATCTGCGTCGCCAGTACGTGACCATCGGCATGGTCGGCGTCGTCATTCTGATCGCCGCATACCTGCTGATCGGCGCGTGGGCCGCCATCGGCTTCCTGATCGGCGCCGTGCTTTCGGGCGCGGCCGGTTTCGCCGGCATGCTGATCTCGGTCCGCGCCAACGTCCGGACGGCGCAGGCCGCCTCGGAAGGCCTGTCAAAGGGCCTGGACCTCGCCTTCCGCTCGGGCGCCATCACCGGCATGTTCGTGGCGGGCGGCGCCCTGCTGGGCGTCGCGGGCTACTACGCCTTCCTGACGGAGGGCATGGGGCTTGAGAACACCGGGCGTGAGGTCATCGACGGTCTTGTCGCCCTGGGCTTCGGCGCCTCGCTGATCTCCATCTTCGCCCGTCTGGGCGGCGGCATCTTCACCAAGGGCGCCGACGTCGGCGGCGACATGGTGGGCAAGGTCGAGGCCGGTATTCCTGAGGACGATCCCCGCAACGCCGCCACCATCGCCGACAACGTGGGCGACAATGTCGGCGACTGCGCCGGCATGGCCGCCGACCTGTTCGAGACCTACGCCGTCTCGACCGTGGCGACGATGGTGCTGGCCGCCATCTTCTTCCGCGGCACGGACTATGTCGGGGCGATGATGCTGCTGCCGCTGGCCATCTGCGCCATCTGCATCGTCACCTCGATCATCGGCAGCTTCTTCGTTCGTCTGGGCAAGAGCCAGAACATCATGGGCGCCCTGTATCAGGGCCTGATCGTCACCGGCGTGCTGTCCATCGGCGCCGTCTGGTGGATCATCGACACCATCGCCCCGGCAACGGTCACGACGTCGGGCGGGCTGGTCATCACCTCCATGCAGCTGTTCTGGTCCGGCGTGGTCGGTCTGGTGGTCACCGCGGCGATCGTAGTCATCACCGAGTACTATACGGGCTCGAACTTCCGGCCGGTGCGGTCGGTAGCCAACGCCTCGGTCTCGGGCCACGGCACCAATGTGATTCAGGGGCTGGCCGTCTCGCTGGAGGCCACCGCGCTCCCGGCGCTGGCGATCATCGTCGGCATCGTGGTCAGCTTCCAGCTGGCCGGTCTGTTCGGCATCGCCATCGCCACCACGACCATGCTGGGCGTGGCGGGGATGATCGTGGCGCTGGACGCCTTCGGTCCGGTCACCGACAACGCCGGCGGCATCGCCGAGATGGCCGGGCTTCCGCCGGAAGTCCGTCACTCCACCGACGCGCTGGACGCCGTGGGCAACACCACCAAGGCCGTGACCAAGGGTTATGCCATCGGTTCGGCCGGTCTGGGCGCTCTGGTGCTGTTCGCCGCCTACACCGAAGACCTGAAGTATTTCGCGGCGGAAGCCCTGCCGGGAAGCTTCTTCGAAGGTCTGGGCACGGTCGCCTTCGACCTGACCAACCCCTACGTCGTGGTCGGCCTGCTGTTCGGGGGGCTGCTGCCCTTCCTGTTCGGCGGCATGTCCATGACCGCGGTCGGTCGCGCGGCGGAATCGGTCGTGGCCGAGGTGCGCCGTCAGTTCCGTGAGAACCCGGGCATCATGACCGGGCAGGTCAAGCCGGAGTACGGCAAGGCCGTCGATATCCTGACCAGCGCGGCGATCAAGGAGATGATCGTGCCGTCGCTGCTGCCGGTGCTGTCGCCGATCGTGCTGTTCACGGTCATCCTGTTCATCCAGCCGGACAAGGCCAACGCCTTCGCCGCCCTGGGCGCCATGCTGATGGGCGTGATCGTGACCGGCCTGTTCGTGGCCATCTCGATGACCTCGGGCGGCGGGGCGTGGGACAACGCCAAGAAGGTCATTGAAGAGGGCTTCACCGACAAGAACGGCGTCGTCCACGGCAAGGGCTCCGAGGCGCACAAGGCCGCGGTGACCGGCGACACGGTCGGCGATCCCTACAAGGATACGTCCGGCCCGGCGGTGAACCCGATGATCAAGATCACCAACATCGTCGCCCTGCTTCTGCTGGCGGTGCTGGCGAGCGGCACGATCGGCTGATGGCCTGGGGGTTGGCGCCGGCGACGGCGCCGACCCTTCGCCTTGGGCGGCCGGCAAGGGAGCAGGGGTTGGTGCGTGGGCCGGTGTTGTGTCTACCAATGACGGTCCGCCGCCCACGCCGTCGAACCACTAACCACTCCCCACCAGCCACCTTCCGCACCGAAAGAGAAAGGCCCCGGAGAGCGATCTCCGGGGCCTTTCGACAAGTAGAGCGATCCGCGGAGGCCGCCGTTAGTCCGGACGGCGCTGGCCGGGCTGGTCCTCGTCGGTGCGCGGCAGCTGGCCGCGGGCCACGTTGCCCAGCAGCTGTTCGAGGATGGTCAGCTGGCGACCCCGGGTCGGGGTCTCGCGACCGTTCATGGTGAGCTGTTCACCGTCCGCCAGACCCAAGGTGCGGACGTTGGCGACCTCGCCGGCCTCGTTGAAGGTGATCTCGGTCACGCTGCGCTGGGTCACGCGGGGGACGTTGTAGGTATATTTCTCGGTGATCTGGGTCATGTAGTACCAGATCGTGTCGCTCTCGAAGGTCGAGGTCGTTGAGGGCGAGCCCAGCTTGGTCAGAACCGTTTGACGGGTGTCCGTGCCGGCGACGATGTCGGCGGGCCGGGCGTCAATGGCCTGGAAGCCGTTCTGGCCCACGATTGGCGCGCAGCCGGCGGTCAGGACAGTGGCCGAAAGAGCGGCGAAAAGAAGCTTCGAACGGAGCATTGGCGGCGCCTGCGACAGAACAAGGTCTTTGACCTAACCGGAGCCGAGCCTTAGTTCAACGGCGCGGCGGAAAAGGGGCCGCGAAACATGCTTCAAAATCTTCTCCGATCTTTCCGCCGAGAACGCGTTGGCGACGGCCTTTACGAGCAGGTGGTGTGTCAGGCGCGCGAGCCGCGCTTCTACACGGCGCTGGGCGTCCCGGACCGCATCGACGCGCGTTTCGAGCTCTACACCTTGCACATGCTGCTGCTGACCATGCGTCTGAAGGACGAGGGAACGGAGCAGGGCGGTGATGCGGGCCAGCAGCTGTTCGACACCTATGTGTCGGCTCTGGACCACACCCTGCGTGAACTGGGCGTCGGCGACGTCTCTGTAGGCAAGAAGATGCGCAAGCTGGGCGAAAGCCTGTACGGTCGCATGAGCGCCTATGAACAACCGCTGCGGGACGGCGACGCCGCCCTGCTGGCCGAACGGCTGGCCCGCAATGTGCTGGAAAGCGAGACGGCCTCGGACGGCGCGGCCCTGGCTGCCTATGCCCTGAACAGCCGGACGCAACTGGCGGCGCTGTCGTTCGCCGATGTGATGAAGGCGCCCGCATGGGCCGAGGTGTCGGCATGAGCGCGTCCGAACTGCCCTATAGCGAGCCTGTCCGCCTGCATCAGATCGGCGCGGGTGTGAAACGCACCCTGACGCCTGACGCCGCTGCGATCCGCCGGATCATCAAGGCGCTGGATCTGGCCGCGCTGGATTTGTTTGAGGCCGATGTCGAGTTGGTCCCGACGGCGGCGGGCTGGTCGCTGACCGGGCGACTGCGCGCGCGGTTGGCCCAGACCTGCGGAATCACGCTGGAGCCGCTGCCGCTGGAGATCGATGACCGCTTCAGCGTGCAACTGGCGGAGCCGGTCGAGGAGGACAGCGAGGAGATCGTGATCACCCTCGAGGACGAATCGCCGGACGTGGTCGAGGATGGCCAGATCGATCTCGGTCAGTACGTCGTGGAGCAGCTGGCGCTGCGACTGGACCCTTTCCCGCGCAAGCCGGGCGCCGAATTCGTACAGCCGCCCGAGCCCGCTGAAATCTCGCCTTTCGCCGTGCTGAAGGGCCTGCGCTCGTCCGACGAAGGTTGACGCGGCGTCCACCCGGTTGCATCCCCCCCGCGCGGCGCTATCGTCGCGCCTGACCAGCGCCGAGGCTTACGGCGCGACGGAGTCGAAACGGCTTGCCTTCCCCAGTTCTGATCTCGCTTGACGCCATGGGTGGGGACCACGGGCCGCCGGTCGTGGTCGGTGGCATCTGCGAGTACCGCAAACGTCATGGCGGCGAAGGCGTCCGCTTCCTGCTGAACGGCGATGAGGCCGCGATTCGCGCCGAGATGGCCCGTCTGGGGCTCGGCGACGACATTTGCGACGTCCGTCACACCGAAAAGGTGGTGGCCATGGACGAGAAGCCCGCCACCGCCATGCGCCGGGGCAAGGGCTCCAGCCTGTGGAACGCCATCGAGGCGGTGAAGACCGGCGAGGCGGGCGCGGTCGTATCGGCCGGCAACACCGGCGCCCTGATGGCGATCTCCAAGCTGATCCTGCGCATGTCCGCGCCCGGTCTGGAGCGTCCGGCCATCGTCGCCAGCTGGCCGACCAAGCGTGGCGTGACCGCGGTTCTGGACGTCGGCGCGAACGTGGAAAGCGACGCGGCCCAGCTGGTCGAGTTCGCCATCATGGGCGAGGCCTTCATGACCGCCGTGCACGGCGTCGCCAGGCCGACCATCGGCATCCTGAACGTCGGCTCCGAGGACATGAAGGGTCACGAGGAGGTTCGCGAGGCCGCCCGTCTGTTGCGTGAGGGCGACTTCGGGCTGGCCTACCATGGCTTTGTCGAGGGCGATGACATCGCCAAGGGCACGGTCGATGTGATCGTCACCGACGGCTTCACCGGCAACATCGCCCTGAAGACCGCCGAGGGCGTGGCCAAATTCATCGGCGGCCTGACCCGCGACGCCCTGACGTCCAGCCTGCTGGCCAAGGCCGGGGCGGCGCTGGCCTATGCGGCGCTCAAGCGGATGAGCGCCCGTATCGACCCCAACGCCATCAACGGCGGCCCGCTGCTGGGCCTGAACGGCATCGTGGTGAAAAGCCACGGCGGCGCGACGGCCGACGGGTTCGGCGCCGCGATCCGGATCGCTGTCGATCTGGCCCGCAGTGACTATATGACCAAGGTGGGGGCCAATCTGCAGCGATTGACCGCCGTGCTTGAGCAGCCGCCCGCGCCCGACGCGGACGCGGCCATGGAGACTTTCCAGTGAGCGTCACCCGCAGCGCCGTGACCGGCGTCGGTTCCTTCCTTCCCGAGCAGATCGTCACCAACGCCGAACTGGCCAAGACGGTCGACACCTCGGACGAGTGGATTCAGGAACGCACCGGCATCAAGCAGCGGCACAAGGCCCGCGACGACCAGCCGACCAGCGATCTGGCGGTCGAGGCCGCCAAGCGCGCCCTCATCGACGCCGGAAAGTCGGCGGCGGACGTTGATCTGATCATCGTCGCCACGACCACGCCGGACATGACCTTCCCGGCCACCGCCTCGATCGTGCAGCGCAAGCTGGGAGCGCCGGTGGGCATCGCCTTCGATGTTCAGGCGGTCTGCTCGGGTTTCGTCTATGCGCTGAGCGTCGCGGACGGCTTCGTCGCGCGCGGTCTGGCCAAATGCGCCCTGGTTATCGGCGCCGAGGAAATGACCCGGCTGATGGACTGGACCGACCGCACCACCTGCGTTCTGTTCGGCGACGGCGCCGGGGCGCTGGTGGTCGAGTCGCGCGAAGGGCAGGGGACCAAGGCCGACACCGGCCTGCTGGGCTTCGCCCTGCGATGCGACGGCTCCAAGACGGATCTTCTGTATGTCGACGGCGGCCCGGCCACGACCGGCACGGTGGGCCACCTGCGGATGGCGGGCAATCAGGTCTTCCGCCACGCGGTCGTCAATATCGCCGAAGCCATCACCGCCGCCTGCGACGCCTCGAACATCAAGGTGCCGGAGGTCGACTGGTTCGTGCCGCACCAGGCCAACCAGCGCATCATCCGCGGCGTCGGCGACCGGCTGGGGCTGGACGAGAACAAGGTGATCTCGACCGTCGCCATGCACGCCAACACCTCCGCCGCCTCCATCCCGCTGGCTCTGGACGCGGCGATCAGGGATGGCCGGATCAAGCGCGGCGATCTGGTGGTGATGGAAGCCATGGGCGGCGGTCTGACTTGGGGCGCCTGCGCGATTCGTCTGTAACGCGATTTCAGCTTTCCATTTGACGACGCTTGCCCTTTTATGGGCCCGCACTGACGATTGAGGGGGAGTGAGTGACGCAGACCCTGACCCGCGCTGATCTCTGCGAGGCTGTCCACGACGAAGTGGGACTGTCGCGACAGGAGTGTTCGACCATGGTCGAGCGCACACTGGAGCTGATCGTCGAGTCGCTGGAGCGCGGCGAGACCGTGAAGCTGTCCGGCTTCGGCGTCTTCCAGGTTCGCGAAAAGCGCGCCCGGATGGGCCGTAACCCCAAGACCGGCGAACCGGCGGCGATCAACCCGCGCCGGGTCATCAGTTTCCGCGCCTCCCAGATCATGAAGGGCCGGGTGCACGACGCCGTCGTCACCGACTGAGCCCCGTGGCCAAGAGCCCCAACGCCTTCAGGACCATCTCGGAAGCCGCTGATGAGATCGGCGCGCCGCAGCATGTCCTGCGCTTCTGGGAGACCAAATTCACCTTCGTCTCCCCGCTGAAGCGCGCGGGCGGGCGTCGTTTCTATCGCCCGCAGGATCTGGTGGTGCTGAAGGCCGTGAAGCGGCTGCTGCACGACGAGGGCCTGACCATCAAGGGCGTGCAGCGTCTGTACAAGGAACAGGGCCTCAAGCGGATCGCGGCCTGGGGCGACCCGGAGGGGCTGGTCAGCTTCGAGCCTGAAGGCGCGACGGCGCAAGCGCCCGCGCCGCAGCCGGCGGGGGAGACGACCGCCGCTCCCGTATCCACGGTCCGCCTGCGTCAGGTGCTGGCCGAACTGGAGGGCGCGCGGGCCCGTCTGGAAGCCGCTCTGACGAGAACCGCCTGAAGGCCTATTTTTCGGTTTGCGCGACGCGCGACCCCGTCTATAGGGAGCCCCTCTCGGAGCGTGGCGCAGCCTGGTAGCGCACTTGACTGGGGGTCAAGGGGTCGCAGGTTCGAATCCTGTCGCTCCGACCATCTAACCTTTTGGTTTTATGGCGGATTTTAAGGGGTCGCTCTCGGGCGGCCCCTTAGCAATTGGGCCTTGGGGAGCATATGGGGAGCAGACCGATTCTGGGCGCCGCGCCAGGCTCGGGTGCGGCCGGTCTCGCTTCAGGGCCGTTCATGGCTGTTCAGGCTCGGTCAAATTGATTCGCGCCTCTGAACCGGCCGCGAAACCGGAAGGTCGGGGTGCCGCGCGCGGGGGCCGATGCGCATGGCGTAGCGGCCGGGGGCGCCCTGACGCTTGGAGTTCTCTGCGCCTGCCGCGGTATCGCTTGAGCTCTGGCCTTACGCGTCGTAGGTGGTTTGAGGCCGGTATGGCGACGCTCGCGGGAGATTACCGGCGCTAGGTCGCCTGACCAGCGGCCCGCCCCGGGGATGGACTGGCAGGACGTCGGGCGAGGTGCGATCACCGCAGCGGCCTCGTCGTCTTCAGCCGCCGACGGGATTCCGTCGCAGACCGTCAATGAGCAGGCCTACCAGCCTTTCGGATTGTCCGGGCTTGTCCGGACTCGCCGACATTCCGAGGTGAGCGACGGCGTTGAGAATCTCGTCCGGCTCCATGTCGGTCCGGATGGCGCCGGCGGTCAGCGCGGCGTCGAAAAGCGTCCGGAAGGCCGGCCGGAGTCTCTGATCGAAATAGCCGGGCAGGGCGTCGAAGGCGGGATCGCCCGAATGCAGGGCCTTGGCCAGCCCCCGTTTGGCGCCCACGAAGCCGACATAAAGCTGCAGCCAGTTCCCCAAGGCCTCCACGGGCGGGTGTTCGGCGGCCAGGGCGGGCGCCGCGTCGGCGCAGGCGTCCATCTCACGACGGAAGACCGCCGCGATCAGGTCGGCGCGTTTCGGGAAGTGGCGATAGAGGGTGCCGACCCCGACCCCCGCACGATCCGCGATCTCACGCACCGGCGCATCGACGCCGCCTTCCGCGAACACGGCCTTGGCCGCCGCAAGCACGATGTCGAGATTGCGCTGCGCGTCGGCACGGACCCGCCGGCCCGCGGTCGCGGGGTTTGATCCCCCGGCATTGGACACCGTCTCGTCCACGTCAAGCCTTCTTGCAAACGGAACATGGTTCCGGTTATATCCGGAATGTCGTTCCGCTTCGTGTTCTACCGCGCGAATGCGATGGCGGCCAGCCCCCAGCAAGGATTCCCGTCATGCAGTATCGCTCTCTCGGACGCACCGGCATCAAGGTCAGCCCCTATTGCCTCGGCGCGATGATGTTCGGCTCGCCCGGATCCCCCGATCATGAGGACGGGGTCCGCATGGTCCACCGGGCGCTGGACGCCGGGATCAACTTTATCGACACCGCCGACGGCTACAGCCGAGGGGAGTCCGAAGTCGTCGTCGGCAAGGCGCTGAAGGGGCGTCGGGACGACGTCGTGCTCGCCACCAAGGTGCATCTGCCCATGGGCGACGATCCGAACATGCAGGGGAACTCCCGCCGCTGGATCACGCGCGCCGTCGAGGCGTCCCTCAAGCGGCTGCAGACCGACCATATCGACCTTTATCAGATACATCGGCCGTCACCGGAGACGGATATTGAGGAGCCCCTCTCCGTCCTGACGGACCTGATGCGCGCGGGCAAGGTTCGGGCGATCGGCTCTTCGACCTTCCCCGCGTCCGACATCGTCGAGGCGCAGTGGGTCGCCGAACGACGTGGGCTGGCGCGTTTCCGCACCGAACAGCCCCCATACTCGATCCTGAACCGGGGCATCGAACGCGAGGTGCTGCCGGTGTGCCAACGCTACGGCATGGGCGCCCTGGTCTGGAGCCCGCTCGCCAAAGGGATGCTCACGGGCAAATACCGGAAGGGGGAGGAGACGCCCGATAGCCTCCGGGCGCGCTATTTCCCCAACCAGATGCGTGACCCCGGCCAGCTCGACGCGGTCGAGCGGCTGATCCCATTGGCGGAACAGGCTGGCGTCAGCCTGGCGCATATGGCCATGGCCTTCGTCATGACCCATCCGGCGGTCACCGCGGCGATCATCGGCCCCCGCACCATGGAGCAGTTGGACGACTATCTGGCCAGCGCCGCCGTCGCTCTCGACGACGACCTTCTGGACGAGATCGACTGTATCGCTCCGCCGGGCGGCGACATCGGGCCCAACGACGCCAACTATGTGCCGCCGCCGCTGAAGGACCCGAAGGCGCGGCGTCGTGAGGCGGCTTCGCGGACTGCCGCCTGACCGTCTGCGGGGGGGCGCATCGGCGACCCCGACGATGCCGCTCCGGACCGCAGGTCCGCTGGAGGCGCGCCTTGGGTCCCTCGGACGCTGTTTGGGCCAGGCGCGGTCGTGAAGTCTCCCCCATGCCGGCCTCCCGGGCCGTCGGGCGGGGAGCGTTCGGCCTCGCCCCGCGGTCCTGTCTCGTCGCCTCGGGTTCCCGCCGTGGACGAGCCGTAAGATCAGGCAATAACCCCGGGGCTTCAGGTATTCGTGTTTGGGCGGGGTAGGCGCAAGTTTTCATGGCTGCAAGGGCCGAAGGGCGGCCCGCCAGGAGACAGTCATGACCAAATGGACCGCGAACGACATCCCCTCCCAGCAGGGCCGTTCGGCGCTCGTGACGGGTTTCGGCGGGCTCGGCTATGAAGACGGGCTGGCCTTGGCCAAGGCCGGCGCCGAGGTCATCATGGCTGGCCGCAATTCCGAACGCGGAGCCGAGGCGGTCGCGCGGATCAGGAGAGAGGCGCCGGCCGCGAACGTTCGGTTTGAACTGCTGGATCTGGCCAGCCTGGCGTCGGTCGCCGAGCTCGGCCAGCGTCTGCGTGATCAGCGGGCCGGCCTGGATATCCTGATCAACAACGCCGCAGTGATGACGCCGCCGACCCGGCAGGAAACATCGGACGGCTTCGAGCTTCAGCTGGGCACCAACTATCTGGGACATTTCGCCCTGACCGCCCATCTCCTTCCTCTGCTCAGACAGAGCCGTGCGTCCCGCGTGGTCAGCCTGTCGAGCTTGGCGGCGGTCCAGGGGCAGATCGATTTCGACGACCTGAACGCCCGGCGAAACTACAAGCCGATGACCGCCTACGCCCAGTCCAAGATCGCTTGCCTCATGTTCGCTCTGGAGCTCCAGCGCAGGAGCGAGGCCGGAGGCTGGGGCGTGGAAAGCCTCGCCGCGCATCCGGGGATATCCCGCACCAATCTGCTGCTCAACGCGCCGGGCCGATCCAGCACTGTCGGACGGGTTCGGAGCTTGTTGCCCTTTCTGTTCCAACCGGTCGCGCAGGGCGCCCTGCCGACCTTGTTCGCCGCGACCGCGCCCCAGGCGAAGGGCGGGGTCTACTATGGACCTGACCGGCTCGGCGGAACCCGTGGCCACCCGACGGAGGCGCAGATTCCGCCGCAGGCTCTCGACAGGGCCGTCGCGCGTAAACTGTTCGATGTCTCGGAGGACCTCGTTCAACTGCGCCTGGGCTGACCCGCGCCGCGCTGCCTGGGGAGGCGGCGGCGGGGACGTCTCCCCGTCGCCCCTTCCGGAGGCGGACCCGAGGCCTAAACGGCTACGCGCCCGACGATTTCATAATAGGCATTCAGGTCGAGCCACTCGATGCCGGAGACGACTTTCCCGTCCTGCAGGGTCATGATGTACATGTAGCCGTTGCGGTAGGGTTCGCCGTCCAGGGCGCGGCTGCGGCTGTCGATGCGGGCAAACACCTTGTCCCCGTCCGCCCAGACGCCTCGGGTCGTGATCGCCAGCGGTTCAGAGAACCGGGCGAAGAGCGCGGCCTCGGCATTGTCGAACAGATCCTTCATGCCGTGATAGGTGCGGGCGACAGGACCGTGACCGGCGATGGTCCATTCGACGTCGGGCGCGAAGATCGCGTCGAAGAATTTGGTGAAATCGCCCGCCGCTTGGGTCAGCGCGTCCGTCACGATGCGCAGGTTTTCAGCTTCTTGAGGAGTGTAGGACATGGTCGCCTTTCTGGTTGCGAATGGACCGGCCGGGTGGGACAAGTCTTTCCAGACCGGTCGTTCCAAAACCCGAGACTAGACCGATCGTTCCAAAAATCAACCGGGCTGCGGGGACTGCATGACGGGCGCCAGGATCGAGACCAAGCCGACCAGCTTGCCGAAGGCCTTTCCGGCGCGGGGGCGGCCCCGGCAGTTCAACCACGAGGAGGCGCTCGTGGCAGCGATGCGCATCTTCTGGCGGCACGGCTACGCCGGCGCGAGCATCGGTGCGCTGATCGAGGCGATGGCGATCAGCCGCGCCACTCTTTACGCCTCCTTCGGCGACAAGGAGGGCCTGTTCCGTCAGGTTATGGATCTCTACGAGCGGGAGAAGACCGCCTATATGTCCGACGCGCTGGAGCAGCCGACCACGCGCGGCGTCGCGGCGCATCTGCTGTCCGGCGCGATCGCCCTTCAAACGAATACGAGCGATCCGAAGGGCAGCATGGGGATCGTCCACTCCTTGAGCCATGCGCCCGGCGACGAGAGTGTCAGAGACTTCGTCGTGCAGCGCAGCCGATTCTGGCGCGAAAAACTCATCGCCCGTTTCGAAAGGGCCGCTTTGGACGGCGACATCCCGCCGCCCTACACGCCACGGCGCCTCGCGCTGACCCTGAAGGCGGCCACGGACGGCCTGCTGGTCGCGGCCGGTAGCGGAGCCGACGAGCGGGAATTGCGAGACATAGCCGACACGTTCCTGGAGATGTGGCCGGGCCGTTGAACCAGGCAGCCGCGAGCGTCTCCTGGGCGCTCAACCCCGTCGAGACACGGCGAGGCGGGCGACGAGGGACAGTCACACAGCTGTGCCTTCTTGGGGCGGGCGCGAGCCGGCGCCATCTGGGTAGGGATAATTGTGATCACGGCTGAGGAGATCGACGATGCCCGAGCTTGGGCCAGGCCCGCCCAGTCCTCCGGACAAGGCGTGGGCGCTTTCGGACAATCTGGTTACGCGCCAGGCCCTGCCGGAGGCCTTCCGCTATCTGGAGGCCGTCTATCCGCGCGCGCAGTGGCCGGCCCTGGAGATCCATCCGACGGCGCGTCACTGGCTAGAGGTCCATGACTGGTTCCGGGGACAGATGACGGCCTTGGGCGAGATCGGCGCCCTGTGGCGCGAAGGACGGATCGAGGCGGCCGATTACCGCGGCGCGGCCACGCCCCGGCTGAGACAGATGCTGACCCATCTGCACCATCACCACGAGCGGGAGACCCGCCAGGCCTTCCCGCTCCTGACGGCGGCGGAACCGCGCATGACGGAGGGCTTCGCCCTGCTTGACCGGGACCACGACCAGATCGAGGCGCTGCTGGCGGGGATGGCGGACGACGCCAACGCCTTGCTCCGGGCGGGGGCGACAACGGATCTGAGACCGCTGGCCGGAGCGCTCGCCGACCGGGTCGAACGCGGAACGCGCCTGATCAACCGTCATCTGTGGGATGAGGAAGAGATCGTCGTGCCGGTTCTGACCCTCAGGGGCGACCAGTTGGCGATCTGACTACAGGGCCTCCGCGGCCCGGGCGTCGAAGGCCTGGCGCGCCGCCTCGACGGTGGCGCGGTGGGTCGCGGCCCACTCGCCCATGGTCCGGGCCGCTTCAAGCACCGAACGTCCCAGGTCGGTCAGGTCGTAGTCCACGCGCGGCGGGATGCTGGGGGTCACCGTACGGGTGATGAAGCCGTCGCGTTCCAGACCCCGCACCGTCAGGGTCAGCATACGCTGGGACACGCCCTCGATCGCCCGCTTCAGTTCATTGAAGCGGTAGGGGCGCTCGCCGAGGGCGGCGATGACCAGGATGCTCCATTTGTCGCCGACCCGGGCCAGGACGTCGCTGACGCGCATGCACTGTTCTGCGGTGTGGGCGATGGCGTTGTCGGTCACCTGGGTGTGCCTTGGGTTACTAGAATGTGCCGTCTTGCGGGCGGTCGGCCCTTATCGCACTTCCGTCACCGGGCACAAACCGGAAGTGAGTTACAGAATGAAACTGCTGCACATCGACAGCGCCATCACCGGCGACGGATCGGTCAGCCGCAAGCTGACGGCGGACATCGTGGCGCGCCTGCGCGAAGGCGATCAGGCGCTCGAGACGACCTATCGCGACCTGGCCGCGGAGCCGCTCGGGCACCTGACCCTGGCCGACCTGCCGGCGGCGGAGCAGACGACGCCGGTGCTGGAGGAGTTCCTGGCCGCCGACGTCGTCGTGGTCGGGGCGCCGATGTACAATTTCAACGTCTCCAGCCAGCTTAAGGCTTGGATTGATCGCATCCTGGTGGCGGGCCGGACCTTCAGATACGGGGAGGCGGGCCCGGTCGGGCTGGCGGGCGACAAGCGGGTGATCGTGGCGGTGTCCAGGGGCGGCTTCTATGGCGCCGACACCGGAAGGCGGGCGGCCGAGCATGCCGAGACTTATCTGACCACCGTCTTCGGTTTCATCGGGGTGACGCCGGAGTTTGTCATCGCCGAGGGGATTCTGGTCGGGCCCGAACAGCGCGAGGCGGCGATCGCCCAGGCGGACCAAGCCATCGGAGCGCTGGCCGCATAGGCGTACAGAGCGGCGTGGACCGCATACTCCCCGAACGGGGCGGGCCGCCGGCCGAGCGCGCCTGCCTCCAACGGGCGCATGTTACGCCGGGCACTGGGCTCCGGTGGAGACCCAGGCGCGGATCAGCGCGCCGAACTCCTGCTGGGTGCCGGGAGCGGGGGTGCGGGCGCCGCCGGGGTTCCAGGCCCAGCCCACCAGCCCGTCCTCGGCCATGTGGCGCACGATGTCATCGAGGCTGCGGTCGCCGTTGCGCGCGCGGTCCTTGATCTGCCGACAGATCTCGCCGAGCGTCTTGCCCTGCCAGGCCATGTCCGCCGGCGCGAGGGCCCAGTGCGGATCGCCGGGCACGCCGGACGGGTCGAAATTGGTGAAGCCGTGGCAGGTCTTGCATTCCAGCCCCGGCGCGCCGTGACCGTCCGGGCCGCGCGTGACCCAGGGCTCGTGCGGCCGCATCCGATCGCCCTGCGTCGGGCGATCGCCGACCGGATGGCAGTTCATGCAGCGGGGATGCTGGATCACCCGCCCGGCCTCATTGAAGAGGGCGACGGACCGGCTGGCCTCGTCGGGGATGCTGGCGAAGGCGGCGACCGGCTGAAGATGATCGATCGCGCGCGTCGCCTCGACCGGGGCGATGTCCTCCCGTTCGGGCCGGTGGAGGTAGCTGTTTACTGACGACCAGGCGACGAAGCCGACGATCAGGACGGCCAGACCGGTGAGGATCGGGTGGCGGCGCGGGAAACTGCGGCGACCGGGTTCACGCGCCATCTCAGCCTCCTGCGGCGGCGGCCGCGTCCTTGATGGCCGCCCGGATGCGGCCGTAGGTCCCGCAACGACAGATGTTGCCCGTCATCGCGGCGTTGATGTCGTCATCGTCCGGACGGGGGACGGCGTTGAGCAGGGCGATGGCGCTCATCACCTGACCCGATTGGCAGAAGCCGCACTGGGGCACGTCCCGCGCCACCCAGGCGGCCCGGATAGCTTCCGCCACCGGCCCCGAAGCGCCCTCGATCGTGGTCACGGCGCCGTCGACCGCCGACACCGCGACGCTGCAGGCCCGGCGCGGAGACCCGTCGATGTGCACGGTGCAGGCTCCGCACTGGGCGACACCGCATCCGTATTTGGAGCCCGTGAGCCCCAGGAGATCGCGCAGCACCCACAGCAGCGGCATGCCGGGATCGGCGTCCACGACATGGGCGGCCCCGTTCACGGTGAGGGTGTAGCGCATGGGTCAGGCCTCGATGAGGGGGGTGCGCCGCGTCGCCTTGCCCGTCAGGACGAGCAGGGCGTTGGCGACGGCGGGAGTGATCAGCGGGGTTCCGGGTTCGCCGACGCCCGTGGGCGGGTCCGCAGAGGGCACGATGTAGGTCTCGATCTCGGGCGCCTCATGCATGCGCACCGAGCGATAATCCTTGAAGTTCGGGTTCTGAACGATCCCGTCGCGGAAGCGCACCGCACCGTAGAGGCCGGCGCTCAGGCCGTAGATGATCCCGCCCTCGATCTGCGCGGCCACGAGGTCGGGAGCCACGGCGATGCCGCAGTGAACCGCCGCGACCACGCGGCGGACGCGCGGCCCGGCCGGGGTGAGGGTCACTTCCGCGATCTGGGCGACCGTCGTCCCGAAACATCGGCCGACCGCCAGGCCGCGGGCCCACCCCGACTCTATCGGCCCGCCCCAGCCGGCCCGCTCGCAGGCCAGGTTGAGCACGTCCAGATAGGAGCGGGCGTTGACGCGCGAATAGATGTGCCGCCGATAGTCGGCGGGATCGATGTTCGCCCGTCGCGCCAGTTGGTCGATGGCGTGCTCGAGCGCGGTGAAGGTGTGGGAGTGGCCCACCGATCGCCAGAAGCCCGTGGAGATCGCCAGCCGGGGACTGTAGACGCGACAGTCGACGGTTTCTGCGAACTCAAGATAAGGCGACGGTTCGACGCCTTCGATGGTCTGCTGTGGCGGCACGACGGGGAGCAGCGCCTGGGCGACCGCCCGGTGCCGCCACGCCTTCGGATAGCCGGCCTCATCGACGGCGACGGTGATCTTGTGGTGCGCCATGGGGCGGTAGACGCCGCCGGCCATGTCGTCCTCGCGACTCCACAGCACCTTGACCGGCCGTCCTTGGGTGCGGCGGGCGATCCGCGCCGCCTCCACCGAATAATGCGCCCCGAGCACCCCCCGCCGCCCGAACGAGCCGCCGGCCGACAGGGTGTTGATCCGCACCCGTCCGGGCGCCGTGCCCATGGCCGCGGCCACGGCCACCTGGTCGGGGGTCTGGAGCTGGGTCCCGGACCAGAGGGTCACGTCGAGACCGTCAACCTGGGCCACGCAGTTCAGCGGCTCCATGGGCCCGTGCGCGAGGAAGGGCAGGGTCATCGAGGTCTCGAACAGGTCGCCCGCGAAGGCGGCGTCCGGATCGCCCTTGGCGCCGAAGGCCGTCGAGCCGTGCTGGACCCGCCCGTCCGCGATGTCGCGATACCAGGCGGCGATCTCGGCGTCCGAGCGGCGTTCGGCCTCGCTGTCGTCCCACAGGATCCGCAAGGCCTCGCGGCCTTTCTGCGCGGCCCAGGCGTGTTCGGCGACCACGGCCACCCCGGTGGGGATGGCGAAGACGTCGACCACGCCGGGGACGCGCCGGGCGTCGCGGTCGTCGAACCGCCGCAGCCGGCCGCCGAAGCGCGGCGAGCGCGCGACCATGGCCGTCAGCATGTTCGGCAGGCGCACATCCTGGGTGTAGATCTGGGCGCCGGTGCTCTTGGGCAGGCTGTCCAGCCGGCGGACGCGGGGCGTGCCGATCAGGGTGAACTGGTTCGGCCGCTTGAGGGGCGGGTCCTGCGGCGGCTCGAACGCCGCGGCCGCCCCGACGAGTTCGCCGAAGCCGGCGGATCGGCCGGACGCGGCGTGCCGGATCACGCCGTTGGCGACCGTCAGGCGGGCGGGAGGCACGTTCCACCGCGCGGCGGCGGCCTGGACCAGCATGGCCCGCGCCGCGGCGCCGACCTTGCGCATGCGGTCCCAGGAGGTGGCGATGGTGTTGGAGCCCGCCGTGCCTTGAACCCCGTAGACGGCGGCGTTGGCCGGGGCGGTCTCGACCCGGACCCGGTCCCAGTCGGCGTCCAGCTCCTCGGCGACGATGGCGGCCAGCCCCGCGTGGATGCCCTGGCCCATTTCCTGGAAGGCGTTGGCGACGATCACCGAACCGTCGGCCTCGATGCGGAGGTAGGGGCCGAACGGGCTGTCCTCGGGCCGCACCGCGCCGGCCCCCAGGATACGGGTGATGTTGGCGCCGGCCGTGCCCAGCACGAGGGCGCCGCCCACGACCACCCCGCCCGTGGTCAGGACGCGCCGACGCGTGAAAAGCCGCCGTCGCGGCTTGTTCGTCCCGAGGGGACCGGCGTTCGTCGATTTCGGAGATCGGGTCACGATCAAAAGCCCTTCGAACACCTGCGCCAGGGGCGGCAGCATCGGCCGGGACGGTCCCCGACAATATATCGGATTATCGGATTTATTTGCCTGATCCTCCCGCTCACCCACTTCGGCCAACCCTGCGGCGTCCCGGGATGGCGATCGCAGCCCCCTTCGACAGCGCCGGGACCGCTTCAGGGCGTTCAGTCCCCGGAACCGGTTCCCTCGGGCGCGGCGACCCGGAAGACCTCGGCGATCCAGTCGACGAAGGCGCGAAGGCGCGACGAGAGATGCCGGTTGTGGGGATAGAGGACGTAGACCGGCATCGGCGGCGGCGGCGTCTCGGCGAGGACCGGCAGGAAGGCGCCCGCCGCGATCTCGCGAACGACGCGGTAGCGCGGGATCTGGATCAGGCCAAGGCCCGCCCGGCCGGCGGCCGTATAGGTCTCTGCGCCCCGCACCACGATCTTGAAGGGCAGGGGGACTTCGCGGACGAGAGGGGCGTCCCCGAACTCCAGTGGATAGGGTTTGCCGGTCGCCGAGGCCGTATAGGCGACCATCAGATGACCTTCCAGGTCGTCCGGCGTCAGGGGCTCGCCGTGCCGCTCGAGATAGTCCGGACTCGCCACGGTGACCTGTTCGAAGCTCGCCACCTTGCGTCCGACGAGGCCGGAATCGGGCAGGTCGCCCGCGCGCAGGACGCAGTCGACGCCTTCCGCGACCAGGTCGACCATCCGGTCGCCCTCGCTGAGATTCAGGGTGATGTCGGGGTAGCGGGCGATGAAGTCCGGCAGGGCCGGCAAGACGAAGAAGCGGGCGAGCGTGCCCTGGAGATCGACACGCAGGGGGCCGCGGGGTTCGGCGTTGCGGAAGATGGTCTCCGCCTCGTCGAGGTCCGCCAGCAGCTGGACGCAGCGCTCCTGGTACAGGGCGCCGTCGAGCGTCGGCCTGACGCGGCGCGTCGTGCGCTCGAGCAGACGAACCCCGAGATCGCGCTCCAGCCGCTGGATGGCCGTGGTCGCCGTCGCGCGCGGCAGGCCGAGGTCGACCGCGGCCGCGGTGAAGCTGCCGCGCTCCACGATGCGGACGAAGAGGCGCATGATGTCGATCCGGTCCATGGCCGGCTGGTAGCGGATTGTTCCATATTTCGGAATAGTGATGTCCGGATCGCCGGACTAGTCGTCTCCCGCGAACCAGCTACCCTGACCCTCCTGTTTCCACGGCGTGCAGGAGGTCCGCTTGCCCATCCCCGATCCGCGCGGCCTGGCCGGGCGAGACGCCCGGCTTCTCATTCCCGCCCTGGGGCCCTTCTATGCGGTTGCGGGCCCGGTCGCCTCGGCGATGCTGCGCGCGGCCTTCGGCCTCACCATCGTAACCCACGGCGTGCCGAAGCTGCTGGGAACCGCTCACGGATCGATGGCGGACCCCATGGCCGGCTCCACGAACCTGATCGGAAACGTCCTAGGTCTGCCCTTCGCGCCAGAACTCGCGGCCCTTGTCGCCCTGCTGGAGACCTTCGGCGGCCTGGCCGTCGCGGCCGGGTTCGCCACCCGGCTGTTCGCCCCCATGCTGGCCGTGCAGATGGCGGTCATCTGCCTGGCTCTGGGGCCGATCTATCCCTGGATCGACCGGGGCGTCGAGTATCCCCTGATCCTCGCCTTTATAGCACTGTGGATCGCCGTGCAGGGCGGCGGCCGTTGGTCGGTCGATCGCCTTCTGGGGCGTGAGCTCTGAGCGGGACCGCGCTTGGATCGATGCGCGTCCGCGGCGCCGGCGCCGTTGCGCACGCGCGTGAAGGAGGGACGGATTGGCGCTGATTGACGACGTCTTCTCGGATCTGCGCCTGCAGGGCGTGGTCTTCTCGCGCATGACGCTGAGAGGCGACTGGGGTTACGCCAAGCCGGACCTTCAGGGCGCCCCGTTTCATCTGGTTGTGAGCGGAGAGGCATGGGTCGTCGCCGACGCGCTCGGCGAGCCCCGCCGGCTCGGGGAGGGCGACGTGGCCGTTCTGTCGCACGGCGATCCCCATCTGCTCCTGTCCGGCCCCGGCGCCCGGACCCGGCCCTGGAGCGATATCGTGGCCCGTGAAGGCCTCGGCCGCTGGAGCCCCGGCGAACGGTTCAAGACCTGCGATCTGGTACTGGGCGAAGGCGCTCCGGAAACCGTCCTGATCTCGGGCGTCTTCGCCTTCCACGATCCCCGCCCCAACCCGTTCCTGCAAGGGCTGCCGTCGGTCATGGTGGCGCGGTCGGACGCGGACCTCCAGGCCGTGGCCGGCTTGCTGGATCGGGAGATCCGCACGCGCGCGCCCGGGGCGGAGGGCGTCGGCGGCAAGCTGGCGGACCTGCTGCTCGCCCAAGTGATCCGGCGACAGCTGACGTCGAGCGAGGCGCCGGCGGGATGGCTGAGGGGATTGGCGGATCCCGAGATTTCCGGGGCCCTTTCGGCCATTCACCGGACACCGGAACGCCGCTGGTCGGTGGAACTGCTCGCGCGCGAGGCCGGCATGTCGCGGTCCCGGTTCGCCGCCCGGTTCCGCGCCGTCACTGGCCAGGCCCCGCTCGATTACCTGACCCGTCACCGGATGTTCCGCGCCGCCGGCGATCTGGCGATGCGCCGGGTGCCGCTCGCCGAACTGGCGGCTGCGGCCGGCTATGAGTCCGAGGCCGCCTTCAGCAAGGCCTTCCGGCGCTGGTCGGGTCACGCGCCGACGGAATACCGGCGTCGCCTGTTGCGGGCCGGACAGGACGATCGAACGGCCCTTTGAGACGATCGCTTCGGACGGAGCCGGACGCCTCAGGTTAGCTTTCGGCACGACCGCCTTCACGACCAGGGAGAGACGCCATGCGCCCGACCGACCGACCCGACGATCCTGATCACGATCTCGACCTCACCCGGCGCGGCGCCCTGGGCGTGGGCGGCGTGGCTGCGGCCGTGTTGGCGAGCCCCGCCGCCCGGGCGGAGAGCCCGGCCCAGGCGGCGCCGGTTACGGCTCGGGCTTTCGGCGCCGACCTCGTCGTCCGGCCGATCGTCAACGGCGAGGCCGTGGAGGCGGGGATCGATGTCCGCACCAGCCTGCTCGACATGCTGCGCGAGACCCTGAAACTCACCGGCGCCAAGAAGGGATGCGACCACGGCCAATGCGGCGCCTGCACGGTGCATGTCGACGGCCGGCGGGTGGCGTCCTGCCTGACCTTGGCCGCGAAGGTCGATGGCCGGGCGGTCACCACCATCGAGGGCGTCGCCGACGGCGACCGCCTGCATCCCATGCAGCAGGCCTTCATCGACCACGACGCCCTGCAATGCGGCTACTGCACGCCTGGCCAGATCATGGCCGCCATCGCCTGCGTGGGCGAAGGCAACGCCACCAGCCCCGAGAGCATCCGCGAGTACATGAGCGGCAACATCTGTCGCTGCGGCGCCTATGTCGGCATCGTCGCCGCCATCGAGGACGTCGCGCGCCAGGGGGGGAGGGGCTGATGCGACGCTTCACCTACGCCCGGCCCGAGACGCCCGACGCGGCCGTCGCGGCCTTCGCCGCGGCCGGAGCGGGCGCCCGCTATATCGCCGGCGGCACCACCCTGTTCGACCTGATGAAGCTGAACATCGAGCAGCCCGGCCACCTTGTCGACGTCACCGCGATCCGCGGCCTGGACGGGATCCACACCGGGGGACGACGTCTCAGGTTCGAGGCTCTGGCCCCGATGAGCGCTGTCGCGGCCCATCCAGTGGTGCTGCGCGACTATCCGGTTCTGGCCGAGTCGCTGTCGAAGGCGGCGTCGCAACAGCTGCGCA
Source organism: Brevundimonas sp. FG8 (assembly GCF_057808845.1). Classification (NCBI taxonomy): domain Bacteria; kingdom Pseudomonadati; phylum Pseudomonadota; class Alphaproteobacteria; order Caulobacterales; family Caulobacteraceae; genus Brevundimonas; species Brevundimonas sp. FG8. The sequence goes on along the minus strand of NZ_JBMDIU010000006.1, from coordinate 144,035 downwards.
ACATGGCGACCGTGGGCGGCAACCTGCTTCAGCGCACGCGCTGCCTTTATTTCCGCAACGGACCGGCCGTGGCCTATCCGTGCAACAAGCGCGAGCCGGGCTCCGGCTGCGCCGCCCTCGAGGGGCTCGATCGCGGCCAGGCCGTGCTGGGGCAGAGCGCGCATTGCAATGCCGTGTCCCCGGGCGACTGGCCGGTGGCCCTGACGGCCCTGGACGCCGAGGTCGAGGTTCTGGGCCCCGCGGGGCGGCGGACCCTCCCGATCGAGCGGCTCTATCGTCTGCCGGGCGACACGCCCCATCTGGAGTTCAATCTCCAGCCCGGCGAGATGATCACCGCCATCGTCGTGCCCAAGACCCGGGCCGGACGGCGTTCGACCTATCACAAGATCCGCGACCGGGAGAGCTACGCCTTCGCCCTGACCTCCGCCGCCGTCGCGCTGGAGACGGCGGGTGACCGGATCACGGCGGCGCGGATCGCGCTCGGCGGCGTGGCGACGCGCCCTTGGCGGGCGACGGCCGCCGAAACGGGCCTCGTGGGTCGCCGCCTGACGCCGGAGACGGCTCTGGAGGCCGGGCATGCGGCCCTGGCCGGGGCCGTGGCGGGGCGCCACAACAGCTTCAAGATCGAACTGGGCGCGCGCACCGTCGCCGACGCCCTGATGATCGCGGCGAGGAGGATCTGAGATGACCACCGCTCCTTTTCCGAACCGCCCCCGGGTCGACGCCCGGGAAAAGGTAACCGGTCGCCTCAAGTACGCCGCCGACGTGGCGCTCGAGGGTCTGCTCTACGGGATGATGGTGACCTCGACGATCGCCCGCGGTCGGGTGGGGAAGGTCGAGACCGACGCCGCCTTGGCGGTTCCTGGCGTCGTGCGCGTCCTGACGGCGGCCGATTGCCCGGCGCCGCCGCCTCCGGGGCCGGGCGGACCGCCGCCGCCGCCCATGATCGTGGACCGGATCTCCTATCGGGGCGAGCCCGTCGCCCTCGTCGTGGCCGAGAGCCACGAAGCCGCGGTCGAGGGCATGGAAGCGGTGCGGGTCCGTTACGAGGCCGCCGCCTTCTCGCCGTTGATCGACAGCGAGGGCGGCGTGCGCGAGCCCGTGGAGGACGTAAAGGCCGGAGACGCGAACGCGGCCCTGGCCGGGGCGGTCACGCGGCTAAGCGGGGAGTATTTCAGCCCGAACCAGCATCACAATCCGATCGAGATGCTGTCCACCACGGCCGTCTGGGCCGACGGACGGCTCCAGGTCTACGAAGGCACCCAGGGCAGCAACATGGTCAAGGGCGCCATCGCGGGCAATCTGCGGCTGGACCCGGCGAAGGTGGTGGTGAGCAGTCCGTCGGTCGGCGGCGGATTCGGGCAGAAGGGGTTCGCCCGGCGGCAGACGAGTCTGGCGGCGCTGGCTGCGGTCCTGATCGGGCGGCCGGTCAAGATCGTGGTGCCCCGGGGCCAGATCTTCCACAACGCCACCTACCGGCCGCGCAGCCGGCACCGGATCGAGCTGGGGGCGGACGCCGCCGGAAAGCTGGTCGCCATCCGCTACGACGCGGATCACCAGCAGTCCCGCCGCGGTCAGTTCGCGCCCGAGTACCATGAATCCTCGACCCAGATGTACGGGGTCGAGAACTATCTCGGGACGGCCGCCAACATCCGCATCGACACCCAGGCGCCGGGCTACATGCGGGCGCCCCATCCCCACCCGCAGGCCTTCGCCTTGGAAAGCGCCGTCGACGAACTGGCGTTGAAACTCGGGGTCGATCCTGTCGAGTTCCGGCTTCGCCACGACGCCACCACCGATCCGATCCACAACAAGCCCCTGTCCTCGCGCCATCTGAACGCCTGCATCCGCGAGGGCGCGCGCCGGTTCGGCTGGCGGGACCGGCCGCTCGCGCCGGCGTCCATGGGGCTCGAGGATGGCGTCCAGGTCGGCTGGGGCATGGCCAGCGGCGCCTATCCGGTGCTGACGCACCCCGCCGAGGCCACCCTCAGGGTGAGCGCGGACGGGACGACGCGCTTCTCGGCCACCGCCCATGAGATGGGACAGGGCATTCGCTCGACCCTCGAACAGGTGCTGATCCGCGCGCTCGACATCGACCCGCGCAAGCTCGAGATCCGCATCGGCGACACCTCGGTGGCCGCCCAGCATGTGACGGCGGAATCCTGGGGCACCGCCAGCGGCGCGACCGCGGCCGGGGAGGCCGCCGCCGCTCTCAAGGCGCGGATGGCCGAGCTTCTGGAGGGGCGGGCGGTGTCCGGCAACCTGCACCAGCAGCTGGCCGCCGTCCGTCGGCCGTTCGTGGAGGTGGAGATCTCCCGGGTTGGGCCGGGACAGGGACCGCGCGACCTCGCCACCCTGCGGGCCGGGGGCATGGCCATCTCCGGCCCGGTCTATCCGGAGTTCACCAGCTTCAGCTACATCGCCCACTTCGTGGAGGTTCGGGTCGAGCCCCGGACGCGTCGCATCCGCGTCCCCCGTGTCGTCAGCGTGGCCGACTGCGGGCGGGTGGTGTCGCCGAGGACCGCCGAGAGCCAGGTCCGGGGCGGGGTCGTCTGGGGCGTCAGCGCGGCGCTTCGCGAGGAGACGGAGGTGGATCCGCGCTACGGCGGCTGGCTCAACAACGATCTGGCCGACTACGTCGTGGCGGTGAACGCCGACATCGGGGACATCGAGGTCGGCATGATCGATCAGCCCGATCCGGTCATCAATGCGATCGGCGCCAAGGGACTGGGCGAGGTGGCCATGGTCGGCGTCGCCGGTGCGGTCGCCAATGCGGTCTTCCACGCCACCGGCGTGCGGGTCCGCAAGATGCCGATCAGGATCGAGGACCTGCTCTGAGCGAAGCGGGGCCGACCGCAGGGTCGAGATCCTCGGGACGATCGACGTCGAACACGGCCCCGTCGTCCGTGGTGTCGAAGACGGCGACGTCGGCGCGGCCGGCGAGCAGGCTCCGCGCGCCTCGGTCGCCGCGGATCCCCAACAGGTCCGCGAAGAACGCGCGCCCGAAGACGATGGGGTGGGCCGGCCCGTCGGCATGGTCGAGGCGCGCGGCGACGGCCCCGGCCTCGACGGCGTCGAACAGGGGAGCGGCCGAGGACGGGTCGACCAGGGGCATGTCGCCGAGGAAGACGGCCAGGCTTGCGGCTTTCGGGGGCAGGGCGGCGACGCCGGCCCGGAGAGAGGCGGACAGTCCGTCGTCCCAGTCGGGCGCCTCCACGAGCCGCAGCCTCGGATCGGCCAGATCGTCGAGCGCGGCGCGGACCTCCGAAGCGCGGCATCCGACCACGACGACGACGCCGTCGACCGGCGCCGCGAGCGCGGTCTGGACGGACCAGACGACCAGCGGCCGGCCGCGCCAGTCGGCCAGGAGCTTGGCGCCGCCGAACCGTCGGCCGGCGCCGCCGGCCAGGACCAGGGCGTGCCGGCTCATGCGCGCGAACCGATGATCTCGCCGATGACGGCGGCGGCGACCTCGTGCGGCGCGCGGGCGGCGATCTTTAGGCCTATAGGGGCGTGCAGCCGCTTCAGGTCACCGGCCGTCACGCCGTCCGCCGCCAGCCGCGCCAGGCGGTCGGGCAGGCGCCGGCGCGCGCCGAGCACGCCCACATATCCGGTGTCCCGGCCGAGCGCGGTCGTGATGGCCGCGTGGTCGAGATCGACGTCATGAGTGGCGATGGCGACGGCGGTCCACGGGTCCAGCCGCAGGGCGGCCAGGGCGGCGGCGGGGTCGTCGCGCCGGTAATCGACGGCCAGGGGCGGCGGGGTCTCGGGGCCCTTGGGACGAACCAGGGTGACCTGCCAGCCCTGCGCCTGACCCGCCGAGGCCATGGCGAGCGCGAAGGCGTCCGAGCCGATGACGACCAGCCGTTGCGGCGGCGCATAGTCCCGCAGGCGGTCAGGATGGTCGGCCGGACCGTCCACGACGGTTCGACGCTCACCGTCGGAAATCAGGGTGACGAGGCGACGGTCGTCGCGCGCCCGTTTGAGCGCCGCGATGATCGGATCGTCGGGCGCGACGGGTTCAACGAGCAGCTCCAGCCGCCCGCCGCAGGGCAGGCGGGTGTCGACATAAGGGCTGCCGCGCCCGTAGACGACCCGCTTCGGCGCGCCGGCCGCCAGGACCTCGCGACCGTGCAGGGCGACGTCGGCCTCGATGCAACCGCCCGACAGGAAGCCGCCCATGTCGTCCCGGGTGACCACCATCTGTGCGCCGACGCCGCGCGGCCCGCCGCCTTCGGCCGCCGTGATGGTGACCAGGGCGAAGGCGTCGCCGCGGTCGGCGGCCGCGAACATTCGCGGCCGCATGTCGTCCTCGAGTCCCGCGGTGTACCAGTCGCTCATCTTTCCTCGCGACGCGGAGCGGGACCGCTGCATGGCCGGGGCGCGTCGATCCCGGGCGCGGTCCAGGCTTCGGGCCGAACCGCCAGAGATCGGCGGGAGCTCCGGGAAGGAACCCGGAGCCTTCCGCCGGGAGAACCGCCGCGTTTCGAAATCCCTGATGGGCCGACCGATATGTTCATCCGGCCATATCGAAGGGCGAACGGATATCCGTCAAGTCGAAGCGGGGGTCAGGAGCCGGCGGGGGGCAGGGGCGTGTCGCGAAGGTGGTCGACCAGCGTCGCATAGGCGGGATCGTCGCGGGTCGCCGCCGTCAGCCGCTGCTCAAGGGCGCGGAAGGCCTCCAGGATTAGCGCGCCTTCTTCTGTCAGAAGAGCGCCTTGGGTCGGACCGCCCCGAACGGCTGTCACGAGAGGCGTGCGCCAGCAGCGGTTCATCTCGTCTACCAGGGCCCAGCAGCGTTTGTAGCTTATCCGGAGGGCGCGTCCCGCGCCTGTGATGGAGCCATGCGTCCGGATCGCTTCCAGGACCGCAGCCTTGCCCGGACCCATCGCGCCTGTCTCGGCGCTCATCACCTGCAGCCGCAGTTTCACCGGTCCGACACGCGCCAGCATCCGAGGCCCTCCTGTTCCCTCTCCGTCCTACACGCCGCATCGAGCCGACAGAAAGAGGAATGGACAAGACTCCGGGACGAACGCACGGGAATGCCGGACCGCCGCGCCGGAGCGGAGGCCTCAGGCGCCGTCCACAAACCGGTCCCATCCGCACAGCGCGATCTCCGCCGCGCGCTCCAGAGCCGCCCGGTTGGCCCCGTCCCGGGCGAGGATGGACATTCCGCTCTGAACGGTCTGGATGAAGGTCGCGAGACCGGACACATCCGTCGTGGGGGGGAGGTCGCCCTGATCGACGCCTCTGGCGAAACGGTCCCGCAGCATGTGAAAGCCTCCGAGACGATTGAGGCGCACGACGTCGGCCAGGGCCTCATGGCCCTCGCTTGAGACCGTAGCCAAGGTGGCCATGCAGCCTCTGGGAAGGTCGGGAACCGACCCGGTCAGGACCGCCGCAGAGTCGAGGAGGTAGGCGGAGGCCGCCTCGCGCGCCGTCGCCGCCGCTCGGAATCGGCCGAGCGCGAGATCGCCGTAGGTATCCACATAATGCTGGAGGGCTTCGGCGTAGAGGGCGTCCTTGGAGCCGAAGGCGGCGTACAGACTGGTGGTGCCGACACCCATTGCCTGTGTCAGGTCCGCAATGGACGTCGCCTCATAGCCCTTGCGCCAGAAGAGCAGGGTCGCCTCAGCCAGCGCCCTGTCGCGATCAAAGACGCGGGGCCGGCCCCGCACGCCCGCCGCGGCCGTGAGGCGCGTCTTGTCTGCGGGCTGGCGTTCTTTTTGCATCGATCACTTCATAAATCGATTGACCCGTCGCTGGCAATGTCTCTATCTGTTTATGTAGTGATCGCTACATAATAGCGGAGATGATCGCGCGCCGGATTCCAGGGTCTGGGCGCCGGTCATCCCGATCCCCGTGGCGGGCCACTGCAAAACGCCTTCCCCCCACCGTAAGGGCTCCGGTCCGGAGCCAGAGGATGACGAGAATGTCCACGTTCGACGCCCGAAAATTCTACGCCGACTACATCGAGGTGCTTAACACGCGCCAGTTTCAGCGCCTGGACGCCTTCGTCAGCGACGAGATCGTCTATTTCGGCGACCGCGCGACCCGCGATCAGGTCATCGCCGCCATCTCTGGCCTGGTCGAGGCCGTGCCGGACCTTTTCTGGGAGGTCCAGGAGTTCGGGGCGAATGGCGACGACCTGGCCGTCCGGCTGATCAACCGGGGCACGCCGGTGCTGCCGTTCCTCGGACTCGAGCCCACGGGCGAGGCTTTCGAGATCAACGAGTTCGCGGTCTACCGCGTGCGCGACGGACGTTTCACCCACATGTCGAACGTTCATGACGCCGTCGCCTTGCGGGCGCAACTCGGCGGCTGAACGGGGATCAGCGCAATGACAAGAGGGCGCATCAAGGCGTCCCCCACGTCACCGCACCGGGCGATCCGTTGAAATCTGCATCACCGCCCGTCTCTCGTGACGCCTGGACGGTCCGCGGCGGCGGGGCGCCCAAGGGTGCCGGCCCTCACCCTGCGCAATCTCGAGCTGGACGGCCTCCTGGTGCGGTGCGACTTCCCGAGGCGTCGACGCCTGTCGGCAGGCCTATGACAAGGAGGACTCCCGCTGGGCTCAGCGCGCCGGGATGAGAACCTCGACCTCCGCCCCGGTCCGGAGCCCTTCCGCGCCGGCGGGGCGGCGCACAAGGCCGTTGGCGGCGGCCATGACCGTGACGAGGGAGGAGTCCTGGTCGGTCATCGGGCGCGCGCGGCGGACGCCGTCGGGCCCGGTCTCGATCACGGCGCGCATATAGTGCTCTCGGGGGCCGTTGGCCGCGAGCGGACCGGCGAGCACCGCCCGGTCGACCTCAAGGTTAGGTAAGCCGCCCTGAAGGGCCGCGATCAGGGGACCAAGGAACAGCTCTGCGCAGACCAGGGCTGAGGCGGGATTGCCCGGCAGGCCCAGCAGGGGCCGGCCGTCGGCCAGGCGCGCGAACCAGACGGGCTTGCCGGGGCGCACGGCGACGCCTTCGACCGAGAGCCGCCCGCCCGCCGAGCGGATCGCCGGCTTGACGCGGTCGTGGTCGCCGACGGAGGCGCCGCCGACCGTCACCAGAAGATCGAAGGCGCCGCCGTCGACGGCGGCCAGGATTGAGGCCTCGTCGTCCCGGGCCGGGCCGAGGTGGACGACCGTTCCGCCGCTGAGGCGGACGAAGGCCGCAAGGGCCGGGCCGCAGGCGTCGTAGATCTGGTGCGGACCGGCGGGGGTTCCGGGGGCGACGAGTTCGTCGCCGGTCGAGAGGAGGGCGACCACCGGCCGGCGCCGGCAGACGACCGTCGCGCGGCCCGCCGAGGCGGCGAGGGCCAGACGCCAGGGATTGAGCCGGGTCCCGGCCTCGAGCAGGACTGTGCCGGCCTGGAAGTCGCAGCCGCGCGGACGGACCCAGGCCGGGGTGTCCGGGGCTGCGGTCAGGACGACGGTCTCGCCGTCGCGTTCGGCCTCCTCCTGGATCACCACCCGATCGGCGCCGGGGGGGAGGGCGGCCCCGGTGAAGATGCGGGCGGCCTGGCCCGGATGAAGGGTCACGCCCGCATCGTGGCCCGCGGCGCTTTCGCCCACGATCTCGAGCCGCGCGCCCGGTCCGACGTCGGCGCCGCGAACGGCCCAGCCGTCCATGGCCGAGGCGTCGAAGGGCGGCTGATCGCGTCTGGCCGTGACCGGCTCCGCCAGCCAGCCTCCGTCGGCCTCGGCAAGGGGGACGGCTTCCGCCGCCAGCGGAACGATCCCCGCAAGCATAATCGTGCGAGCGGTCTCGACCGAAGGCAGGCTCACGGCCGGCCCCAGTCGCCGGAGGCGCCGCCGGACTTGGCCAAGAGGGCGATGTCGGTGATCGTCATCTCGCGTTCGACGGCCTTGAGCATGTCGTAGAGGGTCAGGAGGGTGACGGAGGCCGCCGTCAGGGCCTCCATCTCGACACCCGTCTGACCCTGGGTCCGGGCCGTCGCCGTCGCCTCGAGGCCCGAACCGTCGTCGGTCGGCCGGACGGCGACCTTGACCGAGGTCAGCATCAGGGGGTGGCACATCGGGATCAGGTCGGAGGTTCGCTTCGCCGCCATGACGCCGGCGATCTCCGCCACGGCGCGGACGTCGCCCTTCGTTCCGCCGCCCGACAGGGCCAGCGCCAGGGTCTCGGGCCGCATTACGATCCGGCCTCGCGCCGTCGCCTCGCGCGTCGTCACCGCCTTGTCCGAGACATCGACCATGCGGGCGCGCCCGTCGGCGTCGATATGGGTGAGGTCGGTCCCGGCGGGCGCGTTCGGATCCGCCATCATTGCTCCAGCAGCCGGGGCATCAGTTCGACCATGTTGCAGGGCTTGTGACGGCTGTCGAGTTGCCAGCGGATGACCTTGTCCCAGCCGTCGCGAACCGCCCCGTTGGAGCCGGGCAGGCAGAAGACGAAGACGCCGTCGATCAGGCCCGCCGTCGCCCTGGACTGCAAAGTGGACAGGCCTACGGTCTGGTAGCTGACCTGGTGGAAGATCACCGAAAAGCCATCGATCCGCTTGTCGAACAGGGGTTCCAGCGCCTCGGGCGTGACGTCGCGGCCGGTCAGGCCGGTGCCGCCCGTGGTGATGATCGCATCGACGGCCCCGTCTGCGATCCAGCGCCTAACCCGGGCCCGGATGGCCTCGACGTCGTCGGGCACGATGTCGCGCAGGACGGGGAGATGGCCCGCCTCGACGATCCGGTCGCCAAGGATCTTGCCGGAGGTGTCGCTCTCCTCGTCACGGGTGTCCGACACGGTGAGGACGGCGATGCGCACCGGGGTGAAGGGCAGATCGACGAGGCGGCCGCCGGGGGCGGGCAGATCAATGTCGGCAAGGGTGTCGGTCATTTGGTCTCCTCGGCCCAGCGGGCCAGATCGGCGTGGTCCTGGTCGCGGGGCTCGATCCAGCGGCGGCCGTCCGGACCGTCTTCCCGTTTCCAGAACGGCGCCCGGGTCTTGAAATGGTCCATCAGGAAGTCCGCGGCCTCGAAGGCGGGCCGCCTGTGCGCGGCGGCGACGGCGACGAAGATCACCGGCTCGCCGACCGGGATCGCGCCCCAGCGGTGGACTGTCAGGGCGTCCTGGATCTCGAAGCGCGCGCGGGCGTCGGCCTCGATCGCCTCCATCACCCGTTCGGTGAACCCCGGGTAGGCTTCCAGCGTCAGGGTGTCGACAGTCCGGTCGCCCGTGCGTGCCCGCGTCAGGCCGGTGAAGGAGACCACCGCCCCGGTGTCGAAGCGATCGCGGCAGAAGCCCTGCAAAAGGGCGGCCGCGTCGAGCGGGTCCCGGGTGATGCGGATCATGCTCAGCCCCCGCCGACCGGAGAGCCGAACGCCACCTCGTCTTCGGGTGCTATGGGAAGGTCGTCGCTGCGCAGGCTGTGGGGGGTGAGGGTGGCGTTGAGTATCACCAGGGTGCTCCGATGATCGAGATGGTCGGCGAGGCGCGCGTTGTCGCCCGCGGCCGCCGCCTTGATCTGGCCGAGGGTCGCGCCGTCGAGCGTCGCCTCTGACCAGCCGGCGATGTCGCCGAGGGTCCCGAACAGTTTCACGACCGCCATCTCATCCTCCCGTCGTTGACATGGTGCGCAACACCGCCGGCGCGGCGCCCGGACGGTCTATTCTAAAGTCGTGTCCCTTGGGCTTGATGGCTATAGCCGCCCGGATCGCCTCGCGCAGCGGCGCGTCGTCTCCCGGGTGGTCGCGCAGAACCTGGCGCAGATCCGCCTGATCCTCCTGGCCCAGACAGAGGAAGAGCTGACCGGTGCAGGTCACCCGCACGCGGTTGCAGGCCTCGCAGAACACATGGCTGAGCGGGGTGATGAAGCCGAGCGTTCCGCCGGTCTCTTCCACCGTCATATAGCGTGCGGGGCCGCTGGTGCGTCGCGTCGAGGGGGTGAGAGTCCAGATCCGATCCAGGGTCTCGCGGACGGTCGCCAGCGACAGGTACTGATCCGTTCGGTCCGCGCCGGTCTCGCCGATCGGCATGGTCTCGATCAGGGTGATGTCCATGCCCAGTCCGTGGGCCCAACGGATCAGGTCGGGGATTTCATCGGCGTTGTCGCCCTTTAGGGCGACGGTGTTGATTTTGACGCTCAGGCCCGCCGCCCGGGCGGCCTCCAGCCCGGCCATCACCGCCGCCAGATCGCCGCCACGGGTGATGCGCCGGAACTTGTCGGGGTCGAGCGTGTCCAGGGAGACGTTGACGCGCCGCACCCCGTGGCCGGCCAGGGCTTCGGCGTGGCGGGCGAGCTGGGTGCCGTTGGTGGTGAGGGTGATCTCCTCCAGATCCCCGGCCCTGAGGCGGCGCGACAGGGCGGCCACCAGATCCATCATTCCCTTGCGGACCAAGGGCTCCCCCCCGGTCAACCGGATCCGGCGGCAGCCGAGATCGATGAAGGCGCCACACATGCGCTCGAGCTCGTCCAGACTGAGGAGATCGGCCTTGGGCAGGAAGACAGGATTTTCGGCCATGCAGTAGAGGCAGCGCAGGTCGCAACGGTCCGTCACCGAGATGCGGACGTAGTTGATGGTGCGGCCGAACGGATCCACCAGCGGGGCCGCAGCGCCGAGGTCGATCGGGGTCGCCTTGTCAGACTGGTAGATGACCGTCATGTTCGAGCGACTATAACGGGTGTTCGTGAAAGGGCGTCGAGATTTTTCTGCTGAACCGCAAATCTCTGTCGGCGGCCGTGATCGGCCTGGCGTTGATCGCCCTGGCGGCCTGCACGCCTGCGGCCCCGCCGCGGCCGGAGGCGACCGTGACAGTCTTCGCCGCCGCCTCCCTGACCGACGCCCTGACCGAACTCGCGGCAGACTACGAGCGGAACGAGGGACCCGCGGTTCGCCTGTCGTTCGGCGCCAGCGGTGCAGTGGCGCGTCAGGTGCAGGCCGGCGCTCCGGCCGATGTAGTCATCCTGGCGGATTCCGAATGGATGGATCGCCTGGGCGCGGCGGGGCGGATCACACGGCGGGTGAACCTGCTGCGCAACGACCTGGTCGTGATCGCTCAGGCCAGAGCCGCCGACCAAACGGATCCCTTCGCGCCGCTGGCCCAGGGCGGCCGTCTGGCGATCGGCGATCCCGACAGCGTGCCGGCCGGGGCCTACGCCCGGACCTGGCTCCAGACGTCCGGGCGATGGGCCGCGGTCAAGGACCGTCTCGTCTTCGGGGCCGATGTGCGTGCGGTGCGCGCCTTCGTGGCGCGGGGCGAGGCGGCGCTCGGGGTGGTTTATCGCAGCGACGTCGTCCGCCGCACCGACATACGGATCGTTATGGAGCCGCGCGCGGCCGAACAGCCCGCCATCGTCTATCCGGCGGCCGAAGTGACCGGCGGCGGTCGCAAGGCGCAGGCCTTCCTCGACTATCTGGCCACGCCGGCTGCGGCGTCGGTGTTCCGGCGCCATGGTTTCATGCCCGCAGCCTGAATGTTCGAGCCCCTGTCCAACTTCGAGCTCCAGGCCCTGAGCCTGTCAATCAAGGTGGCGACCGCCGCCCTGATCGTCTGCCTCCCGCTCGGTCTGGGTCTGGCGATGCTGCTCGCGCGCAGGCGGTTTCCGGGGCGCTGGATCCTTGAGGCGGCGGTCAACCTGCCCCTGGTCCTGCCGCCGGTGGTGACGGGGCTGATCCTGCTCAGCCTGTTCGGGGTCCGGGGACCGGTCGGACGCGTCCTCCACGATCTGTTCGGCGTGACGCTCGCCTTTCACTGGACCGGGGCGGCGCTGGCCGCAGCCCTGATGGCCCTGCCGCTGGTGGTTCGGCCCATCCGGCTCGCGATCGAGGGTGTCGACCGGGGCCTTGAGGACGCCGCCTCGGTGCTGGGGGCCTCCCGCCTGGCCGTGTTCGCCCGCATTACCCTGCCGCTGGCGGCGCCGGGACTGGTGGCGGCGACCCTGCTGGGCTTCGCGCGAGCCTTCGGTGAGTTCGGCGCCACGGTGACCTTCGCCGGGGCCATTCCCGGCGAGACCCAGACCTTGCCCGTTGCGATCTATTCGGCCCTGCAGCGGGCCGAGGGCGATGGAGCGGCGATGCGCCTGGCCGTCATCGCCGTTCTGGTCTCCGTGCTCGCCGTCATCGGCTCGGAAATCTCCAACCGGCGCATCCTGCGGACGCGCGGCGCATGAGTCTCGCCTGTCACGCCACGGGCCGTCGGGGCGACTTCAGCTTCGATATCGGGTTCGAGAGCACGGACAACGCCGTGGCGGTCGTCGGCCCGTCCGGCTGCGGCAAGACGACCTTCCTCCACGGTCTCGCCGGTCTGCTTGCCGAAAGTTCCGCGCGGATAGCGATCGACGACGTCACGGTCCTTAATGACGCCGTGACGCGCCGACCCGCCCACCGGCGCGCGATCGGCTATGTGTTCCAGGACATTCGTCTGTTCCCGCACCTGACGGTCGAACAGAACATCGCCTTCTCGCGACCCTACGGCGGAGACGAGATGACCGTGGCCCAGGCGCTCGACCTGATGGATTTGCGCGGCTTCGAGCGCCGACGACCCGCCGGGCTCTCGGGCGGAGAGGCGCGTCGCGTCGCCCTGGCCCGCGCGCTGGCGGCGCGGCCGCGACTGCTCCTTCTGGACGAGCCCTTCACGGGCCTGGACCCGGCGCGCCGGGAGCGGCTCGCCCCCTATCTGCTGCGGCTGCGCGACGAGGTTCGTCTGCCGATGATCCTGGTGTCCCACGATCCGCGCGACCTCGACCTGATCGCGCAGGACGTGATCCAGATCGCCGACGGTCGGGTCGGGGCGGCGTCGCATTCCCCCGCAGCCGGGGCGGCCGGAGCCTGAGGCCGGCCCACGGCCCCGGTCGATCGCCGCACGCCGTCCTTGGCCCGCGCCGGCTAACGTCCGCCTTCGCGCCCTCCGGCCTCACGCAGAAGATCACCGACCCGCCGCCTGGCAGGCTTCTGGCGACACCGTCCTCGCTTGGATCGGCCTGCTGCCCGAGGAGGAGCAGAGGGCCCTGCTCGCCGAGCTCGCCGCGATCAGTCTGGATGTCAGGGAAACGCGGACGGACGACGTGCGCCGGCAGGGGCGCGCCGAGGCGGCGGAACGCAGCGATGTCTGCGGGGCCGACATCGCCGCGCACTGGACGCCGGACGCCGCCTTCCTGCATCCGCATTCCAAGGGCCAGCTGCTGGAGATGCTGGTGGAGATGAACGCCGAGGACATCCGCGCGGCGTCGCTGAAGAAGGACGAACTGGTGACTGGGTCGCGGAACAGGCCGCGCTGCGGGCCTCGGCGCCCCCGGGTCTGTCCTGGACGGCGGCGGCGGCGCCCGTCGGTGAGCCCGACCCCGGCGACCCCCGGGGAAGCGGAGACAGACGCCGGCCCCGCTTCCACAGGGTGGCGCCGCCCCGGCTTTCCAGCAGCGTCCACTGACCGGGCTCGTTCGGATGAGGATGAGGTTTCATGCGTGCGAAGTTTCGCGGTCGGCCGTCGCGTCGCCAAAGGTCGGCAGGCCTCGCGCACCGCTTTCGCTGCGCAGGCGTTCGGCGTCGCGCGCCGGCGGGGCGCCGAACAGACGCGCGTAATCCCGGCTGAACTGGGACGGACTGTCGTAGCCGACCGCGAAACCCGCGCTAGCGGCGTCGGCGGCCTCGCTGACCATCAACCGGCGCGCCTCCTGCAGGCGCAACTGGGTCCGGAACGCGATCGGGCTCATGGAGGTGATCGCCCGGAAATGTTCGTGGAATGTCGAACGGCTCATGCCCGCGATCTCCGCTGCGTCCTCGATGCGGCAGGGCTGCCGGTATCGAGCGCGGATCCACAGGATGGCGCGCGAGATCTGGTTGAGCCGGCTGTCCGCCTGGACCATGTGGCGGATCACGCCGCCGCCGGGTCCGGTGAGGAGGCGATAAAGTATCTCGCGCGTGACCAGCGGCGCGAGGGCGTCGCGGTCGTCCGGCGTGTCCAGAAGGCTGAGGAGCCTGGCGGCGGCGTCCAGAAGAGCCGGGCTGACGTCGTTCAACGCCAGCCCCTCCGCCGGGCCGATCGAGGCGCCTGCGGGGGGCGGGTGGCGAAGGACGAGATCCGCGAGTTCGGTCACGTCCAGATCGAGCTGGAGGCAGAGATAGGGTTTCGCCTCGCTGGCCTCGATGACCGATCCCATCACCGGCAGGTTGATCGAGGCCGTCAGATAGCGGGCCGGGTCGTAGATGTAGCGCGTCCGGCCGAGCGCGGCCTGTTTGCGACCTTGGGCGACGATACAGATCGTGGGTTCATAGATCACCGGCATCGGCAGGGTGGGGGCGGAGGCGCGGATGAGCTTCACGCCCGGCAGCGGGGAGGTGAACGCGCCGTCGCCGGGCGCATGGCGTCCGATAAGGTCCACGAGGGTCGAGAGGCGGTCCATGACCGCCTTATCTCACCTGGGCGCTCGTCGGCGAAGCGCCGCCGGTCACATCCGGACGATCGTGCAAGCATCCCGGACAACCGGCCTATCCGTTCCGACCCTCCGGACGTCAGATGAAGGGGCCGGAACTGACAGGAGACCAAGCCGATGACGACCGCTTTCCCACGGAGACCCTGGGCCTGTTTGGCCGGCGCCTTGGCGCTCGCCGCGACCGGCGGGCCCGCTTCGGCGGCGTTCGCCCACGCGGCGACCACCGCGCCGCCGCCGGCTGCGTCAAGCCGCTCCGCTGCGCCCGGGGCCTCGATCACGGAAAACAACCGGCGGCTCGTTACGGCCGCCTTTGACCGGTGGGCCGCGGGCCGCGGCGATTTTTTCGAAACGGTCCTGTCGCCCGATGTCGTCTGGACCATTGAGGGGTCCGGCCCCAGCGCCGGGACCTTCCGAGGCCGCGACCATTTCGTGGCGCAGGCCGTCACGCCCTTCTCGGCGCGGCTCATCGCGCCGGTGCGGCCGGTCTCTCACCGGGTCTGGGCGGATGGAGACCACGTGATCGTCAACTGGGTCGGGGAGACGACGGCCGCGGACGGCGCGTCTTATCGCAACACCTATGCGTGGATCCTGCGGCTGGAGAACGGCAGGGCCGTGGAGGTCAACGCCTTCCTCGACCTCGCACCCTATGACGACATCCTGCGCCGGGTGCCGCTCCCGGCGCCGGTCGACGGAGGTCGGCCGTGACGCCCGGTCGGACGCGCCGGACGAGTTTCGGCGCGGCGACTGCTCTGGCGGTCGCCGGATTCGGGGCGGCCGGGTTCGCGACGACCGGGTCCCGGGCCGTTGACGCCCTCTTTTCAGGACAGGAGACGACGATGCAACACCCTTATGTCGGCATGTGGGTCACCGAAGACGGACGGATCCGCCAGGAACTGCGTTCGGACGGACGCTACGATGAAGCTCGGGGCTCCCGCCGAAGCGCCTACCAGGGCCGCTACGAGGTCCGCGGGACCCATATCGACTACTGGGACGATACCGGCTTCACGGCGGACGGCACGTTCGTCAGCGAAGACGAACTTCGACACGGGGGAATGGTGTTCCGCCGCGAACGCACGGGCGCGTCCGACCCTCTCCGGTGACGCCTCCGCAGGCGATCGGGCCGTCAGCTCCGGGGGGAGCTCGGCCGACGGAGCGCCGTTGGAGTTCAAGGCGTCCCTTCGCGCGTCGGCCCGGCCGGCGGCCGGCTATGCGAGGCTTCCCGGCGCGGGCGGGGGCGCGTCCGGCGAAGGACGGCCCATCGCGTCGAGCAGGGCGCCGGCCAGATCTTTCTGCATGGGGGACGCGCCGCGACCGCGCGCGGTCTGTTCAAGCACGGCCGTGGCGTCCCTGTGCAGCCGGAAGAGGGAGGCGTTCTGGGGAATGCCGCCTTCCGGCGCCGCTCCGGCGATCAGGGCCTCGCACCGCCTCGCCGACGGCGAGGTGAAGGCGCGACACGAGATCGGGCGGACCGGATAGACGGAGCAGCGGTCGTCGGCGCCCAGGAGCGGGCACCGGTGGCGCAGACGTGTTGGGTCGGCGACGGCGGCGAGAGCTTCGGCGGCGCGGAGCCGGACCAGCAGGGCGGACCGCGCCTCGCTGGGGAAGGTCTCGGCCACGTGATCCCGGATCGCCTCCGCGACGCCCGGCGGGACGGCCACCGGCAGGTGACAGCAGAAGGCGCAGCCGGCGGCGCAGTCTGTGGCGGGCTGGTTGGGGAAGGCCGCCGAAAAGGCCGAGCCGGCGGCCTGGAGGACGGCGATCACATCGCGCGCCGCATCCGCGAGTGTCGGCGCGGCGTCGGCCAACTGCTGGAGTTCTTCGCGATAGGTGTGAAAGACGCCTTCGAAGCGCGCGGCGACGGATCGGGTCAGGGCTCCGACCTCGGCGAATTCGCCCACAACGCGATCGACCGCGTGCGCTCTGTTCAATGTGTCCAACCTGGGCCTCCCTCGACGCCGACGCGCCGGCCGCCGTTCCCGGGCGACGAGCGCGCGAAAGGCAGGCGGAAAGGCGACGGTGACGAGAGCATCCCGCCTCAAGCGGACGAACGGGATATGCGATCCTCGCTTTGTCTTGCCTCTTCCTCCGCCATCCCGAACGAGTCGGCGCGCGCACGCCCGCTGCGGCTCGGGGCAGACGAGGTCAGAGGCTCTTCGCCGGTCGGTCGCGCGGCGCGGGCCAGGGCGTGAGCGTTCAAAATGGCGGCGGCGGGATTGCCGGCCGTTCGGCCCCAGGACGGCCACCGAGGCTGGGGGGGGAGGGCCTCGGTGGCCTTGCGGGGGATCGCCTGAGGTCAGGGAAGGGGCGATCCCTGCCGGATCGGCGGGCCGGGGGAAGGCGAAGCCGATCCGATGTCTGGAATGACGGGACAGCGGTTTCGAGGGGCCGCTGTCGCCGTCACCATGAGAGAGAGGCTAGAGGCGGACGTCCCCGGCGGCGATGCCCTTATGGCCGAGAAACTTGCCCAGGGCTCCGAAATTGCCCGGCCGTGCGAAAGGCCCGTCAACCCGCCTGGAGCGGCGTGTACTCCATGGCGCGCAGGTCCGACAGCAGATCCGGACCCTCGGGCGTCCAGCCCAGTTGGTCCCGGGTCCAGGCGCTGGAGGCGATCAGGTCGAGACCGGCGAAGGGCGCCATATACCCGAAATGGTCGCCGGCCTCGTGCTCCGGGATGGAGACGACGGGCACTCCGAGACCGGCGCCCAGGACTTCGGCGATCGCGCGCAGCGTGACGCCCTCTTCCGCGACGGCGTGGTAGCGCGCGTTCCGGTGACCGCCTTCAAGAGCGAGACGGTAGAGCCGTGCGACGTCCGATACATGGGCGGCGGAGAACCGGTTGGCGCCTGCGCCGAGATAGGCGGAGACGCCCTTGGCTCGAGCGATGTCGATAAAGGGCGAGATTAGCCCCTGCCGGACCGTATCGTGCACCTGGGGAAGCCGGACCGTTATGACATTGACGCCCTCGGCCTTGAGGGCTTCTCCGGCCTGTTCGGACGCAACCCGGGGAATGGGGTGGGCCAGGTCGAGATGGCCCTCGGCGGCGGGCTCGCCCGGCGCGGAAGAGCCGATGCCGGTGACAGACGTAATGATCAGCGGACGTTCGCCCCGCCCCAGCGCCTCGCCGAGCGCGGCGATGGCGCGACGATCCTTTTCACAGTTGGCGGCGTAACGGCTGAAGTCGTGATCGAAGGCGGTATGGATCACCGCGTCGCTGTCGGCGGCGCCGGCGCGAAGGCTGTCGAGGTCATCGATGTCGCCGCGGTGAGCCGCCGCGCCTGCGGCCTCAAGGGCCGCCACCCCGCGCACAGACCTTGTAAGGCCGAGCACCTCGTGCCCTGCCGACAGCAGTTCGGCGGTGATTTGCGAGCCGATAAAGCCGGTCGCTCCGGTGATGAACACGCGCATCTCTTGTCTCCTCGGGAAATGAGGAACGGTGTGTGCCGTGTCTGATTACCGTGTTAAAGTCGTGATCTTATCCTGTTATAAGGTTTAATCCGATGTCAGACTCCGAGGGTCGACTGGGGGCCTATCTGCGCAGCCGCCGTTCGGCCCTGGAGCCGGTCTCGCTCGGCTACCCGGTCGGCCGGCGCCGAACACCCGGTTTGCGGCGGGAGGAGGTGGCGCAGAGGGCGGGCATCAGCCCGACCTGGTATGCCTGGCTTGAGCAGGGGCGCGGCGGGGCGCCGTCGGCGGATGCGCTCGAACGGCTCGCGACCGCCCTGATGCTGACCGAGGCGGAACGTGAGCATCTGTTCCTGATCGGTCTGGGGCGGGCGCCGGATGTCCGCTATCGGCCGGGCGAGGGGATTACGCCGCGACTGCAGCGGGTGCTCGACGCCATGCCCTGGAGTCCCGCCATCATCAAGACGGCGACCTGGGATGTGGTGGCTTGGAATCGGGCCGCCATCGCGCTGAACGACTATGGAGCCCTGCCGCTCCGGGAGCGGAATGTCCTGAGGCTGATCTTCCGGGATGCGGGTGGCCGGGCGGCGCAGGACGACTGGTGGAGCGTGGCGCGTTTCGTTGTCGCGACCTTCCGCGCCGATGCGGCCCGCGCCGGCGCGGGCGTCGAGATGACCGAACTGGCCGAGGAGCTGTCCCGCGAGAGTCCCGAGTTCGAGGCGCTGTGGCGGGGCGACGACGTCGCGGCGCCCGGAGGCGGCGTCAAGCGCCTGAACCCGCCCGAGGTCGGGGGAATCGAGCTGGAGTTTTCCACCTTCGCCGTCAGCGGCCGTCCCGAGCTTGCCCTGGTCGTCTACAATCCCGTGGGGGAAGACGATGCGTCTCGGCTGCGGCGACTGATCGAGACGCGAGCGCCCGGCGCGATGTTGGCGTGATCGGATTTGCGGGAATGACCGAGGCCGGACGGCTTGAGTTCGTCGCCGCGGATCTTCTGAGCGACGCGGGTTGCGCCGAGGCGCTCGCCGGCGTGGACGTCCTCTTCCACATCGCATCCCCGGCGCGGCCGGGACGCGTCGCCGATGAGAATGAACTGATCGTCCCCTCGGTCGACGGCGCCTTGCGCGTTCTCAGGGCGGCCCCGGCGGCGCGGGTCGACCGCGTCGTCCTCACCTCCGCCTTCCATACGGTGAGCTGGGGTCACCGGCGCAGCCGTCAGATCTTGACCGAGGCCGACTGGACCAATCCCGAGGGGCCGGGCGTCGACGCCTACGGCCAGAGCAAGACCCTCGCGGAGCGCGCCGCCTGGGCCTTCATGGCGGCCGAGGGCGGGGCGAATGACCCTGACGATGCTTCCGGTGGCGGTGATGGGGCCGGTGCCGGGGCAGGCCGTCTCCGGCTCCAACCACCTCATCCGGCATATGCTCGACGGCGAGATGCCGGCCTTCCCGGACCTGTACATTCCGATCGTGGACGTCCGCGACGTGGCGGCCGCCCATCTGCTCGGCATGCCCCCTCCTGCGCCGCGAGCTCGGGGGCGCCGCGGCACGCGTCCCGGAATGCATCCTGCTGAACCTGGTCCTGCGGGCGCGAACTTCGGCCGGTCGTTCAGGATCTCGGCTACGCCAAGGCGACCTCGAACGACAAGGCGCGGCGGGACTGGACTGGTCGCCTCGCGCGCCGCACGACGTGATCGTCGCTGCGGCCACGAGCATGGTCGACCGGGGCCTTCTTAAGCCCTGACCCGCCAAGCCGGCCGGGCGCCGAACGAAACCGGCCAGGCGCAGAGGCGTGACGGACAGCGGAGGCGACTTCGCCAAGGTCGCCCGCTAGAGGCGATGCGTCCGGACCCTCGTCAGTGAATGGCGGTCGAGCCGCCGTCCAGAAGGGCGGCGAACCGGGCGGGGTCGGCCTTGGCGTGCTGGGCCTCCCGGCGCGGCGGCGCGCCGAACATGCGCGCATATTCCCGGCTGAATTGGGACACGCTCTCGTAGCCGACGGACACGGCCGCAACCCCCGCCTTGACCCCCTCGGTGACCATCAGGCGTCGGGCTTCGAGAAGTCGGAGCTGCTTCTGGTACTGAAGCGGCGACATCGAGGTCAGGGCCTTGAAATGCTGGTGGAAGGTTGAGGGGCTCATGCCGGCCTTGCCGGCCAGTTCGGCCACGCTCATCGGCACGTCGAAATTCTCGCGCATGTAGACGATCGCCGCGGCGATGCGGAGCGGCTGGCCTTCCGGCAGCACCATTCGAGCCACATTGCGTCCGGCCGGCCCGATCAGCAGCCAGTAGGATATCTCGCGCATGATCGCCGGATAGAGAATCTCCACGGCCTGGGGCTGGCGGATCAGATCCAGCAGGCGCAGCAGCGAGCCTGTCATCTGGGCGTCGAGGTCGTTGACCACCAGGCCGAAGCCGGCCGGGCCCTGCAGATGGCTCATGGGCTCAAGCCGGGTGACGACGTCGAGAATGATCTCCGGGTCCAGTTCAAGCGTGGCGCCGGTGAAGGGGTGGTTCGGGGTCGCCTCCACGATCTGGCTGAGGACCGGCACCTCGACGGTCACCACCAGCGTCTGCCCGGCTCCGTAGGTCACGGTGCGGTCCGCGACCATGATGGATTTGGCACCCTGGGTGACGAAGCAGATCTTCGGCCGGTACTGCATGTGCTGGGGCGGCAGGGCAAGGGTGGAGCGCATGAGCGTCAGGCCGGGAACCGGGGTCGCATAGAAGCCGTCGGGGCCGATGTGAGCGTCCAGTATCCGTGTGATGACGGCGTTCAACTCGCTGTTCATGGGCGGTCTCGCTGAGGGGATGACAAAGCCTAGGCCGTCCCGCGAACCCCCACAAGACGGTCCGTAGTTTTAGGCAAATAACAAGGCGGTTTGGACATTCGCTTTCACGCCTAAGTCCGCATGCTGAAGGCGTCGGCGATCCTGACCGCAAAGCAGCCGGAAGTTCATCCCCAATGCGACTGATGCACGCGACCATCCTGATCACCGGGGGATCCTCCGGAATCGGTCTGGAACTCGCACGACAGCTCCTGGCGCGCGACAACACGGTGATCATCGTCGGACGCCGGCCGGAATCCTTGGAGGCTGCGCAGGCGAGGTTACCCGACCTGCACATAGCGGTCTGCGATGTGAGCCGCCCGGCGGCCGTGGCCGAACTCTTCGATGAACTGGCCCCCGCCTTTCCGGCGCTGAACGTTCTCGTCAACTGTGCGGGCGGGATGCAAAGGCTGGACTTGCTGGCGGATCGAGGTTCGCCCGAGCTGACCGCCGAGATCGACGTCAATCTGAAGGGGGCGATGTGGATGGTCGCCCGGTTCCTCCCGTTGCTGAAGACCCAGCCGCAGGCCGCGATCGTCAATGTGACCTCCGGCCTCGCCTATGTGCCGCTGGCGGCGGCACCGATTCACAGCGCCAGCAAGGCCGGCTTCCACGCCTACACCCGCGCGCTACGCGCGCAACTGGCGGAGTCCGCGGTTCAGGTGTTCGAGATCGCGCCGCCCCCCACAGATACGCCGCTGCGCGACCGCTTCCCCATCGGCCGCGGTCGGGTCCTTTCCGCCGAGGCGGTGGCGCGGGCCGCAATCGCCGGGATTGAACGCGGCGTATGGGAGGCAGCGGTCGGCCGTGCGGGCCTCCTGCGACTTTGGAGTCGGATTGCGCCGCAATTGGCCTTCGCCCGCCTCAATGACGCGGCCGGGGCGAGAAAGGCGGCCGCGCGGATCGGCGGACGGCGAGCTGGTCGGCGCCCGCCGTCCGTCCCGCCGAGACCTGGCGGCGTCGATCGCCAAAGTCCACCCCCGTCAGGCGGTCTGGGCGTCGCTGCGACATGAGGATCGCCACTGAGGATCGCAACGGACTGCACGGAGCCCCGCACCAATTGCGAAGGCGGCCGGTTTCACCCGGAACCTCTGCGGCTAGCGGACCGGAACCGAGGAGCGCGAGGCCTGGCCCCCGCGTCGTCGGATGGTCGCCGCAGCCTCCTGTTCGCCGTCTTGAGACGTTGCGGCACGCCGACGGCGCCGCGCGCCCGACGACTGAACGGCGGTTGAGGGGCTTCTATCTCCATATGGCGCTCTGGACCCTGCAGGCCTGGTTGGCGATGTTCTTCACGGGCGCCGCCTACGCCAAGCTGACCCAGTCGCAGGAGATGCTCGGCCATCTGCTCGGCTGGTCGCAGGGGGTTGATCTGACCCTTGTCCGCGCCGTGGGGATGATCGAGCTGTCGTTGGCGCTCGGCGTCCTGGCGCCGCTCGTCGCCTGGCGAGGCGGCGGAGTGGTGATGGCCTTCTCCGCCATCGGCCTGACCGTCCTGACCGCCTTCACCCTTGCCCTGCATCTGTCGCGGCTGGAGTTCGGGTTTGCCGCGCTGAACCTGGTGCTGGCGGGCGGCGCCCTGGCCGTTCTGATCGGGCGTCTGCGCGACGGTCGGGTGGTCCGCTAGGGGTTTCCCAATGGCGGACCGGCCCCGCCTCGCTTCCTTTCATCGGCGCCTGACGACGCCTTTCGGAGATCGGGCCTCCATGCAGTGGACGGACGGCTACTACACCGGCACGGAGTACACCTCCGGCTACTATCCCAACCTCGCGCCGGATCATCTCCGGTTCGTCTGCCACGCGGCGGGCGTCCGCTGCCGCATTCCCGATCGGCCGACCTACCTGGAGCTCGGCTTCGGGCGCGGGGTGTCGGTCAACATCCATGCGGCGGCGAACGCCGGCGTCTTCTGGGGCGTGGACTTCAACCCGGCCCATGTCGCCCATGCCGAACGGCTGGCGGAGGCCTCGGGCGCGGACGTCGTCCTGTCCGAGGAGGGGTTCGCGGACTTCTGCGCTCGGGCGGACCTGCCGATGTTTGATGTTATCGCCCTGCACGGCGTGTGGAGCTGGATCTCCGAGGCCAACCGACAGGCAATCCTGGGTCTGATCCGCCTGCGGCTGCGGCCCGGCGGCGTCGCCTATGTCAGCTACAACGCCCAGCCGGGCTGGTCGGCGCTGGCGCCGGTGCGTCACCTCCTTGAACTCGGGCGAGACCGGCCGGCCGGCGCGGCGGCCGGCGTGGACGATCCCGGCGGCGTCGAACGCGCCCTCGACTTCCTGAAAGACGTGGTCGGGGCGAGCCCCAAATTTTTCGCCGAGGTAAAGCCGGCCGCGAACCTGGCGTCCGGTCTCCCGAAGAAAAATCGCAGCTACCTGGCCCACGAATATCTGAACGCCGACTGGCACATTCCCTATTTCGCCGATGTCGCGGGCGCGATGGCCGAGGCCAAATTGACCTTCGTCGCCTCGGCGCGCGTGCTTGATCGCGTCAACGACCTCAATCTGACGCCCGAGGCGGTCGCCCTTCTCGATCGCTGCAAACCGCTGGAGCTGCGGGAGGCCGTGCGCGACTTCATGGTCAATCAGCGCTTCCGGCCCGATGTCTTTGTGAAGGGCCTGGTCCGCATGACCGTAGCCGAGCAAGAGCGGTTCTGGGCCGGGCAAGCGTTCGTCCTCGCCAGCGCACGCGACGAAATCGTCCTGGCGGTGAGCGGCGCGCTGGGCGAGGCAGTGCTGCCCGCTGAGGTGTACGGGCCGGTCGTCGACGCCTTGGCGGCCGAGGACTACAGGCCAAAGACCTTGCCGGAGGTGGTGGCGGCGAGCGGTCTGACGACCTTGCGGACCATGGACGCGGTTTCGGCTCTCACGGTCTTGGTCGGGATGGAGGTGCTGCGGCCGGCTCGGGTCCCGTCGGCGCAAGAGGCGGCGCGCTCACGGGCCTACAACGCCCATGTCCTGGAGCGGGCGGTGACCGGTCCGGCCCTGAAACATCTGGCGGCGCCCGTGACCGGCGGGGGGCTGGCCTGTCCGAGGCCGGTCCAGCTGTTCCTGCGGGCTTGGCTGGCCGGCGATCGCGAGGCCTCGGCGCTCGCCGCCTCGACCTGGGCGGTGTTCCAGACCACGGGCGATCGGGCCGTGAAGAACGATCGGGAGATGGTCACGCCGGAAGAGAACCTGGAGGTGCTCACCGAGATGGCCGAGCGGTTTATTCAGGCGGTCCTGCCGCTCTATCGGGCGCTGGGGGTGCTCGACTGAGGCCCGAACCCGCGCCGTCGGAAGCGGCCGGAGGCCGGGCCCTCCGGTATCAGCCCATAGCCGCGCCGATCCCGGCGCCGTGATCTTCCGACCCCGGGCGGGCGGACCGCGGCTCAGATGCCCGGGTTTGCCGACGCGGGGAGTCGCCGAACATGCGCGCGAACTCGCGGCTGAACTGGGACACGCTCTCGTAACCGACTGACAGGGCGGCGTTCCCGGCCTTTTCGCCGTCGGTCATCATCAGGCGCCGCGCTTCCAGCAGGCGCAGATGCTTCTGGTACTGGAGCGGGGACATGCAGGTCAGCATCTTGAAATGCTGGTGAAAGGAGGAGGCGCTCATGCCGGCTGTCCTCGCCATGTCCGGGACGCTGATCGGCGCATCGAAGCTTTCACGCATCTGCTGGATCGCCTTCGTGATGCGCGCGGGCTGGCCCTCCGGGATCGCCAGGCGCGCCACATTGCCGCCGGCCGGACCGGTCAGGAGCCAGTAGGAAATCTCGCGCATGACCACCGGATAAAGGATCTCGACGCCCTGCGGGTGGCGGACGAGGTCGAGCAGACGCAGGATGGACGCCGCGACATGGGCGTCGATGTTCTGGACGACCAGGCCGGATCCCGGCTTGCCTCGCGGGGCCCCGCCGGCCTCAAGCTGCGTGGCGACCTCCAGAATGATCTGCGGGTTGAGCTCCAGCACGGCGCCGACATAGGGCTCCTCGGCCGAGGCCTTCATCTGGCTCAGGACAGGAACCTCGACCGTCACGATCATCGACTGCATGTCGCCGTAGGTGATGGTGGTGTCGCCGACCAGCACCTCCTTGCGACCCTGGGCGACGAGGCACAGCGACGGCCGGTAGTGCATGTGACGCGGCGCTACGGAGGCGTGGGTGCGCAGCAGGCGAAGGCCGGGTACGGGCGTGTCATAGGCGCCGTTGCTCACACCCTCGGCGTCCAGGATTTCGGCAATCGCCGAGGTGAGTTCGGTGGCCATGATCGACGTCCGCAGCTGTTTATGACCGAATCCTACGCCCGCAGCGGAAGTCGAACAACGGCCCCCGGAGGATTGGGCAATTTTGGCGTTGGATTCGGCAAGCGCAGATTGACGCACCTCGTGCGCGGGACGTCGACCACCGCGCAAGATCGCGCCGAAGCGGCCGGTGGGCCGCCGCGTCGGCGACCGGCGCGCGCGGACGTTCAGGCCGTCCTAGAGAAAGCCGCCGTTGGCGTAGACGATCTGGCCGTTGATCCATTCGGCGTCCGTCGAGCAGAGCGCGGCGATGGCGTTGGCGACATCCTCCGGCTCGCCGATGCGGCCATAGGGCGTCATCTGGGCGGCCTGGGCGCGCAGGGGCGGCGGCACGTCGAGCAGGCTCGTATTGGTCGGTCCCGGGGCCAGGGCGTTGACCGAGATGCGGCGCCCCGCGAGCTCCTTGGACAGGACGCCCGCATAGATCTCCTGAACGGCCTTGGTGGCGGCGTAGCCTCCGTGGGTGGCCCGCTTGGCCTTGATGGAGGTGGAAGCCAGGGTGACGATGCGTCCGCCGTCCCGGGTGCGGCGGGCGGCTTCCCGCAGGACGTTGAAGCTGCCCTTCACATTGGTGGCGATCATGCGGTCGAAAGCCTCGTCCTCGAACTGGGCGAAGGGCGCGGTGTTCATGATGGCCGCGTTGCTGATGACGACGTCCACGCCGCCGAAGGCCTGCTCGTTGGCGTCGAACAGGGCGCGGACGGCGGCCGGATCGGCGACGTCGGCCTGACGGGCGATGGCGCGTCCGCCGGCCGCCTCGATGTCGCGCACGACCCGGGCGGCGAGCTCGGCGTTGGTCAGATAGTTGACTGTGACCGCAAAGCCGTCACGCGCCAGTCGCCTTGCGGTGGCGGCGCCGATGCCGCGGGACGAGCCGGTGACGATGGCGGCGCGGCCGGCTCCGGCCCGGG
Source organism: Brevundimonas sp. FG8 (assembly GCF_057808845.1). Taxonomy (NCBI): domain Bacteria; kingdom Pseudomonadati; phylum Pseudomonadota; class Alphaproteobacteria; order Caulobacterales; family Caulobacteraceae; genus Brevundimonas; species Brevundimonas sp. FG8. The sequence goes on along the minus strand of NZ_JBMDIU010000006.1, from coordinate 118,253 downwards.
GCTGGACGCCGCCGGAGGCGGCCGCGGTTTGGGCCTTGGCGGCGTCGGCCATGGCGAGGGCGGGTGCGACTGCGGCGGCAAGGGCCAGGAGGGATCGGCGGGAGGTGTCGGACATGGGCTGGGTCTCCGTCTGGGGTGGGCCAAGAGGAGCACGGGCCCGTCGGACGGGTCTTGCCGTATCGAAACGATGATTTGCCCGATCCTTTGACGCGCGGCCTCGCTTCAACCCGCCGCCGGGCAAGTTACTAACTGCCCCGGGGGCGGGGGAAACCGCCGGCGTTGCGCAGGCCGGCCATGGTTTGGACTGCACCCGTACGCCGACGGCCGGATGCGGGACGCTCTGAGGTCGCGTCGGGCGCCACCCCGTGGGAGCGTCGCCGCCGCAGACGCTCAGCCTGTCAATCGATCCCGCATCGCAGCCTGTGAGGCCCGCATCAGCCCCTGATACTGGCTGTCCTTGCCCGGATACCAAGGCATTCGACCGATGTCGGAGAAGCCCGGGAGGGTCTCCATGTGCGAGACCATCCGCCGCCGCATGGCCGCGTCCGGCAAGGGACCGTACATCGCCCGGACGTTATCGCTCGCGTGGTCCGGGTTTGAGGTGCCGCAGAGGACGGTGGTGACCGCCGGATGGCCCATCACCCATTTGAGGAAGAACTGCGCCCAGGTGGAGGCCTCGAACTCCCGGGCGAAGTCGGGCAGGGGGCGCCCCTGCACCACATGCATCAGCCGGGCCTTCTCCAGCGGCAGATTGATGAGGACGCCGACGCCCTGATCCGCCGCGGCGGGCAACAGACGCCGTTCCGCGGCCCTGTCGAAGATGGAGTAGTTGGTCTGGACGACGTCGACGTCGCCCCGTTCGACGAACGCGGCCAAGGCGTCCTGCTGGCCGCTCTCGTGGTGGGTGACGCCGACGTGGCGGATGCGGCCCTCCTTCTTCCAGGCCTGGAGCAGGGGCACGACGAACCCCGCGTTCACGAGGGCGTGGCACTGCATCAGATCGATGGTGTCTCGCCAGGTGCGCAGCCTCGACTGCTCGAGACTGGCGACGGCATGACTGTCGTCGCCGGCGTATTCCCCTGTCGACCAGATCTTGTTCGCCACGAAAAGTTCGTCCGACGGGGTATCCGCGAGGAAGGCGCCGACTGAAACCTCGGCGGAGCCGTAGAGGGGCGAAGTGTCGACGACACGCCCCCCGCCCTCGACATAGCGACGGAACACCTCGCGCAGGCGCGTCCGGTCGTCCCCGGGTCTGGCGTCGAAGGTCATGAAGGTGCCGAGGCCCAGCGTCGTGAGGCTTTGACCCGTCCTCGGGACGGACCGGGTGCGCGCCGGCGGCCGGTCGGCGGGGCCAGCCGGGTGTGTCTGCGTGCGCCCGGCCTGGGCCGCCGCCGGCGCGGCGACGGAGGCGGCGCCCAAGGCGGCGACGCCCAGGCCCATCGCCCCCAGAACAGCCCGCCGGGCGGGTCGCGAACCTCTGTCTTCAGTCTCATGTTTCATGGCTGTTTCCTCGGTTGAGCGGGGGATGATTCAGACGGCCACAACGCCCTCGCGCAGACCGCGGGCGATCCGGCGGTCCGCGACCAGGCAGGCCAGGCCGGTGAGGATGACGCCGACCGGCACGATCAGCAGTCCGACGCCGAGGCTGTTGGCCAACCCTGCGGAAGACACGCCGTCGCTGATCAGGCCGACCAGTACGGGTCCCACAGCCGGGCCCAGAAGGCCGGAGGCGATCATCACCAGACTGGAGGCGAGCGCTTGGCGGCCCGGTCCGGCGACCAGGTGCGCCGCGCTGAAGGCGGCGGGCAGCAGGAAGGCGAAGGCGAACATGGCCGGGACGAACAGGGCGATGGACATCCATCCCTGCGGGGCGAACAGGCCGGCGCCTATGGCGGGCGCGGCGATCAGAAGGCCGACGGCCGGTATACGGAGCACATGGCCGGTCCCCGCCCGGGCGCGGTCGAAGGCGCGGCCGCCGAGCAGGGTCCCGGCCACCCCGGTCAATCCTTGCAGCAGGCCGAAGGCGAGCCCCACCTGTCCGGCGGTGAAGTCGTGCGTCCGGATCAGGAAGGGGGCGGAGAAGGCGTAGAAGGGCGCGCTGCCGAAACCCAAGGCGAGGCTGGCGATCATGAGCCAGCGGAAGCCGGAGGAGGTGGCGAGCCGGACCGCCGAGGCCAGGAAGGGCTGGGCGTCCGCCGGTCCCCGGGGTTGGGACGGGGTAGGGGGGATCACCAACAGGGCGAGCGCCGCGGCCAGGCCGCCGGCGGCGCCGAAGGCGATCAGAGCCGTCCGCCAGCCGAGGCCGTCGGCGATCGCGCCGCCGGCGGCGAAGCCGACCATGGTGCCGAGCGGAATGCCCATGGAGAAGAGGCCGATGGCCAGGCCACGGCGTTCAGGAGACACCAGGCGGCCGATCAGACCGTGCCCCGAAGGCAGGGCGCCGGCCTCGCCCACGGCGACGCCGAAACGCGTCAGGGCGAGAAACACGAAGCTCCCCGCCAGACCGCCGAACGCGGTCATGGCGCTCCATACGATGAGACAGACCAGAAGCACCCGCCGGGGGGACCCCCGGTCTGCGGCCCGCGCGAGCGGGAGGGACAGCAGGGTGTAGCAGATGGCGAAGGCGGCGCCGGTCAGCAGGCCGATCTGGGTATCGGTCAGGTTGAGGTCGGTCTTGATCGCCTCCGCCAGGATGAAGGGGAGGATGCGGTCAATCTGGCTCAGGGCGTTGATGAGGAGAAGGACGGCGAGAAGGGCGGCGAGACGCCACCCCTGAACGTAGGGGAACGAACGGATCATGATTGAGCCTCGAACTGGACCCCGGTCAGACGTTCCGACATCTCCCAGAGGCGGGCGGCCGCAGCCTGGTCGAGCGCCGCCGGGGGAATGCGGGCGACAGCGGGATGACCCCGGGTTTCGGCCAGGCCGTCGGGGCCGTAGTAGCCGCCCCCTTCGGCCTCGTGCGCCGTCGCCGCGTAGAGAGTCGGCAGCGCGCCCCGGGCGACGGGCTGGAACAGGAACCAGAGCGCGCTGCGCAGACGCCGGTGGGGATGCCCGCCGGGCGTGTTGTAGAGTAGCTGGGTTCGCGAGATGCCCGGATGGGCGGCGATGCCCGAGACGCCCCAGCCGGCCGCGTCGCTGCGACGCTGGAATTCCAGCGCGAACATCAGACAGGCCAGTTTGGACTGGGCGTAGGCGGGCATCGGACGATAGTCGCGCTGGGCGTTGAGATTCTCGAAATCGATGGCGCCCCGCCGCGCGGCGATGCTGGACACGCTGACCATGCGCGCGTCTTCCCCCTTCTTCAGCAGGGGCATAAGCCAGGCCGTCAGGGCGAAGTGGGCGAGGTGGTTGGCCCCGAACTGAAGCTCGAAGCCGTCGACGGTCAATTCCCGGTTCGGCGGGGTCATGACCCCGGCGTTGTTGATCAGCAGGTCCAGGCCGTCGAGCTGGGCCTTGAGGCGGTCTGCGAAAGCGTTGACGGCGGCGAGGTTTGAAAGGTCGATGAACTCGAACCGGACCGCCGCCGAGGGGACGGCGTCGCGGATGGCGGTTGCCGCGGCCTCACCCTTGGCCGGATTGCGGCCGGCGAGGATGACGTTCGCGCCGGCTCTGGCGAGCGCGAGGGCGTCCTCGAAACCGAGCCCGCCCGGCCCTGTGACGACGGCGGTGCGACCGCATTGGTTGGGGATGTCTGAGGTGGTCCACTGGGTCATTCGATGTCTCATGCGGAGTGATCGCATTTGCACATTCGAAGATCGGGGCCCGGATGCGAATGTCCGAAACCTCAAATTAGTTGCCGGATCCTATGATCTCTGTCGCCGCTGCGCGGTGGCGGATGGAGGTCGGACGAAGGGAAAGACCGCTGCTGACTCTTTGCGGATTCGCAGAAGATCCGCTTCCCGGCTAGGGCCAGCGTACTATGAGGTGCGGGACGGGGCGCTCCCTCCGACTTCAACACGAAGTTCGAAACACCCGCCTGATGCTGGCGCCCCTCGGGGAGTAGCAGCCGATCTGCACGGGCCTGAACCGCTTGCTCTTGCACGCCGGCCTCTTTGAGAGCCTCAAAGATTTCGCCGATCTTGGTGTTGCGGTCATATCTGCAGCGGGTCATTAGCAAGCGGTCGCGTGCTCGCGATGCTAGCGACAAAGACCACTGAACGGCCTTCCGAGGGGGTCTTTGAAAAGCTCCACCATTTTTCGTCGTTCAGCCCCAACAGGATCACAAGGCTGTACTCAAGGCCCTTGGTGGAGCACATCGCCAGCATCATTCGCTCTACCGTCTGGCGCATGGAGCGTGACGGCGCTTTTCCCCGGGCGCGTCCGGGTGTCGCCGGGCGGGGTCGGTTGGTGGGAGAGCGAACTGACGGTCTGGAAGCGGACGCGGGGTGGATCGCTGCCCCCGCCGCCGCTCAAGGCCCCGAGAACGCCGCGTCTGCCGGGCATGGCCCGCCCCATGCCGGCGCCTGCTGCGGCGCCGGTCCGGACTCCGGCCCCGGACGCGCCCGTCTTCCAGGGCGTCGCGGTCGTCCCGTTCAAGGCCCGACGCCGAGGCCGCAATCCTCTGCCCCGACCGATCAATTCGACTTCGGATTCTGAGGGGGGAGGCCTCTGACGCGCGCAGGCCTGAAGAATAAGGCAGGTTTCCGCCAGATTTGGGCATCGACCGCCGATGCGAAGCCCCTCACCTTCGACGGCCGGGGCGGGGGCCTCGGATCCGATAGGGGCCATCCGCGACATGACGCAATCTCAGGTTCGAATGCGCTCCGCCGACACGGCGCGGGCGGGCGGGGACGGCCGGGGCTGGTCCGATGCGATCCTGAGATGGAGCGGGCGTCTGCTGGTCGCCGCGACCTGGATCAGCGGGGCGATCTTCGCGATCTACATCCTGGCCTTCTTCGGCGGCGTCGCGTTGCGCGGCGCGGCCGAGCGGTGGAACGAATCCCTCCCGGGACTTCACGACGCCGCCGCGCCGGCCGCCACGCTCGCGATCGGCGTTCATTTCGCGGCCGGCGGGGTGCTCCTGCTGTTGGGCCCGATCCAGTTGATCGGCAGGCTGAGGCGGCGTCTGCCGGCGCTTCACCGGTGGCTGGGGCGGACCTATGTGATCTCGGCCGGTCTGGCCGGCCTCGGCGGGCTGGGCTTCATTCTCGGCGCCGGAACGATCGGCGGCAGGCTGATGGACGTGGGCTTCGGCGGCTACGGCGTCCTGATGGTGCTCTGCGCCGTCGAGAGCTGGCGGCATGCGCGGGCGGGTCGCTACGACCGGCACCGCGCCTGGGCCATCCGCCTGTTCGCCCTGACGGTCGGCTCGTGGCTCTACCGGATGGAGTACGCCGCCTGGTCGGTGCTGGCCGGCGACCTCGGCCAGGGGCGGGGGTTCACCGGCTGGTTCGACGCGATCATGATGTTCTTCTTCTACATCCCCAATCTGATCGTCGCCGAGGTATTCATCCGGGCGCGGGGGGCGCGCCCTCATCCCGTGGCGGCTGGCGACCGCGGCGCTGCTTCTGGCGGCAACGGCCTTCGTCGCGCTCGCGACCTGGCTGTTCGCTCGCGGCGTATGGGTCCCTCAGGCGATCAGTGGTCTCTCGGGCGGCCCGGTCTGAAGCGTCGCGGCCCGGTCTATCGGGCAAGCAATACGGCGGATCGAGCAACGGGAGACCCGCGCGACGAGGGCCCCCGTGCGCTAGACTCGCGATTGTTCCTCCACCGACCGCACGGGCCGGGGCCGGCCCGGATCTCCGCGCCGATCGCCCGCTTGTCCCGCCGATCGTCAACAAAGGCCGTCCAATGCTCACCCTCATCCCCGAAGCCCTCTCCGACTTCGTCGCCGACGACGATGGCCAGCCCGTCGTGATGCTCAATCTCCTGCGGTTCAAGCCGGAGGGCGGCCGTGCGCGCTATGCGGAATATCTGGCGGCCGTGGGTCCCGTGGGCGCGCGGTTCGGCATCGAGGTCGTCTATTTCGGCGACGGCCTTCCGGCCCTGTCGGCTGAGGACGGCCAGTCGTGGGACGCCGTCCTCCTGGTCCGCTACCCCGACCGGAACGCCTTCGTCGGCATGATCGAGGACCCCGAGTACGCCGAGGCGGCGGGACCCCTTCGGGAGGACGCGCTGACCGAGGCCGTCCTGCAGCCGTTGCGGACCCGGGCGTGACTCCGGTCAGGCCCCGGCGGGAGCCGGGGCCTTCATGGCGTCGATGAAGGCGCGCAGGGCCGGAGGCGGGTTCCGCCGCCCGGCATAGTAGAGGTAGTTGGGCGGCAGCATTGGCCGCCAGGCCTCCAGCACGCTGACGAGCGCGCCCGATTTGACGTAGGGCGCGGCCTGGGTCTCGAGCACGCAGGCCAGGCCGACGCCGGCGACGGCCCCCTCGCACAGGACATCGATGTCGTTGGTGACGAAACCGCCTGGGACATCCATTGTGGTCGTCTGGCCGTCCCGCTCGAACGTCCAGCGGTAGAGCGAGCCCGCCGTCGGCAGGCGGTAGCTGAGGCAACGGTGGCGGCTCAGGTCGGAGGGATTTTCCGGCACTCCGAAGGCGGCTAGGTAGGCCGGAGCGGCGACAATGCTGAGCCGGGCCCCGTCGTCCAGCCGAACCGAGACCATGTCCTGCTCCAGGGACGGCAGACGTCGGATCCCCGCATCATACCCTGCGGCGACAATATCGGTCAGGCCGTCATCGACGGTCAGTTCGACGCTGATCTCCGGATAGTCGTCCGCGAACCGTGCGAGACGCGGCAGGACCAGGCCGAAGGCGGCCGAGCGATGGGCGGTGACGCGCACCCGGCCGGCCGGCCGGGCCCGATCGACATCGAGGGCGATCAGGGCGGCGTCGACCTCCGCCATGGCGGGGCGCAGGCTCGCCAGAAGGCGTTCGCCCGCCTCGGTCGGGGCGGTGCTGCGGGTGGTGCGGTTCAGCAGCCGCACACCCATGCGCGCCTCCATCAGCCGCATCCGGTGGCTCAGCGCCGAGGCCGAGACGCCGAGGCGGGCGCCCGCGCGCGTGAAGCCGCCGGCCTCGACGATGGCGGCGAAGACCGCCAGATCGTTCCAGGTGTCGCGATCCATTATTGAGATGAACTCAAGAGGCCTTGTGATGAATGGCCGCTACCGCTCAACGTTCGCCGTGTCCAGTTTGCAGTTCGAAAAAGACCGGAGCTCTCCTATGCCCCTCGACGCCTATCGTCCCCTCGGCCGTTCAGGCCTCATCGTCAGTCCTCTGGCGCTCGGGACCATGACCTTCGGCGTGGCGCGCTGGGGCATGGACCAGTCCGCCGCCGAGGCGGTGTTCGACGCCTATGTCGGCGCGGGCGGCAACCTGATCGACACGGCCGATGTCTATGCCGCCGGCGGCGGCGAGACGATGCTGGGCGAGATCCTCTCGCAGCGCGGCGGCCGCGACCGGCTGGTGCTGGCGACCAAGGCCGGCTTTGCCGCCGGGCCCGGCGCCGGCGGCAACGGCGCCAAACATATCCACGCCGCGCTCAAGGGGTCGCTGCGCCGGCTGAAGACGGACTACATCGACCTCTACTGGGTTCACGTCTGGGATTCCGTGACGCCGCCCGAGGAACTGCTTGAGACCCTGTCGGCCCTCGTGAGGGCCGGCAAGATCCGCTACTGGGGGATATCCAACGCCCCGGCCTGGTATGTCGCCCGGATCGTCACCCTGGCGGCCGCGCAGGGCCGGCCGGGGCCGATCGCCCTGCAGTATTTCTATTCCCTGGTCAGCCGGGAGGTCGAGGCAGAGCACCTGCCCTTGGCGCGCGATACGGGCCTCGGCGTGATGCCGTGGAGTCCGCTGGCCTATGGTCTGCTGACCGGCAAATATGATCGGGCGGCCGTGGAGGCGGCCCCGTCGCGCGCGGGCGGTTTGCCGAACGAAGCGGGGACCGGCGACGGCGAGAGCGGGGCGCGGCTGGACGGCCCCAATCCCTTCGGCGACAGCCTGTTCACCGCGCGCAACTGGGCCATCGTCGACGCCCTCAAGGCTGTCGCCGCCGAGATCGGCGCGCCGCCCGCCCGGGTGGCCCTGGCGTGGGCGCTGTCGCGGCCCGGGGTCGACACGGTTTTGACGGGCGTCAGCCGGGTCAGCCAGCTGGAGGACAATCTCAAGGCCGTCGATCTGGTCTTGTCGCCCGACCATCTGGCGGCGCTGGAAGCGGCGTCCCGTCCGGACCTGCCGATGCTCTACGGACTGTTCAGCGACGAGATGCGGCGCCACGTCGTCTACGGCGGCGCCTCGGTGAGCGCCCGCCGCTAGAGGGCGCGGGTGACGGGAATCCGGCGCTAGCGGACGCGCTCGAACTCGGCCGAGACGCGGCCGCCGTCCGGCCGGGTGAAGCGTTCGATCATCCGATCGCCCTGCACCACCAGGGTGAGGTCCTTCCGCGTGCGGACGTCGCCGATCCAGTTGGGGAAGGTGGAGCCCTCGACCCGATTGCCTGTGAAGACGCCGTCGGCGTCGACCGAATAAACGCCGAAGAACCCGATGGTGGTCGCCATGGCGCGGCGGTTTTCCGCATCCGTGCCCTCGCCGCGGACTCCGGAGGCGAAGGGCGGGGCGTCGGCGGGGGTGAGGACCTCGATGAACCGCATCTCGGGCGTGAAGACGAGAAGTCCGTTGGGGCGGTCGCCGTAGGGACGGCTGACGCCGTCTTCGTCCTCGACCGTGGCGCTCACCATGCGCCAGGTCCCGAGGACGGCGTTGGGTCCGGAGTCCGGGCGGGGAGGGGCGGGGTCGGACGGGGCGCAGGCCGCAAGGCCGGCGGCGACGACCAGGGCGAGCCGGCGGTTCATGACCGGTCGGCCCCATAGGCCACGGTGCGCTGGCCGCGCAGTTCGGCGAGCCGGTCGACGAGCGCCGCCTCGATATTGTCGTAGGCCGTGCTGCCGAGGGCGAGACGACGCGGAGGACGGTCCGCGTCTGCGGCGCCGATCATCGCCTCGACGGTCCGGTCGGCGTCGCCCTTGATCTCGAAGCCGCCGCCCAGGACGGCCCGGCGCACCGCGGCGGCCGGCGTGGCCTCATAGGCGGCGAGGGGCTCCGCAAGGTCGAGGCCGGCGCCGAAGCCCGTGGCCGTGGGACCCGGCTCGACGAGGGTGAAGCGGACGCCGAAGGGCTCGACCTCCTGGGCGACGGACTCCACGAAGCCTTCGATGCCCCATTTGGTCGCGTGGTAGAGGCTGAAGGCCGGGTAGGCGACCTGGCCGCCCTCCGAAGAGACCTGCTGCACAAGGCCGCCGCCCTGGGCGCGGAGACGCGGCAGGACAGCCCGGATGAGCTGGATTGACCCGACCAGATTGGTGGCGATCTGTCTGTCGATCTGGTCGTCGGTCGCTTCCTCGGCGGCGCCGAAGAGGCCGTAGCCCGCGTTGCTGACCACCACGTCGATCCGTCCCGCCGCGGTGAAGGCGGCGTCGACCCCGCGCCGCAGGGCGGCCGTGTCGCTCAGGTCGAAGGTCACCACCTGCAGCCGGTCCGGATAGCGGGCCTTCAGGTCCGACAGCGGTTCGGTCCGTCGCACCGCGGCAACGACGCGATCGCCGCGGTCGAGCAGCAAGCGGCTCATGGACAGGCCGAGACCCGAGGATGCGCCGGTGATAAGCCAGGTTTTCATGAGGATCTCCTTGTCTGAGCGGGAGATGCGCCCGATCGACTGGTGCGATAAGGTCTCGCTATCCGCATGGGATGGTGAGAGATTTACACCAATGGAAGACGTGAGCCTCTCCGAGCTGAAGGCCTTCGCCGCCGTGGCGCGACATCGGAGCTTCCGGGGCGCGGCGGACACGCTCGGGGTTTCTCGGTCCTCGCTGAGCCATGCGCTGCGCGCCCTGGAGCGCCGCCTGGGCGTGCGGCTGCTGCACAGAACTACCCGCAGTGTCGGCCTCACGGAGGCCGGCGCACGCCTGCTGGAGCGACTGTCTCCGACCCTTGGCGCGCTTGACGACATCCTCGCGGACGTCCGCTCCGGCGCCGGCGAACTGGCAGGCGCGCTTCGGGTCAACGCCAATGAGGGCGGCGCGCGCTGGCTCATCCGACATGTCGTACCCGACTTCGTGCTGAAGCACCCCGGCGTCCGGCTCGACCTCGTCATCGAGGGCCGGCTGGTCGACATCGTGGCCGAGGGGTTCGACGCCGGCGTACGCCTCGCCGAGGCGGTTCCGCAGGACATGATCGCCGTGCCGTTCGGCGGGGCCCAGCGCTTCATCGCGGTCGCGTCGCCCGCCTACCTCGCCGCCCACGGCCGGCCGGCCACGCCGGACGATCTGAAACATCACCGGTGCATCCGGCAGCGGCTGCCCAGCGGCAAGCTGTACCGATGGGAGTTCGAGCGCGGTCAGACCGCGACCGCGGTGGAGGTCGACGGGACCCTCGGGCTGGATCACAGCGGGCTGATGGTCGAGGCCGCCCTGGAGGGTGTGGGAATCGCCTTCGTTCCCGAGACCTTCGCAAGGGCCGCGCTCGCCGAGGGTCGGCTGGAGATCCTCCTGGCCGAGTGGTCGCCGCCGTTCCCGGGGCTCTGCCTCTACTACGCGGGGCGTCGGCATGTGCCGGCCGCCCTCGGCGCCTTCATCGCCGCCGTCAGGGCGGCCCAACGCACGATCGAGCGGAGCGGGGCCTGAGCGTCAGAAGGCTGCGTTTGCGCCCTCCGGCGAGGCGGCGGACCCTTCGGGACGAACGCGCGCCATCCGCGCCCGGCGGGTTTCGCGCCGGGGCGGGGAGCCGAACATCCGGGCGTACTCCCGGGTGAATTGCGACACGCTCTCGTAACCTACGGCGACCGCGGCGGTTGAGGCCTGATCGCCGTCGCTGACCATCCGCCGTCGCGCTTCCAGCAGACGGATGTGCTTCTGATACTGAAGCGGAGACATCGCCGTCAGGGCTTTGAAATGCTGGTGAAAAGAGGACGGGCTCATCCCGACGGACCTGGCCAGCGCCTTGACGTCGACCGGGCTGTCGAAATGGTCGCGCAGATGCGACATGGCCTGGGCGATGCGGTGCGGCTGGCCGTCCGGAATCACCATGCGGGCCACCGCGCGGCCCGCCGGGCTGCGCAAGAGCCAGTAGGCGATCTCGCGCATGATCGACGGATACAGGATGTCGACGGCGTTCGGCTCGCCGATCAGGTCGAGCAATCTCTGGAGGGAGCCGGTGATCTGCGCATCGAGATCCTGCACCGTGAGCCCGAAGCCGGAGGGGCCGGTCGTCTCGAGGTCGCCCAGGCGGGTCGCCACGTCACGGATGATTCCGGCATCGAGCTCCAGGATCGCGCCGATGTAGGGGTTGGCGGCCGAGGCCTCGATCACGCGGCTGAGCACCGGGGCCTCCACGGTCACGACCAGGGTCTGTCCCTGGCCGTAGCGGACGGTCCGGTCGCCCACCATGATCTCCTTGGAGCCCTGGGCGATAATGCACAGGGTCGGACGATAGAGCATCTGCTGCGGCGGCATCTGGCTACAGGACCGCATCAGGATCAGGCCCGGAACCGGCGTCATGTAGTGACCGTCGCCGATGAACTGGGCGTCCAGGACGCCCGAAATTCTGTCGCCAAGGTTCAGCTTCATGTCCGACCGTCTCCGCTCACGATGGGACGATCCTAGCCATGGCCCTCGCGCGCGCCAACGCCTCGGGACGATCAGGCAAATAAGACGGACGATCGGGCGGGTGTCGACCGCCTCGCCCGGCAGGACGGCGCGCCGGCGCGCGGCCCTGCCGGGGGTGTGGCGCCTGTCCTCAGGCGATCCCGCCGTTGGCGTAGACGACCTGGCCATGAATCCACGCACCGTCGTCGGCGCACAGGGCGGCGATCACATTGGCGATGTCCTCCGGCAGGCCGATCCGGCCGTGCGGGGTCATCCCGGGGATCGGAGCCAGCGCCGCCTCGCCGTGCTGGCGCAGGAGCCGGGTGTCCACGGCGCCCGGAGCGACCGCGTTCACCGAGATCCGGCGGCCGGCAAGCTCCTTGGCCAGGGCGCTGGTGTAGAAGTCTTGGGTCGCCTTGGAGGCCGCGTAGACCCCGCCGCCGGGCGGGCGCTGGAGGGTGATGCTGGAGCTCAGGCTGATGATGCGGCCGCCGTCCCGCGTCCGCTTCGCGGCTTCGCGCAGCACGTTGAAACTGCCTTTCACATTGGTGGCGATCATCCGATCGAAGGCTTCGTCGGTCATCTGGGCGAAGGCGCCCACGTTCATGACGCCCGCATTGTTGACCACGACATCCACGCCCCCGAAGGCTTGGTCGTTGGCGTCGAACAGGGCCGCCACCGCCGCCGGATCGGCGACGTCGGCCTGGCGCGCGATGGCCCGACCGCCGCCGGCCTCGATGTCCCGCACGACCTGCTCGGCCAGATCCCGGCCGGACAGGTAGTTCACGGTGATCGCATAGCCCTCCGAGGCGAGCCGCTTCGCCGTCGCGGCGCCGATCCCGCGGGAGGAGCCGGTGATGAGGGCTGCGCGGCCCTCTCCGGGGCGCGTCTGTGCGGACCGGGCGCCCGGCGCCGCGGCGGCCTGGGCGGCGCCCGCGACGGCGACGGCGGGACCGGCGGCGGCGAGCGCCAGGATGGAACGGCGAGAGGTGTCGGACATCGGAATCTCCTTGAAGGGACTGCAGGGTGACGGAGACCGGGTCTCGGGAGTTGCCGACTAGGAGCGAAGACTTGCGCGATTTTCCAAAGTTGCCCTGGGCCGCGGAGCTGGCGCCGACGCATCGGAACGACGCGTTGACCGCGGCGGACAAGGCCGCGGCGTCCTGTCGCTTCAGAAGGAGGCTTCGAAGCCGAGGCGCACGCTGAGGGGCCTGACCGGCGCGACGTGGCCGTCGGTGAGCCGGTAGGGCGATCCAAGACCGAACCGGGCGGCCGAGACGTCGAAAGGATTGGAGACCGACAGCACCAGGGCGCCCCGATCGTCGCCGAGCCGCGCCGTGAGCTCGGCGTCGACATAGCCGCCCTGGGGCGTATCGAGTCCGAGGCCCAGGCCGGGGCGGGACCGGCCGATATAGCGAAAGTCGCCGGAGAGCGTCAGGGCGCGCCCGGCGAATGGGTGCGGGCCCCAGTCAAGGCTGGCCTGGCCGGACGCCGGCGCCACATTGGGGATGTCGCCGTGACGGCCGACGACAAGCCCGACCTCGGCGGTCCGCAGGACGCTGTCGTTGACGAAGACGCCGCCGGACAGGGTGAGGCGATCGGTCGGACGCCAGTCGCCCCGCAGGCTCAGGAAGACGATGCGGCCGTCGCCGATATTGCCGGTGACGAGGTCGCCGCCCGCCGTGACGACGTCGGACTGGATATCGGTCCAGTCGAGGCGACCGGTCGAGGCCTCCAGACGCCAGCGGGCGCCGGGCGAAAAGCCGAAGCCGATCTCGGTCAGGCTCACGCGATCGGCGCGGTAGGGACGTCCGAACGCGCCGTCCTCTCCGACGTCGCCGGGGCGGACCCCCTGTTCGAACCGGGCGAAGACGAACGCGGCCGCCGTCAGGGACCAGCGCGCGCCGAGCGACGGCGTGAGCAGGGTTTCGGCGTCGCCCGGCGTGACGGGAGAAGCGTCCGAGCCGTGCAGCCGGGTATTGAGGCGGACGATCGAAACACGGCCTCCGGCGCTCAGCCACAGGCGGGCGTTCGGCTGCAGCGAAACCTCTCCGAACAGGGCGGCCTCTTCGTACCGCCGCGTCAGCGCGTCCTGCGCGACGGGATCGCCCTCCAGCGGGAACGGGCGTCTCACCCGCTGGACCTCCGTGTCGGCGCGGACCAGCGACAGGCCGCCGTCGATCGAACCCTTCGGGCTGAAGGCGACGCTCAGGCGCGTCTCGGAGGAGAAGGCCGTCACCGACTGTCGACGGTCGACGACCTGCACCAGGCCGGCCTCCGTGACGGTGGCGTCGAACCGTTCATCGAGCGATTGGCGAGACAGGCTGGTCGCCGAGGTGAGGCGGGCCGTTCCGAAGCGACGGCTGAAGGTGACGCCGGCGAGATCCAGACGACTGTCATAGGGTTCGGCGAGCGGCCGGTCGGTTTCCAGGCGGTCCGGGTCGCGGACCAGCGGGGCGTCGTCGGCTGTGATCCGCTGGGCCAGCCCGAGCGCATCCACGGTCCAGTCGTCGCCCACCCACCGCACGGCGAGCCGACCGCCGACGACATCGACCGCGTCCGCGTGGTCGTCGCCCCGCACCGGATTGTCCAGCACGCCCCCGTCCCGACGTCCATAAGCGGTCAGCCGCCAGGCCGCCCTGGATCCGAGCGGCCGGTTCACCACCAGGGCGCCGTCGCCGCCCGGTCCGCCGTGGCGGGGCCGGGACGCCGCCAGGGACAGGGCGCCGGACGCCACGTCGAGCTCCGGCGGCGCCGGTTCGAGGCGGACCACGCCGGCGATGGATCCGGCGCCGAACCGCGAACCCTGCGGCCCCTCGAACACCTCCACCCGCTGCAGGTCGACCAGGGCGATGTCGGGATCGGGCGACCCGAAGTTCAGGCGGAGATCGCCGAGGTACTGTCCCACCGTCGCCTGAAGCGGACCGCTGACCGCGGAGTCGGCGACGCCTCGCACGAACAGCTTGTTGCGGCCCGGGCCCTGGCGGGTCGAATCCACCGTCGCGGAGAGATGGGCGAGGCCTTCGCTGGAGGACCGGTCCCCGGCGCGGCCCAGCGCCTCTTCGTCGAGAAGGGTGCGGCCGCTGACCGCGTCGAGGCCCCCCCGGCGGACCGAGGCGGTCACCACGATCTCGTCCAGCTCGGTGATCGGCGCGGGCGGGCCGGATGTCGCCTGCGGCGCTGGACGCCGCGCCGGGCGCTCGTCGGCGCGCGGCTCCACCCGGTAGCTGTCCGGCCCGATGCGCACGGCGCGGGCGCCGAGCGGACGGAGCAGGCGGTCGAACGCCTCCGCGGCGTCGTACCGGCCGCGCAAACCGGCGCTGCGGCGGCCGGCGAGCGGAACGGCGACGACCACGCTGACGCCCAGTTGTTCCGCCAGGCGGTTCACGGCGAGGTCGGCCGTCGAGCCCGGCACCGAGATCGCCACCGGACCGCGGGCCCGACCCTGGACCTCGGCCTGGACCGAGGTCCGGGCCAAGGCCGCCGCTACCTGGGGGAGCGCCAACAGGGCCAGGATCAGCGGCGCGGCCCTGATCACGGCGCCGCGCGGGCCCTGAGCCGCCACCCTTGGCCGTCCGTCTCGACGACGACGTCGAGCAGCCCGGCAAGCCGCTCGCGCGCCTCGGCGTCCGGGCCCGTGGTCACCAGACTGCCGGTGAACCGTCGCGGCGCCACCGCCGGATCGACCGCGACGGGCCGGCCCAGCTCCAGCGCCAGATCCTGGGCGATCACCTCAAGCGTCTCGTCGCGATAGGAAAGCCGGCCGTCGCGCCAGGCGGCGACGCCGGCGGCGTCGACCGTCCGTCGGGTGATCCGGCCGTTCAGCGTTGTCAGGGACTCGCCCGCCCGTAGGGTTTCGGATCGACCCGCGCCGTCATACCGCACGGCGCCCTCGGCAACGGACACGCGCGCGCCGGCGTTCAGGCGCGTGACGTCGAATACCGTGCCCAGATCCGTCACCTGCGCGTCGCCGACCTGAACGGTGAAGAGGGCGTCGTCGTGCGCGACCTCGAACAGGGCGCGGCCGGCGTCGAGGGTGACATGTCTGGGGTTTCGGGCGAGCGCGAGGCGGCTCCCCCCGGACAGGTGAACCCGGCTGCCGTCGGCTAGGGTCAGACTGCGCGCCTCGCCTGGCGCGGTTTCGATGACGCGGACGCGGTTCGACGACCAGGTCGTCCAGGCCAGTCCGCAGGCGAGCGCCACGGCGGCGGCCACGCCGATCAGCGCCAGGACGCGTCTGCGGGCGGGCGCCCCTCGCCGGGCCCTGGCCGGACGCGCCCGGTCGAGCGGAATGATCCGGGCGACGGCCGCCGGCGTGGGATCGACGAGGTCCGCGTCGTCGTCGGCGAGCCGCCAATAGGCCTCGGCGTGAGCCGGATCCGCCGTCAACCAGCCCTCCCAGTCGTCCCAGCGGTCGAACTCGGGGTCCTGCAGGCGGATCAGCCACGCCATGGCGGCGTCCTCGATCCTCGCGCCGTGGGTGGTCATCCCCGTTCTCCCCTGAGGCGGTGAAGGGCGACATAGGCCTTCTGAAGGTGCTTTTCGACCGTGCTGACCGCGAAGCCCAGATCGGCCGCGATCTGGCGCTGCGGCTCGCCGCCGAAGCGATAGCGGCGGAAGATCGAATTGGTCGGTTCGCCCAGACCCCGGAGGCAGGCGTCGACGCGCTGGAGAGTCTCGCGCGCGATAAGGTTGCGCTCGGCCTCGGCGGAGGCGGCGGTCGGGTCGCCGTCCGGGCGGCGCTCGGCCGCCCAGCTGCCGTCCCGGGCGGCGGACCGGCGCAGGGACCGTCGCCGGTCCACGACGGCGGTGTAGATCATCCGCATCAGATAGCCGCGCGGATTGACCACGGGCTCGCGAACGCCCCGAAGCCGGATCCACACCTCGTGCAGGACGTCCTCCGGGTCGCCCGACGGATCGATCGCCCGCGCACGCGCCAGCAGCTCCAGGCGCAGGTCCAGGAAGGCGGTTTCCAGGCGGTCCATCGGGGCGGTCGGCGCGGCGTCCATCGCGCGAACTATCCGGGTGTTCGTCGCCTGCGCAAGACGACCGGTGCCGCGACGCCGCCGCGAAGGGCCGTCCGTGCGAGGCGCGATCTCCCGGAGGGGGCGTCGAGGCGGCGGAATTCCCGGGACCGGTCGGCAGGTCGGCCGTCGTTCCGGCGCCGGCGGCGAAGCGATTTTTCAGAAAGCCGTATGGGTCCGGAGCAATGGCGCCGTCTGAGGCCGACACCTTTGCAACGTCCAATACGAGGGACCTCAATGACTCGCCCATTCATGGCCGGAAACGGCTCGCGGCTCGCCCTGACCGCCGGCGTCGCCGCCGCCGCCCTGACCCTGGCCGCCGGCCAGGCCCGGGCCCAGGTTCACCCCAACGACGCCTGCGGCGCGCCCGTCGACGGGGTCGTCACCTGTTCGGCGGACAACCGCTATGACAACGGCGTCTGGTACGGCGGCGAAATGACGACGGACGTCTTCATCCGTCTCGAGGACGGGGTCTTCATCGCACCGGTCGACTATCGCGCCGGGCTGCATACTGTCACGCAGAACGCGGGGATCACCTATGACGGGGCCGGAGCCTCCGTGACGACGCGCAATGCGACCGCGGTCTCGGCCCTTGTCGAGGGCGCCGGCGACATCTTCATCCGCATGGGCGACGTCTCCGCCGTCTCCGACGGGGAGACGGGCGCCGACGGCGTCGCGACGTTCAATCACGAGGGGACGACCGTTATCGAGGTCGATCGGGTGTCGACCGTCGGCGACTACGCCAGGGGTATTTCCGCCGAGAGTCTGATCGGAGACATCACCGTGCGCGCGGGGTCGGTCGAGACCCGCGGCGCCTACGCCGAGGGCGTTGTGGTCTCCACCGATGGCGCGATCCGGATCGATGTGGGCTCGGTGACGACGAACGGCGAACTCGCTTTGGGCGTCGTCGCCGATGGCGGACTTGGATCCATCTGGATCACGGCCGACACGGTGGACACCACCGGCTTCGCGGCGGACGGCGTCACCGCCTTCGGCGCCGGCCCGATCGCGGTAAGCGTCAACCAGATCCGCGGGGAAGGCGATTACGTCTGGGGCGTGCGCGTCGGAAATGGGGGATTTGACGCCGATGGGAACGCCTATTTCGGCGACACCCAGATCAGCGTCGGATCGATCAATCTGGTCGGCGACAACAACCAGGGGGTTCACCTCGACACCCTCGGCTCCGGTTTCGTCAGCGTGGGCGATATTTCGATCGAGGGCGCCAACGGCGCGGGCGTGGCCGTCACGGCGGACGGCGGTGCGACCGTCTATGTCGGGTCGCTCCAGTTGAGCGGCGAGAACACCGTGGGCGTCGCGATCGCCACGCGGGACGGGCTCGCCCTCGCCGACGTCGGGTCCGTGACCAGCGACCGGGGCGGGGGCGTCGTCGTCCAGAGCGAGGCGGGCTCCGCCCAGGCGAACGTGCGCTTCGCGGACGTCGGCGGGGACTTCACCTACGGGGTCGCCGCGGCGAGTCAGAGCGGAAACGCCAGCGCCCGTGCGGACGAGGTCGTGACACGCGGGTACAATGCGCAGGCCCTGTATGTCTCCAGCCTGTTCGGGTCCGTGCAGGGCGTCCTGGGCTCGGCCGTCACATACGGGGATATCTCGCGAGGCGTCTTCGCGACGGGCCGTGAGGCGAGGGTGACGGTGACGGGCGCCATTTCGACGAGCGGCCTGGCGTCGGAAGGCGTGTTGGTCCGGGCGACGTCGGGAGACGCCGATGTGTTCGCGGCGGGGCCGGTCGAGACGCTGGGCGATCAGGCGGTCGGTCTGTCCGTCGACAGCAGCTATGGGGCCACGCGGGTGCGGGCCGCCGGTCCGGTCACGACCCGGGGCCTCGAGGCTCACGGCATCTTCGGACTGGGCCAGCATGGCGATACGCTGATCGCCGCCGACTCCGTCGTCACCTCGGGAGACGGCGCCGACGGCATCCGCGCCCGAACGCGCTTCGAGGAGCTGCAGGGCGGCGACTTCCCCCCGCCGTTCGCGTTCGACGGGGACATCGAGGTCTCGGTGCGGCGGGTCGAGGTGAGCGGCGCGGGCTCCATGGGCGTCAGCGCGCGGGGTCTGGGCGATGCGCGACTGACGGTGGGGGATGCGCTTGCCTATGACAGCTTCGCCCTTGACGCCAATATGATCGGCGCCGCCCGGATCGACCTGCACGGGACCGCGCGCTCGACCTTGGGGACCGCCATCTCCGCCCAGGGAGAGAGCGTGGCTGTCACGATCGGCGCCGGAGCCAGGGTGGAAGGCGGCGTCGACGGCCTGGTGCTCGCGGCCGGGGCGCGCTGCGTGCTGCCCAACACGGGGCAGGCCGGCTGGGTCAATCCCTGCCCGAATCCGGGCTACGATCAGCTGCCCTTCGAGACCCCGTTCCCGCCTCAGCCGTTCGGACTGGGCGGCGTCGCCACCGTGGCCAACGCCGGTGTCGTCGTCGCGGGATCCGGGCATGCCGTGCGGATCACCGACGGGGCGCTTTCGCTGCGCAACACCGGCCAGATCTTCGGCTCACTCTCGACGGCCGGCGGCGACGATCGCTTCGAGAACGCCGGCCTGTGGGAGATCGGCCGGGACAGCGAGTTCGGCGGCGGCGTGGACCTCCTGGTCAACACGGGCGTGGTCCGCTTTGGGGAAGGGGCGTCTCCCCGGGCCTTCGTCCTGCGCGATCTCGAGCGTTTCGAGAACGCCGGGCTCATCGATCTGCGCAACGGGGCCATCGGTGATCGGTTGACGGTGTCGGGGGCGTTCATCGGCCTGAGCGGCTCGACCGTCGCCCTGGACGTCGACCTCGCAGGGAGCGTTGCGGACCGTATCGTGATCGCCGGCGCCGCCGCGGGCACGACCTATCTGACCCTGAACGGCGACTATTCCCAGGCGACCCTGGGGACGCCGCAGGGCATCGTCGTGGCGGAGGTCGGCGCGGGCTCCTCCGTCGGCGCCTTCGCCATGGCGGAGGGTGAAGGTGACCGGGGCTTTGTCGGGCACAGTCTCTCCTACGACGCCGACGCGCGTCGCTATGCGCTGCAGACGGCGGCGAGCGCGGCCGCCTACCGGCAGACGGGGCTTCTGCAGGCCCTGGATTCGGTCTGGACCTCGAGCGCGGATCTGTGGCGCTCGCAAGCGGCGCGCACGCGCGATCTGGGCGTCTCGGGCGACGCGGACGGCGGGTTCTGGTTCGCCCTGCAGACGGGCGAGTCCTCGCGAGACTGGACGACGGAAACGGCGGGAGGCGACGCCGTCGCGCTGGGCTATCGACAGGATCGTCAGGGCGCCCAGTTCGGCTATGATCGGCCGATCAACGAAACTCTCCGTCTGGGCGTGACCGGGGGCTATGGCCGGTCCACGCTCGAGTACCGTCAGTCCGTCGACGCGTTCGATGTCTCGACCTTCAGCCTGGGCGGCTACGCCGCCGCGACCCGGGGAAGAGCCTTCGCCGGCCTGCTGGTGAAATATGATCGTCACGAGACGGATGTGGCCAGCGGCGCCCTGTCGCGGGAGGTCGAACTCAGCGGCTCGAGCTGGGGCGCGGAAGGCGAGGTCGGCTACCGCTTCGGCGGGGCCGGTCTGTTCGTCGAGCCCTTGGGAGGCCTTCGCTGGATGCGCTCCTCCGCCGACGATCTGACCAACGGCGCCCAGACCCTGGCCTTTGAAGACGCCGACGATGTCGCGCTCCGCCTCGGCCTGCGCGTCGGCGGTTCGACCGCGATGCCCGGCGGCGGCCGCCTGGGCTTCTACGGGGGGGCGGCCGTGCTGCGGAGCTTCGGCGACGATTACGGACTACGCCTGACCAGCGGCGAAACCGCATGGGTCGAGACGGATCGCGTGGAGACCTGGGGAGAGGGCCGCTTTGGCGTTTCCTACCGCAACGCCTCCGGTCTGGAGACCTTCGCCGAAGGCCAGGCGGATCTGGGCTCGGACTATGATGCGCTCTCCGCGACGGTCGGCATGCGGGTGCGCTTCTAGGCTGAAGGGCGGCCGAGCCGGGGCGCCGGTTCGGCCGCGACCGCCCGTGCCCGACCGGCCGAAGCCGGTGGTCCGCGCAGTTCTCGATGATCGGGCAAGTCTGGCGGAGCATCCGGCACGCATGCGCCTGCACGACAGGCCATGGTGGCCGGCCGGACCACGGCGGCGGCGTCAGTAGCGTCCCGTGTTCAGGTCAAGGGCCGCCCTTGCGGGCGGCCCTTGAGTGTTCGTCGTGCGCCGGGTCCTGGAGCATCCTGCGGAGAGGCGTGGTTGACGGATCCGAACAACGGAGAAGGGGTTCGGGAGGCGACATCCTGGCGGGATCGCAAACGGCGGGCGACCGCGGAGCGGATCTCCGCGTGCGCGATCCGGCGTTTCCTCGATCAGGGCTTCGACGCCGTCACGGTTGAGGCGATCGCCGAGGCGGCAGGCGTCTCGCGGCGGAGCTTCTTCGACTATTTCAGGACCAAGGAAGAGGTTCTGTTCGCCTGGCAGGCGGCGTTGCCGCCCCAGGTTCGCCCGAGCCTCCTCGCATGGCCCGCCGACGGCGACCCCCTGGACGCGGCGCGGGACGCCATGTTCGGGATCGCCGGCCGGTACGACCGCCTCGTCGAGAGGCTCATCGCCCGACTGGCGGGCGCGAGCGAACGCGTCCAGGCCGGGCGCCTGTCGGGGCTGATGCGACTGGAGCAGGCCTTGGCCGACAGCCTGAACGAACGGTGGCCCGAGCCGGCGCAGGCCACGCGGCTGGCGTTCGTCGCGATGGCCGCAGTCGGTGCGCTCCGGCTCGCGATCGATCGGTGGGTCGCTGATCCCGACGCCCAAACGCTTCGGCATCACCTCCAGGCGGTCTTCGAAGCAAGCGGACGGAGGCCTTCGCACCGGGTTGAGACCGTAAACCCGGAAGTCCGCGGGGCCCGGCCCTCAAGGACGGCGTCGGGCGGCGAGGGGGCCGGGCGGAGCGCAGCCGCGCCCTACGGATGCCACCATAATGCATCCATTATAATTATAAAATGGATGCAAATACTGTACGGTCAAGCCGGGTGTGGCCCTGTGGGTCGGCTGACAACTTTCCAAGGTCGACCCCGGGGGTTCCGCCCCGTCCTCCCCAACGTCTTGAACGAGATCGCCATGTTCCTCTCCTTGCCCAGACTGACGACCGCGACCGCGGCCGGTCTCCTCGTCCTCGGGCTCGCCCCGTCCGCCTTCGCCCAGGACGGCGAAGACGACGGGTTCCACCCGCTGGTGGGCGTCGCCGGCCTCTATCGTCCGCAATTCCGGGGCTCTGACGATTACGAGTTCCAGCCGCTTCCCTTCATAGGATTCCAGTACGAGCTTGGCGGCCGCACACTGTCGATGGAGGGCCTGGACCTCAAGCTCGACCTCTTGTCCGGCGATCGGTTCCAGGCCGGCCCGATCCTCGGCTGGCGGTCCGGCCGAGACGACGATATCGACAACGCCGTCGTCCGCCTTCTTCCCAGCATCGACGGCGCGGTCGAGGGCGGCGTCTTTGCGAACATCGGATGGAATGTGGGTTCGGGGCGGATCGGCGCGGGCGCCAAGGTGCTCGCCGATCTGGGCGGCGTCGACGGGGGCTATACGGTCACGGCCGACCTCTCCTGGGCCGCTCCGGTCAGCGACAGACTGAGCTACAGCGTCGGCGCCAATATCGTCTGGGCCGACGAGGACTATATGCAAACCTACTACGGCGTGACCGCCGTCGGCGCGGCGGCCTCGGGTCTGGCCGCCTACCGGGCCGACTCCGGCGTCGAAAGCGTCGGCCTTTCGGCCTCCGCGCGTTACCAGCTGAACGCTCGCTGGGGAATCGCGCTGCTGGCGTCCTACGACCGCCTGCTGGATCAAGCCGCGGATACGCCGATCGTGACCCAGGAGGGCTCGGAAAACCAGGCCCGGGTCGGCTTCGCCGTCTATCGGGCCTTCTGACCGACCACGGGGCCGGCCTTGCGGCCGTCGCGCCGGGCCAATCGCACCCGGCGCGGCGGTTTGCCGTGTCCGACGGTTGTCACCGCCTGGGCTTGTCGCCACCATGGGCGCTCATTTCCGCCGAGACTACGCCCATGCCCGAGGTCGCGCCTGCCGATCAAACCGAACTGTTGGCCGACCCGCCCAACACCGAGCCCGCCACCCATACGGTGCTGTCCACCTTGCGGGAACGAATCCTGACCGGTCAGATCGCGCCCGGGTCCCGGCTGCGCGCCGAGGCCCTGGCCACGGAGATGAACGTCTCACGCACGCCGATCCGCAGCGCCTTGGCCGTACTGTCCGCCGAAGGCGTGGTCCAGTACAGCGTCAATCGGGGCTACATGGTCCGGTCCGTGACCATCGGCGATATTCTCGCCTCGATCGAGGTGCGGGCGGCGCTGGAGGGGACGGCGGCGCGGCTGTCCGTTGAATACGGATGGGAGCCGTCGGAGCTGGAGCTTGTCGCCGCCTGCATCGCCAAGGGGCGCGCGATCGTCGATCGGGGGGCCTGGTCCGCCGTTATTGAGGCCGAGTGGTATGAGCTCAACTGGATCATCCATCGGGCGATCAACATCGCGGCGCGCAACCCCGTCCTGCGCAATGCCATGCGCATGACCATCCTGGCGCCCGTGACGGGGGACGTCATACGGACGTCGCCCGTGGTGGCCGCTCAGGTCCCCCAGCGGCTCCGGCAGATCCCATCGACGCCCCCGGAGCATATCCGGCGGTCTCAGGAGGACCACGAGGAGATCCTCGCGGCGATACGGGCCGACGATCCGAACGCGGCCGAGCGCCTGATGACCGCCCACGTCATGGCGACCAAGGCCAGGGTTCATGCCCTGGCGACGCTTCGCTGACCAGGCGGTCATGTTGCGCATCCAATGCTGAGTCATTTTGCATCCAATCTGTTGACGTCTCGCATCCAGTCTGAATAACCTCCCGAACCGACCGGTCTGACCGGCGGATAAAGAACACGACCCAGGGAGGGCGAGATGGACTTCAACAGCCGCAAGGCGCTGGCGACCGGCGTAGCTATGACTGCTCTGATGACAGCCGCCTCCGCCTGGGCGCAGGCCGCGCCCCCGCCGCAGGAGCCTCAGGCGTCGCAACTCGACGAGGTGATCGTCACCGCCCAGAGGCGCACCCAGCGCCTGCAGGACGTACCCGTCACCGTGACGGCGTTCGGCGCCGAAGATCTCGAACAGGCGCGCATCAAGGACGTCGACGATGTGGCGACGCGAACGCCCGGCCTGCAGTTCGACGCCTTCCCGGCCTCCCAGCCGCGGATCGCCATCCGTGGGATCGGATCGACCGATCGCGGGGCCGCGGGCGATCCGAGCGCGGCGGTATTCCTGGACGAGATCTATCTGGGGCGCCCCGGGATGGTCGCCTTCGACGCCTTCGACATCGAACGGATCGAGGTGCTGAAGGGACCGCAGGGCACCCTCTACGGGCGCAACGTCGTGGGCGGGGCGATCAATGTGGTCACCCAGCGGCCCGACCTCAACGCCTTCGGAGCCTCGACAGAGGCCACCATCGGCAACTACGGCCGGCTGGAAGGGGCTGCCGTGGTGAATGCGCCGTTCGCGGACGGCCGCGCCGCCGTGCGGGCCAGCGGCAGCTGGCGCACCCACGACGGCTATACCGACAACAGCTTCACCGGCGGCGAGGTTGATGACCAGGACACCCTCAGCGGCCGCATCCAGATCGCGGCCGAACCCTCCGACACCGTCCGGCTGGCCTTCACCATCGACGGCACGCGGGATCGGGCGGCCGGTCCCGCCAACCGGGTGCTCGACCTGGATGACAGCGACCCGCTGTCGATGTTCTGGACGCCGAACCCCGACCGCGACAGCTTCGCGGGCTCCACGGACGGCTATCAGAACCGCGACACCTGGGGCCTGAGGGCCGAGGCCCAGTTCGACCTGTCCTTCGCCACCCTGACCTATCTCGGCGGCTACCGGAACCTGGACTACAGCACCGCCTATGATTTTGACGGCGGCAATCCGACGACCAACTTCATCCAGATTTCGGGCGGCAACGACGAACAGACGGACGCCTCCAGCCACGAACTGCGGCTGTCGTCCCTGCCGGGAAGCCCGGTCCAGTGGGTGGCCGGACTCTACAACTACAACAGCGACACTCGCCGCCTCGACACCCTGATCCTCGATCTGGGCGGGGAGGGGACGGAAACCTACACCCAGGACGCCCAGCTGACGAGCTATGCGGTGTTCGGCGACGTGACCGTGCCGATCGGCGAGCGGTTCTCGCTGATCGCGGGCCTGCGCTACTCGGAAGATGAAAAAGACTACCGGATTTCCAACACCGCCGGAGATTCCATCTTCCGCGGCGAGGAGGCGTTCGACGTCTCGGCCTCGGCCACCTTCGACGCCCTGACCTGGCGCGTGGGGGCCGACTACAAGCTGGCCGACAACCACCTGCTCTATGTGATGGTGTCGCGGGGCTTCAAGAGCGGGGGCTTCCAGGATCTCCCGGGGACCGCCGCGGAGGCCGCGGACCCCTTCGAGCCGGAGTACGCCACCCAGTTCGAGATCGGCCAGAAGAGCACCTTCCTCGACGGTCGCCTCATCTGGAACAACACCCTCTACACCATCGACTACACCGACCTTCAAACGCGCCGCACCCTGCCCAGCGGCCAGGTGCTCACCGACAACGCCGGGGCCGCGACCATCAACGGCTATGAGACCTATCTGAGCTGGCGGCCCTTCGGCGGCGCCCGGATCGTGGCCGGCTACGGCTATACCGACGCGACCTTTGACGACTACGTCGTCGACGCCACGACGAACTACGCAGGCAACCGGATCGCGCGGGCGCCGAAGCACAAGCTGGTCCTGTCGCCCTCCTACGACTGGGACCTGGCTGACGGCGCCGTGATCCGGGCGGCGATCGACTATCGCTACGAAAGCCTCATCTACGAGGATAACTCCAACACCGGGCCCGAGCGGCGCGAACCGACCAACATGTACGACGCCCGGATCATCTATACGCCGGCCTCCGATCGCTGGTCGGTGTCACTATGGGGCAAGAACCTCTCCGACGAGGTGACCCGCTCTTTCCAAGGGGCTTTCCTGGGGGCCAATTTCGGCGCCTATGCGCCGCCGCGCACCTACGGCCTGTCGTTCAACTGGACTCTCTGACGACCCCCGGGCCTTCCACCGCTCCCGGCGGAGGGCCTTTCCTGAGCCTTTCGGCCTG
Organism: Brevundimonas sp. FG8; assembly: GCF_057808845.1. Lineage (NCBI taxonomy): Bacteria > Pseudomonadati > Pseudomonadota > Alphaproteobacteria > Caulobacterales > Caulobacteraceae > Brevundimonas > Brevundimonas sp. FG8. The sequence goes on along the minus strand of NZ_JBMDIU010000006.1, from coordinate 92,478 downwards.
CCGGTTCGCCGGCAGGCCGCCCTTTTGAAAGCCGCGCCGTGCCCCTGACCGCTCTTCAAAATCCGGCCCTGCTGGGTGCGGGAATGATCCTGACCTTTATGGTCCTGATCATGACCCGGCGTCTGTCGGCGATCACCGCCCTGATCCTGGTGCCCTTGATCTTCGGACTGCTCGCGGGCGCGGGCGCCGGGCTCGGCGCGATGATGGTCGAAGGGGTAACGGCGCTGACGCCGACGGCGCTGATGCTGGCCTTCGCCGTCCTCTATTTCGGGATCATGATCGACGCCGGTCTGTTCGATCCGCTGGTGCGGTTCGTGCTGCGGACGGTGGGCGACGATCCGGTGCGGGTCACCATCGGCACGGCGCTTCTGGCCACGATTGTGTCGCTGGATGGGGACGGGGCGACCACGGCCCTGGTCACTATCTCGGCCATGCTGCCGGTTTACCGTCGTCTGGGGCTCAATCCCCTCATTCTTGCGTTGCTGCTGGGGCTGGCCACCTCGGTCACCAACCTGATCCCTTGGGGCGGTCCCACCGCGCGAGCCGCCACGGCCCTGAGCATTGATCCGGCGCTGCTGTTCCTGCCGATGATGCCGACCATGCTGGCGGGCACGGCCTTCGCCGTCTTCGTCGCCTGGCGCATGGGCCTCTCCGAGCGCAAGCGTCTGGGCGCGCTGACGCTGCAGCCCCTGCCGCTGGGGCCCACGTCCGGGACGGCGGGGATGGCTGAGGACGGCGATCCCGAACCGCATGCCGAAGTGCGTCGCCCGAAGCTGTTCTTCTTCAATCTGGCGCTCACCCTTGGCCTGATGGCCGGCCTTCTGCTCGGCCTGGCGCCCTTGCCGGTGATGATGATGAGCGCCTTCGCCATCGCGCTGATCGTCAACTATCCGAGCCTGAGGTCCCAGCGGAAACGGATCGCGGCGCATGCGGAAAATGTCGTCAACATCGTGCTGCTGATCTTCGCCGCGGGCGCCTTCACCGGAATTCTGCAGGGAACCGGCATGGTCGAAGCCATGGCGGCCTCTCTGGTGTCGGCGATTCCGCCCCAGCTGGGGCCGTATTTCGCGCCGATCACCGCCCTGGTCAGTATGCCCCTGACCTTCTTCATGTCTAACGACGCCTTCTATTTCGGCATCCTGCCGGTGATGGCCGAGACGGCCGGCCACTATGGCGTGCCGCCGGAGGCGATCGCGCGGGCGTCCCTGACCGCCCTGCCGGTTCACGCCATGAGCCCGCTGATCGCGGCCATCTATCTGGTCTGCGGTCTGCTCAAGGTCGATGTGGGGGCCGCGCAGCGGTTCTCGCTCAAGTGGGCCGTCCTGGCCTGCCTCGTTCTGATCGCGGCGGGGCTGGCCTCAGCCGCCTTCCCGTTCCGGGTCGGGTGATCGCTCTCCATGACGCCTGAGACGGGGGACCGCGGCCCGACCCCGCTGTCCCGTACTTGGCGATGGGCGGCCCTGGTGGCCGTATCGGCGGCGTTCGTGCTGATGCTGCAGGCGATCCGCGCGCCGGCGGCGCTGCTGCTGGGCCCTATGGCTGCCGGTCTTCTGTTCGGGCTGAGAGGCGCGACGATCCGGCCGGCTCCGCTGGTCTTCGGCGCCGCCCAGGCCCTGGTCGGTTGCCTGATCGCCGCCTCGGCGACGGCCGGGTTCTGGGGCGGGGTTCTCGCTCATCTTCCCCTCTATGTCGGGCTCGCCGCCTCGACCCTGGCCGTCTGCCTGGGGTTCGGTTGGGTGATGGCGGCCCGCGGATGGCTACCGGGCACGACGGCGATCTGGGCGCTGGCCCCGGGAGCCTCCACCGCCATGGTCCTGATGTCCGGAGCGTTGGGCGGGGATCGGCGTCTGGTCGCCATCATCCAGTATCTGCGGCTGCTCGTCGTCGCCTTGCTGGCCATGGGGCTCGCCCAGCTGAAAGGGTCGGCCCCCGCCCACCCGCCCGCGGCCTGGTTCGACTTCGCAGACCCGGTCGGCGTGGGAATCACCTTGGCCTTGGCCGCCGCCGCCGGCTGGGCGGGAAAGGTCTCGAGGATGCCGGCGGGGCCTTTTCTCGTCCCCATGCTGGCGGGTTCGGCGCTGCAGGCTATGGGCGTGCTGCGTCTCGAACTGCCGGTCCTTGTCGCGGCGTTCGCCTATGCCGTGGTCGGATGGAGCGTCGGCCTGGGGTTCACCCGCGAAGCCCTGGCCTACAGCGCACGCATGCTGCCGCGCGTCCTGGCCGCCTTGGCGGCGCTGCTTGCCTGTTGCGGGGGGCTGGCGGTCGGGGTCAAGGTGATCACCGGGGTCGACTGGCTGACCGCCTGGCTGGCGACCAGCCCGGGGGGAACCGACACCATCCTGATCATCGCCACGTCCACGCCGGTGGATCTGCCCTTCATCCTGGGAGGACAGCTGGTGCGTTTTCTGATGGTGCTGGCGATCGGTCCCTTCCTGGCGCGGAGGCTGGCGCAACGCCTGACGCGCGAACCGCCCACGCCGTCGCCCCGCCGCAAGATCCTCCCTGATCTGTTCCGCCGAAACCGCTCATGACCGCTGACATCGGCCCCCGCCATCGCGACCCTCTAGGACGTCCGCCTCCTGGAGGCCGCCGGATGGCCATCTGACCTCCCGGCCTCGACCTACGGCGTGCTCCGGGCCTCCGCCGGGCGCTTCGGGGACAAGCCGCCGTCTCATTCTTCCTGGAAGCCCAAGCTGGCGCGGCGCACGCATTTCGCCGAGGTCGCCAATGCCTGGCTGACTTCGCGCATGATCGTGTCGGGCCTGGCGTTCGACGCCTTCAGGCTTGTGCCGGAGCTGTTGATCCAGCCCCTTTTGGTGATCGTCAGCGGCCGGCGCGGATCGACGGGCCAGTACGAGGCGGGCGAGCGGCTGCACGCCCTCTCAACCGCCACGGACAAGGCCCCCCTTCGTGGTGGAGGACGCCGGCCATTGCGACCTTTGCGACAAGCCGGAATACGTCGGCCCCGCGGTCGATCAACTCGCACCCTTCTTCGCCCGCCACCTCGTCGGCGGGTGGGATACGCCAGCCCGCGCCCGGCGGGTCGACGACTAATCCTGATAGCCCGGGGCCTTGCGGTCGAGTTTGCGCAGGAGCGCCGGCCAGGCCACCCGTTCGGCGATCATCTTAGCCTGGGGGGAGCGGGCCTGGGCCCGAACGGTCTCCACGGCGCCCGTGGGCGGATCGTTCAGAGCCTGCCGACCCGCGGCGAGCATCAGGACCTGGGCCTCGCAGGCGCGTTCGAGGAAATACATCCGGATGAAGGCCTCCGCCACGCTCGATCCCACGGTCAGCGTGCCGTGGTTCCTCAGGATCAGGGCGTTCCGGTCGCCCAGGTCGGCGACGATGCGCTCGCGTTCATCCAGGGCGTCGGCGATGCCTTCGTGGTCGTGATAGGCGACATCGTGATGGGCGATCATGGCTGTCTGGGTGTGGGGCAGAAGGCCTTCCTTCATCGCCGAGACCGCTTGGCCGTGCGGCGTATGCAGATGAATGACGGCCTGGGCGTCGTCGCGGGCGGCGTGGATGGCGGAATGGATGATGAAGCCCGCCCGGTTCACGGCCCCGGGCGCGCCGTCCACCGGCTCGCCGTTCAGATCAATCTTGATCAGGTTCGAGGCGGTGATTTCCTCGAACATCAGGGTGTAGTCGTTGATGAGAAAATGGTGCTCCGGACCGGGGACACGCGCGGACAGGTGGGTGAAGATCAGGTCGTCCCAGCCGTGAAGGGCGACCAGCCGATAGGCCGCCGCAAGGTCGACGCGGGCGGCCCATTCCTCCGGCGAGACCCGGTCCCGGACGTTTGAGGCGGTCTTCAGAAGCGCTGTCATGATCATTCTCCCTATGTGCAGGGTGCAGACTAGCGACGGCCGCGCCCGGGATTGTCGCCTGCGCGACAATCAGCGACAGTACGCCGCGATGACCATCCTTCCCGCCCGCACTTTCCTGATGCTTCAGGATCCCTGGTTCGGGGCGATCCCGGAGGCGCGCCGTACGGCCCTGCTGGACGCCGCCGTTCTCGTCACCCGGCCGGACGGCGCCCGGATCTACGCCACCGGAGATCCGCCGAACGGTCTCTGGGGCGTCGTGGAAGGCCGCGTCAGGCTCCTGGACTATCCGGTCGCGGGCGCTGAGGTCCTGGTGCAGAGCCTGGGGCCGGGAGCCTGGTTCGGCGAGCTGTCGACCCTGGACGGCGGTCCCAGGCCCCAGGACGCCGTCGCATCCGGGCGAACGACCCTGATGCACGTGTCCGACGCCGCCTACCAGCGGTTGGCCGAACGCCTTCCGGCCCTGCATCACGATCTGGCGCTGCTGGCCTGCGCGCACCAGCGCGCCGCCCTGGCCTTCATCGGACAGCGGGTGGTGCAGGCTCTGCCGGCCCGAGTCGCGGCCGCCCTGCTTGGCGCAGCACAGGACGTGGGCCTTGCGCCCCTCGCCATTCGCCAGGCGGAACTGGCCCTGATCGTGGGGGTAAGCCGGCAGACGCTGAATCGCACGCTGAAAACCTTCGAGCGAGGCGGCGTGATCCGGATTCACTACGCCCGCATCGAGATCCTGGACGCCGAAGGCCTCCGGCGCCTGGTCCGCACCGGCGGCCTGGATGGCGCGTCGTCCGCCTAGCGGACCGCGGCCGCGATGGCCTTGCCGCAGTCGATCGTACCGAGCGGCCCCCCGAGGTCGCGGGTCCGCAAGGCGGGGTCGGCCAGGACCTGTTCGATCGCGGCGACGATGGCGGCGGCGGCGTCCCGCTCGCCCAGATGGTCCAGCATCAGGGCGGCCGACCAGATCTGGCCGACCGGATTGGCGATCCCCTGGCCGGCGATGTCCGGCGCCGAACCGTGGACGGGCTCGAACAGGGAGGGGAAGGTCCGCTCCGGATTGATGTTGCCCGCCGGCGCGATGCCGATCGTGCCGGTGCAGGCGGGACCCAGATCCGACAGGATGTCGCCGAACAGGTTGGAGGCGACGACCACGTCGAACCAGTCCGGATGTTGCACGAAATGGGCCGTCAGGATGTCGATATGGTATTTGTCCCAGCGCACTTCGGGATAGGCCGGGGCCATCGCCTCCACCCGCTCGTCCCAATAGGGCATGGTGATGGAGATTCCGTTGGACTTGGTGGCCGAGGTCAGGTGCTTCTTCTCGCGCCGCTGGGCCAGGTCGAAGGCGTACTTCAGGATCCGGTCGACGCCCGTGCGGGTCATGACCGTCTCCTGCAGGACGATCTCGCGGTCCGTGTCGGGGAACATCCGGCCGCCGATGGAGGAGTATTCGCCCTCGGTGTTCTCGCGCACGACATAGAAGTCGATGTCGCCGGGCTTTCGGCCGGCCAGGGGGCTGGGCACGCCCGGCATCAGCTTGACCGGACGCAGGTTCACATACTGGTCGAACTCCCGCCGGAACTGGATCAGCGAGCCCCACAGGCTGACGTGGTCCGGCACGGTATCGGGCCAGCCGACCGCGCCGAAGAAGATGGCGTCATGACCTCCGATCCGTGCCTTCCAGTCGCCCGGCATCATCTGACCATGCTCCAGATAGTAGTCGCATGAGGCGAAGTCGAAAGGGTCGCAGTCCAGGGTGAAGCCGTAGCGGGCGGCCGCAGCCTCAAGCGCGCGCAGACCCTCCGGCACGACCTCCTTGCCGATGCCATCACCCGGAATGACGGCGATGCGGTAGTGACGGTTCGGCGTCATGTCGGCTCCTTGGACGGGGCGGGCGGTCCCTCGATCAGGATCGCCCGGAAATCATTGACGTTGGTCCCGGTCGGCCCTGTGACGACCAGGTTGTCGAGGCTGTCGAAGACGCTCCAGGCGTCGGTCGAGGTCAGGGCGTTGCGCGCGTCCAGACCCAGCGCCTGGGCCCGGCGCAGGGTGTCCGGCGCGATCACGGCCCCGGCGTTGTCTTCGGACCCATCGATACCATCGGTGTCGGCCGCCAGGGCATGAACGCCAGGAACGCCCTGAAGGGCGAGGGCGAGCGCCAGAAGAAACTGGGTGTTGCGCCCGCCGCGGCCGGCACCGCGCACTGTAACCGTGGTCTCGCCGCCGGAGAGGATCACACAGGGCGGCCGGACAGGCCCTTCGCCGGCGAGGACGCGTCTGACCAGGGCGGCGTGGTCGGCCGCGACGGCCTCGGCCGAGCCTTCAATCGCGCCGCCCAGCACCAAGGGTTCATAGCCCTGGACCCGGGCGACCACGGCGGCAGCGCTCAAGGCCTGGTCCGCGGTCGCGATCACCCGCAGATCATGGAGATGATCCGGGTCCGGCCAGGACGTCTCCGAGCGAGGGTCCCCCAACCAGTCGAGGACGCCCTGAGGCGCGTCAGGCGCATGGCGGGCCAGGATCGCCAGCGCGGCCTCCCGGGTTGTCGGATCGGGCAGGGTGGGGCCCGACGCCAGCACGGACGGATCGTCACCGGGAACATCGGAGATGGCCAGGGTCACCAGGCGGGCGGGGCGGGCCAGATCGGCCAGCCTTCCGCCCTTGACCGCGGAGAGGTGTTTGCGAACCGTGTTGATCTCCGAGATCGTCGCCCCGCTGCGCAGGAGGGTCCGTGTCACCGCCTGCTTGTCCTGAAGGGTGACGCCGGGCGCTGGCGCGCAGAGAAGCGCCGATCCTCCGCCGGAGAGAAGGCAGACCACGAGGTCCTCCGCCGTCAGATCCTGCAGTTCGCCCATCAAGGCCGTTGTGGCGGAGACGCCGGCGGCGTCTGCCACGGGATGGCCGGCTTCCAGGACTCTGATGCGGGTCGGGGAGGGGTGCGAGCCGTACGGAACAATCACCAGACCTGACAGCCGTCCGGACCAATGGGCCTCGAGCGCACAGGCCATCTCCGCCGCCGCCTTTCCGGCCCCGACCACGACCGTGCGGCCGACGGGGGACTCAGGAAGACAGGACGGCAGAACGAAGCGCGGCATGGCGGCGGCGACCGCGACGTCAAACAGATGTCTGAGCAGCCCTTCAGGCGGCCGCCCTGCGGTCGGGTCGGATGTCGTCACGCCGGAGCCACGGCCCGCCCGTCGGCGACCACGCAGGCGGCGGGCGGGCGGCCGCCGTCCAGAACGTCGACGACGCACCGGGCCGCGACCCGGTTCGTCCGGTCCAGGCCTTCGCGAGATGATGCGGCGGCATGGGGCGTCGCCACGACGTTCGGCAGGGCCAGCAGAGCCTCCGTCGTCGGTCGATAGCCGGGATCGCTCTCGCTCATGAAGGTGTCCAGGCCGGCGCCCGCGATCGCGCCCGAGCTCAGCGCCTCGAGCAGGGCCAGGTCGTCGACCAGACCGCCCCGGGCGGCGTTGATGAGGAAGGCCGTGGGCTTCATCCGGGTCAGGGCGGCGGCGTCGATCAGGAACCGGGTCTCCGCCTTCAGGGGCGCGTGCAGGGTGACATAGTCGGATCGGGCGAGCAGGTCGTCCAGGCCGACGGGCGTCATGCGGCCGCCGAGGTCTTCCACGTCGAAGGTCGGGGTGTGGACCAGGATCTCCGCCTCGAATCCCTCAAGCCTTTGCGCCACACTGCGACCGATCCGGCCCAGGCCCACGATCCCGACCGTCTTACGATAGAGATCGGAGCCCATGAGGATCGACCAGTCGCCGCCCAGCATCCGGTCCTGGCTTTCCCGAAACCGGCGGCCCAGCGCCAGCATCATCGCGACGACATGATCGGCCACGGAGGCGTCATTGCCGCCTGCGGCGATGCAGGCGACGCGGCCAAGGTCGCGCACGGCGTCGGTATCGACCCGCTCATAGCCGACGCCCCGCCTGGAGATCACCTGAAGCCGGGGCAGGGCGGTCAGCAGGTCGCGGGTCACGCGGGCGTGGCCGACGATCCAGCCCGCCGCTCCGGCCAGCAGGCCTTCAAGCTCGGCGGGGGTGAGGTCGCCGTCGCCCTTTCCGGGCGGTAGATCGGCGATGACGACCTCGCAGTCGTGCTGCTCCAGCCAGGCGCGTGTCTCGGCGTCGAAGAAGCGTTGGGTGACGACGACCCGGCGGCTTGAGGACGACATGGGGTTCTCCGTGGACGGGGCGGGCGTCGTAAGGACGGGCTGGACCGAGGCGCTACGCTGTGGCGGGCGTATCGAGTTCCACGTCAAGCAGGCGGACGAACTGCTGGCCGCAGTGCATGTCGCGCTCGACCATTCCGCCCTGGGGGGAGGAGCGGGCATAGGAGATCTTGACCACGTTCAGGCTCGGCACGGAGAATCGCTTCACCAGCGCCGGGTCCGCGCCGAAAAGGCGTTCGATCAGTTGCGGCCCCAGGGCCGGGCTGTCGGCGTATTTCGCGAACCCGTCCGCATCCTTGAAGAAGAGATCGAAGGTCACCCAGTAGGGGCCGGCGTTCTTGGAGCGCACATGGTGGCAGACGTCATTCACGGTCGGCATCAGGCGGCCTCCACCTTACGCAGGTCGACCCATTCGGTGCGGACCAGCGCCATTGGATCGTCGACATGGACCACATGGTTCAGCTTGAATTCGTAGACCGGACCCCGGTCGATGTCAGCGGGCGTGAAGGCGAAGCCGTAGCTCGGCAACTCCTTGTCCATGGAGAGCGGGAAGTGGAAGAAGTAGGGGTTGCAGGCCTTGGCGATCTGCGACGCCATCTCCTGGCTGTCCGCCGTGGCGACGAACAGGACGCCGATCTCCCGCGGCGGCGGCGTCCCCTCCGGCGGCTTGTCGCCCGAGACCGCGTTCCAGCCGTACATGCGCAGCGAGATGTGAAAATCGCCGGCGGCCTCGCCGATGGTGCTGTGAACCCGGTGGTAGAGGGCGCCCAGCATCTTGTCGTGGAACTCGTCCACCCGGGCCATGACCTCAGGGTCCTGGATCCCGATCAGCATGACCGTCTGGTACCGGCTGGCGGCGGCGCCCTCGAGCTTCATCGTATAGGGCCTGGGCTCCCAGACCGACCCGGTGACCTTGACCGTGCGGTCATCGATCGGGGTGTAGACCGCGTCGGTGACGTCCAGCACCCCGCCGGGCTCGGTGAGGCGGAACGGGTCACTGTTCTCATAAAGCATGTGGGCCGACACGCTTTCGGGGTCGCAGCGGTTGTTCTGCGTCAGGGGCTCGACCTCGAAGCCGTCCTGGCCGATCGAGATCAGGACGCCGGAGCCCCGGTCGCGGTAGACGGTGCACTGGGCGCCGCATTCGGCGACCTTGCCGGCATGCCAGGACGGCCCGACCGGCGCGCCGTGCAGCAGGGCGAAACAGGCGAGGACGGCGGTGTCGGTCGTGCGGCCGCCCAGGATGATGTCGGCGCCCGCCTCAAGCGCAGCCATATAAGGTTCGGGTCCCATGGCGGCGACGATGTGCTCGCAGGCGTCGATCGTAGCGTCGTCGAGCGGGCCGAGCGGGGCCAGCGGGGTGATGCGGCCCTCGCCGTTCAGGGTCTTGAGCGTCGTCTTGTCCTGTTCGGAGTACAGAAGCGCGATGCGGGGCGTGATGCCAAGTTCGCGTGCGACCTCGAGGACGATGTCGCGGGTCCAGTCGAGGTTCTTGTCGCCGCCGGCCTGACCGCTGGTGCCGATGACGACCGGTATGCCCGCCTCGGCGCCGGCCCTCATCAGGATCGTCAGGTCGCGCTTGACCGAGCCCTTGTTGTTCTTGGAGATGCCGAGGGCGAGATAGGCGGCGCCGCTGTCGGTTGAACCGGCATCGGTCGCGATGGCGTGCGCCCCTTTTGACAGACCGTAGCGGATTTCTTCCTCAAGCGCGCCGGCGCCTAGCGAGCCGGTGGGCACGATTATCCTGATGGTCTCGCCGGGCATTCCTGGATCCTCGCAGGGCATAGGCCGCTCGCGGGCGGCTCTTGCACCGTGTCTAGACCTTGTGAATGCAATGGGTCAACGGATTGGATGCAAAATGAAGGACGGGATGGCGATCCGCCTTTGGATATCCCGGGTTTTCAACCTGCGCCGTAAACCGGACGGATGGAAACGGACCAGGTGTTCAGGCCCGCTGTGTGATGGACTCAGTTTAGCTGGGTGCGCGGCGTTTCCTCTGCGAGATCGTCGAGCTATTGGCGGGTCTTGAGAACCCGGTCCCCGGTGATGCCCCAGGCGAAGATCTGGCTGATAGGCCGCGGGCGCGGTTCGAGCGCTGTCCGCCGGCGCTTCATGGATGATGTTTAAGGTGCCGCCGGACCGGACGGCTGTTAGCCCTTGAGGATCGCGGGCTGGCGATCAGGGCTGTCGGGGGAAGAGATGTTGCGCATCCTGTCGTGGGCGAAGGCCCTGTTCACTGTCGCGGTCCTGGGGCTGGCGGCCCCGGCGCTGGCGCAGTCGCCTCAGTCGGCCCCTCAACTGGCCCTGCGGAACGACGGGCGTGAGTTCGGCTTCCTGTGGCAGGCGGCGCGGTTCGGCGACCGGACGGAGCCGCACGCCGCGCTGATCGTCCCGGTCCGGATCGAGGGCGCGCCCAAGACCCTGTACATGCAGTTCGACCTCGGGGCGCCGTCGACGGTGCTGATGAAGGACAAGCTGGACAGCCTGACCGCCCGCGTGCCGGGGCTGGCCGCAGGAGCGGACGGCGCGGTCAGCCGCTTCGTCTTCTCGATGGGAGAGGTGCGGGCCGAAGCCGCGAACGTGCGCGTCGTTCAGGGCGGATCAAGCGGAGGCATCGCCTGGGACGAGCCGGACCGGATCGACATCATCGGCACCGTCGGCGCCGATCTGCTGCGGGGCCGGGTTCTGGTGATCGACTATCCGCGCAACCGCATCTTCGTCGGTCCCGCCGCTCCGGAAGGACTGGTCGGGGCTGATCAGACCATCCCCTTCATCTTCACCCCGCGCGGCGTGATCCTGACCGGAATGGTGATCGACGGCGAGGCCAAGAACATCATGCTGGACACCGGATCGAGCGCCTTCGCCCTGCTGACCAGCCATGAGGACTGGCTGGCCAAGACGAACGGCGGGGCGGGCGAGACCAGCTTCCCGGTCAACTCGTGGGGCCGCACCCTGACCGCCCATGTCGCCCCGAGCGCCAGCGTCGCGCGCTTCGGCGACACTACGGTCCCGCTGCGGGAGGTCGCCTATATGGAGGGTGTGGACGCCGCGCAGGCCAACGCCATGCGCGCCTCGGGCATGGGCGGGATGACCGGCAACAAGCTGTTCGTGGACCGGATACTGGTGCTGGACGCCGTCAACGCGACCTACGCCGTGGTCGCGCCCCGACCGTAGAGCGGCTCAGTCCTTGCCGCTCTCGGCCCATTTGAACAGCGGATAGAGGGGCACGCCCCAACCGACGCCGCCGACGGCGAAGAACAGCAGGTCCAGCAGCATGCCGGCCGGGAACAGGCCGCGCAGGGCGATGACGCCCCAGATCCACAGGGCCAGAAAGGCCAGAACGCCGATCATGGCGATGAAGCGTCGGGTGCTGCCGCCCATCAGCGTTTGCTGCGGAAGAGGAAGAAGGCGACCAGGGCGACGGCCGAGCCGATCATCGACCACAGGACCCAGCCCCATTCGTCCATGGTGGAGACCCCGAACACCCGCACGGCGAGGAACCAGCCGGCGACGGCGCCCGTGGCCGCGACCAGCGAGGTGGCGAACAGACCGCGACGGCCGGTCAGCAGATCGGCCAGCCAGGCCAGGGCGAAGGCGGCCACGACGGCGGTGACGATATCGGCGTACTGCAAACGGCCTCTCCACGTGCGGCGACGATGCGCCGAAAAGCGACTCGATCTCGCCCTCATGCACGGGCATACCGCACAGGTCCGGGCGCGACGAGTGGCGCGACCGGCAGTGTAACGTTCGGAACGGCAGGCGTCGAATGAAGCGTTTTGGCGGTAGGGATCAGAGCCGGTCGGTGGCGATCTGGCTGTGGACCGTGGCGGTCATGGTGTTCGCCATGGTGGTGGTCGGCGGCGTGACGCGCCTGACCGGCTCAGGCCTGTCGATCACCGAGTGGAAGCCGATCATGGGCGCGCTGCCGCCGATGAACCACGCCGACTGGATGGACGCCTTCGAGAAGTACAAGGCGATCCCGCAGTACCAGCAGGTCAATGCGGGCATGAGTCTGGCCGAGTTCCAGGGCATCTTCTTCTGGGAGTGGTTCCACCGCCTGCTGGGCCGGTTGATCGGGGTGGTCTTCGCCCTGCCGTTCTTCGTCTTCCTGGCGATCCGGAAGCTGCCGCGCCGCCTGATCCTGCGCTGCGTGGTCCTGCTGGGCCTTGGCGGCCTGCAAGGGCTGATAGGCTGGTGGATGGTCACCAGCGGACTGAGCGAGCGCGTGGACGTGGCTCCCGAGCGGCTGGCGACCCATCTGGGGCTGGCGCTCATCATCTTCATGGGCCTGATCTGGACCGGGCTGGAGGCCTGGAACGGGGAGGAGCATTCGCGCTCGCCCGAGGGCTGGAGCCGGGGCGCGGCCATCCTGCTGGGCGCGGTCTTCTTCCAGTGCCTGCTGGGCGGCCTCGTGGCCGGGGCCAAGGCGGGCTTCGTCTATACCGACTGGCCGCTGATGAACGGCGACCTCCTGCCGCCGGTGGAGTGGGGCAAGGGCGCGCTGGCCTTCCTGCACGATCAGGCGCTCGTTCAGTTCAACCACCGCATCTTCGCCTATGGCCTGCTGATCGGCGGGACGATCTATGCGGTGCAGGCCTGGCGCTGGCGGCTGGCGGAAGGTCTGGGTGCGAGCGCCTTCGTGGTGGCCATGGCCCTGTGGCTGCAGGCGGCGCTGGGCGTCATCACCCTGATGCACGCGGTGCCGATGTGGCTGGGCGGCCTGCATCAGGCGGGCGCCGCCCTGGTGCTGGCGGCCGCGACGGTGAACCTGTGGCTGGTCCGCCGGTCGCAGCCCCGGTTGTTCGTGTCGGGGCCGCGGGTGAGCGGGCTGTTCTAGATCGCATCGTCTCCCTTCCCCCATCGAGGGGGGCTTGAGGTTACGCCCGCACGCTCTCCCACGGCCCCCGGATGGCCAGGGTCATGCCGGGGTACATGATGTTGACGAACAGCACCTCGCCGTCGGGCGAGAAGCAGGCGCCGGCGAACTCCGAGTTCCCCCGGAAGACGTTGCGGGCGATCACATAGATCTGGCCCTCGGGCGTGACGCCCTTCAGGTGGTTGCGGATCTCGTCGGAGTAGTTGTCCTCGCACAGGATCAGGTGACCCCAGGGCGCGATGGTGATGTTGTCGGCCATGTTGGCGACCTTCCTGTCCGCGCTCTCGACGAACAGCTGAAGGCGGTCGGCGGCGCCGTTCAGGCCGGGGACCAGACGCATCACCTGACCGGCGCGGATCGGACCGCCCGAGGTGGCGGTGAAGTACATCTCGTCGTCGCCCCACCAGATGCCTTCGCCACGGGCGATCAGGGCTGCGCCGTCGCGGTGGCCGCGCCGGCGCAGGTCGCCGGCGGGGTCTTCCACGTCGTGAAGGTCGATCCACTCGATCTCGCGCCAGTCGCCGACGGCCCAGCTGCGCTGACCATCCTGATTGCGGGTGTCGGCGGACGGGGCGCCCTTCCAGGCGAGGGCCTGCAGCTTGCCGCCCTCGGCCAGCTTGCCGGGGACGTTCGGGATGAAGCGGTACAGCAGGCTGTCGTTCACATCCTCGGTCAGATAGGCGTAGCCGGTGCGCGGATCGATGCAGACGGCCTCATGGTCGAAGCGGCCCATGGCCTTCAGCGGCACGGGATCGACGGGGCCGGTGGCGGAGGCGGGCACCTCGAACACCCAGCCGTGGGCCCTGGTCACGTCCGCGTCGGCGGGGGTCTCGATGGTCTCCTCGCAGCTGAGCCAGCTGCCCCAGGGCGTCGGGCCGCCGCAGCAGTTGGTCGAGGTGCCGGCGAGGGTCAGGCGATGGCTGACGGCCTGACGGGTGGCGAGGTCATAGATCAGGGTCGAGCAACCGCCGGGGAGGGGACGGCCGTCCTTGTAGGTGTCGAACGCTTTGGAGGCGTCCAGTTGACCCAGCCGCTCCTGATGCAGGCCGCCGGGACCGAGGTTGCGGTGCAGGCTGCTGGAGCCCTTCAGCTCGTGGTTCATGACCAGCGCGACCTGCATGCCGTCCAGCGGGAAGCAGGCCATGCCGTCCGGCTGGCCGGGGACGAACAGGCCGTCGTCCATGGTGTCGCCGCTCTGGGCGATGACCTGATAGGTGAAGCCCTCGGGCAGATCGAGCAGGCGGTTCGGATCGGCCTTCAGCGGACCGTAGCCGTGGATCTGGTTGAGGTAGGTCTCTTCAACGGCGGAGGTCTGGGCGGCGGCGTGGCGGGCCAGGCCCGAGAAGGCGAGGGCGGCGCCGCCCGTTCCCATGAGGTGACGACGGTTCAGACGCATGGGCGGGCACTCCGGGAGGACACTGCGGCGCTTATGGCGGGCGTCGGTCAGGGTTCTGTGACAGTGGGCGCGGCGGATTGTCCTGAGGGTGTCGGGTGTGGGGCGTGGGGTTTGGGGGGCTTTGCCGCTATCGTCATCCCGGACAAGCGCTCGCGTAGCGGGCGGGCGATCCGGGACCCAGCGGCCCCCGCGAGGGCGAAGCTGTCGGGAGCGCAGGCCGTAGCGGTTGTGCGCCAACCTTCACGCAGCCGTTTTTGGCGGCTTCGCGCCGCCCTTCGGTCGCCGCCGTCGCGGCGCCGCGGGGTCCCGACTTTCGTCGGGAATGACGATAGCAATTTGGGCGTGAGATCACCCCTCACGGCGGTCCCGCGAACGGCGCGCCGCCGGGGAGGCCGGGCAGGACCCCGGTGGACGGGGGAGACGCCGGAGACGATGAAAATACACCGTCTATCCCGTCTATGTCGTCTATGCCGTCTATCGGATCGTCCATCAGGGAGGCCGCGTAATCGGCCTGCGCGCCCTGGAGGACGCGGTCGGCGAAGGCGCGGTCGCGGCGGCTGGCGGCCTGAAGACGCTCGACCTCGGCGGCCCGCTGGCGGCGCTCGATCTCGGCCGCCTCGGACTGGATGACGTTGTGCACGCGGCGCCAGCGCAGGGCCTCCATGGCGTTGCCGTGCAGGACGGCGCGCATCATCCGCTGGAAGGCGACGACCGACAGTTCGCCCAGCGGAATCTGCTCCAGATCGCCGTCGACGCTCTCCTCCAGCGCCAGCCCCTCGTCATCGCGGTCCAGCCCGTTGGGCGTGGTCCACGGCTGATCGGTGCGCCGCCAGCCCTCCTCGGCCGCGCGCTTGCGCAGGGTGCTCAAGCCCACGCCGTAGCGGCGGCAACAGGCGGGCGCGGACCAGCCGGCCAGATAGTCGGCGCGGACCTCGTCCCAGACGGCGTCGGGAAGGACGGCCTGTCCGGCGTCGGCGGGGTCGGTCGGGGCGGGACGGGGCGCTGCGTCGGTCATGGGAGCCTCCGGGGATGGAGGCAGGATAGAACGCCGGTACGTCATTTTTGGACGTAGGGGGAGGGATTGGGGCGTGGGGCGTGGGGTGTCGTGTCGGAGGGTGAGGTGCAGGTGACGACTGGTCAGGAGAGTGCGCTGGACATCCCATACCCCACACCCGACACCCCACGGGGCGCCGAAAAGATGCGGTATTTTAATACCGTTTCGACTTTTCCTTTATTTTACAGATATATATTGCGAAACGGGTGCGCAGATCGGCGTTGACCGATGATCCGCCTTCCTCTATCAGCGCGCCTTCCGTTCCTCCGCTCCGCCGGAAGAGCACACCGTTTCGCCCGTCTCCCAAGGACTCCTCGTTATGCTGAAGAGCACCACGGCTTCGCTGAAGCCGGCCGAGGTCGAGAAGAAGTGGATCCACATCGACGCCGAAGGCGTCGTGGTGGGCCGTCTCGCGACCTTCATCGCCAACCGTCTGCGCGGCAAGCACCGCGGCGACTACACCCCGCACGTCGATTGCGGCGACTATGTCATCGTGACCAACGTCGACAAGGTCGTCTTCACCGGCAAGAAGAACACCGACAAGGTGTACTACCGTCACACCGGCCACCCGGGCGGCGTCAAGGAAACCACCCCGGCCAAGGTGCTGGGCGGTCGTTTCCCGGAACGCGTCCTGGAGAAGGCTGTCGAGCGCATGCTGCCGAAGGAAAGCCCGCTGGCCCGCAAGCAGATGACGCACCTGCGTCTGTTCGCCGGCGCCGAGCACAGCCACGCCGCCCAGTCGCCCGAAACCATCGACTTCGCCTCGAAGTCGGCCAAGAACACCCGGAGCGTCTGAGCATGACCGACGTCACCACCGAAAACACCGGCTTCGACGCCCTGAAGGGCCTGTCGAGCGCCGCTGAAGACGCCGCCCCCGCCGTCCAGAAGCTGGACGCTCAAGGCCGCGCCTACTCGACCGGCAAGCGCAAGAACGCGATCGCCCGCGTGTGGGTGAAGCCGGGCACCGGCAAGTTCACCATCAACGGCAAGGACCAGGAGCAGTATTTCGCTCGTCCGGTTCTGCGCATGATGATCGCCCAGCCGCTGGTCGTCACCGAGCGTGAAACCCAGTTCGACGTGATCTGCACCGTCGAAGGTTCGGGCCTGTCGGGCCAGGCCGGCGCGATCCGCCACGGCCTGTCGCACGCCCTGACCCACTACGAGCCGGAACTGCGCAAGGTTCTGAAGCCGCACGGCTTCCTGACCCGCGACAGCCGCGTCGTCGAGCGTAAGAAGTACGGCCGCGCCAAGGCCCGCCGTTCGTTCCAGTTCTCGAAGCGCTAATCGCGTTTCCGCAATCTGGAAAAGGGGCGCTTCGGGAAACCGGAGCGCCCTTTTCTTTTGAACGCGACTTTCCTTTGACCGGTGCGGGCGACGCCTGCTTTGAAGCGGCTTCGGGCTGACGGTCGATCTGAAGGCCGATCTGAAGGGATGATGATGACGGCGCAGGGCGGCTTTGACTTCGGAACCGCGCAGAGCATTGAGAGGCTGTTCGTCGGCCTGATGCTGCCCGCCGCGCAGGCCGAGCAGGCCGCGGAGGTGCGTCGCCGATCACGCGAACTGTACGGGCTGGGCGGCGGCGAGATCCGGTCGGATCGGCTGCACGTCACCCTGATCCACGTCGGCGACTATGCGGGCAGCATCCGCGCCGATGTCGCGGCCGAGGTGTCGGCGGTGATCGCCGAAATGGAGCGGCCCTCGTTCGTGGTCTCGTTCGACCGGGTCGGCAGCTTCGGCGGCGCGCCGGGGAAGCATCCGCACGTCCTGCTGGGCGAGGCCGGGGTGGAGGCGCTGAAGGCCTATCGTCGCGAGTTGTGGGAGGCGATTCACCGTCGCCTGAAGAAGACGCTGTCGAATCCGCAGTTCAATCCGCACGTCACCCTGATGTACGGCGACGCCCGCCTGCCGGAGCGGGCCGTGGCGCCGATCTCGTGGCGCGCGACGGAGGTGGAGCTGATCCACAGCGAGGTGGGGCGTTCCACCTATCACACCCTCGGGCGCTGGCCGCTGGGTTAGGCGGCATGACGCCGCCCGCGAATTGTGGGAGACGCGGGGCCTGACACAGCGAGGCTCCGACCATGACCATCACCCTCTACGGCATTCCCAACTGCGACACGGTCAAGAAGGCGCGCGTCTGGCTGGAGCAGGACGGTCAGGCGTTCGCCTTCCACGACTACAAGAAGGCCGGGATTGATCGGGAGACGCTGGCGGGCTGGGTGGCGACGCACGGATGGGAGATCGTGCTGAACCGCGCGGGGACGACGTTCAAGGCCTTGCCGCCCGAGGACAAGGCGGACCTGACGGCGGAGAAGGCCATCGGCCTGATGCTGGCCAATCCGTCGATGATCAAGCGTCCGGTGCTGGACGTCGACGGCCGCACGACCGTGGGCTTCAAACCCGAGATCTATGCGGCCGTGTTCGGCTGAGGGGAGTTTTCAGGAGCGAAATCTGAGCCGGGCTGGACGCTGTCCAACCCGACCGATTTCGCTTCGCTTCAGACCAGGGTGAACTGGGCCGGTTCGCCCGACTGGGCGCTGGGCGCCAGCCAGACGTCGAACAGGCCCGGCTCGACCGTCGGGGTCAGGTCACCGCCGAGGAAGAGCAGGTCCGCGAACTTCAGCGTCATCGAGGTTTCGACGCTGGCGCCCGCCGGGACAGTCACGCGCTTGAACGCCTTGAGCAGGCGCACCGGCTGGGTGATCGAGGCGGCGCGGTCGCGGATGTAGAGCTGGACCACCTCCGAGGCGTCGCGCTCGCCGCCGTTGGTCAGGGTGACCGAGACCGTCAGTTCGTCGTCACGCGTCATCGTCGGCGACGAGACGGTGACCGCCGAATAGCGGATCGGCGCATAGGTCAGGCCGTGGCCGAACGGATAGAGGGCCTCGTTCGGCACGCCGCGGAATTTGGTGGTGAACTCCCGGTCGGTCGGGCGCGAGGGGCGGCCGGTGGACTTGTGCGCGTAATAGAACGGCGACTGTCCCGACTTGTAGGGGAAGCTGACCGGCAGGCGGCCGGTGGGGGCGTGGTCGCCGAACAGGACGTCGGCGATGGCGTTGCCGCTCTGGGAGCCCAGGAACCACGTCACCAGAATGGCGGCGGCGCCGTTGACCGCGCCCGACAGCTCCATGCCGCGACCGTTGCGCAGCAGGACCACGACCGGCTTGCCGGTGGCGGCGACCGCCTCGGCCAGCGCCAGTTGCGCGTCGGGGATGGTGATTTCGGTGCGGGACTTGGATTCCGCCGACATCTCGCTGGATTCGCCGATGGCCAGCAGGACCACGTCGGCGTCCCCGGCGGCCAGGACGGCGGCCTCGATGCCGCCCGCCAGCGGGGCCTCGACGTCCGAGCCCTTCACGACGGTCAGGTGAGCGTCGTCGCCGAGCGCGGCGCGCACGCCCTCTTCCAGCGACACCGCCAGCGCCATGTCCTTGAACACGGACCACGGCCCGAACACATCGGTCTTGTCGGCGCCGAACGGGCCGATCAGGGCGATGCGCTTGCCGGTCCTGGGCAGGGGCAGCAGGTCGCCTTCGTTCTTGAGCATCACGATGGACTTGCGGCCGGCCTCGCGGGCGAGGTCCAGATGCTCGCGGCTGCCGGTGACGCGGCGCTCGGTGCGCACGTCCGAGCCCCGGTAGGGATCGTCGAACAGGCCCAGCGCGGCCTTGGTCATCAGCACCCGGCGGACGGCCTGATCGACACGCTCGACCGGCACGTCGCCCGACTGGACCAGTTCGGGAATGTGCTTGATGTACAGGCCGCTCTTCATCGACATGTCGACGCCGGCCATCAGGGCCAGACGCGCGGCGTCACGGCCGTCGGCGGCGTAGCCGTGGGCGATCAGTTCCTGCTCGGAGGTGTAGTCGGAGACCACGAAGCCGGCGAAGCCCCACTCGCCGTGCAGCACGTCGGTCAGCAGCCATTTGTTGCCGCTGGTCGGCACGCCGTTCAGGTCGTTGAAGGCGCTCATCACCGACAGGGCGCCCGCGTCGAAGGCGGCCTTGAACGGCGGCAGATAGACCGAGCGCAGCATCTGCTCGCTCATGTCGGTCGAGTTGTAGTCCAGGCCGGCTTCGGCGGCGCCGTAGGCGGCGAAATGCTTGGGCGTGGCGACCAGCGACGACCAATGGGTCAGGTCATCGCCCTGGAAGCCCCTGGTGCGGGCGATGGCGAACAGGTTGTTCAGCAGGACGTCCTCGCCGGCGCCCTCGACCACGCGGCCCCAGCGCTGGTCACGCGCGACGTCGACCATGGGGGCGTAGGTCTGGTGCACGCCCGCCGCTCCGCCCTCGACGGCGGCCGCGCGCGCGGTGCGCTCGGCCAGATCCAGATCCCAGCTTGCGGCCTCGCCGAGCGGGACAGGGAAGGTGGTCTTCAGGCCGTGGACGATGTCGGCCGCGAACAGCAGGGGAATGCCGAGACGGCTTTCCTTGACCGCCATGTCCTGGACATAGCGAGTCGAGGCGGCGCCGACGCCGTTGAACAGGGCGCCGATCCGGCCCGCGCGAATGTCGGCGGCGGTCTGGGCCTGATCCGAATCGAAGGTGTCGCCGGGATTGATTCCCTCGGGACGCCAGCGGAACGGGTCGTTCATCAGATTCAGCTGGCCCGCCTTCTCCTCGATCGTCATGCGGGCGATCAGGGCGTCGACGCGGGACAGGTTTTCCTGCGCCTTCGCGGCGGCGATACGGGGAGCCATCATCATTCCGGCCATCATGGCGCCTCCTGCGAGAAGTCTTCTACGGGAAGGGGCTGAGCTGCGCAGTTGATGCATGTAACCGGTTCCACTGAAGTCGGCGCACGACTAGCGGGCATGGATCGTCTCGCCTAGTCCGAAACGTTCAAAACCGGTTGCGGCAATCAGCCCTCGACGCTCGTCTCCGGGCGATCATGACCGTCTGCGCGCTCGGTGATCCACTGTCCGTCAGTGTTTTCCCATTCGATCCAGGCGTCCTGATCCGACACCTTCTGCTCACGCGAGGCGGTCACGGCGGCGGCGCGGGCGGCGTCGTGGCTGGGGAAGGTTTCCGAGAAGGTGTCGCCCAGCTTGTAGGCCCAGCCTCCGTCGTGTTCGACGATGCGATAGGTGACCTTGACCATGATGCGGCTCCGGAAAGGGGAGGGATGTCGGACGGGCTGTTCGCGGACGGCGACAGCGACGCGTTCGCTGATTCCTACGCCGTGGAAGGCGGTTCGGCTAGCGGGGCCTTGCGAGGTTCGGCGCGCGGCGTGAACCTGCCGGTGGAAAATCATCCGGTCCCGCATCCAATCCGGCAGGCGACGGCGACTACCGGATGAAAGCGCGGGGGAAAGGCTCCCGCCGACAGGGGCAATGACGATGGAAACCATCTTCTATCAGTTCTGGTGGCTGATCTTCCCGATCGGGTTCGGGATCATGGGCGCCTACAACAGCTATCTCGGCTACCGCCGTCAGCGCGACGCGCTGAACCTGATCAAGACCTATGCGGAGAAGGGGCAGGAGCCGCCGGAGGCCTTGCTGAAAGTGCTGCAGCGGCCGCTGGAGGATAACGGCTGGGACGGCGCCCCGGCGACGGCGCGGCGCCCGACGAACTACTGGTCGCTGTTCGGCCTGTTCACGGCCCTGAGCGCCGGCTTCCTGGGCTCGCGTTTCGTCATCGGGGATCTCGACCCCGGCGCGGTGACGGCCTTCAGCATCGTGGGCTTCGTCATGGGCGCGGTGGCGATCTGGGCCCTGATCAGCGCCCTGACCTGCCGCCGGGGCGGGTGAGGGGACGGGCCGGGGGGATTCCGAACCGTGAACGGCGCCCTGAGCGACGCCGAACTGGTGAGCCGCGCGCTCGCCGGTTCGGACGCGGCCTTCTCGCGGCTGGTCGAGCGGCATCAGGCGGCGGTGCGGGGCTTCCTGCGTCGCTTCCTGGGCAGCGGCTGGGCCGAGGCGGACGATGTGGCCCAGGACGCCTTTCTGGCGGCCTGGAGTTCGCTGCGAACCCTGAAGGACCCGGCGGGCGTCCGGCCCTGGCTGTGCGGCATCGCCTGGCGCAAGGCGCAGGACCGGATCCGCGGCTCCCGGCGCGGCGCGGCGCGGGACGCGAGCTGGCTGGAGAGCCTGGAGCTTCCGGCCGGGGTGTCGCCGGAGGAGAAGCTGGCCCTGCAGGCCGCCATGGCGGAATTGCCGCCCGACGTCAGGGGCTGCGTGGCCCTGTGTCTGGGCGACGGCTGGTCGCACGGCGAGGTTTCGCTGGCGCTGGGCTTGCCTCTGGGGACGGTGAAGTCCCATGTTGCCCGTGGACGTTCGCGCCTGCTGAAAGCGCTCGGAGGGTCCGATGACGCCTGAACAGAAACTCGCCGCCCTGTTCGCCGCCGAGGCCCCGCCCCGGCGCGATTACGCCTTCGAGGCCGATGTGGCCGAGCGGGTCGCGCGGCGGCGCGCCTGGCTGACTGTCGTGGCGATGCTGCCCTGGCTGACGGTCGCGGGCATCGTCCTGTGGGCGCTGGCGCCGATCCTGATGCGGCTGTCGGGCGAGGTCGCGCCGATGCTTTCGCCGGTGGCGATGGTGCTGGGGCTGATCGCCGTGGCCGGGGGCGGCGCTCTTTGGCTGTCGG
Source organism: Brevundimonas sp. FG8 (assembly GCF_057808845.1). Classification (NCBI taxonomy): domain Bacteria; kingdom Pseudomonadati; phylum Pseudomonadota; class Alphaproteobacteria; order Caulobacterales; family Caulobacteraceae; genus Brevundimonas; species Brevundimonas sp. FG8. The sequence continues at coordinate 70,566 of NZ_JBMDIU010000006.1, read as the reverse complement.
GCCTGCTTCAGCGCAGGGTCAGGGTCGCCGCGACGCCGAAATGATCTGACGGATATTCGCCGCCGGTCGGCTGATCCCCCAGCAGCGACCAGACACCCGGCGCGAACCGGGCGCGTTCGGCGAAGATGTGGTCGATGACCCGGTTCGGATGGCCCTTGGCGGGATTGAGCGTCGTCTGGACCGCGCCGCGGGGCAGGGCGCTGAAGAAGCGTTCGCCGGTCAGGACGTTCAGGCCCGCGTCTTCCTGCACCGCGTTGAAGTCTCCCGTGACGACCAGCGGGGTTGCGTCGTTCGGCAACCAGCCCAGCAGATCGGCGATCTGGCGCGCCCGCACGGCCTGGGCGTCCTGCTGCCAGGCCAGATGGGTGTTCACGACATCGACGGCCCGACCGCCCACATCGACCCGTACCCGCAGGGCGGTGCGATAGTCGTCCAGCGGCTCGAGCTTCCTCGAATCGCTCGCCAGAAGCGGCAGACGGCTGAGCACCGCATTGCCGTAGCGGCGCGGCGCGCCCTCCGGGTCCGTCGAGACGAACCGCATCTCATAGCCGCCCAGGGCATCGGCCAAGGTCCGCGCCTGATTGGGCAGGCCGACGGCGGCGTCTTCCAGCACTTCCTGCAGGGCGATGACGTCGGCGTCGGCGGCGCGCACGGCCTCGATCAGCAGGGGCTGCCGGGCGGCCCAGTCGCCCATGTTGTGCCAGATGTTGAAGGTGGCCAACCGCAGGGTGCGTTGGGCGGTGACGGGCGCCGGGGTGGAGGCGCAGGCGGCCACGGGGGCGGCGGCCATTCCGGCCAGAACCGTGCGGCGATCCATCATAACGATACTCCCTGTTTCGCCCTCTCTAGCGCGCTCGCGCCGCCTTACGAAAGTTTCACGCGAAGGTTCGCATCCATACGCCCATATCGCCGCCTCTTGTCGTCAGAAGGCCGGAACGTCAGGCTCCGGTTCAAGACATTCAAAAAGGTCGTCGTCATGGACTTTGAACTTCTGATCCCGCTGTCCCCCTTCATCATGATCGTCGCCATTGTCGGTTTCCAGACGATGCAGAAGGTCAAGGCGCAACGGGAGATCCAGACCACCCTTCGATCCGCCATCGAGAAAGGGCAGCCCCTGCCGGCTGATGTGATCGAATCGATGAGCGCCTCGATCCATCGCCCGCCGTCCGCGACCCGCGACATCCGCCTGGGCGTGATCCTGCTGGCGGTCTCCGTCGGTCTGGCGCTGTGCGGCGCGGCTCTGTCCTTCTTCGAGGAAGAGATCATGTACGGCATGCTCGCGGTCTCGGCGATCCCGGCCACCGTCGGCGTGGCCTTCCTGGGTCTGGGCTTCTTCAACAAGAACAAGGACTGAGGTCGGGCAGGACAGGGGAACCCTCATGGCCCAGGCCCTGGTAGATCGGCACGATGTCGAGCTCGCCGCCTCAGCGGCGGCGGGCGGACGTCGGGAGTTCGGCGAGCTGGTGCGGCGTCACGGCTCGGCCGTGCGCGGCCTGCTGCGCCGGATGGGCGCCCAGCCCGCGCTGGCGGACGACATCGCACAGGACGCCTTCATCCAGGCGTTCGAACGCTGCGCCGAGTTTCGCGGCGAGGGCACTTTCGCCGCCTGGGTGAAGCGGATCGCGGCCCGCCTCTACATCAAGCGGGTGGCCAAGGAAGCCCGCTATGTCGCTGAAGTCGAAACCGAAGAGGTCATCGCCGCGCCCGATCCGGGCGGGCTGATGGACCTCGATGAAGCCCTGAAGGGGTTGAGCGAGGTCGAACGGCTGTGCGTGTCCCTGTGCCACGGCGCGGGGATGGCGCATCCGGAGATCGCCACGGCCCTGAATTTGCCACTCGGCACGGTGAAGTCTCATGTCAAACGTGGTCTGGATAAACTCCGCGCGCGGCTACAGCCCGCAGACTCAATGGGGAGGACGCAGCATGTCGGCTGAAGAGTTCGATCCGGCGATCGAGCGCCTGTTCGCCCGGGCGCCGTCCCTGCCGGACGCGCCGCTGTTCACGGCGGAAGTCGAGCAGCGTCTGCAACGCGGTTCCCGCCTTCGCTTCCTCATTCTGGGCCTCGCCAGCGTGCTGGGTCTGGGCGTGGCGGCGCGCGAGGTGCTGACGGTTCGTCTCAGCGCGGAGCCGGGCGAGTCCGCGGCGCTGGTGGGGCATGGGCTTCAGGCCGCCAGCGTCAACGCGCAATCGGTCCTGCAGAATGGACTGGATCGCTTCGGGCTGGGTTCGATGGATCTGGCGCCGGTCGGCGGAATGCAGATGTTCTGGGTGGCCGCCGCCGGTCTGATCGCGGTGGCGTCGATCGGGCTGTTGCGTCTGTCCCAGGAAGTGTGAGGTGACGGTGGGGCTCCGGACGCCTATCTAGGCGATGTCCTGAACCGGAGCCTCCCCATGTCCAGCCAGAAGCAGGAAACCGTCCGTCGCCTCGCCGCGCCCGATATCCGGGCCCGCAAGGGCGGGGAGCCGCTGGTCTGCCTGACCGCCTACGACGCCCCGACCGCAGAGATTCTCGACGCCCACTGCGACCTGCTGCTGGTCGGCGACAGCGTCGGCATGGCGGTGCACGGCCTGCCCAACACGGTCGGCGTGACGCTGGAGATGATGATTCTGCATGGTCAGGCGGTCATGCGCGGTTCGAAGCGCGCCATGGTCGTGATCGACATGCCCTTCGGCAGCTATGAAGGCGCCAAGGAAGTCGCCTACGAGAACTGCGCGCGGGTGATGAAGGAAACCGGCGCCCAGGGCGTGAAGCTGGAAAGCGGCCCGACGGTGGCCGAGACCATCGCCTATCTGGTTCAGCGCGGCATTCCGGTGATGGGGCATGTGGGTCTGCGTCCGCAGGCGGTGCTGACCGACGGCGCCTTCAAGGCCAAGGGCCGAACCGAGGAAGAGCGCCTGCGGGTGATCGCCGAGGCCGAGGCCACCGCCGACGCCGGCGCCTTCGCCGTGGTCATCGAGGGTGTGGCCGAGGGGCTGGCGCGCGACATCACCGAGGCCATCGACAAGCCGACGGTGGGCATCGGGGCCTCCGCCGCCTGCGACGGGCAGATTCTGGTGGTCCACGACATGCTGGGCGTGTTCGACTGGACCCCGAAATTCGTCCGCCGCTACGCGGATCTGAAGAGCGAGATCGACCGGGCCGTGGGCGCATACGCCGCGGACGTCCGGAGCCGCCGTTTTCCTGCCGAAGTCGAGACCTACTTCTCGAAAAAGCCCGTCGCGCAGTAAAGCCTGCGTTGCGGGCGCGCGGTTGACCCTCTAGAGGCCGTCAGGCGGAAGTGGACTTCGGTTCCGCCGCACGGACGGGCTCCAGTAGGGATCTCGACCATTTTTTGGATTCAGGTCGTTCCGACCTGAAGCAAAAATGGTCTAGGGTCCGGCCGGATTGAAATTCAACGGTTCTGTGGAGCCGTTCTTTGGGGCGACCATTCAGTGTCTGATGTCTTCGAGCAGGTCGAGGAGGAGCTTCGCTCCGAACGGTACAAGCGTCTCGCCCGCGTGTGGTTGCCCATTGTCGGCGGCGTGCTGGTCGTCGCGCTGATTGGCGCCCTGGCGTTCTGGGGCTGGCAATCGTGGGAGACCTCGAAGGCGGACAAGGCCTCCATCGCGATGGAGCGAGGGCTCGAATCGCTCCAGTCGAACAACCCGGTCGGCGCCGACGCCGCCTTCGCCCAGGCGGCGAAGGAGGGGAACAGCGCCTACAAGGCCCTGGCGCTGCAACACCGCGCGGGCATCGCGCTGGACGCCGGTCGTGACGCCCAGGCCCTGGCCTTCCTCGATGAAGCCGCCGCCGCCTCGCGCGATCCGCTGATCTCCGGCCCGGCCGCCTACAAGGCCCTGCTGCTGGCGATGGACATCGAGACCCTCGAACAGGTCACCAAGCGCGCCGAAGCCCTGAGCGGCGACGACCGCCCGTTCAACGCCTTCGCCCAGGAAGCCCTGGCCCTGGCCCTGCTGCAACACGGCAAGCCGAACGAGGCCAAGGCGATCCTTGTCGTCCTGAAGAACGACATCGATACGCCGCCGCTGGTCAGCCAGCACGCCCAGATCGCTCTGGACGCCATCGACTCCGGCGGCGCGGCCAATGTGCAGGCCATCGTCGGCCAGATGGCCGCCGCCCAGGCCGCCGCCGCCCCGAACCGGGCCCAGGCTCCGGCGCAAGCTCCGGCCCAGGCGCCCGCCGCGCCCCAAGCTCCTCAGCCCGCCGCTCCGGCCCGCCCGTGACCCCGGCCTCCAGGACGTTCGCCATGAACCGTGTGCTTAAAGTCGCCCTGCTGTGCGGGCTCGCCATGACCGCCGCCTCCTGCTCGTCGGTGCGCAACGTCCTGCCATTCGGCTTGGGCGGCAACGACGGCAACACCGCGACGGCCACCGCCGGTCAGCGGATCTCCGTCCTGGAGTTCGAACAGCAACTGGCCCCGTCGGCGGCGCTGTCGGGCCGCGACTTCTTCATTCCGGGTCCGCAGGCCGCCGTGGCCTGGACCCAGCCCGGCGGCACGGCTGAAAACTCGGTCGAGCACGTCATCGGCGCGGCGGACTTCACGGTCGCCTGGCGTCGGAACATCGGCGCGGGCTCGTCGCGGACCCATCAGGTCATGTCGCCCATCGTGGCCGACGGCGGCCGCGTCTTCGTCATGGACGGCGAAGCCACGGTTTCGGCCGTTGACGCCGCCACGGGCGCGGTCAGCTGGAAGGCCAACATCAAGCCGGACGAACGCGACGCCCCCGGCGGCTTCTTCGGCATCGGCGGCGGTTCGGGCGGCGGCGGCTTCGGCGGCGGCGTGGCCGTCGGCGCCGGCAAGGTCTTCGTCTCCTCGGGCTATCGCGTCGTCACGGCGTTGGATCAGGCCACCGGCGCGGTGCTTTGGACCACCCGCGTTGACGTGCCGATCCACGGCGCTCCGACCTTCGCGGGCGGTCGCGTGTTCGTGGTGGACGTCGAGAACCAGATGCTCGCCTTCGACGCGGCCAACGGTCAGCAGGCGTGGTCGTATCGCGGCATTCCCGAGCCTGCCCGCATCATGCGCGCGTCCAGCCCGGCCGTGACCGGCGATACGGTCATCGCGCCCTTCTCGTCGGGTGAAGTCACCGCCCTGCGCGCGGCCACCGGCCAGTCGCTGTGGACCCAGACCCTGTCGCGCACCAGCCGCACCAGCGCCCTGTCGGAAATTCGCGACATCGCCGGTCGTCCGGTCGTCAGCCGCGGCGTCGTCTATGCGGTCGGCCATTCGGGCGTCCTGTCGGCGATGGAAGTCCGCTCCGGCCAGCCGAAGTGGCAACTGCCCATCGCGGGCGTGAACGCCCCGCTGCCGGTCGGCGACGTGGTCTATGTCGTGTCGAAGAGCGGCGAACTGACGGTGATCAACCGCGAGAGCGGACAGGTCTACTGGACGCGGAACCTCAACGAGGGCCGCGTCCGTCAGGAAGGCGGCTTCCTGGGCTTCTTCGACCGCACCGTGACCCCGGAATGGTCGGGGCCGCTGCTGGCGTCGAACCGCCTGCTGCTGACCAATTCGGACGGTGACCTGATCGCCCTCGACCCGAAGACGGGCGCCGAGACCAGCTCGATCAAGCTGGGCGGTCCTGCCTATATCGCCCCGGCCGCCTATAACGGCGCGGTCTATGTTTTGACTGATCGCGGCGTCCTGCTCAGCATTCGCTGACCAAAACCCGCGAACTGCGTTAGAAGGCCGACATGGCTCTCAAAGTCGCCATCGTCGGCCGCCCGAACGTAGGCAAGTCGACACTTTTCAATCGCCTCGTCGGCAAGCGGCTCGCGCTGGTCGATGATCGCCCCGGCGTGACCCGCGACCGTCGCTATGCGGACGGCAACATCGGGGACATGGACCTGACGCTGATCGACACGGCGGGCTACGAGGACGTCACCGACGAAAGCCTCGAGGCCCGGATGCGCGAGCAGACCGAAGCGGCGATCGACGACGCCGAACTGATCCTGTTCATGATGGACGCCCGCGAGGGCGTGACGTCGCTGGACCGCATCTTCGCCGACCGTCTGCGCAAGGTGCACAAGCCGATCATCCTGCTGGCAAACAAGTCCGAGAGCCGTGAAAGCGGCGGCGGCGTGGGCGAGGCCCATGCGCTGGGCTTCGGCGAGCCGGTGGCCATCTCCGCCGAGCACGGCGAGGGCATGGCGGACCTGTATCAGGCCATTCTGGCGGCCTCGGCCGACATCTTCATCGAAGAGGTCGAGGAAACCGACAAACCGATCCGCATCGCCGTCATCGGCCGCCCGAACGCGGGCAAGTCCACGCTGGTGAACCGCCTTCTGGGCGAGGATCGCCTGCTGGTCGGGCCGGAGGCGGGCATCACGCGCGACTCGATCTCGGTCGACTGGGAATACGAAGGCCGGGCCATCCGCTTCGTCGACACCGCCGGCATGCGCCGCAAGGCGCGGGTGCAGGAGAAGCTGGAGAAGCTGTCGGTCGCCGACACTATCCGGGCCATCACCTTCGCCGAGGTGGTCATCCTGATGATGGACAAGGACAACGCCTTCGACATCCAGGATCTGCAACTGGCCGATCTGGTCGAGCGGGAAGGGCGGGCGCTGATCTATGTCGCGTCCAAATGGGACCTTGAGGAAGAACCCCAGTCCCGCATGGCCAAGCTGAAGGCCATGGCCGAGGACAAGCTGCCCCAGTTGAAGGGCACGCCGTTCGTGGCCCTGTCCTCGCACTCGGGCCGGGGCGTCGAGCGCCTGATGCCCGCCGTGTTGAAGGCCTATGACACCTGGTCGGTCAAGGTGAAGACCAAGGACCTGAACACCTGGCTGTCCATGGCGACCCAGCGGCACCCGCCGCCCGCCGTCGACGGCAAGCGCATCAAGCCGAAATACATGGCCCAGACCAAGGCCCGTCCGCCGACCTTCGTGCTGATGGCCAGCCGCGCCGAGGCGATGCCGGACCACTACAAGCGCTATCTGGTGAACTCGCTGCGCGAGAGCTTCGACCTGCCCGGCACGCCGATCCGCCTGATCGTCAAGTCGAGCGGCGACAACCCCTATGCCGAGGGCGGCGCCAAGTCGGGGCCGGAACGCTACAAGGGCGACGCCAAGACCGCGCCGCGCCGCGTGAAGAAGGCCAAGGAGGCCGAGGAGCGGCTGTCCAACCTGCCGGGCAAGGCGCTGGAGCAGAAGAAGACCCGCAAGCATCAGCCCAAGGTCGTCTCGGGCGTGAAGGCCAGTTCGTCCAAGAAGGCCGGCTCCTCCATCGCCGTCCAGAAGGGCGCGCGCGGCGGGGCGCGTCAGGTCTCCCGCTCGGGCCGAATTCGCACGGGTCAGAAGCACGCGCCGAAGAAGTAGGGCAGGCTCGACAAGAGCGAGGCTCGCTCTAGCTTGGCGATGTCCGCTGGAGCCCACCGATGATTCTCGCTGTCGCGCTGTCGCTTGCCCTGCAAGTCGCGCCTTCCTCGCAGGCCGAGTCCCTGTTCGGACCGCCGGAGCCAGCCCCGAGCTATGCGCATGAGGAGCCCCGGTGCGTCCGGAACGGGAATACGCTGGAACTCAATGTCTGTGCGCTTGAGGATGTGAACGCCGAGCAGGCGCGTATGCAGCGCTATCTGGATCGGGCCCTGGAACGGGCAGCGGCCACGGATGCCGGGTCCGGCGAGTACGGCGATGAGCCGACGCGGCAGGTTGAGCTCCTGAACACGGCGCAGAAGGCGTGGGAGGCCTATGCCGAGGTTCGCTGCGATGCGCAGTGGGATCTGGCGAAGGGCGGGACGATCCGCACCATCGTTCTGATGAGCTGCCACACCGAGGCGACGCGTCAACGGACGCACGACATCTGGAAAGACCATCTGACCTTCTTCGACAGCACGCCGCCGCTGTTGCCGGAGCCGATCAGGACGGTTCGGGAAGAGGCGCAGGGCGAGGCGTCTTCAGACGCGCCAACAGATCATCCCGATACGACCGGCTGACCACCAGCTCGGTCCCGCTGTCCAGCGTGATCCGCCAGGCGCCGTCGGACAGGGGCTTCAGCGCCCGCAGCCGCGCGAGGCTCACCAGCGTCGAGCGGTGGCCGCGGGCGAAGCCGTGCGGGGCGAGGCGGGCTTCCAGCGTCTGAAGGGTCTCGCGCAGCAGGCCCTCGCGGTCGCGCCAGTGGATGACGACATAGTTGGCGGCGAAGGCTCGTCCGGTCAGGCTATGGGCGCGCCCACCCTTGGGGGGCAGGACGGGCGCGATCCCGATGAGGACGGCGCCGAGGCCGCCGGCGATGTGAACGGCGAGGAGGAGGGGATAGATCGACATGCCGCGATCACGGCCGCCTCCATCGCCTCAACTCAACGTTCGGGGGACGGGATGTGGCCCCTGGGACGAACGTCACACCAGCGCCGACGCTTGCGGGCCTGCGTTCCATTCCTTGAAGCTGACCGTCAGCGGCGGCTCAAGGTCCGGGCGGGCCAGTTCGACGATCAGCGGGCCGATGGCCGACGGATGGATGTTCTGTTCCGGGTCTTCGCCCGGATAGGCCTGGGCGCGCAGCTGGGTGCGCATGCGGCCCGGATCGAGGATGGCGACGCGGATCGGCATGGACTCGATCTCGTCGGCCCAACATTTCATCAGGGCCTCGGCGCCCGCCTTGGTCGCCGCATACGCGCCCCAGAAGGCGCGCGGGACGGTGGCGACGCTGGTGGTCAGGTGGATGACGCGGGCGGCGTCCGACGCCTTCAGCAGCGGCTCCAGCGAACGGATCAGGCGATAGACGGCGGTGAAGTTGGTCTTCTCGACCTTGGCGAAGCCGCGCGGGTCGGCGTTCGACACCGGCGTCAGGCCCTCGGCGCCCATGGTGGCGGCGGCCTGCACCCAGATGTCCAGCTTGCCGAAGCGCTCGTACAGGGCGCCGCCCATGCGGTCGATGCCGCCGCCGTCCACGAGGTCGAACGGGATCAGGGTCGCGTGCTGGCCGGTGGCGGCGAAGATGGCGTCGTCCAGATCTTCCAGAGCGCCTTGCGTGCGGCCCGTGGCGATGACGTGCGCGCCGGCCTTGGCGAGCGCGAGCGCGCTTTCGTAACCGATGCCGCGAGTGGCCCCGACGACGAGGGCGATACGGTCTTTGAGGGGAAGATCGGAAGTCATGGCGGCGTCGTAGGTCTGGCGAGCCGAAGGGTCAATGTGTTACATTGTGTTGTTGTTGGAGATTGCGATGGCCAAGACTGCAACGCTGAACCTGCGTGTGAGTGAATCTCTCAAGTCCAAGCTCGGCCTGTTTGCAGAGCGCACCCAAAGAACGCCGTCCGCGGTAGCCGAGCGGGCCATGGAAGCCTTTCTGGATCGGGAACTGGAAATGCTTGAGGCGGTCGAGCAGTCCCGGGAAGATTTCCGCGAAGGTCGAACCGTCTCCCACGAGGACGCGATGGCTCGCATCCGCGGAACCATCGACAGACACAGATCAGACGGGCCCAGATCAAAGACGTGAGGTCCGTTCGCTGGTCCGACACGGCGTTGAACCAGTTTGACGCCGCGATCGCCTACCTGACCCAGAAGAACGAGGCGGCGGCCGATCATCTGGCTGACCGTCTGGAGGAGACTGTCGCGGCGCTGGCCCGTCGGCCCATTGGTCGCCCCGGCTATTGCGAGGGCACGTATGAGAAGTCCGTACTCAGGACGCCGTATCTGATCGTCTATTCGCTGCTCGGAGGCCCCGATGGCGAATTATGGATTCACAGGGTCTTCCATACGTCGCAGGACTGGACGGGCTGGACGCCCCATCCGGACGAGGACGCGCGGTAGCCTGTCGGCGTCGGAAGCGGATGCCTCAGGCGCTGACGAGCAGCGACAGTTGCCGGGTGTTGTCCTCGCGGCCGCCTTCCTCGATTTCACGGTCCAGCAGGCGGGTCGGATAGTCGCCGGTGAAGTAGTGATCGGTGAACTGCGGATTGGCGCTGTCGCGGACGCCGGCGTCCATGGCGCCGTACAGGCCGTCGACCGAGAGGAAGCCGAGCGAGTCCACCTCGAGGTAGGCGCGCATCTCTTCCAGCGTCTTGTTCGCGGCGATCAGCTGATCCCGCTCGGGCATGTCGATGCCGTAGAAGTCCGGGTACAGGATCGGCGGCGAGGCCGAGCGCAGGTGAACCTCCGTGGCCCCGGCGGCGCGGACGGCGCGCACCAGCTTCACCGAGGTGGTGCCGCGCACGATGGAGTCGTCGATCAGCACCACGCGCTTGCCGGCCAGAACCTCGCGGTTCGGGCTGTGCTTCATGCGCACGCCCTTCTGACGGGCGCCCTGGCTGGGCTGGATGAAGGTGCGGCCCAGATAGTGGCTGCGGATGATCCCCATCTCGTAGGGGATGCCGCTTTCCTGCGCATAGCCGAGGGCGGCGGGCACGCCCGAGTCCGGCACCGGCACGACCACGTCGGCCTCGATCGGATATTCGCGAGCCAGACCGCGCCCCATGCGCTTGCGGACCTCATAGACCGACTTGCCGTTCACGACGCTGTCGGGGCGGGCGAAGTAGACGTATTCAAACAGGCAGGGCCGGGCGGCCTTGGCCGGGAAGGGCTTCACCGAGCGCAGGCCGTCGTGATCGATCACGATGACCTCGCCGTTCTCGACGTCGCGCACGAAGGTGGCGCCGATGGTGTCCAGGGCGCAGGTCTCGGAAGCCAGAACCCAGGCGTCGCCAAGCCGGCCCAGAACCAGCGGACGGATGCCCAGCGGGTCACGGGCGCCGATCATCTTCGAGCGCGTCTGGCAGACCAGGGCGTAGCCGCCCTCGATGCGGCCGAGCGCGTCGATGAAGCGGTCGACGATCTTGGCCTTACGGCTGCGGGCGATCAGATGAAGGATCACCTCGGAGTCGGAGGTCGACTGGAAGATGGCGCCTTCCGAGACCAGCTGGCTGTGCAGGTACTTGAAGTTCGTCAGGTTGCCGTTGTGGGCGATGGCGATGCCGCCCTGATCCAGATCGGCGAACATCGGCTGGATGTTGCGCAGGAAGCTGCCGCCGGCGGTGGAGTAGCGGGTGTGGCCCACGGCCGCCGAGCCCGGCATGCGCTCCGCCAGATTGGCGCCTCCGAAGGCGTCTCCGACCAGACCCATGTGGCGTTCGGTGTGGAAGCGGGCGTCGTGGACGCTGGCGATGCCGCAGGCTTCCTGACCGCGATGCTGCAGGGCGTGCAGGCCCAGGGCGACGATGGAGGAGGCTTCATCCGGTTCCGCGCCCCACACGCCGCAGACCCCGCATTCCAGACGCGGACGGTCGTCGTCGGCGTCTCGATGGTGCTCCCGATGAACGACGGGGGCGGCGATGGAATGGTCGAGGCGGCTCATCGTGGGGCTCCGATGAAGCTGGGGCGCTAGCGGGCGGCGGACGCGGGCGAAGTATTGTCTGTTTGGGGCGAGGGCAAGGCTTCTTCTTCCGAAAAACCTTTGCTCACGGACGAAGAGACGACCGGCGTCAGGGCGTCCACGCCCCGGCCGATGCCCGGCAGGATGATCTGGATGGCGCGGGCGGCCCCGGCGGTCAGCGGACGCACGGCGGCGTTGGTCAGCCAGCCCGGCGTTCTTTCGCCCGGCATGGCGGCGGCGATGACCAGATGGATCGCGCCCAGCAGCACCAGTCCGCGCGCCGCGCCGACGAAGACGCCGACGAACCGGTCCACGCCGCCGAGTTGCGGATGCGCCTGCGCCCGCTTCGACAGGATCGAGCCGAAGATGCGGATGCCGAAATAAATCAGCAGGAAGGTCAGGATGGCCGCGAAGATCGTTCCGGCCCAGTCGGGATTGACCAGCGCCCGGCCCAGCGGAGCCGTCAGGGGCAGGGCGATCAGGGCGATGAAGGCGGCCAGCACGAAGCTGAACAGGGTGATGATCTCGCGCGTGCCCCCGCGCACCCATCCGGCCCCGGCCGAGGCGATCAGAACCAGAATGGCGACGACGTCAAAACCGTTCATGCGCGCTCGAAACCCGGACGTTCAGCCTCAATAGCGGTTTTGCGAGATTCGTTCGACCGCTTCGCTGAGTCGGTTCACGGCTGTGACCTTTACGCCCTTGTCCTTGACGGTCAGGACCGGCGACAGGGCCTGATCGAAGCCCAGCTTCTGGGCCTCGCGCAGCCTTGCCTCGGCGCGGCCGACGGCGCGGATTTCGCCGGACAGGCTGATTTCGCCGAAGACGACGCAGCCCTGCGGCAGGGGCATGTCCATGGCCGAGCTGATCAGGGCCGACGCGGCGGCCAGATCGGCGGCGGGTTCATTGATCCGCAGGCCGCCCGCGACGTTCAGATAGACGTCCTGATCGCCGAAGCTGATGCCGCAGCGCGCCTCCAGCACAGCCAGAACCATGGCCAGACGGCCGGTGTCCCAGCCGACGACCGCGCGGCGGGGCGTGCCGTAGGCGGATTTGGACACCAGCGCCTGCATCTCGACCAGCACGGGGCGCGAGCCTTCGATGCCGGCGAAGACCGCCGCGCCCGGCGCCCGATCATTGCCCTCGCCGAGGAAGAGGGCGGAGGGATTGCTGACCTCGCGCAGTCCGCCGTCGCCCATCTCGAACACCCCGATCTCGTCGGTGGCCCCGAAGCGGTTCTTGCCCGCGCGCAGGATGCGGAAGGGATAGCCGCGCTCGCCCTCGAAGCTCAGAACCGCATCGACCATGTGCTCGACCACCCGGGGACCGGCGACCTGGCCGTCCTTGGTGACGTGGCCGACCAGAATGACCGCCGGGCCGCCCGACTTGGCCAGCCGCACCATCTCGCTGGCGCAGGCCCGGACCTGGGTGACCGAACCCGGCCCGGCCTCATGAACGTCGGACCAGAGGGTCTGGATCGAATCGACGATGACGATGTCGAATTTCTCGCGCTTCAGCGTGCCGAGGATGTCGCGCAGGGCCGTGGCCGAGGCCAGCTCGACCGGCGCCTTTTCAAAGCCCATGCGGCGGGCGCGGGAGCGGATCTGCTCCACCGCCTCCTCGCCGGAGATATAGGCGACGCGGCGCCCGGCGAGGGCGGCCCTGGCGGCCACTTCCAGCAGCAGGGTCGACTTGCCGACGCCGGGGTCGCCGCTCAGAAGCAGGGCCGAGCCCGGCACCACGCCGCCGCCGCAGACCCGGTCGAACTCGGTGACGCCGGTGACGATGCGCGGGGGCTCGGGCGTGTCGGACTGCAGCGTCTCGAAATTGAGGCCCTTCGCCCGGCTGGTCGCGGCGGGCTTCAGCGCGCCGGGCGGGGCCGAGCGGCTCTCCTCGACAATGGAGTTCCATTGCCCGCAAGCGCTGCACTGCCCGGACCATTTGCCGTGCACCGCCCCGCAGGACTGACAAACATATATTGCGCCGTCTCTAGCCATGGGGTTGGCTTACAGGAATCGGCGGGGCCGGGGCAGGGTGCCTCGAGAGCCATACGTCCAAAAATGACGCATAGGTTCCCATGTCGCTTCAGACCTTCATGATCCTGTTCGGCGTGACCTGGGTCATCGCCATGGCCTATAGCCTCAGCGCCGTCCGGCTGATGTGGCGGGTGCGGACCCTGAAGAAGGACGGACGGGCGACCGCCGCGCCTGATCCGCTGACGAATTCGCTTGAGGTGTTCGGTTTCATCGGCTGGCTGCTCGGCGGTCGCTACCCGGAGCTGGGCGACGAGATTGTCACGCGTTGGGCGGGGATCGCGCGGGTTCTGTTCATCATCGCCGCGCCGATGATCGTCGCCGTGTTCGCCATCGCCCTGACCCAGCAGGACGCCCTCAACGCCCAGTTCTGACCCCACCGGGTCAGGCGGGCCTGGCCCGTTCGCGCAGATACCAGTCCGCGGTTCTGGCGATGCCCTCCGCCATGCTGACCCGGGTGCGGCCGCTTACCCGGTCGATGGGGCTGACGTCGTAGACGTACTCGGTGAGCATGTTGTCCAGCCGCTGGCTGGTCAGCGGGAAGCGCACGCCGCGACGGGTCATGGCGTCACCGGCCCGCGCGAGCCCCCGCGCGAGCGGCTCCGGCAGGGTGGGGATGGCCTTGTGGAAATGCCGGGCGAAGCCGCCGGCCCATTCGCGCAGGTCGATGGGCTCGCTGTCCGCCAGATAGAAGGTGCGACCGGCGACCTGCTCCGCGGGCGCCGTGGCCAGCGTCTCCAGCTGATCGACCAGGTTGTCGATGTAGGAATAGGATTTCATCAGCGGGCGTCCGCCGACATGGAAATAGAGCCCCTTGCGGATCATGCCCAGAATGGAGGCGTAGTGGGGGCTCATGCCCGGCCCCCAGATCGTGGTGGAACGAAAGATCACCCATTCCTTGCCGCCACCGGAACGGGCGCGAACCATCTTTTCGCCCACGACCTTGCTTTCGCCATAGCCGCCTTCGGGGAAGTAGTCGGTGTCGGAGGCGGGCGGTCGGCCCGGCTTGCAGACCAGTTGTGATGACGCCCAGATCACCCGCCGAACCGTGGGCGAGCGCTGGACCTCGTCGAGCAGGTTGCGCACCCCGACCGTGTTGGCCGCATAGCCGTTGACAGCCTCGCCCTTGAGATCGGTTTCGGCCGCCAGATTGTAGATGACATCCGGGCGGAAGGTCTCAAGCGCATGCCGGATGGTGGCGGGATCGAGCAGGTCGCCCGCGATCGAGAACGGGCGGGGTTGGCGACTGAAGCCGCAGACCTCATGCCCAAGTCCGCTGAGATGCTCCATCAGAGCCTTGCCGACGAAGCCCGAGCTACCGGTCACAAGCACACGCATCTGTTTCCCCGATCACGCGAGAGGCGTTCTCGCTTGAGCGGGCTCAACTTGCGGGGGAAGCTCGGGTTCCGTGTGTTCGAGTGTTAATTCTCTATGTCCGGTTGCTTACATAGCAAGCTGTGCAGTCAGCCCAGAACTGACGGCGATCAAATGATCCGACAACGTGCCTGACTTCTGTAAGCTTGAGTTTATTGGAAATAGTTGTGCGGTTATCCGGGGGTCGTCCGCTACCCGACGTAGAGGCGCGGAACTCTCACCGTAACCGAGGTCAGCAGCTCGTAGCTGATGGTGCCGGCGGCGGCGGCGGCGTCATCCAGCAGACGGTTGGCGCCGTACAGTTCGACCCTGTCGCCGACGGCGACGTCCAGATCGCCGATGTCCACGGCGCAGACGTCCATCGACACCCGTCCGACGATCGGCCGCAGGGCGCCGCCGACGAAGACCTGTCCCCCGGGGCTGTAGCTACGGAGCAGGCCGTCCGCATAGCCCGCCGCGCAGGTCGCTATGCGCGTCGGGCGGACCGCATGGAAGCCGCGCGAATAGCCGACGGTTTCACCCGCCGGGACATCCCGGACCTGCAGCACCTCCGCTTCCAGGGTCGCGACGGCCTTGATGCGGGGATCGGGGCGGCCTTCCGGGCCGCCGCCGTAAAGGCAGATGCCCGGACGCAGGGCGTCGAAGGCGTAGTCGGGGCCGAGGAAGACCCCGCCCGAGTTGGCGAATGAGCGGGTCGCGCCGGGATACCGTTGCGCGGCGGCGGCGAAGGCGTCCCGCTGGCGGGCGTTCATCGGCTCATCGGGGTCGTCGGAACAGGCCAGATGGCTGAGCACCAGATCCAGACCGTCAAACGGCTCGGGCGCGTCCCCGGGACGGAAGCCCAGACGGTTCATGCCGGTGTCGATCTGCAGGCCGCAGGCGCCGCCGTTCGCGGCCCGCCACTCGGCCAGCTGGTCCGGCGTGTTCAGCACGGGGCGCAGGTCCGCCGCGATCAGGCGGGCGGCATGGCCCGTCAGGCAGCCGTCCAGCACATGGATCACCGGCTCCGGCCCCAGGGCGCTGCGCAGGGCCTCGCCCTCGGCGGCGCGGGCGACGAAGAAGGTGCGGGCGCCCTCGGTCATCAGTCGCGAGGCGCAAGCGATCGCGCCGAGGCCGTAGCTGTCGGCCTTCACAACCGGGTGCACAGGCACGCCGCCCACGGCCTCAAGGGTGTGGAAGTTGGCGGCGAGCGCGTTCAGGTCGATGGTCAGCGTGGCCGGGGAGGGCATGGCTCCATCTGTAAGCCCGCGCTTGTGCGATGCAACACGCCTTCCGCCTACAGACGGTCGAAAGCGGTTCCGGAGGCGTCGAACAGGTGGGCCTGATCGGCGGGGACGGCCAGCGTCAGGGCCTCGCCGGTCTTCGGCCGCACGTCGCCGGGCAGCTGAAGCGTCAGGGCCGTGTCACCATAGGCGGCGTAGGCGAAGGTGGCGTGACCCAGGGTCTCGGCGAAGGTGACCTCGGCCTTGATGTCCCCGGCCTTGCCGCCGCTGGTCAGGTGTTCGGGACGAATGCCGACGGTGACGGCGTCTCCGGCCTTGGCGGCGGAGGCGTCGACGGAGACCTTCAGGGTGTCGCCCAGCGCCGTTTTCACCGTCGCGGCCTTCGCGGTCG
The DNA here is from genome assembly GCF_057808845.1 of Brevundimonas sp. FG8. Taxonomy (NCBI): domain Bacteria; kingdom Pseudomonadati; phylum Pseudomonadota; class Alphaproteobacteria; order Caulobacterales; family Caulobacteraceae; genus Brevundimonas; species Brevundimonas sp. FG8. The sequence goes on along the minus strand of NZ_JBMDIU010000006.1, from coordinate 54,239 downwards.
CGGTGACGATTTCGGCGGGGATCAGGTTCATCTTCGGGCTGCCGATGAACTCGGCCACGAACAGGTTACGGGGGCGCTCGTACAGCTCCATCGGCGCGCCGACCTGTTCGATGATCCCGCTGTTCAGCACCACGATCCTGTCCGCCAGCGTCATCGCCTCGACCTGGTCGTGGGTGACGTAGATCATGGTCGTCTTCAGCCGCTCGTGCAGCCCCGCGAACTCGTAGCGCATGCGGACCCGCAGGGCGGCGTCGAGGTTGGACAGCGGCTCGTCGAACAGAAAGACCTCGGGCTCGCGCACGATGGCGCGACCGATGGCGACCCGCTGACGCTGGCCGCCGGACAGGGCCTTGGGCTTGCGCTCCAGATAGTCGGTGATGTTCAGCGTTTCGGCGGCGGCGCGCACCCGGCGGTCGATCTCCGCCTTGTCCGCCTTCGCAAGTTTCAGCCCGAAGGCCATGTTTTCATACACGCTCATGTGCGGATAGAGCGCGTAGGACTGGAACACCATGGCGATGCCCCGGTCCGACGGGGACAGGTCGTTGACCGTGCGCCCGCCGATGGCGATCTCGCCGCCTGACGCCTCTTCCAGACCGGCGATGGTGCGCAGCAGGGTCGACTTCCCGCAGCCCGAGGGGCCGACGAAGACGACGAACTCGCCGTCCGCGATCTCCAGATCGATTCCCTTCAGCACCTCGGTCGTCCCGAAGCGCTTGGTCACGCCGGTCAGCCGGACGTCAGCCATGTTTCCTGCCCATTACAAAACTGGTCGGCTCGCGGCGTTGCCCGCCGTCTGAACCCTTCAAATGCCAGCGTAAACGGTTACAGCCCCGGATCAATGGTCACGCGCGGGGTGACACCGTCGCGGGGTCTGGTAGGGACAATGGATGCCCGTGTCGCCCGTTCTCCAGTCCCTCCGCGCGGCCACGGCCGATATTCACAGCGCGATCGAGACGGAGGCGGACGTCGAGCGCCGGCTACGGAATCTGGCCGAACGTCCCGAAATGGTGGGCCAGTTTCTGGTTCTGCACAGGGCCGTGGAAGACGCCATCGCGCCATGGCGGTCGGCGTTCGGGGCGGAAGGGTACGAACCTGACCGTCGCTCGCCGCTGATTCTGGCCGGGCTGGACGCGCTCGGCGCGCGCCCCCCCGAGCATCGGTCAGCGGCGGCCCTGCCGACCTATGGCGAGGCCATCGGCTGGGTCTATGTCGTCGAGGGTTCGATGCTCGGCGGCCGCGTCATGCGCAAGGGCATGATCCGCGACAGCATACCCCTGACGGGGCTTGAGTTTCTTGTTCCGTGGGGCGATGAAACCGGATCACGTTGGCGCGCGTTCATGACGCTGATGGAGACTGTGTGCGCTTCGGGGCGGGCGATGCAGGATGATATCCTGAAGGGCGGAACGGACGCGTTCGATCTCGCTTTCAGACTTCTGGTTCCACCTGCCCGATAGAAGTTCGAGTGCATGACCGACGCCGCGGGGGTTGAAGACCGGCTTGATCTCAATTCCTGCGACCGGGAACCGATCCACATCCCGGAAGCCATTCAGCCTCATGGCCTGCTGCTGGTGCTGGACGGCTCTGATCTGACGGTCACCCGTGAGGCGGGCCGCATCAAGCGCATTACGGGACACGACAGCTGGATCGGCCGGGCGGTTCAGGGCCTTCTGGGTGAGGTCATCACGACCCGTCTGCAACGGACCGGGGCCGGAACGGACGGTTTCGTCGGGCGCTGGCGCGGGGCGAACGGTCTCGACTATGACGTCATCGCCCGCCCGCACGGCGAGGTTCTGATCGTCGAAATCGAGCAGAGTTCGCAGGGCGCGGAGCCGGGGATCGAACTGATCAGCCGGCTGGACGCGGCGGGCGCGGCGTTCGAGCGCGCGACCAGCGTGCGTGGGGTCTGCGAGAGCGCCGCCGCCGCCTTCCGGGCCCTGACCGGTTTTGACCGGGTGATGATCTATCGCTTCCTCGACGATGAGGCGGGGCAGGTGGTGGCGGAGTCCCGCTCGTCCGAGGTCGAGTCCTTCCAGAACCACCACTTCCCGGCGACGGACATTCCGAAGCAGGCGAGGGCGCTGTACCTGCGCAATCCGGTCCGGGTGATCCCCGACGCGACCTATCAGCCCGAACCCCTGCGCCCGGCGGCGGATCGGCCGCTGGACATGAGCGACTGCGGCCTGCGCAGCGTGTCTCCGGTGCATCTCCAGTATCTGGCCAATATGGCGGTGCGGGCCTCGGCCTCGGTGTCGATCATCGTCGACGGCGAGTTGTGGGGGCTGGTGGCCTGTCACAGCGCCAGACCCCAACTGTTGCCCTATGAACTGCGCATGGCCTCGACGACGCTGGCGCGGGGCCTGGCCCGCCAGATCAAGGCGAAGGGCGACGCGGAGCTGTATCGGGAACGCATGCGCCTGCGCCATCTCGAGGACGAGCTGATCGGCCATCTGTCGGCGGACCGCCCGCTGGAAGACGCGCTGGCGGACAACAGCCGCGATCTGGCCGATCTGACCGACGCCGACGGTCTGGCCATTGTCGGACCGGACCGCCAGTACCGGTTCGGGGTGACCCCGTCGGAGGCCGAGGTTCGCGATCTGGCCCGGTGGGTGGCGGATCAGCCCGGACTGCGCCCCGTGGCCACCCACGTCCTGTCTCAGCGTCGTCCGGAAGCGGCCGCCTTCGCCGCGCGGGGCAGCGGCCTGCTGGCGGTGCATCTGCAGGGCGAGCGCCCCCTGACACTGCTCTGGTTCCGGGCGGAGATCGTTGAAACCGTGCGTTGGGCGGGTGATCCCTCGACGGCCCGAAAGACCGGGGACGGCGGCGTCCTGACGCCCCGCAATTCGTTCGAGGCCTGGTCCGAAACGGTGCGCGGTCGGTCGCGGCGCTGGACCCCCGCGCAGGTCGAGTCCGCCGGTCGTGTGCGCGACGCCCTGATCGACTTCGCCTCCGTGAGCCAGCTGCGCAATCTGAACCGCTCGCTGCAGGCCTCGCTCAGCGAGCGCGATCTGCGTCTTGAGCAGCAGGAGTTCCTGATCCGGGAGGTCAATCACCGGGTCCAGAACAGCCTGACGCTGGTGTCCTCATTCCTGGGGTTGCAGGCGCGACAGGCGGACCCGGCGTCACAGGCCCAGTTGCTGGAGGCGCGCCGTCGGGTGCGCGCCGTTTCGATGGTGCACAGTCGTCTGTACCGGGCCGAAACGGGCTCCACGGTCGATCTGGAGCGCTACTTCGCGGAGCTGATCGAGGATCTGGGCGCGTCGGTCGGCGCGGACTGGTACGCCCAGCTGGAGCATGACCTGACGCCGGTTTCGGTGGAGGCGGGGCGGGCGGTGACGCTGGGACTGGTCCTGACCGAACTTATCATCAACGCCCAGAAATACGCCTATGACGGCAAGCCCGGCCCGATCCGCATCCGACTGTCAGAGGACGGGCGGAACCTGCGCCTCGCGGTCGAGGACGACGGCAAGGGCGGGCACAAGGCCGGGCAGGGCTTCGGCTCGATGATGATCGAGAGCCTCGTCACCCAGTTGAGCGGTCAACTGGACTACCGCGACGGCGAACCGGGCCTTCATGCGGTGCTGAAGGCCCCGATCACGCTCGAGGGCTGATCAGCCGCGTGGCTTGCCCTTGAAGGGCGGCTTGCCGCCGGGCTTTTTGAAGCCGGGCCTGGGTTTGCCGGTCCACGGGCGATCACCGCCGGACGCGGCGCCGTCGGCGCGGGGCTGCCAGGGCTTCTTGTCGCCCTTCGGCTTGTCGACCCAAGGCTTCTTGCCTTCAGGCGTGGGCGCATCCTTGGTGCGCTTCACCCACTTCTTTTCGCCGCCGTCGGCCGCCGGAGCGTCGGCGCGATCCGTGCGCGGAGCCCAAGGCTTCTTAGGCGCGTCGCCCTCGGTGCGCTCCTCGCGGGCCTTCCAAGGCTTCTTCGGCGTATCGCCGGTCTGACGATCCTCGCGCTGGGCCCAGGGCTTCCTGGAGCCTTCGCCTTCAAAGCGCGGCTTGCGGAAGGGCTTGTCGCCACGCTCGCCTTGCGGCTTGTCCCATTTGCGCAGGCTCTTTTCACCGGCGGCCGGAGCCACGGCGTCCTGAATGGTCACGCCCTCGTCGTTCGGCTGGGCCATGGCTGCGCGGAACTTGGCCTCGGCGTCGGCGGTGATCTCGAACTTGGTCTCGCGGTCGAAAATTTTGATCGAGCCGACGTCGCGTTTGGTGACGTGGCCCAGACGGCAGATCAGCGGCAGCAGCCACTTCGGATCAGCGTTCTTCTCCCGACCGATATTGACGCGGAACCAGGTCATGTCGCCGCCACGGGCGAAGTCGACCAGCGGGCCGTCGCGTTGGCCGCGCTCGTTCACGCCCGTTTGCTGGGCGCGCTTCATGCGTTCGTCGTCCTGCACGTCCTCGGGCGGCGGCAGCTTCTCGCGGTACAGGCGGATCAGGGCGGCGGCGACGTGCTCGGGCGAGGTCCGCTCCAGCAGCTCCTTGCCCATGGCCAGCGATTCCTCGTCGGCCTCGGCCATCAGGACCGGATCGGTGAGCATGCGCTCGTGATCCTTGGCGCGGATTTCGTCGGCGGACGGGGCGCCCGACCACTCAGCCTTGATCGAGGCCGAGTTCAGCATCATCTCGACCTTGCGGCGGCGGGTATGGCTGACCATCAGGACGGAGACGCCCTTCTTGCCCGCGCGGCCGGTGCGGCCCGAACGGTGCAGCAGGGTGGCCTTGTTGACCGGGATTTCGGCGTGGATGACCAGACCCAGATCGGGCAGGTCCAGACCGCGCGCGGCGACATCGGTGGCGACGCAAACGCGGGCGTGGCCGTCGCGCAGGGCCTGAAGGGCCTCCGAACGCAGGGACTGGGTCAGTTCACCCGACAGGCCGACGACGGAGAAGCCGCGCTCGCGCAGGCTGGCGGTCAGGTGCTTCACCCGCTCACGGGTGTTGGCGAACACCAGGGCGCCGGGGCTTTCGAAATAGCGCAGGACGTTGACGACGCCGTGCTCGATCTCGTGCGGGGCGATGCGGATCGCCTTGTATTCGATGTCGCCGTGCGAGGCGTTCTTGACGACCGTGTCGATGCGGAAAGCGTCGCGCTGGTAGGTCTTGGCCAGTTCGGCGATATCGCGCGCGATGGTGGCCGAGAACAGCAGGGTGCGGCGCTCGGCCGGCGCCTGATCCAGAATGAAGGTCAGGTCTTCCTGGAAGCCCATGTCCAGCATTTCGTCGGCCTCATCGAGGACGACGGCCTTCAGCTCGGACAGGTCCAGCGCATCGCGCTCGATGTGGTCCTTCAGGCGGCCGGGCGTGCCGACGACGATGGCGGCGCCCCGGTCCAGCACCCGGCGCTCGGCGCGGGGGTCCATGCCGCCCACGCAGGTGGCGATGCGGGCGCCGGTGTTGGCGTAGAGCCATTCCAGCTCTTTCGACACCTGCAGGGCTAGTTCGCGGGTCGGGGCGATGATCAGCGCGGCGGGGGCGCCGTTGTCGGCGAATCGCTCGGCGTCGCCCAGCAGGGTCGAGGCGAGGGCGAGGCCGAAAGCGACGGTCTTGCCGGAACCGGTCTGGGCCGAAACCAGCAGGTCACGGCCCTGTTCGGCTTCCAGAACCGCGGCCTGGACGGCGGTGGGCTCGGCATAGCCGCGTTCGGAAAGCGCGCGGTCAAGCGCGGGATGGCTGGCTGGGAAGGGCATGGGCAGGGTCCGTAGGGCGCCAACGCGGCGCACGCCAGCCTTTCCGGCGGGCGAAGGGCGGGGCTTGTGCGCTGCAATAAAGGCGGAAGCGCGGCCCCGCTAGCAGGGTTCTGCCGAATTCTGAACGGCGTCGATGGACGGGGACCGTCCGGGCGGGTCCGCGCGCGCGGTGATCCTGCGCCCGCCGGTCGCGTCAGTTCATGATGTGAGGAGAAATGGTGGATGTGACAGGGATTGAACCTGTGACCCCCTCGGTGTGAACGAGGTGCTCTCCCGCTGAGCTACACATCCATCTTTCGGGTCCCGAAGGCCGTGCGCCGTCCGGGGAGGCGGGGGACATAGCCCGACCTCCCCGATGGTGCAAGCGTCAGATTCCGGAAGCCTTCACCGTCTCGGGAGATTCCGCATCAGGATCGCCCGGCAGCCAGGCCACGCGGCCGTCATAGACATCCTCGTTGAGGATGTTCTCCTCCTTCGCGACCAGCACGGGGACCAGCATCTGACCGGTGACGTTGGTCATGGTGCGCATCATGTCGATGATCCGGTCGATGGCGACGATGTAGCCGATTCCATCCAGCGGCAGGCCGGCGGTGGCCAGGGTCAGCGTCAGCATGACGATGGAGGTGCCGGGCACGCCCGCCGTGCCCAGCGAGCCCAGAACAGCGGTCAGGCCGATCAGCACATACTGGGTCAGGCTGAGGTCGATCCTGAAATACTGGGCGATGAAGATGGCAGCGATGGCCGGATAGATGGCGCCGCAGCCGTCCATCTTCACACTGGCGCCCAGAGGCACGGCGAAGGCCGCATAGGCCTGCGGCACGCCGAGGCGTTCGACGGTCTGGCGCAGCGTGACGGGCAAGGTGCCCAGCGACGAGGAGGTGGCGAAGGCCGTCTGCATGGCCGCGAAGGCGCCGCGGAAGAAGCTGCGCACCTTCAGTCCGTGCAGCTTCAGCAGGCCGGAATAGACCACCAGAATGTGGAAGGCGCAGGCCACATAGATGGCGATGATGAACTTGCCGAGCGGCAGCAGCGCCTCCCAGCCGTAGCCGCCGACGACCGATGCGATAAGGCCGAACACGCCGATGGGGGTCAGCTGGATCACCCAGCGGGTGATGCGGAAGACGACGGCGGCGCCTTCATCGACCAGCCGCCGCACGCCCTGCGCCCGGTCGCCCAGCGCCACCAGCGCCGCGCCGACCAGCGCCGAGAAGAAGATGATCTGCAGCACCTTGCCTTCGCTCAGGGCGGCGAAGGGGTTGGTGGGGACGATGCCGATGAGCACCTCCAGCGGCGTCGGGATTTCCCGCTCGCGCACCGTGCCCAGCGGCAGGTCGCTCAGGCCCAGGCCGGGGTTGATGATGTGGGCGACCGCGAAGCCGACCAGCACGGCCAGCAGGGAGGTGATGGCGAACCACACCACGGTCCGCATCGCCAGACGGGCCGCGCCCACGCCCTCGCCCAGCTTGGCGATGGAGCTGGCGATGGTGAACAGCACCAGCGGCGCCACCACCATGCGGATCAGGTTCAGATAGACGTCGCCGATCGGTCCCAGCCAGGTCTCCGCATGCTCCCGCAACAGCAGACCCGCGAGAATGCCGAGCGCGAAGCCCGCGGCGGTGCGCTACCAGAGCGGGATGGCGAAGAGGCGACGGAGCATGGGATCAGCCTTGGGGAGGGCAGGGCCGACCAAGATGTGGGCCGCCGCGCCGAACCGCAACCGTCGCGGCTGCGATCCGGCGTTTCAGGCGATCAGTGCGTGCCGTCGTTGAGCATGGAATAGACCCTGGCGTAGTCGCCGCGGGCCTCGGCGCCGCGCAGGAACTTCACCCGCTCGACCAGAATTTCGTCCGCCCCGCCGGCCTCGAACAGCGACAGGCTTTCGGCGGTGAAATCGGCCAGCGGCATGGAGTTGGGGTTCTCGGCGTGGCCGGGCATCAGGTCGGTGGCCACGGCGGGCGGCGCCCATTCCAGCACCTCGACGGAGGTGCCCTTCAGTTGGGTCCGCAGAGACTGGCTCCACGAATGGATGGCCGCCTTGGTCGCCGAATAGGTGGGGGTGGCCGTGAGCGGCACGAAAGCCAGACCCGACGACACGGTCACGACCGTCGCCCTCGGCTTCGACTTCAGGTGGGGGAGCAGGGCGGCCGTCAGTCGGATCGGCCCCAGCAGGTTGATGGCGATGGTCTGTTCGACGACGTCGAGGTCGATGGCGTCAGCGGTCAGGTCCTCGGCCTGCATGATCCCGGCGTTGTTGATCACGACGTTGAGGTCGGGGTGGGCGGCGATGACCCGGTGGGCGAAGGCGGTCACGTCGGCGGCGTCCGCGACGTCCAGCGTCTCGACCGCCATGCCGGGATTGGCGGCGGCGACGGCCTCGAGCGCGTCACGGCGGCGACCGGCGATGATGACCTTGGCGCCCCGCGCATGCAGGGCCTCGGCGATGGCCTTGCCGATGCCCGAGCCGCCGCCGGTGATCAGGATGGTGTCGTTACGGGTGTCCATGGGAGTGCTCCGTGATCTGTAAGTCCGATGGGCGATCATCTATACCTGACACTCTCCATCAGAAAGTAGGCACCTGAACGTGCTATACTTACCGAAAGGAAAGTTATGCCCACCCAAGGTGCTCCGGCCCACAGTCGTCCCGACCACCCGCCGCTCGATCCGCGGGTGGAGGCGCTGGTCAACGACGTGATCGGCCGGGTCGCGGACAAGTGGACGATGATCGTGCTGGAGGTGCTGACCGAGCATGGCGAGCTGCGCTTCACGCGCATCGGCGAGCTGAGCGGCGGCATCAGCCAGAAGATGTTGACCCAGACCCTGCGTCAGATGGAACGCGACGGCCTGCTGATCCGGACGGTTCACCCTGTGATCCCGCCGCGCGTGGAGTACCGGCTGACTGATCTGGGCTTCACCCTGTCGGAGGCCTTCTGCGGGGTCTGGCTGTGGGCCGAAAAGAACCTTGATCGTATCGAGAGCGCGCGTCAGGCATTTGACGCCGCCAAGTCGGCGGGTTGAAGTCATGTCAGGCGAGCGTTTAACGGCGTTTGTGTCGGCTATGCTTGAGGCCGAGAACGATGGAAACAACTACGCGGCTATCGCACTCGGGCTGACGCTTCCGGATATTTGCGGCTCCATAGACCAGCCCGGGAATGGGAAGAGCCAGCAGCGCTATATAGCGTGGTGGGATGCTTACCCAGGCGCGTACTTCAACGAGTTGTTTTCAGACCCGGCTGATCCGGGGCTTATCTCGGGAGTTGATGCCTGGGCTCTGAGGTGCGCGTTTTTGCATTCGGGCCAAGACAGACCGTCTGGCAGCAAACCGGTGAAGCGAGTTCGCTTCATTAGCGAGCGGATCGGAAGCGCCGGCAGCGATGCCGTCAACGGCGTCGTCTATGTCGCCGTGGATCTTTTCGTCAGGGCTGTGCAGCGCGGTGTGGAGCGGTGGCTGGCTGACAAATCGGGCGACGAAGACGTCGGTGACCGGTTGCAGCAGCTTCTGCAGATCATGTCTCCGGATGAGTTCTACGATCTCATCATAGATGCGGTCGCGATCAACTAGCCGGATTGTGGGTCACGGCGGCAAGAGCAGTTTCGATTTCATCGAATCGGTCGATCAGCACCGTGCCGCCCAGTTCGGCGGGCGGGATCGGGCTGTAGCCGAAGGTGCAGACGATGCAGGGCAGGCCCGCGTCGCGCGCCGCGCCCGTGTCCGGGGCCGCATCCCCGACCATGACCGCCCGCGCCGGATCGCCGCCGGCCATGCGCACCGCCTCGATCAGATGCGCGCCCGACGGCTTGCGGGCGCTGACCTTGTCCGGTCCGACGATGGCCGCGAAATGCCGGGTCAGGTCGAGCTTTTCCAGAAGGATTTCAGACAGGTCCGTCCGCTTGTTCGTCGCCACGCACAGGACGGCGTCGCGCGCCGCCAGCCGCTCCAGCGTCTCAACGACACCCGGAAACGGTTTGGAGTGGTCGGCGATGTGTTCGACGTAGTCCGCCAGAAACGCCTCGAACAGGGCCGGGGCGTGGGCCTCGTTCCAGCTCGCGCCCGCCCGCTCGAACCCGTGCTGCAGCAGGGCTCGCGCGCCGCCGCCGATCAGCTCTGACGCGCTTTCCATCGGCGCCTCGGGCAGGCCGTGCTTCACCAGCATGCGGTTCAGGGTGCCGACCAAATCCTCGTGGGTCTCCACCAGCGTCCCGTCAAGATCAAAGGCGACGGTCCAGCCTTCGAGGTCGCGCGTTGTCATGGCCCTGTCTCCCGTCGCCGGTTCGGATGGTCTAAACCTTGGGCCTGACTATCGACCGGACCGATTCATGACCACCCAGACCGAAAGCCGCGCCGCCATCATCCTCGCCGCCGGGCAGGGGACGCGCATGAAGTCGCCGCTGCCCAAGGTGCTGCACCCGGTCGGCGGTCGCGCCATGCTGGATCACGCCATCGACGCCGCCGAGGCGCTGGGCTGCGAGCGGATCGTGGTGGTGGTCGGCTCGCATTCGCCGGAAGTGCGCGCACACGTGGTGAAGCGTCTGGGCGAGGACGCCATCGCCGTGCAGGACCCGCCGGCCGGCACCGGCCACGCCGTGCGCGCCGCCGAGGCCGTGCTGGGCGACTTCAAGGGACAGGTGGTCATCACCTATGGCGACGTGCCCCTGCTGCGCGCCTCGGACATCGAGCCGGTCTTCGGCGAGAGCGAGGGCGTGCGGGTCATCGGCTTTGAGGCCCGCGATCCGGGCGCCTACGGCCGTCTGGTCATGGACGGCGAGACCCTGACCGCCATCACCGAGGCCAAGGAGGCCTCGGCCGAGGTTCTGGCCATCACGACCTGCAACTCGGGCGTCATGGCCGCGCCGGTCGGCCTGCTGTTCGAACTGCTGGCCGAGGTTAAGAACGACAACGCCAAGGGCGAATACTATCTGACCGACGTGGTCGAGCTGGCCCGCAAGCGCGGCGCCCCGACCCGCGCCGTCATGGCGGCGGAGGACTCGGTCATGGGCGTCAACGCGCAGGCCGAACTGGCCGTCGCCGAAGCCCTGTTCCAGAAGGTCCAGCGCGAGACGTTCATGGCGGCGGGCGTCACCATGCCCGCGCCCGAGACCGTCCACTTCAGCTGGGACACCGAGGTCGGCGGCGGCGCCACCATCGAGCCCTATGTCGTCTTCGGCCCCGGGGCGAAGATCGCGGGCGGCGCCCGCATCCGCAGCTTTAGCCACATCGAGGGCGCGACGGTCGCCGGCGGCGCCGAGGTCGGCCCCTACGCCCGCCTGCGTCCGGGCGCGAAACTGGCTGAGGGCGTGAAGGTCGGCAATTTCGTCGAGGTGAAGAACGTCTCGATGGCCGCCGGCGCCAAGGCCAACCATCTGGCGTATCTCGGCGACGGTGAGGTCGGGGTGAAAGCCAACATCGGCGCCGGGACCATCTTCTGCAACTACGACGGCTTCTTCAAACACCGCACCGTGGTGGGCGAGGGGGCCTTCGTCGGCTCGAACAGCTCTCTGGTCGCCCCGGTCACCATCGGCGCGGGCGCCATGGTCGGCTCCGGCTCGGTGATCACGGCCGACGTAGCTCCGGGCGACCTGGCCCTGAGCCGCGCCCCCCAGACCGCGCGAACCGGCTGGGCGACGAAGTTCATGGAGATGATGCGGGCGAAGAAGGCGCGGGGTTAGTCGCCCTGATTGCGGTGCTCGCTGTCGCCTATCCGACCCGCGTATAGCCTGCCGGGGTAAGAATACAGGCGGGGATGGCCGGATGTTCGATGACGGTCAGAGGCGGGCCGCCGGACGTCTGGTCAGTGACCGCGGTCTGGCAACGCCCGTCGCGGAAGGTCTGCAGCAGGGTGTAGTTGTGGCCCGCCTCGGGCGTGAAGCTGATCAGGTTCACGCACTGGGTGTTGGTGTAGAGACCGCCGGGGCCGACGGGGAAGATCTCGGCCAGAAGGTGAACACGCTGACCGGCCGTCAGGCGGAAGGCCTTCGCGCCGAGCGTCATCGGGTCATAGGAAGAGATGCGCAGAACCTCCGCGCAGTCAGGCCCGTTGGCCCAGGATACGATCTGCCCTGTGCCGAACCGTCCCAGTTCGGGGTCGCGTGGATAGTCCACGCGGACCGTCGTCGGGGACTCTGGTGGCTGGACGAAAACCGTCTCGCAGCCAGAGAGACCGAGGCCCAGCGTCGCGATCGCAAGCACGGCTCCTGACCGTATGGCTGACCGGATTGCGCGGTTCTGCTTCCCCATTCGCCCATCCCCCGATAAAGCCCGGCCAGCTAGCCGCGAATCCGCGCGCACCGTCAAGCGAGCCGCCCATGTCCGACCTTCAGAAGAAGCACGCCGGCGAAGCCGCCGCCCTCCGCGTCGAGGCCGGGATGGTGGTCGGCCTCGGCACCGGCTCGACGGCGGCGTGGTTCGTCAAGGCGCTGGCGGCGCGCAAGCTGGAGGGGCTGCGCTGCGTCCCGACCTCGGAAGCCACCGCCGAGCTGGCGCGTGAACTGGGCCTGACGCTGTCGACGCTGGAGGACACGCCGCGCATCGACCTGACCGTTGACGGCGCCGATGAGGTCGGGCCCGGTCTGGCCCTGATCAAGGGCGGCGGTGCCGCCCTGCTGCGCGAGAAGCTGGTGTGGGAAGCCTCGACCCGCTGCATCTGCATCGCCGACAAGGCCAAGGTGGTGCCGGTGCTGGGCCAGTTCCCGCTGCCGATCGAGGTCGTCGCCTTCGGCCACAAGACGACCGGCAACCGCATCGCCGACGTCCTGCTCGACCACGAGATCGAACTGCCCGCCCGCGCCCGCATGGCCGAGCGCGGTCTGGTCCGCACCGACGGCGGCAACCTGATCTATGACGCCAAATGCGGCGCGATCCACGATCCCGTCCGCCTCGCCGACGATCTGAAGCTGATCACCGGCGTGGTCGAGCACGGCCTGTTCCTCGACCTCGCCGACGAAGCCATCATCGGCACGGACGACGGGGTTGAGGTGCTGCTGCCGTAATCCCACTTATTCCGCTCGGATAACGGAGCCTGACATGGCCGACTACGACTACGACCTCTTCGTCATCGGCGCCGGTTCGGGCGGGGTGCGCGCGGCGCGGCTGACCTCGCTGGGCGGCAAGCGCGTGGCCATCGCGGAGGAGTATCGCGTCGGCGGGACCTGCGTGATCCAGGGCTGCGTGCCGAAGAAATTCATGGTCATGGCCTCGGAGGTCAGCCACAGCCTGCACATCGCCGAGGGCTACGGCTGGTCCTTCGACAATACGAAGTTCGACTGGCCGACCTTCCTTGAGGCCAAGGACGTCGAGATCGCGCGCCTGTCGGGCATCTACGCCGCCAACCTCGGCAAGGCGGGCGTTGATCTGGTTCACGGCCGCGCGGTGTTCAAGGACACGCACACGGTCCAGATCCTGAAGAAGGACGGCAGCGTCGATCGCGAGATCACCGCCGACAAGATCCTGATCGCCACCGGCGGCCGCCCGTGGGTGCCCGAAGACCTGCCGGGTATCGAGCACGCCATCACCTCCGAACAGGCCTTCCATCTGCCGGAGCTGCCCAAGCGCATCCTGATCGCGGGCGGCGGCTATATCGCGGTGGAGTTCGCGGGCATCTTCGCCGGGCTCGGCGTCGAGACGACCCTGATCTATCGCGGCCCCAACATCCTGCGCGGTTTCGATGACGACGTGCGCGCCCATCTGGCGGGGGAAATCGAGAAGCGCGGCATCAAGGTCATTCTGGGCTGCCAGCACGAGTCCATCGAAAAGACCGAAACCGGGCTGGTGAACCGGCTCGGGAACGGCATGACCATCGAGACCGACGTGGTCATGTTCGCCACCGGCCGCATCCCCTATGTGAAGGGTCTCGGGCTCGAGAAGGCCGGCGTCGAGCTGACGGAGCAGGGGGCGATCAAGGTCGACACCTGGTCGAAGACCAACGTCGACAACATCTGGGCCATCGGCGACGTGACCGACCGGATGAACCTGACCCCGGTCGCCATCCGCGAGGCGGTCGCCTTCCATCAGACGGTGTTCAAGGACAATCCGCAGGCCTTCGACTACGAGGCCGTCGCCACCGCCGTGTTCAGCCAGCCGCCCGTGGGCGTGGTCGGCCTGACAGAGAACGAGGCGCGTCACTCCTGTCCCGGCGAGGTGGATGTCTATCTGACCCGCTTCCGCCCGATGAAATACGCCTTCACCGGCTCGGACGAACGGGTGCTGATGAAGCTGGTGGTCGACGCCGAAAGCCAGAAGGTCGTCGGCGTCCACATCGTCGGCCCCGAGGCGCCCGAGATGATCCAGCTGGCCGCCATCGCCGTGAAGGCCGGCCTGACCAAGGCCCAGTGGGACGCCACCTGCGCCGTCCACCCCACCATGGCCGAGGAACTGGTCACCCTGCGCGAGAAGCAGTCGCCGGGGAACATGTCGGCGGGGTGAGAACCGGACGTGGGCGCCTGAAAGTGATTAGTGGCTAGTGATTGGTGGGTGGCCGCGGACCGGCCTGTTCCAGGACGACATCCGCACGTGACGCCGCGATCCACTAATCACTAGCCACTAATCACTTCACATCCCCCGCGCTTTCCGGGTCACACGGATCATTTCAGCCAACACGCCGCGTTGTCCCGGCGGGATCATCGGCCTATCTTGTCCGAATGAGTACGCGCTGGACACCCGAGAGCTGGAGACAGAAACCCGTCGTGCAGATGCCGACGGACTATCCCGACATGGCCGAACTGCGCCGTGTCGAGGATGAACTGCGGGCCATGCCCCCGCTCGTGTTCGCGGGCGAGGCGCGGCGTCTGACGTCCAAGCTGGCCGAGGTCGAGGCAGGCAACGCCTTCCTGCTGCAGGGCGGCGATTGCGCCGAGAGCTTCAAGGAGTTCTCGACAGACAACATCCGCGACACCTTCCGTCTGATCCTTCAGATGGCCGTGGTCCTGACCTTCGCGGGCCGCAAGCCCGTGGTGAAGGTCGGCCGCATCGCCGGCCAGTTCGCCAAGCCCCGCTCGTCGGGCGTGGAGCAGATCGACGGCGTCGAGCTGCCCAGCTACCGCGGCGACATCATCAACGGCATGGGCTTCACGTCGGAGGAGCGGGTTCCCGATCCCCAGCGCCTGCTGAAGGCCTACAACCAGTCGGCCTCGACGCTGAACCTGCTGCGGGCCTTCGCGGGCGGCGGCTACGCGGACCTGTACAACATCCATCGCTGGACCCTGGGCTTCGCGGGCGACAACGCCGCCGGCGCCCAGTACCGCGAACTGGCCGACAAGATCACCGAGGCCCTGGCCTTCATGGAGGCGGTCGGCGTCACCCCCGAGACCCATCCGGACCTGAGCCGCGTCGAGGTCTTCACCTCGCACGAGGCCCTCCTGCTGAACGTCGAGAGCGCCCTGACGCGTCTGGACGGCGGCTCGGGCGAATGGTTCGACACCTCGGCCCACATGCTGTGGATCGGCGAGCGCACCCGTCAGCTGGACGGCGCTCACGTCGAATTCATGCGCGGTATCCGCAACCCCATCGGGGTGAAGTGCGGGCCGACCATGACGCCGGACGATCTGCTGCCGCTGATCGACGCGCTGAACCCGGACAACACGCCGGGCCGCCTGACCCTGATCGGCCGCTTCGGCTCGGACAAGGTCGGCGACCGTCTGCCCGCGCTGATGAGCGCGGTGAAGGCGGCGGGCAAGCGCGTGATCTGGTCGATCGACCCGATGCACGGCAACACGCTGAAGGCCGGCAACGGCTACAAGACCCGCCCGTTCGAGCGGATCATGACCGAGGTCCGCACATTCATCGATGTGGCGGAGGCCGAGGGCGTTCACCCCGGCGGCGTGCACCTGGAGATGACCGGCCAGAACGTGACGGAATGTCTGGGCGGGGCGCAGGCCCTGACCGAGGATGACCTGTCCAGCCGCTACCACACCCACTGCGATCCGCGTCTGAACGCGGATCAGGCGCTGGAGCTGGCCTTCCTCGTCGCTGAAAGGCTCAAGGCCGGGCGGCAGTCGCGGTCGAAAGCCGCCTGACTTCGATGCAGAACGTCGGACGCCCGGAAGCCGACACCGCCCCCGGTCGCTGCGGCTATCAGGGCGCGCCCGGCGCCTTCAGCCATGAAGCCTGCCTCGACCTGCGCCCGTGGGACGAGGCGGTGGCCTATGACACCTTCGCCGAAGTGCTGGACGCGCTGAAGGCCGGTCAGATCGGCGCGGCCCTGATCCCGGTCGAGAACTCGACCATCGGTCGGGTCGAACCCGCCGCCACCCTGATCGAGCAGTCGGACCTGACCGTGGTGTCCGAGGCCTGGCGTCCGATCCGTCTGGCCCTGATGGCGCCCCACGGCGCGAGCCTGCGCACGGTCAAGACCGCCGAGAGCCATCCGGTCGCCCTTCGTCAGTGTCCGGCTTCGCTGGCGTCGCTGGGCGTCACCCCCGTGGAGGCGTTCGACACGGCCGGGGCCGCCCGCGCCGTGGCCGAGGCGGGCGATCCGACCCGCGCCGCCGTCGCGCCCGCCCGCGCCGCCGAGGTCTATGACCTGTCGATTCTGCGCAACGACATCCAGGATTCCAGCGACAACCGCACGCGTTTCGTCCTGCTCAGCGCCGGAATCGCTTGACCGCGCACGATTGTTGCGGCTTTTGACCCTCATGGTCCTCTCGCAAGCCATCGCTGCGACCTCATTCGCCCGCTTCAACGCGGCCGCGGACCTGTATTTCTACGGCTTTCGATACGCCGGCTGAGGCGTCAGGCGCTGCGTCCTGACGGCCTCGCCGGCGACCGTCCCGTTAGGGACGGCGGCTCGCAAAAGCTTCATGCCGTACTGAAATCGAAAGTCTTCTCCCCGTGCCCCAATCCGCTTCCCTGCAACAGGTCTGGCCGTCCTCGATGACCGATCCCGCCGACCTGTCTCCCGAACACATGGCTCTGGCCGCCTTGCGCCATGAGATCGACCTGCTCGACGACGAGCTGCTGGCCCTGTTCGAGCGCCGCCTCGCCATCGCCGCCCGCGTCGGCAAGGCGAAGGACGCGCCCGCCGGTCCCCACGTCAAACTGCGCCCCGACCGCGAGAAAATGGTTCTGGACCGTCTGGTCGCCAAGGCCGATCCCGACAACCGCGAGGCCGTTGAAAGCCTGTGGCGGCAGATCGTCGGCTGGGGGCTGGCTCGTCAGGGTCGGATGCAGGTGCAGGTCTGGTCGCCGATCGAGCCGACCCGCGCCTTCGACGGCGCCCGCCTGCGCTTCGGCGCCGCCGCCGACATGCGCGCCGTCCGTGATCCGCAGGCCGCGCTGAAGTGGGCCGCTGAAGGCCACGGCGTCGCCGTTCTGGCCATCAACACCGAGGACGCCTGGTGGACCGGCCTGCGTCGGGAGTGGACCGGCCTGAGCGTCTTCGACGGCTTCGGCGGCGGCGCCATCCCGACCGCCCTGGCCGTCGGCAAGATCGACCCCGCCGCCCTGCCGAACGGCCGTCGCGTGATCGTCGATGTCGGCGGTGATGCGGGCGACGGCGGCGGCATCCGCCGTCAGGGCCTCGCCACCCACCACGGCTGGACCCTGTCCCTGACCGACGCCAAGGTCAGCGTCGGCGGCGCGGAAGGCTGTGTGGGGGCGCTGGGCTGAATAGGGGTTAGGGATTGGGGATTGGTTGGCCGGGACGACCCGTGATCCCCCTGATCCTAATCCCTGGTCCCCAATCCCTCTCCTCAGACCGCCATATTGTCGATCAGACGCGTCCGCCCGATCTTCGCCGCCGCGAGGATGCGGGCGGGACCGTCCAGGGCGCCGTCGATCTCCGACAGGTCGTCAGCCCGGCGGATGGCGACGTAGTCGACGCTGTCGAAGCCCGCGGCCGTCAGCGCGCCCTCGGCCCAGTGTTCAGCCTCTGCGACAGAACCGTCCCGCGCCCTGACCCCGGCCTCGGCCAGCACCCCGTTCAGCTTGCGGGCGATCTCCAGTTCGGCTTCGGACAGGTAGGCGTTGCGGCTGGACAGGGCCAGGCCGTGGCCGTCGCGGGCGGTCGGCAGGCCGACGATCTCCACCGGCATGTCCAGATCGCGCACCATCCGGCGCACCACCATCAGCTGCTGCCAGTCCTTCTCGCCGAAAACGGCCAGATCGGGCTGCACCTGATGCAGCAGCTTGGACACCACCAGCGCGACGCCGCCGAACATCTGCGGGCGGAAGGCGCCTTCCAGTCCCTCGGCGGGCGCACCGACGCTGATCGTGGTGGTCGCGCCCCCCGGATACATCTCGGCCACCGCAGGCGCATACAGCAGGTCGCATCCCGCTCCGGCCAGCAGTTCGGCGTCTCGGGCTTCCTGTCGCGGATAGGCGTCCAGATCCTCGGTCGGGGCGAACTGGGTGGGGTTGACGAAGACGCTGGTCACCACCTTGTCCGCCCTTCGCTTCGCCTCGCGCACCAGCGACAGGTGGCCGTCATGCAACGCCCCCATGGTCGGAACGAATCCGACGGTGAACCCCTGACGCTTCCAGCCGCTTACGGTCTCGCGCAGGTCGGCGATGGTGCGGACGGCGGGCAGGGGAAGGGCGTCTGGCATGGTGAACGTATTAACCTTGCACGTTAGTCGTGTCTGTGAACCGTGCGGCAAAACCTGCCGGGTAAGGTGTGGCTTATGACGCCGAGCCTCCTGATCCGTCCAGTGCTGGCCTTGTTCCTGACCGCGGGCGTCAGCGCCTGCGGCATGGTCGACAGCGATCCCAACCGTTTCGAGAACCTCGCCCAGCATCTGGCCTCCGTGCCGCTGAACGGCGAGGCCACGCGCAAGGAAACGCCCGCCCCCGCGCAGAACCGCCCCGCCGAGAGCACTCTTCGTCGCGCCCTGACTGTTGAGGTCATGGAGGATGTGGAGCTGTGGGACGCCCGCTACGGCGCCATGGGCGAAGCCGGGCCCGTGGTGGTCGAAGCCGCCGTCGATCAGGCCCGCGCCCACGTACAGGATGCGGTGAACGGCCCCGCGCTGCGCCGGCCCCGTCCGGAGCGCGCCGCCGCCCCGCATGCGCCGCGTCCCGTCGCCGAGCCTGCCCGTGCCCGTGGCGGTCTGGTGCAACTGGGCGCCTTCTCCAGCGAACAGTCCGCCCGCGCCGCCTGGGCCCGTCTGAAGACCGGCGGCGCCGGCTGGGCGCTGGACGGCCTTTCCCCGACATTCGAGGCCGTCTCGGTCAATGGACGCAATCTGGTGCGACTGAAAGTCCGCGCTCCGGCCGCCGGCGCCGCCGCCCTGTGCGCAGCCGCCGGGATCGATGATCCCTGGTGCCGCCGGACGGCCTGACCGGCGCATCCACAGCCCTGATCTTCCCGTTCGTTGACGGGCGGCGCCCGTAGGCCAATTCTGCCTGACTACGGGCCCGCCTGAGTCGGCGGCCGCTTCGGGATTGAACTCCATGGCTGACCCCACGGTCATCGTCGTCGGCAACGAAAAGGGCGGGGCGGGCAAGTCGACCCTAGCCATCCACATCGCCACCGGCCTGCTGCACGCCGGAAAGCGTGTCGCCATCATCGACCTGGACCTGCGCCAGCGCTCGATGAGCCGCTTCTTCGCCAATCGCGCCGCCTGGACCGCCGGCAACGGCCACAGCCTTCCCATGCCGAGCGAGCCCGACATGGGCGACGGCAAGGCGCTGGCCAAGGCCGGGGAGGCCGAGCAGCTGGCCCGCTTCGAGGCCGCCTTCACCGAGGCGCGCGCGACCGCCGACGTCATCCTGATCGACACCCCGGGCGGCGATACCGTCCTGTCGCGCACGGCCCACGGTCTGGCCGACCAGATCGTCACCCCGATGAACGACAGCTTCGTCGATTTCGACCTGCTGGGGCAGGTCGATCCGGTGACGCTCGACCTGCTCAAGCCGTCGATCTACTCCGAAAGCGTCTGGGAGGCCCGCAAGCACCGCGCGATCACCCAGGGCCGCAACGCCACCATCGACTGGATCGTGGTCACCAACCGTCTGGCCGTGGCCGAGGCGCGGAACCGCCGCCGTCTGGAAGAGCGGATGGAGAAGCTGGCCCGACGCGTCGGCTTCCGTATGGGGCCGGGCTTGCGTGACCGGGTCATCTATCGCGAGCTGTTCCCCTTTGGGCTGACCGTCGCGGACCTGTCCACGGACGTGCGGCCCGTCGCCGTGTCTCTGGCCCACGTCGCGGCCCGTCAGGAACTGCGTAATCTGATGCAGTCCCTGGGCCTCGAGGGCGGCTCGCTCGACAATCCGCTCGACGCCGCCGCTTGAGTCCGCTCTGGCTGGTTCTGGCCGCCATCGCCGTCTGGGCCCTGATCCGTCTCGGCCGCCAGGGCGAGCGGGCAGGGCGCGGCCACTGGCGCGTCACCGCCACCCTGTTCAGCGCCGTCATGATCGCCGGCGGCGTGCTGGCGCTCAGCAAGGGTTCATGGGTTCTGGGCGGCGGCCTGACGGCGGCGGGGCTCTGGCTGACCGTGGCCTCGCGTCTGCGCCAGACCGCGCCGCGCGCCCAGGGCATGAGCGACGGCGAGGCGCGCGCGATTCTGGGCGTGTCCGCTGACGCCTCAAAGGCCGAGATCAATACCGCCTGGAAGCGCGTCATGGCGCGCGCCCACCCCGATCAGGGCGGCACCGAAGGGCTGGCCGCGCGGGTCAACGCCGCGCGGGATCATCTGCTGAAGCGGTAGGTCGGGCGGAGGATTACCCCTCCGCCGCCTTCTTCTTCGCCGGAGCCTTCCTGGCGGCAGGTTTCATGGCCGCAGCCTTCTTCGGCGCGGCGGCCTTCTTCGGAGCCGCCTTCTTCTTCGCCGCCGGAGCCTTGGCCGCGCGTTCGGCCAGCAGCGGGATCGCCGCCTCCAGCGTCATGTCCTCCGGCGCCGTGCCCTTCGGCAGGGTGGCGTTGACCTTGCCCCACTTCACATAGGGGCCGAAGCGACCGGCCATGACCTGCACGGGGGCCTTGTCCTCGGGGTGCTCGCCCAGTTCCTTCAGCGGCGCGGTGGCCGCGCCCCGGCCCGGACGACCGGCGCGCTTCTCGGCCAGCAGGGCCACGGCGCGGTTGATGCCGACCTCGAAAACTTCTTCGATGTCAGAGACATTGGCGTAAGTCCCCGCGTGAAGCACGAAGGGACCGTAGCGACCCAGGCCGGCGGTGATCATCTTGCCGTCTTCCGGATGGACGCCCACCTCGCGCGGCAGGGCCAGCAGGCGCAGGGCCTGATCCAGATCCAGAGACGCCGGGCTCCAGCCCTTGGGCAGGGACGAGCGTTTGGGCTTGTCCGCGTCCAGCGGCATGGTCTCAACATAGGGACCGAAGCGACCGATCTTCAGCTCGACCGGCTGGCCCGTCACCGGGTCGTTGCCGAGCGTGCGATCCCCGCCGTCCGCGCCGCCGCCGTCCGCGTCGGGCGCGGCGACCGGGCGGGTGTATTTGCAGTCCGGATAGCGCGAGCAGCCGACGAAGGCGCCGAAGCGGCTGGTCTTCAGGCTGAGCTGGCCCTGATGGCACAGGGGGCATTCGCGCGGATCGGAACCGTCTTCCTTCATCGGGAAGATGTGCGGCCCCAGCGACTCGTTCAGCGCGTCCAGAATGGCCGTGGTGCGCAGCTCGCCCGCGGCGCTGGTGGCGGCATGGAAGTCGGTCCAGAAGTCGCGCAGCAGCACCTTCCAGTTCAGCTCGCCCGCCGACACCTCATCCAGACGGGTCTCCAGCGCGGCGGTGAAGTCGTACTCCACCCACTTGCGGAAGAATTGCTCCAGGAAGGCCGTGACCAGCCGCCCCTTGTCCTCGGGATAGAAGCGGTTCTTGTCGACGCGGACATATTCGCGGTCGCGCAGGGTGGTCAGGATCGAGGCATAGGTCGACGGACGACCGATGCCCAGTTCTTCCAGCTTCTTGACCAGGGTCGCTTCCGAATAGCGCGGGGGCGGCTCGGTGAAGTGCTGCTCGGCGCGGATGGCCTCGACCTTGGCGGTCGATCCTTCCTTCAGCGCCGGCAGGCGGGTGGTGTCGTCCTCGTCGTCCTCGCCGGTTTTCTGCTTCTCGTCCCGGCCTTCTTCATAAACGGCCATGAAGCCGTCGAAGGTCACGACCTGACCGGTGGCGCGCAGGGCGGTCTGGCCGCTCGGCTCCTCGATCTCGACCGTGGTGCGGTCCAGCTTGGCGGACTCCATCTGGCTGGCGATGGTGCGCTTCCAGATCAGTTCGTACAGGCGTTGCAGGTCGCTTTCGAGACGCAGGGTCTCGGGCGCGCGGGCCATGTTGGTCGGACGAATGGCTTCGTGCGCTTCCTGAGCGTTCTTGGCTTTCGTCTTGTAATACTTCGGTTGTTCCGGAACGTAGGCCGGACCGTAACGGGCCGCGATAACCTCGCGCGCCTGGGCGATCCCTTCGGGGCTGACGTACAGGCCGTCGGTCCGCATATAGGTGATCAGGCCACCCTGATCGTCCACGCCCTCATACAGTTTCTGCGCCGCCTGCATGGTGCGCTGGGCGGTGAAGCCCAGCTTGCGCGAGGCTTCCTGTTGCAGGGTCGAGGTCATGAAGGGCGGGCTGGGCGAACGCCGCACCGGCTTCTTCTCGACCGAGTTGATCGTGAACACCCCGGCGTTGATGGCGTCGCGCGCGGCGGTCGCCATGGCTTCCGAGATGATGTCCAGACGCTGCACCCGCTTGCCGGCGTGCTTGACCAGACGGGCGGTGAACGGCGGGCTGTCGGCGGCCAGATCGGCCTCTACGGACCAGTATTCCTGCGCCTTGAACTTCTCGATCTCCATCTCGCGATCAACGACGATGCGCAGGGCGACCGACTGCACCCGACCGGCCGAGCGCGCGCCCGGCAGCTTGCGCCACAGCACGGGCGACAGGGTGAAGCCCACCAGATAGTCCAGCGCCCGACGGGCCAGATAGGCTTCGACCAGCTCCATATCCACGTCGCGGGGCGCGGCCATGGCCTCCAGAACGGCGGACTTGGTGATGGCGTTGAAGGTGACGCGCTGGACGGTCGTGTCCTTCAGCGCCTTCTTCTTCTGCAGCACCTCAAGCAGGTGCCAGCTGATCGCTTCCCCTTCACGATCCGGGTCGGTCGCGAGGATGACGCGGTCGGACTTCCTGGCGATCTCGGCGATTTCGCTCAGCCGCTTGGACGCCTTGGCGTCCACCTCCCAGGTCATGGCGAAGTCTTCGTCCGGCAGAACCGATCCGTCCTTCGACGGCAGGTCGCGGACGTGACCGTAGGAGGCCAGGACCGTGTAGTCCGGGCCGAGGTACTTATTGATGGTCTTGGCCTTCGCAGGGCTTTCGACAACGACGAGATTCATTAGGGGAGGCGCCTTTCGAAGGGGCGGGAACGTGGTTGGCTCAAGCCTCGCTGTCAATCGTGAGGCGAGCAAAGGGAGTCAAAGAGAGGCCATTCCGCCCGGGAGAAGGGTCGCGCGACCGGAGAGATTGAGCTCCAGCAGGGCCGCGGCGACGGCGCTGATCGGCGCACCCGCCGCGCGCGCCAGTTCGTCGCGGGGCGTCGGCGTCGGCGAGAGCAGGGCGGCGACCCGCTCGATCAGGGCCTCATCCACCGCATCGGGGGCGCCCTCGAACGGATTGTCGGCGGGCGGTTCACGCACGGATCGCATCCGCCCGAACTCCCGCTCGATGTCGTCAAGCCCCTCGCACAGGATCGCGCCCTGCCGCAGCAGCTCGTTCGGCCCCTTGGCGCGCGGGTCAAGCGGCGAGCCGGGCACGGCGAACACATCACGGCCCTGTTCATTGGCAAGCCGGGCCGTGATCAGCGAGCCGGACTTTATCTCGGCTTCCACCACGACCACCCCGCGCGACAGTCCCGAGATGATGCGGTTGCGGCGGGGAAAGTCCTTCGCCTGCGCACGATGGCCCACGGGGCTTTCCGAGACGATACAGCCCTGTTCCGCGATCTGGTCGTAGAGCCCGGCGTTGTCGGGCGGATAGACGTCGTCCACCCCGCCGCCCAGAACCGCGACCGTGCCGGTGGGCAGGGCGCCGGTGTGCGCCGCGCCGTCGATGCCGCGCGCCAGACCGGACACCACCACATGCCCCGCCTCGCCCAGTTGCTGCGCCAGACCGCGCGCGATCCTCTGTCCGCCCGCCGAGGCGATCCGCGCCCCGACAATGGCGACGCAGGGCCGCTGCATCAGGCTCGCATCGCCGCGCGTCCACAGCACCGGCGGAGGCGGATCGACCGCCGCCAGCATGTGGGGATAGTCCTCGTCGCCCAGCACGATCAGCCGCGCGCCGATCCGGTCGCCGGCGGCGATCTCGTCCTCGATGCGGTCGAGGGCGGGCAGGGCATGGCCCGCGCCGCTCTTGCGGATGAGGTCAGGCAGGGCCTCGACGGCCCGCTCGGCGCTCTGGAAACGATCCAGAAGCTGGCGGAAGGCGACGGGACCGATGCGGTCTGTGCGGGCGAGCCGCAGGCGGGCGAAACGCTCTGCCCGCGACAGGGTCACGCCTTCCTCGCGCCGATCCTGGGTTCGACCCCCTTGAGCAGGCGGCCGATGTTGTCCGCGTGTCGGATCCAGATCAGCACGGCGGTGAAGATCGCCAGGATCAGGATGGCTCCCGGCGCCGGCAGCCCCAGCGCCGCGAGTGGCAGGATGGCGTAGACCGGCGCCGCCGCGGAGGCGACCAGCGCCGACAGCGACGAGATGCGGAACAGGGCCGCCATCAGAAGCCAGGTCACGCCCGCCAGCAGGCCCAGCGGCCAGGCGGCGGCCAGCAGAAGGCCGAAGAAGGTCGCCACGCCCTTGCCGCCCTTGAAGCCGAGCCAGACCGGGAACAGGTGGCCCAGGAAGGCCGCGCCGCCGGCGACGGCGCCCGCGACCTCATTGCCGAACAGGGTGCGCGCGATCAGCAGGGCCGCGGCGCCCTTGCCGGCGTCCAGCAGCAGGGTGGCCAGCGCCAGATCCTTGCGGCCGGTGCGCAGCACGTTTGTCGCGCCGATGTTGCCCGAGCCGATGTTGCGGACATCGCCCGCACCCGCCGCGCGGGTCAGGACCACGCCGAACGGAATGGAGCCCAGCAGGTAGCCGCCGATCGCCACGAGGGCGAGCGTCCCCAGAGCGGGCCCGACCAGATCCTGCAATGCAACCCCCATACAGCCAATGCGTGTGTATCACGCTTTCGCGCGTCTTTCAGCGCAGTTTCCGCTGATTCGGCTCTCGCCTGTCAGCGGCTCTCGAAAACCCTGCGGCCCCCGACGAACGTGCCGATGACCTTGCCCTGCAGCCGCCGTCCGTCGAACGGCGAGTTCTTGGACTTGGACTTCAGCGCGGCGGCGTCGATCACGACGGGCGCGCCCGGATCGAACAGCACCAGATCGGCCGGAGCCCCCGCCGCCAGCACGCCCGCGTCCAGCCCCAGCAGGCCCGCCGGGCCCGAGGTCAGGGGGCGCAAGACGTCCAGCAGGTCCAGCCCGTCCTCATGATGCAGGCTCAGGGCGGCGGGCAGCAGGGTCTCCAGACCCACGGCGCCCGGCGCGGCCTCGCCGAACGGGCGGCGCTTGTCCTCGGCCGGAGCCGGGGCGTGGGCGCTGGTGATGACGTCGATCAGGCCATCGCGCACCGCCTCGATCAGGGCCTGACGGTCGCTCTCGGCGCGAAGCGGCGGGTCCAGTCGGTAGAAGGTGCGGTAGTCGCCGATGTCCAGCTCGTTGAAGCACAGGTGGTTGATCGACACCGAGGCGGCGACCTCCAGCCCCTTGCCGCGCGCCCGCGCCAGCGTCTCCAGCGCGCCCTCGGTCGAGATCTGGTCCACCAGGAACCGCGCGCCGGTCTGCTCCACCAGAGCCAGATCGCGCTCCAGCTGGATGCGCTCGGCGATGGCGGGCACGCCCGACAGGCCCAGACGGGTCGCCAGTTCGCCACTGGTCGCCACCGCGCCCTCGCTCAGCCAGGGGTCGGCCGGACGGCAGGCGATCAGGGCGTTGAACGCGGCGGCGTAGCTCATCACCCGTTGCAGGGTGCGGGTGTTGGCGATGACGCGGTCGCCGTCGGTGAAGTACAGGGCGCCGGCCTCGTCCATCAGGCCGATCTCGGCCATCCGCTGGCCGTCTCGTCCCCTGGTCGCCGCGCCCGCCGCGCGAACGTTGACGAGGTCCAGCGCCGCGCCGCGTCGCTGGATGTGGTCGATCATCGCCGGATCGTCGATGGCCGGATCGGTGTCAGGCTGGACCACGATGGTGGTCACGCCGCCCGCCGCCGCCGCCAGACTGGCCGACTTGAGCGTCTCCTTGGGCTCGTCCCCGGGCTCGCCGGTCTTGACCCGGATGTCGATCAGGCCGGGCGCGAGGCACAGGCCGCCCGCGTCTATCACCTCGACGCCCGCGGGCGCGCTCGCCTGCGTTCCGTGGATCACCTCGGTGATCACGCCATCGACGATCAGCAGGGCGCCGGGGCCGTCATAGTCGCTCGCCGGATCCAGCAGGCGGGCGTTCAGAACAGCGAGGGCGCTCATGCCGAGGCTCCTTCGCGGCGCACGGACAGGGCGGCCAGCACGGCCATGCGGGCGGCGACCCCCATCTCGACCTGATCCTGAATGAGGGACACCGACAGGTCGTCGGCCACGTCCGAGTCGATCTCCACGCCCCGGTTCATCGGGCCGGGGTGCATGACCTTGGCGCCCGGCCTGGCCCAGCTCAGCTTCTCGCGATCCAGACCCCAGAAGCGGAAATACTCGCGCGTCGAGGGCACCAGCGCGCCCTCCATCCGCTCCAGCTGCAAGCGTAACATCATCGCGACATCAACGCCTTGCAGACCATCCTTCATGTCGTGGAAGACTTCGCAGCCCCACCGATCAGCGTCGCCGGGCACCAGGGTCGGCGGGCCGATCAGGCGCACGCGGGCGCCCATCATCGACAGCAGGGCCACGTTCGAGCGGGCCACCCGGCTGTGGGCGATGTCGCCGCAGATGGCGATGGTCAGGCCGCCCACATAACCGAAGGCGCGGCGCAGGCTCAGCAGGTCCAGAAGGGCTTGCGTCGGATGTTCGTGCCGTCCGTCGCCGGCGTTGACGACCGCGCAGCCGACCTTCTGCGACAGCAGGGCCGCCGCGCCCGAGGCCGAGTGGCGAACCACCAGCACGTCCGGCTTCATGGCGTTCAGGGTGGCGGCGGTGTCGATCAGGGTCTCGCCCTTGGCCACCGAAGAGGTCCTTGGCGACAGGGCGGTGACGTCCGCACCCAGCCGCCTGGCGGCGATCTCGAACGAGGCGCTGGTCCGGGTCGAGTTCTCGAAGAACAGGTTCATCACCGTGCGGCCGCGCATGATGTCCAGCGACTTGGCCGATTGCCGGTTGAAGTCGACAAAGGCGTCGGCGAGATCCAGCAGGGGCGGGACGGTCGCGGCGTTCAGATCGCCCGCGGACAGGAAGTGATCGCGGGGAAACGGCTCCAGCCGTTCGTGAATCAGGTCGGTGACATCGGGCTGGGTCATCGAGACGCGGCTATAAGCGGTCGTCAGACCAAATGGAACAGCGCCAGCAGGATCGGAATGGTCAATGCGCTGCCGACCGTGGTCGCGGCCACGATCCCGGCCATCAGCGGGGCGTCGCCACCCATCTGTCGCGCCAGCAGATAGGCCGCCGCCGCGCCCGGAGCCGCCCCGCACAGCAGGGCCGCGCCCTGCGCCGTTTCATCGCCGCCGTACAGGATGCACAGACCCCACATCAGCGGCGGCATGACGCCCAGCTTGATCCCGGTGACGGCGGCGACCGTCCATTTGCGCCGCGCCACCTCGGCGAAGCTCAGGCCCGCGCCGGCCACGATCAGCCCCAACGGCAGGGCCGCCCCGCCCAGCAGCTCCAGCGTGTCCGACACGCCGGGGATCGGCGGGACCTTGAGGACGTTCAGCGCCAGCCCGCTCAGGCAGGCCACGAGGATCGGGTTGGCCAGCATCGCCCTGGTGAGCGCCAGCGGCGAGACGCCCCTCTGGTCCGCGCCCCACCGCGCCAGAACGGCGACGCAGGCGATATTGGTCACGGGAATGATCGAGGCGATCATCACCGCCGCCAGCGCCAGCCCCTCGGCGCCGAAAGTGGCCTGAATGACCGGCAGGAAGACGAAGCTGTTCCACCGGATCACGCCCTGGAAGACGCTGGTGTAGGCCGGACCCTCGATCTTCAGGAACGGCTTGGCCGCCAAGGCGCAGGCGCCGACGATGATCACGGCCGTCACCGCCGCGCCCGCCGAGGCGCTGGCCCCGCCACCCGACAGGTCCGCGCCCCAGATCGCGGGGATCAGGAAGCCCGGATAGAGCAGGTTGATCGACAGCTTCTCGATCGGCCGCCAGGTGGCGTCCGGCAGGAAGTCCGATTTTCTCAGGCCGTAGCCAATGGCGATCAGGCAGAAGACGGGGATGATGCCCGCGAGCAGGCCGATCATCCGCGCAGACGGTCCAGCGCGCCCTGAAGGATCCAGGCGGCCGCCGTGCGGTCCACCACATCGGCGCGGCGCTTGCGGGTCAGGTCCAGCTCGTCAATGAGGAAGCGTTCGACCGCCGTGGTCGACAGCCGCTCGTCCTGGAAGGTCACCGGCACCTCGCGCAGCCTTTGCAGATTGCGGGCGAAGGCGCGGCACGACTGGGCGCGCGGCCCCTCGGTGCCGTCCATGTTCAGCGGCAGGCCGATCACGAGCCCCGAAGCGTTACGCCCGTCCATCAGTTTCAGGACCGCCCTGGCGTCGTCCGTGAACTTCGTCTTTCGGATCAGCTGCAGCGGACTGGCGATGATGCGGGTGGCGTCCGACGCGGCCACGCCGATGGTCTTCTCACCCAGATCCAGCCCCAGCCAGGGCGTTCCGGGCGGTGTCTGTTCGGCGAGCTCTTCAAGGGTCAGGACGGTCACGGTGTCGCGGTAGGACTGGCGGTCGCCGAAGTCAAAGCGCAATGTCCCCGGATCGCCGATTGGAGAGAGTTCGATGAGATATCCGCTCCTGCTCGCCGCCGCGCTGGTCGGCCTCGCGGCCTGTGACTCCGCTGACCAGACCCGCGCACCGGCCCCGGCGTCGAGGCCGAACCTGCCCGCCTCGCAGGCCGCACCTCCGGTGACGCCTCTGGTCGCGTCGGGTCCAGCCGTCACCGTCGCCGTGTCTGACGACCCGAACATCCAGCAGGCGGCCTCGGTCGTGAAGCTGGATCAACTGGCGCGGCAGGGCGGGGCGACGGTCAAGCTGTTCGGCACGGCGGGCGGCGATCCGGCCATGAACGGCCTCTACACCGACATCGCCTTCTTCAAATCCCCCGCCGAAGGCTGGGCGGTGTTCCGCATCGGCGACTTCCTGGACTATCAGGTGCTGTCCGAAGCGCCGGGTCGTGTCGATCTGAAGGTCGAGGAAAGCGTGATGGACGAGGCGACGGGCCAGATCGGCAAGCGCGAGCGGCGTCTGATCGTGAGCTGGACGCCCGGCGCGGACGGGGCTCCGCCCGCCGCGATCACGGTCACGCCGGCGCAATAGGCCGCAAGCCGTATCGGAATCCTTGTGAATCCGGCCCCGGACCGCTAATCCCGCCCGCTCAGGTTTCGCATTTGGAGGGCCGCATGGCCGTCGACGTCGCGACCGTGCGCAAGGTGGCGCACCTCGCTCGCATCAAGACCCCCGAGGAGCGGCTGGAGCCGCTGGCCCAGGAGCTGAACGGCATTCTGGCGTGGATCGAACAACTGAATGAGGTCGACGTCGACGGCGTCGAGCCCATGACCTCGAACGTGGCCCAGCCCCTGCGTCTGCGCGATGACGTCGTCACCGACGGCGCCAAGGTGGACGCGGTCCTCTCGAACGCTCCGAAGTCGGCGGACGGCTTCTTCGTCGTGCCCAAGGTGGTCGAGTAAGCAGTATGACCGACCTGACCAAACTGACTCTCAAGGCCGCCCTCGACGGCCTCAAGGCCCGCGACTTCTCCTCGGAAGAAATCACGAAGGCCTTCGTCGCCAACATAGACGCCGCCAATCCCAAGCTGAACGCCTACGTCGTCCAGACGACCGGCAAGGCGCTGGAGATGGCCCGCGCCTCGGACGCCCGGCTGGCGAAGGGCGAGGGCGGAGCGCTGGAAGGCGCGCCGCTGGGTATCAAGGACCTGTTCTGCACCGACGGCGTCCAGACGACCGCCGGCTCCAACATGCTCAAGGGCTTTGTCCCGCCGTATGAATCGACCGTCACCGCCAATCTGTGGGCGGACGGCGCGGTCATGCTGGGCAAGCTGAACATGGACGAGTTCGCCATGGGCTCGTCCAACGAGACCTCGGCCTACGGCTCGGTCGTGAACCCGTGGAAGTCGTCCAGCTCGAACGCCGAGCTGACCCCCGGCGGCTCGTCGGGCGGCTCGGCCTCGGCCGTCGCCGGCGATCTGTGTCTGGCCGCCACCGCGTCGGACACCGGCGGCTCGATCCGCCAGCCCGCGGCCTTCACCGGCACCGTCGGCATCAAGCCGACCTACGGGCGCGCCAGCCGCTTCGGCATGGTCGCCTTCGCCTCGTCGCTGGATCAGGCCGGTCCGATCACCAAGACCGTTGAGGACGCCGCCATCCTGCTGCGCTCGATGTGCTCGTTCGACATCAAGGATTCGACCAGCCTCGACGTCGAGACCCCGGACTGGACGAAGTCGCTGGGCAAGGGCGTGAAGGGCCTGCGCATCGGCGTGCCGAAGGAATACGTCGTCGACGGCATGCCCGCCGAGATTCAGGCGCTCTGGGACCAGGGCGTCCAGTGGCTGAAGGCCGCCGGCGCCGAAATCGTCGAGATCAGCCTGCCGCACACCAAATACGCCCTGCCGACCTACTACATCGTCGCCCCGGCCGAGGCCTCCTCGAACCTGGCGCGCTACGACGGCATGCGCTTCGGCCATCGCGCCGAAGAGGCGAAGTCGCTGACCGACCTGTACGAAACCTCGCGCGCCGAGGGCTTCGGCAAGGAAGTCCAGCGCCGCCTGACCATCGGCGCCTACGTCCTGTCGGCCGGCTTCTACGACGCCTACTACGTCAAGGCCCTGAAGGTGCGCCGCCGCATCGCCCAGGACTTCGACAACGTCTGGGACCGCGTCGACGCCATCCTGACCCCGTCGACCCCGTCGGCCGCCTTCGCGCTGGGCGACAAGCAGATCGACCCGGTGACCATGTACCTGAACGACGTCTTCACCGTCACCGCCAACCTCGCGGGCCTGCCGGGCATCTCGGTGCCCGCGGGCGTCGATTCCGGCGGCCTGCCGCTCGGTCTTCAGGTCATCGGCAAGGCGCTGGACGAAGCGACGGTCTTCCAGGTCGCCGACGTGCTGGAACAGGCGGCCGGCTTCACCGCGCGGCCCAACAAGTGGTGGTAGGTTAAAAGCCCTCTCCCGATGGGAGAGGGGACGCGCAGACGCCCCATCCCCAAACCCCGCCCTCCTATCTTCCGCCCATGATTTGACCTTCGCCCCTGTCCGGCGTCCTATCGCGCTCCGAACAACGCTCGGAGACCACCATGGGCGAACGGCGAGGAAACGATCACGGAAGCCTGATCAAACAGGTGCTGGACGACGGCGCGGGCCCGGCCAGGTCGGCTCTGGCGGCGTCGTGGCGGCGGTCCATGACCCTGTACGGTCTGGACCCGGAAACGCAGGGCAGGGCGAACACCCTGACCGAACAGCAACTGCGCGAGGCGCGTCAGGCGATGGAGCCGATGACACGCGCCGCCCAGCCGGTGCTGGATCGTCTGTTCCTCGCGGTCGGCGACACCGGCTGCTGCGTCCTGCTGACCAATGCCGACGGGGTGCCGGTCGAGCGGCGCGGTTCCGCTGTCGATGACGAGACCTTCCGGGCGTGGGGCCTCTGGCCCGGCGCCGTCTGGTCAGAAGCGGTCGAGGGCACCAACGGGATCGGCACGGCCTTGGCCGAGCATCGCCCCCTGACCATCCACCGCGACCAGCATTTCCACGCCCGCAATACGGCGCTGAGCTGCACCAGCCATCCGATCCACGATCCGCAGGGCAGGCTGGCGGGCCTGCTGGACGTGTCCTCCTGCCGGGCGGATGCGACAGAGGGCATGCTCGGCCTGATCGCCGCCGCCGTGGCCGACGCCGCGCGCTCCATTGAGGCCCAGACCTTCCGCCACGCCTTCGCCGACGCCCGCATCGTGCTGGCGGGCGATGTGGCGGAGCGGAACACGGCGGCCCTGCTGGCCGTGGATCGCGATGATCTGGTCGTCGGCGCCACCCGCGCGGCCCGTCTGGCCCTGTCGATCACCGATGAGCGTATCGCCGGCCAGCTTGCGGCGTCCGAGGTGCTGGGCGCCGGATCAGTCGAGGCGGACCTGATCGAGGCCGAACGCGGCGCCGTGCGTCGGGCGCTGGCCCTGAACGGCGGCAATGTCTCGGCTGCCGCCCGTGCGCTGGGCGTCAGCCGCGCCACCCTGCATCGCAAGCTGAACCGGCTGGGCCTCGGCTCCGATACCCACTGACCAACGGTCTGTCGCAACCTTGCGACAGGTGTGCGCTGCACCATGACTTCGGGCTCTGGCGGCTTTCCCCGCCCGGGCCAAGTCTCCGATCCAACGACGCCGACAATCGGCGCCCGAGGAAAACAGGAGGCTATCGTGACCAAGCCCGAATTCATCCGCGCCGTGACCCCCAAGTTCAAGGCGCGCTACGACAACTTCATCGGCGGCCGGTGGGTGGCCCCGGTCAACGGCCGCTATTTCGAGAACACCTCCCCGGTGAATGGCCGCGTCCTGTGCGAGGTGGCTCGCTCGGACGCGGCCGACGTCGAGCTGGCGCTGGACGCCGCTCACGCCGCCAAGGACAGCTGGGGCAAGACCTCGGTCGCCCAGCGCGCGGTGATCCTCAACAAGATCGCTGACGTCATCGAGGCCAATCTACAGGCCGTCGCCGAGGCCGAGACCTGGGACAACGGCAAGCCGGTGCGCGAGACCCTGGCCGCCGACATCCCCCTGGCCATTGACCATTTCCGCTATTTCGCCGGCTGCATCCGCGCGCAGGAAGGCGGCATCTCGGAGCTGGATAACGACACCGTCGCCTATCACTTCCACGAGCCTCTGGGCGTCGTCGGCCAGATCATTCCGTGGAACTTCCCGATCCTGATGGCGGCCTGGAAGATCGCCCCGGCGCTGGCGGCCGGGAACTGCATCGTTCTCAAGCCTGCCGAGCAGACCCCGGCCTCGATCCTGCTGGTCACCGAGCTGATCCAGGACCTGCTGCCGGCCGGGGTGCTGAACATCGTCTCGGGCACGGGCGTCGAGGTCGGCGAGCCGCTGGCCACCAATCCGCGCATCGCCAAGATCGCCTTCACCGGCTCGACCGCCGTCGGCCAGAAGATCATGGAGTATGCGACGCAGAACATCATCCCGGTCACGCTGGAGCTGGGCGGCAAGTCGCCGAACATCTTCTTCAAGGACGTGATGGATGAGGATGACGCCTTCCTCGACAAGGCGCTGGAAGGCTTCGCCATGTTCGCCCTCAATCAGGGCGAGGTCTGCACCTGCCCCAGCCGCGCGCTGGTCCATGAGGACATCTATGAAGCCTTCATCAAGAAGGCGATCGAGAGGGTCGAGGCGATCCGTCAGGGCGACCCGCTGGACCCCAACACCCAGGTCGGCGCCCAAGCCTCGAACCAGCAGTTGAACAAGATCCTCGGCTACCTCCAGATCGGCAAGGACGAGGGCGCCGAAGTCCTCACCGGCGGCGAGCAGGCGGTGCTGCAGGACGATCTGTCGGGCGGCTATTACGTCAAGCCGACGGTGTTCAAGGGCCGCAACGACATGCGCATCTTCCAGGAGGAGATCTTCGGCCCGGTCCTCGCCGTGACGACGTTCAGGACCCTCGAGGAAGCCATCGAGATCGCCAATGACACCGAGTACGGCCTCGGCGCCGGCGTCTGGACGCGCGACATGAACACCGCCTACCGCGCCGGTCGCGCCATCCAGGCCGGTCGAGTCTGGACCAACTGCTACCACCAGTACCCGGCGCACGCGGCCTTCGGCGGCTACAAGAAGTCCGGCATCGGTCGCGAGAACCATCGGATGATGCTGGACCACTACCAGCAGACCAAGAACCTGCTGATCAGCTACAGCCCGGACAAACTCGGCTTCTTCTGATCTGCATCAAGGATGGGCGGCTCCCGTTCGGCCATCCTGCGTTTGCTCCGCATATCACTCCCCGAGAGCAACGACCTGACGGGGCGGCCGGTCCCTGCTTTCCGGCCGCCCCGATCTTTCAGGACATCACCGACTACGAGGAAGATTCATGTCCAGGACCATGAAGGCTGCTGTCGTGCGCGAATTCGGCAAGCCGCTGACCATCGAGGAAGTCGCCATCCCGCAACCCGGCCCCGGCCAGATTCAGGTGAAGATCGAGGCCTCAGGCGTATGCCACACCGATCTGCACGCGGCTGAGGGCGACTGGCCGGTCAAGCCGAACCCGCCCTTCATCCCGGGCCATGAGGGCGTCGGCTACGTCTCCGCCGTCGGCGCGGGGGTGAAGCTGGTCAAGGAGGGCGACCGGGTCGGCGTGCCCTGGCTCTACTCGTCCTGCGGCCACTGCAAGCACTGCCTCGGCGGCTGGGAGACCCTCTGCCACGAGCAGGAGAACACCGGCTATTCGGTCAACGGCGGCTTCGCGGAATACGCCATCGCCGATCCGAACTACGTCGGCCACTTGCCGGACAACGTCAGCTTTACCGACATCGCCCCGATCCTCTGCGCGGGCGTGACGGTCTACAAGGGGCTGAAGATGACCGACACGAAACCGGGCGACTGGGTGGTGATCTCGGGCATCGGCGGGCTCGGCCACGTCGCGGTCCAGTACGCCAAGGCCATGGGCCTGAATGTCGCCGCGGTGGATGTTGATGACAGCAAGCTGGACCTCGCCCGCCGCCTCGGCGCGACGGTCACGGTCAACGCCAAAACCTCCAACGATCCCGCAGCGGACATCAAGGCCCAGACCAGCGGCGGCGCCCAGGGCGTCCTCGTCACGGCCGTTTCACCCAAGGCCTTCGAACAGGCGGTCAACATGACCTCGCGCGGCGCCACCGTGGCCCTGAACGGCCTGCCGCCCGGCGACTTCCCCCTGTCGATCTTCGACATGGTGCTGAACGGCACGACCGTGCGGGGCTCCATCGTCGGCAACCGTCTGGACCTGCAGGAGGCGCTTCAATTCGCCGCCGACGAGAAGGTCAAGGCGACGGTCTCGGTCGAACCGCTGGAGAACATCAACGACATCTTCCAGCGCATGCACAAGGGCCAGATCGAAGGCCGCGTGGTCATGACCATCAACTGATGATCAGCCGCTGAACCGGGGCAGGGCGGTCGGTCTCCGGCCGCCCTGTTTCGTGTCTCAGACCAGTCCGTCCAGCGTCGGCGCTTCGGATGCGCTGCCGGGGAAGACCCGGTTGTCCAGCGCCGCCCGGTCCACGCCCAGATGGTCGCGCAGCACGCCCTTGAAAACCGAGCGCACGTCGATTGTCGGCGCCAGATCGCGGCCCTCGAACAGCCTGTTGTCCGCCAGTGTCGGCCAGTCGCCGATCAGGCCGCCGGGCTTCAACGCGCCGCCCGCCACCAGCAGGGACGACCCCGTGCCATGGTCGGTGCCCTGCGTGCCGTTGGCCCGCGCCGTCCGTCCGAACTCGGTCGCGACCACCACCATGGTGTTGGCCCACTGGTCGCGCAGCCCGTCGTGCAGGCCGCCGATCACCTGATCCAGTCCCGTCAGCCGGGTCTGGAGCTGTCCGTTCTGGCGGGCGTGGGTGTCCCAGCCGTCGATGCTAAGGGCCACTACGTCCGCGCCGTTGTCGCCGGTCATCAGCCGCGCAACAGTCTGGCCCAATCCGTTGACGTCGTTCCGGCGCAGCGAGGTTCCGCCTGCCTCGGCGGCCATGGCCTCGGTCTCCAGCCCACGCGCCAGATTGCCCTGCAGCAGCGGGTCGTCGACATAGAGGTCCTGCAGCAGGGACGCGATGCGATCCTCGCCCTTCACCTGACCGCCGGGCGCCCAGCTGGAGGTTTCCGCCGCGCCACGCAGGATCAGCGGCGTCTGCGCCCCGACCGACAGCCCCTTGAACGATCCGTCGCCCGCCGCCGCCAAGGCCCGGTTCAGCCAACCGTCGTTCTGCTGTCGCAGACCCTCGCCGCCGTTCTCCAGCACATCCTGCGCATCGAAGTGAGACCTCACCCGCACCGGGATCGCCGCCGCCGGAGCGAAGCGCAGCTGACCCGCGTCGTACATCGCCTTCAGGCCGGGCAGGGCGGGGTGCAGGCCGAAACCGTCCCGCATGGCCGGCGCGTTGTCGATGGCCAGACCGCCGCGCAGGGCGCGATAGTTGGGATCACCCGTCGGCACGGTGACCGACAGGCCGTCCATGGCGCCGCGCGCCACGATGACGACCAGCTTGGGCTTCGGCCCGCGGGTCTGCGCCCGCGTCTGCCCCGCGAAGGCCAGACCGATCCCGGCCACGGAGCCGCCCAGCAGCAGGCGACGGTTCATCATCAGATCGGTCATCGGCGCTGGAACTCCGGCGACATCAGGAACAGGGTGACGGCCTCGGCCCGGCTTTCGGCACGGGCGATGAATTGTCGGCTGCGCGGGCCCAGGCGCTCGCCCAGAGCACTGTCCGCCATGGCCACGGCGTCGGCTTCGGAAGCCATGTCGCCCACGGTCTTGGCCCAGTTGAGACGCTTCACCAGCGCGTCCGGCCCGGCCCAGTCGGCGGCGGTGTCGGGCCAGCCTTCCGGCGACGGCGCGGCCCAGGCGGGCTGCCCCATCTGCGCCAGCGCCTGCTGAAGCGGCTGCGCCCGGCGCGGCCGCGTGCCCATGGCCCGGTGCGCCGAGATCACGAACTCATAGGGCGTCTTCACCTTGGCCGCCTCGGGCGCCCAGCTGTCCGGATGGGTCGCCAGCGCCCGGGCGACGACCGCCAGATCGCCGCGCGACTGCGACCACGCCCGCTCCAGCGCGCTGACCAGTTCCGGCGACGGCGTATCCGACACGAAATGCACCGCGATCTTCCGGGCCAGCCGCCGCGCGGTCTCCGGCCGGTTGGACAGGTCCTTCAGGATGGCGCGGCCCTGTTCCACGCCGTTCGCCGGATAGCGACGGCCCATCACGCTCCGCTCACCCGGTTCATGCACGACAGGCAGGAAGGCGAAGCCGTTCTCGCCCGGCTGGCCCGCGCGCATCGCCGCGCGGCGACCCCGACCGCCGCCCGCCTGCCTCGGGATCGACCAGCCGGTCAGGGCGCGGGCGAACTCGGTCACGTCCGCCTGGGTGTAACCGCCGTCGGCGCCGACGGTGTGCAACTCCAGGATTTCACGCGCGAGGTTCTCGTTCAGCCCCGCCTGCCGCCGTTCTCCGGCCTGACTGTTCGGTCCGACCGACTGCGCCTGATCCAGATACAGCAGCATGGCCGGATGGCTGTCGGCGGCCAGGGCCAGATCCTCGAACCTGCCGAACACATGCGGCCGGACCGCCTCGCGCTCGTACTGGCCCATGAAGACCGCCGCCTGGAATTTGGTCGCCGAAACGGTGAAGGCGTTGGCCCAGAACAGGGTCCAGCGCTCCGCGAACCCCGCACCGGTCGTGGCGCCCAGTTGCGCCCGCGCCAGAAA
Organism: Brevundimonas sp. FG8; assembly: GCF_057808845.1. Classification (NCBI taxonomy): domain Bacteria; kingdom Pseudomonadati; phylum Pseudomonadota; class Alphaproteobacteria; order Caulobacterales; family Caulobacteraceae; genus Brevundimonas; species Brevundimonas sp. FG8. The sequence goes on along the minus strand of NZ_JBMDIU010000006.1, from coordinate 17,001 downwards.
CTCTTCCGCCGTGTCCCGCACCAGATCACGTCGGCTTTCGCGCCGGGCGTCGAACGCGGCCTGCGCCTGCGTGTCCGGCGCCTCGGCCATGGCCTCGCCCGTCATCGCGGGCTGCGGTTCGCCCGCGCGCCGCGCCCGCCGGACCTGCGCCGCCTCGGCCAGATAGGCCTGATAACTTTCCAGGCGCTGTTCGGAGGTCTCAAAGCCGCCCTCCGGGACAGGCGCGCCGCCGGGGCGGGCCTGCGCCTCCAACCACCCCTTGGGGTCCGCCGCCACCGCGTCGATCTCGCCCGGCTTCGCGCCCAGCCCGAACCGGGTCAGGGCCACGGCGGCGTCGCGGGATCGGGAGGGCGGTCCGGAGCGGGTCATGTCGGGCCTCGGGTGGTTCGCGTCAGACAATGAACGCGACAGGACGCCCGATCCGTCGAAAGCCGCGTCACACGGTGATTTCGACCCGCCGTTTTCTTGACCGCGCACGGCCGGTAGGCCATCTGGACCGCATGACCGACACTGCTTCGACTACCAAGACCATCAAGGGCCGCACCGGCGATTGGGAAATCGTCATGGGGCTGGAAATCCACGCCCAGGTGGCGTCGAAGGCCAAGCTGTTTTCCGGCGCCGCCGTCGGCTTCGGCGCGGGTCCGAACGAGCAGGTGTCGCTGGTCGACGCGGGCTTCCCCGGCATGCTGCCGACGCTGAACAAACACTGCGTCGAGCAGGCGGTGAAATCGGGTCTGGGCCTGAAGGCGCAGATCAACCTGCGCAGCCAGTTCGACCGCAAGAACTACTTCTATCCCGATCTGCCCACCGGCTATCAGATCAGCCAGCTCTTCTACCCGATCGTCGGCGAGGGCGTGGTCGAGGTCGAGGCCGAGGACGGCAGCTTCTTCAACGTCGGCATTGAGCGCCTGCATCTGGAACAGGACGCGGGCAAGCTGATCCACGACCTGTCGCCGACCGAATCCTTCGTCGACCTGAACCGCGCGGGCACCGCCCTGATGGAGATCGTCTCGCGTCCGGACATCCGCACGCCGGAAGAGGCCGTCGCCTACGTCAAGAAGATCCGCACCATCCTGATGTACCTAGGCACCTGCGACGGGGACATGGAGAAGGGCAATCTGCGCGCCGACGTGAACGTCTCGGTCTGCCGCGCGGGCAACTACGACAAGTTCAGGGAAACCGGCGACTTCAGCTTCCTGGGCACCCGTTGCGAGATCAAGAACGTCAACTCGTTCCGCTTCATCTCGCAAGCCATCCAGTATGAGGCTCGCCGCCAGATCGAGATCATCGAGGACGGCGGCAAGATCGATCAGGAGACCCGTCTCTATGATCCGAACGCCGGCGAGACGCGCTCGATGCGCTCCAAGGAAGAGGCGATGGACTATCGCTACTTCCCCGATCCCGACCTGCTGCCGCTCGAGCTCGAGCAGGCGTGGATCGACGAGATCAAGGCGAACCTGCCGGAACTGCCGGACGAGAAGCGCCGTCGCCTGATGAGCCAGTACGGCCTGTCGCAGTACGATGCCGTGGTCCTGATCTCGGATCAGGCCAAGGCCGACTATTTCGAGGAAGCCGCGAAAGGGCGTGACGCCAAGCTGGTGTCCAACTGGGTGACCAACGAACTGTCGGCCCGTCTGGCGGCCGACGGCAAGGAGTTCAGCCAGAACCCGCTGCCCGCCGCCCACGTTAACCAGCTGGTCGAGCTGATCGAGACGAACGTCATCTCGTCCAAGATCGCCAAGGAAGTCTTCGATCACGTCTGGAACGGCGAGGGCTCACCCGCCGAGGTCGTCGAGAAACACGGCCTGAAGCAGGTGACCGACACGGGCGCCATCGAGAAGGCCGTCGATGAAATCATCGCCGCCAACCCGGACAAGGCCGCCGCCGTCGCCGAGAAGCCGCAGGCCATCGGCTGGTTCGTCGGTCAGGTCATGAAGGCGACCGGCGGCAAGGCCAACCCGGCCGCCGTCAACGACATTCTGAAGGCGAAGCTGGGGCTGTAATCCCGGGTCAGCCGCGGCGCACGGCTTTCAATCGTTAAGGTTGTTTCGGCTCACGATTCAGTGATCCTGGATTGCTAAAGCTCCACCATTGGGAACAACTTCCTGTTGCGGATTTTCCGCCGGAGGAGGACAACCATGATGAAGAACGTCGCTGTCGCACTCTTTGCGGCAGGGGTCTTGATGGCTCCCGCTAGCGCCACCGCGGACCCGGACCCGGGCTGCGAGCTCAACTGTCACTGGGACGCTCACTATGGCGAGGATGGGCAGTTCCTCTACTGGTCCTGGGAGTGTCCGGTCTCAATGCTGTGTGACGCGCCGGCTGAGCCGCCGCCGCCGTAAGGCCTGTCGCCGGCGTGCGGTTTCATCCTGAGCCTTCAGCCACGGAGCAGGGTACCCGCACAAACGAAGGCCCGCCCGGATCGATCCGGGCGGGCCTTTTGCTTGGTCAGCATGCAGGACAGGACGCCGGGGCCGTTTTCGCAACTCTCAGAAGGCGTCGTCCTGTTGACGGCGCTGGTCACGGATCATGCTCGAAGCGATCTCGCCGGCCTGCTGCCTCGATGCCGCGCGGTTCAGCTCGGCCCCGTACAGCGCCGTGAGATAGGAAATGTCCCAATCCGTGACCCCATCCACGGGATGGCCGGTGTCGAACAGGTTCAGGACCGTGTCGTAGCCCGCGGTGTCGGCGTCCGGGTCAATCTGGGCCATGGCGACCATGCCGATATAGTCTCCCAATTGCTGGAAGCTCACGCCCGCCGCCCTGTCGAGGTCGACGATGACGAAGGCGCGCAGAAGATCGTTGCGGGTCGACGCCCGGATGCGGCTGTTCGCGCCCTCGATAAGGGGCGGCAGGTATCCGGGGATGCGCACGGCGATCTGGCCGGTGTCCCGGGCGACCGGGATGCTGACATGCCACCAGCGCACCGGCGCGGGCGAGGTCAGGAAGGCTTCAAGCTGCTCGCTGGAGCGGGCGGCGCCGGAGTAGGCGGGTCGGAAGGCCCGGGGTGAGCGTTCCACCAGTCCGCGGGCCATGGCGTCACCGTCATCGGTGGCCACGATCAGGATGTTGGGGCTACAGCCCGGCTCACCGGCCTCCAGGCCCGAGCGAACCGCGACTTCCGACACCCGGTCGGCGATGATCTGGGCGGCCTCCGGCTTCAGATTGGCGACCCCCACGCAGACCTCGCGGCGCCAGCGCGCGGGTCCCCGGTTCACGGGCGGCGCATTAATATCCTCGACAAAGGTCTCCACACGCTCCGCCAGGCGTTCGGCGTTGACGACGACATCATCAAGTCGGGTCGCCTCAGCCGCCTGCGGGACTGTCTGAGGCGGCGTTTGCGGTGCGGTCTGGCCGGATGCGGCGAGCAGGCCGGCGGCGAGCAGCAGTCCTGAGATCATGTCCGTCTCTCCCCGGGGCGTGCACGCAGCTAGCAGCCTCTTCTCAAGCGTGTCAAAGGGTCAGCCGCGCTTTGGTCGACGGGCGTGGGTGATGCGCGCGGGCCCGCTGACGCACGAAAAAGCCCGCCCGGATCTTTCCCCGGACAGGCCCCTGCCTGGCCCCGGCCAGGGAACAGGACGCCGGAGCCGCTTTCGCAACCCCGGCGCAGTTTGGACCTGCCCGCTCAGAAGGATGCGGTCAGGGTCAGGGTCACGGTGCGGGGCGCGCCATAGAAGCCGATGACGGAGTCACCGGTGATCGCGCCCGGGAAGTTGTAGCCGCCGGCCCGATAACGCTCGTCGCCGAGGTTCCGGCCGGCCAGGCTGACGCGGTAGCGCCCATCGGCCGCCGTCCACATCAGGGTCGCGTCATAGAGCCAGTACGAGCCCTGATCGAGCAGCGGAATCGCCGTCTCGAACATCTGGGTCGCGCCGCGATACGAGGCGGTCGGGGTGAAGATGATCGAGCCCGCCTCGCCCAGATCGACGCTGTAGGGGAGGGCCACCGAGGCGGTCCAGTCCGGCGTATTCTGGAATTTGCGCTGGTCGGCCATGTTCTCGCGCAGGCCGGTCAGCGGGTTGAAGGTCACGAAGTCGTTGAACTGCGCGTCCAGGTAACCCAGCGTCAGACGCGGGATGAAGTCGTCGGTGATCCGCGCGCTGGCTTCCAGTTCCCAGCCCCAGATCTCGCTCGACCCGGCGTTGTCCACGAAGCTGACGACCGAGGCGGGCGGGATGAAGAACTGCGAGGTGATCTGCTGGTCGGTGTACTCCGACTTGAACAGGGCCGAGGCGAAGTTGACGCGCCGGTCGAACAGCGAACCCTTCAGGCCGATCTCATAGGTGTCGACCAGCTCCGGCTGGTAGCCGTTGATGGTGTCCGGATACAGCGAGGCGTCGCCGCGCATGTCGAAGCCGCCCGACTTGAAGCCGCGACCGTACGAGACATAGCCGGTCAGGTCAGGCGTGAACCTGTAGCTGGCGCTGACCCGCGGGGTGAATTCCGAATAGGTGTCCGAGGCGCTGTAGTTGGTCGACGGCGGACCGGCGGGGATGGCCCCCGCGTTGCCGAAGAACGGGCTGCGGACGCCCAGATAGTTCTGGCGCAGCTGGGTCACGCTCTTTTCGTCGCGCGTCCAGCGACCGCCGACCGAGACCGACAGCTGGTCGGTGATCTCGTAGCTGAAGTCCGCGAAGATGGCGAAGCTCTCGGTATCCACCTTGCCGCCGGTATAGGTGGTCAGACCCGCCGGCAGGCCGACGCCCAGGCTGGGATACAGACCGATGACGGTGTCGAACGCGCCCTCGGCCGAGGCGTCCATGTAGAAGACGCCCGCCACGCCGTTCCAGCGATCGCCCTGGAACAGCAGCTGGAACTCCTGGGTGAACTGGCTGTCGGCATAGTAGCCGGGGATGTCGAGGATCGGCTGGGGCAGGCCGTCGAAGTCGATGCCGTCGCCCTTGGTGTCGCCGTCCCGCCAGGCGGTGACCGATTTGAAGGTCAGGTTGTCGGTGGCTTGCCATTCGCCCGTGAACGACAGGCCGCGCGTGCGGACATAGCCCTCGTCGCCGATGCCGGCGCGGGTGTCATAGACGCTGTCCGGCGACGGCGCGACCAGGCGATAGCCGTGACGGGCGTTGGACTCGTCCTCGGTGATGTCGCCGGCCAGTCGGAAAAACAGGGTGTCGGTCGGCGTCCACTCCAGGCTCACGCGGGCCGCGGTGACGTCCTTGTTGTAGTGTTCGGCGCCCGTGGTCAGGTTCGTGCCGTAGCCGTCGCGGGTATAACGCGCGACCGCGCCGCCGATCCGCAGGCTGTCGGTGATCGGGGTCGAGCCCGAGGCGATCAGATCGACCTGGTTGTAGCTGCCGTAGGCGCCGCGCAGGGTCAGCTCCGGCTCCTGCGACAGGCGCTTGGTCACATATTTGATCGCGCCGCCGATGGTGTTGCGGCCGTACAGGGTGCCCTGCGGCCCGCGCAGGACTTCCAGTCGCTGGATGTCGAAGATGTCCAGCACCGCGCCCTGCGGACGGGCGATATAGACATCGTCCACATAAAGACCCACGCCGGGCTCGAAGCCCCACAGCGGGTCCTGCTGACCGACGCCGCGGATGAAGGTGGTCAGGGTCGAGTTGGTGCCGCGCGCGACCTGCACCGTGGCGTTCGGCGTCTGCTGCTGCAGGGCCGTGACGTCCGCCGCGCCGGTCTGCTCCAGCCGTTCGGCGCTGACGGCGGTGACGGCCACCGGGACATCCTTCAGCGTCTCTTCGCGGCGGCGGGCGGTGACCACCACGTCGCCGAGGTCCGAGGCCTGTTCCTGATCATCGGCCGCGTCCTGGGCCATGGCCGGCGCCGCGAACAGCGGGGCCGCCAGAAAGACGCTGCTCATCAGCGCCAGACGCAGTTGTCCTGTCTTCCGCATAGGTCTGTTTCCTCATCCATACGCGGTCGTTGATCGCCGCTGATCTGGTTGAGGCGGACGGTGGCCACGAACGGCCACGCTGTCAACATTCTTCATTTTCCCATGAATGATGTTTGCAAAAGCGGATTGCCGGGCCACAGTGCGGGTCGTCATTGAACGGCTTGAGCGCGACGCAGATCGCGCCGGGATGGAAGCGGATGGACCAGATCAACACCGGCGAAGCCGCGCCCGTCGTGCGCGTACAGGCCGGAGCCGTGCGGGGACGGCGCGAAGGCGCGGCCCATGTCTGGCGCGGCATTCCCTATGCCCAGCCCCCGGTCGGAGACCTACGCTGGCGGGCGCCGCGCCCCTGTCCGGCATGGGAGGGCGAGCGTGACGCCGCGACCTTCGGCCTCGCCCCGCCGCAGGCCGGCCCCTCCGACGTCGCCGACATCGTCAGCATCGGCGGCGCGCCCGAGCCGACAGCCGAGGACTGCCTGACCCTGAACGTCTGGGCGCCCGCGAGCGCCCGCTCCACGCCTGTGCCCGCGCCGGTCATGGTCTGGCTGCACGGCGGCTCGAACCGGATGGGCGCGGGTTCGCTGCCCTTCTATGACGGGGCCGCCTTCGCCCGCGACGGCGTGGTGCTGGTCACCGCCAACTACCGTCTGGGCCAGCTCGGCTTCTTCGCCCATCCAGCCCTGACCGCCGCCACGCCCGCCGATGAGCCGCTGGGCGCGCAGGGCCTGCTGGACCAGATCGCGGTGCTGGAGTGGGTGCGCGACAACATCGCCGTCTTCGGAGGCGACCCCGCCAACGTCACCCTGTTCGGCGAATCCGCCGGCGGCATCGACATCCTGGCCCTGATGACGGCGGGGCGGGCGAGGGGGCTCTTCCACAAGGCCATCGTCCAGTCCGGCGGCGGCTGGCTCCCCGCAGCGCCGCTGAAGGCGGCCGAGGCGAGGGGCGTGGCCACGGCGACGGCGCTGGGCCTGACCGATCCCGACGCCGCCGCCCTGCGCGCCGTGCCCGCCGAGCGTCTGACCGGGATCGAGTCCAGCTTCGGCCCGGTCATCGACGGCCGCCTGCTGACCCGTGACCCGATCTCGTCATGGGCGAAGGGCGATTTCGCCGACGTGCCCCTGATGATCGGGGTGAACAGCGGCGAGGATTCCCTGCTCAACTACGGCGGCGGCCTCAAGCGGTTCGGTCAGATGATCAAGCCCGACGCCGCCCTCGCGCGTCTCTACCCCGAGGCGAAGGGCGACGAGGAACAGCTGATCCGCCTCGGCTTCCGCGATTTCGGCTTCGCCGGTCCCGCCCGCTGGATCGCCTCGCGGCCCCGCAGGTCGAACGCCTGGCTCTACGCCTTCGACTATGTCGAGGACGCCAAACGGGACCAGAAGTCCCGCGCCGACCATGCCGCCGAGATCTTCGATGTCTTCGAGACCCTGGATCACCGACCCGACGGCTCACCGTCCGCCAGCGACGCCGACCGCGCCGTCAGCGCCGCCATGCACGCCCGCTGGATCGCCTTCGCCCGTGACGGCGTCCCCGGCCCGGACTGGCCCGCCTATGACAGCCGCACCGACGACTGGATGGTCTTCGACCACACCCCCGGCGGCGTCCTGCGGCGCGGCTGGTGGAAGACAGCGCTGGACCATCACGAGCGCAAGGCGAAGCTGCTGATCCTCCTGCTGCGCGCGCGGGATCGCCTGAGAACCCTGTTCTCGGGTACAAGGGGTTGATGACGACCGACACCGCCGCCCGGATCAAGCCGCCTCGCCCCAAGGTCCCGTTGAAGCCCAAGGCCCAGCGGCGCGAGGAGACGACGGCGCGCATCCTCGACGCGGCCGAGCGCCTGTTCGCCCGCGACGGCCTGCACGGCGTGACCCTGAAGGCGGTCGCCGCCGAGGCAGGCGTCGATACGGCTCTGGTCCACTACTATTTCGAGGACAAGGCGAAGCTGTTCACCGCCACCTTCGGCCGTCGCGCCGAGGTGGTGAACGCCATGCGTCTGGACAGTCTGGACCGCTACGAGGCCGCTGAGGGCGACGCCATGACCGTGCGCGGCGTGCTCGACGCCTTCCTTCGCCCCCTGTTCGAGCTGCTCGATCAGGGCGATCCGGCCTGGCTGAACTATGCGGCGCTGGTGGCCCAGGTGAACAACACCCCGGTCTGGGGCGGCGACGCCATGCACCAGCATTTCGACCCGGTGATTCACCGCTTCATCGACCTGCTGCGCCGCGTCTCGCCCGACACCTCCGAGCGCCAGCTGTTCTGGTTCTACCACCTGCTGTCGGGCGCCCTGACCCTGTCGCTGGCCCAGACAGGCCGGATCGACGCCCTGTCGAACGGCCTGTGCCGGTCGTCAGAGATGATCGCCATTTGCGACGCCATGGAAGCCGTCTTCACCGGCGGCTTCGAGGCCCTGCGTCGCTGACGCACGAAAAAGCCCGCCCGGATCGTTCCGGACGGGCTCCTTCTTTCAGGCGATAGACCTAGCGATTCAGCAGCGAGATCACCACGCCGGTGGCGATTGCGGCCAGAACCACATCACCGGTATTGGTGCGGTAGTAGCCGTAACCGCGCGGGGGCGGGGCGTAGCCGTAGCGACGATAGTCGTTCACGTACCAGCTGCGGCGATACTCACGCGGCACGACCGAGCCGCGCTGCCAGCGACGGTATTCACGGCGCTGGTCGCGTTCCCAGCGACGCTGGTCACGCTCATAGCGGCGATAGTCACGGCGATCCCGACGGTCTTCCCGGCGCTCCCAGCGCTCGTAACGACCGTCACGATCACGGTCGCCGCGCCACGACTGGGCGGAGGCGGCCATCGGCGCCGACAGGGCCATCAAACCGGCCAGACCGGCGATCAGGGGCTTGTTCATCTTCATCTTGCGTCTCCTTTTTGCAGGACGCCGCGACCGGGGAGGATCACGACGAAGGACCCGACTGATGAGCAGTTTCGGTCTCCCGCCATGAACCCGCGCTGAACGGGGGTGACAGGGTTAAGACCGTTCAGGGGCAGTGGGCCCCCTTCGTTCTTCCCCGTTGCGGACCGTGAGGTCGGGTCTCATGATCTCGACATGAGGACCCTGTTCGCAGCTGCATCAATGGTTCTGCTCGGTGGGTGTTTCCCGAGTGAGAAGCCGCCTCCGATCGCAGAAAATATGGAGGTCTCGATCACCAATGAAGAGTGGCCGCCGCGCCTCGCGCAGCGATTTCCGCCGGGCTCCCCTGAAGCCGAACTCATCACCACTTTGAGTTCACAGGGTTTCCTTATCGATCACTCGAAAAAGACGGCGAAAGCGGAATGGGCCAACGGAGTGTGCAACCACGAACTGGATGTCGTTTGGCAAACTGACGACGCAGGCAGGATCGCGAGCGTCGGAGGACGCTATTTCCCCGTCTGCCCGTAAGTCGGCGATCCACCCCATAGGCGAGGTTCGGCTTTCGACCGGTTGCGGACGTCTGGAATGGCCGGTCCGTCGATGAACGTGCGTGTGGTGATGCCTAGCACGCTGTGGTTGACACTTTGGTCTGCCGGTTCGAACGTCTACGCCTTGCGAGAAGCGAAGGGATCGGGTCATGGACACGTTCAAGGCTGGCGTTCAGTACAACGACTTCAAGGGTACGGTAGCTGCTGACATCTCCGACAATCTGTCGTTGGCTGACCATTTGGTGTCCTTGGGGCAGGCGCAGAAGAGTGAACGGGTCGTCGCTTTCAGGATTGGCGCCGGTGCGATCCGCAGCACCCCCGTGACAAGCGTTTCGTTGGTGGCCTATCTCACAAGTTCTTCGGATTTCGAGCCCGCCCCCACCAGTCTGAGAGCGGTCGAAGTCCAATTGCCCCCGGCCGAGGCACTGGCGTTCTTCAAGCGCTTTGATCTGGTCGCGATGCGCACAAACATCGACCTGAGCTCGACGCAAATCGATGGTCCCCACTACAACTGACGATCGATGGATGGACGGGGTTGGGGCGCTGTCAGGCTCAGGATCAATGGCCGCTTCCGACCCGTTGCGGACGTTTGGAACACAGCTCAATCTAGTTAAAACGCCTTGCAGTTGGGCAACCGCCGGGACGAGCATCTACATGAAGCCTGCGCTTTATCACTTTGAAGCTAGCGACCTGTTCAATCGGGCAAACTACTATGAAGCCGAAGCTTGGTTCACAGCGATTGTCGAGTATTCTGATGTCCAGCCTAACGGCTCAGAGTTCGTTATCCTGGAAGTCCAGACTGCTAGCCTTCGACGGCGCGACGGCACAATCTTGAGTGGGAGACTCTATGGCTCTCCCCGCCATACTGGCGGCTCTCTCTCTAGTCGGGATGGATATGCCATTTCAGAGACACTCGAAGATGGATCGCGACGCTCTATCGGCGTTATGAGTGTGCTGCCCCTTTGTAGGTGAGGCGGCCATACCGGCGGGAAATGGTCGAAGCCTAGCCCCACCCGATGCGGATGTGCCTTTTCCACCCTTTGCAGACAGTGGCGAAGTCCGCTTTCCGGCTGCCAGCGATCACCTCCTCAAGGCCTCACTCAAACAGCTCTCCGCTCGCATCCACGCCCTCCAGCGCCTCCCGCGCCAGCGCCCGCGTGACCGGGCGGTGCAGGGCGTCCAGACGGTCGACCACGGCTTCCGCCGCCGCCGCCGAGCGGTCGATCCGGCGCAGCAGGTAGGGGATGACGTCCCTGGCCGGGCGGATGCCGCGCTCGGCGAAGCGGGCGTCCAGCATGGCGGCCAGAACCGCGTCGTCGGGCGCCTCGACCGGCACGCTGATGACGGCGTCCAGACGCGAGCGCAGGTCGGGCAGGGCGACTTCCCACGCCGACGGGGCAGGGCGGGAGATCATCAGCATGGCCCCGCCGGGCAGCTGGGCAAGGTTGATCAGGTGGAACAGGGTCTCGTCATCGGCCTCCATGGCGCGGTCCAGCAGGACGGGTCGCCCCTCGATCTCCATCGGGTCGATCAGCGCCGCCTCCGCGCCGTTGAAGGCGACGGCGCCCACGCGCTCGGCCCACATCTGGCCCAGACGGCTCTTGCCGCTGCCCGCCGGACCGCAGACGGCCATGACCCCGCCGATCAGATTGGGCCAGTCGGCCAGCGCCTCGACGGCGGCGCGATTGCTGTCGGAAACGACAAAACTGTCCGCCCCCTCCGGCAGGTCGCTCTGGAGGGGCAGACGCATCTGGTCAAAGGCGGGCAGGCGGTTCGTCATCGCGTTCACCATAGCAGATGCGCGGCGTCGGCGACTGCATCTCGGTCTTCGTCCGTGGACGGAACGGCGCGGTCTGTGGATCGGTGGAGCGGAGCGGCCCTTGTTTTCAACTGCTATCGTCATCCCGGCGAAGGCCGGGACCCAGCGGCGCCGCGACGGCGGCGAAATACCGAATCCACACAGTCGGGCGCTAGCGCTCCCGATAGTTACGCGCTCTCGCGCGCCGCTGGGTCCCGGGGTTCGCTTCGCGCCCCCGGGATGATGATAGCAGACAGGGAGAGCGGCCAGGCCGCCCCCTCCGCAACCCGCCTCCCACCTTGACTTTCAGGGGGGATGATGCGCCTTTCCGCCCTCCCGAATTCCGCCCCTCGCGGGCCCGAATCCAGAACGAACCGACCATGCACGCCTATCGCTCCCACACCTGCGGCGCCCTCCGTTTGACCGACGCCGGCGCCAATGTCCGCCTGTCGGGCTGGGTGCACCGCAAGCGCGATCACGGCGGCCTTCTGTTCGTCGACCTGCGCGACCACTACGGCCTGACCCAGCTGGTCCTGCACCCGGAAACCCCGGGCTTCGATCTGGTCGAGCGCCTGCGCGCCGAGAGCGTGATCCGCGTCGACGGCGAGGTCATCGCCCGTGACGCCTCGGTCGTGAACCCCAACCTGCCGACCGGCGAGATCGAGGTTCGCGTCGCGGGCATCGAGGTTCTGTCGGAAGCCGCGGAACTGCCGATGCCGGTCTTCGGCGATCAGGAGTATCCGGAGGAAATCCGCCTGCAGAACCGCTTCCTCGACCTGCGTCGCGAGCGTCTGCACAGGAACATCGTCTTGCGCTCGAAGGTGATCTCCTCGATCCGCCAGCGCATGGTCGGTCAGGGCTTCCTTGAGTATCAGACCCCGATCCTGACGGCGTCCTCGCCCGAAGGCGCGCGCGACTTCCTGGTCCCGTCGCGCCTGCACCCGGGCAAGTTCTACGCCCTGCCGCAGGCCCCGCAGCAGTTCAAGCAACTGCTCATGGTCTCGGGCTTCGACCGCTATTTCCAGATCGCGCCCTGCTTCCGCGATGAGGACCTGCGCGCCGACCGTTCGCTGGAGTTCTACCAGCTCGACGTCGAGATGAGCTTCGTCACCCAGGAAGACGTTTTCGCGGCTATCGAACCCGTCATGCACGGCGTGTTCGAGGAGTTCGCCGACGGCAAGCCGGTGTCCCCGATCAACGGCAAGCACACCTTCACCAATGACTTCGGCGAGCAGTTCGAGCACGGCGGGTTCGAGCGCCTGACCTACGCCCAGTCGATGGCCTGGTACGGCACCGACAAGCCGGACACCCGCAACCCCATCAAGATGCAGGACGTCTCGGAGCATTTCCGCGACGGCGGCTTCGGCCTGTTCAACAAGATCCTCGGCGCTGACGAGAAGAACGCCGTGTGGGCTATCCCGGCCCCGACCGGCGGCTCGCGCGCCTTCTGCGACCGCATGAACTCGTGGGCGCAGGGCGAGGGCCAGCCGGGTCTCGGCTACATCTTCTGGTCGGACGACCAGAACGCCTGGGGCGGGCCGATCGCCAAGAACCTCGGTCAGGAGCCGACCGAGGCCCTGATGACCGCGCTGGGTCTGGGTCAGGGCGACGCCGCCTTCTTCGCCGCCGGCCAGCCGTCGGTCTTCGCCAAATTCGCCGGTCTGGCCCGCACCCGCGTGGGTACGGAGCTGAAGCTGATCGACGAGAACCAGTTCAAATTCTGCTGGATCGTCGACTTCCCGATGTTCGAGTGGTCGGAGGAAGAGAAGAAGGTCGACTTCTCGCACAACCCGTTCTCGATGCCGCAGGGCGGTCTGGAGGCTCTGGAGACGCAGGATCCGCTGACCATCCGCGCCTACCAGTACGACATCGTCTGCAACGGCTATGAGCTGTGCTCGGGCGCGATCCGGAACCACAAGGCCGAGATCATGCTCAAGGCCTTCAACATCGCCGGCTACGACAGCTCGGTCGTCGAGGAGCAGTTCGGCGGCATGCTCAACGCCTTCCGCTACGGCGCGCCGCCGCACGGCGGTCTGGCTCCCGGCATCGACCGCATCGTCATGCTGCTGGCCGGTGAAACCGCCATCCGCGAAGTGATCGCCTTCCCGCTGAACCAGCAGGGCGAGGATCTGCTGATGAACGCCCCGACCGAGGCGCAGGAGCGCCAGCTGAAGGACGTCCACATCCGCACGGCCCTGCCCATCAAGGTCTGATTTCGGGGCCAGTCTCCGGAGACAGGAAAAAAGGCCCTCGTCTCTGACGGGGGCCTTTTTGCTGGATCAGTTGCCGCCGGCGACCGCGAAATTCCGCACCCGGGGCGGTGTGGGGCTGGCCGGAGGCGCGGGCGGGGCCGGAGGCGCGATCCGGATCGAGCCCACGCCACGACAGGTGCGGGCGGTCAGGCCGCCGGGCAGACGGGTGTTGGCGTCGCCGCAGGCCCGTCCGACGCTCTCCTGCGTCAGCCCGCGCACGCCCGACAGGTCCGCGCCCCGGATGTCCGCCCGGTTCAGCTCCGCGCCAGTGAAGTTGGCCCCGTCGAACCGCCCGCCGGTCAGCCGCGCGCCGTTCAGCTCCGCATCCCGGAACGAGGCGCTGCGGAAGTCGCCGTTGGACAGGTTCGCCACATTCAGTTCGGCATTGCTGAAGTTGGCGGTCCGGGCGCTGACGTTGGCGAGGGTCGCCGCGCTCAACTCGGCGCCGTTGAAGCCGCCGCCGGTCAGGATCGCGCCGTTCATATTGGCGCCGCTGAACTCACCGCCGGTGGCGCTGATCCGTTCCATGCGGGCCCGCACCAGGGTCGCCCCCATGGCCGACACGCCCGCCATTTCCGCGTTGCTGAAGTTCGCGCCGGTGAAGTTGGCGCCGACCAGCTCGGCGCCGCTCAGATTAGCGCGGCTGAAATCGCTGCCCGAGAAGTTCGAGCCCACCAGCTCGGCGCCGCGCAGATTGGCGCCCACGAGGGTGGCGTTGGTGAAGCTGGCGCCGGTGAAGGCCGCGCCGGTCAGATCGCGTCCCGACAATTCACAACGGTTGCAGGACCCGCCCAGCGACACCATCCGCGCGACGTCGCCGCGCTCCTGGAACTGGATGTTGATTTCCGCGGCCGCCGGCGACGCCGCGCACAGGGCGGCGGCCAGAGCTCCACCGGCGATGCCGGGGGCCTTGAGGCGACGGAGGATGGGGAAGGCGATCTGTCTCACATGACCTTCATGCCGCCAAACCCCCAAGAACCCTACTTAAATCGCCGTAACGTCGGTGGCCGATCAGCAGCGGGGAATGGACAGGCCGCGCGGTAGCCGGGTCGCCTCGTCGCCGCAGGCCTGGTTCAGGCGCGCCTGCGTCAGCCCGGTCGCCCGCTCCAGCGAGGCCCCGGAGAAGTTGGCTCCGCTCAGGGTCGCGCCCCCGAAGGATGAGCCGTCCAGATAGGCGCCGACGAAGCTGGCGTTGGTCAGATTCGCGCCCGAGAAATTCGAGCTGGAGAAGACCCCGCCATAGGCTTCCACGTCGCGCAGGTCGGCGTTGGTGAAACGGGTCCGGTTCATCACGCTCAGGCTCAGGTCGGCCTGACGCAGACGCGCCCCGGTCAGGTTCAGTCCGCTGCGCTCCAGCCCCGACAGCGGCGCCTGGAACAGGTTGCAGCCCGGGCAGTTCCCGCCGCGCTGGACGCTGGCGATCTGCCCGGCGTTCTGGGCCAGCGCGGGCGAGGCGAGGGCGACCGACAGGACGATCGCCAGGGCGGAAGGGGTCGGGAACAGCTTCATCTCAGGCTCCGGCGCTCGGGTGGGCGATCCAAGCCTGACAGCAATTCGTTGATTAACCCTGCATCGACGGCGATGCGCCGCAGGTGTCGCAAACCCAGCCCGCGCCACGCTGTTGCAGCGCCAGATCACCGCAGGCGGGACAGGCCACCGCCTCGCTGACGGTCCGGGTGGACGGCTCCGCCGCCTCCTTCTTCTGCCCGAACGGCAGGACGACCAGATTGTCCGGCGCGGCGCCGCGGGCGAAGCCCTTGGAGATGAAGCGGGCGGCGGGCACGGCTTCGGGCGCCTCGCCGTCATTGGCCCCGCCCAGCCCGTCGCCGGCCCCCGCATCGGCGTTGGCCAGCTCCTGCCGGTCCAGATAGGACACGCCCAGCTCCCGGAAGATGTAGTCGAGGATCGAGGTCGCCGACTTGATCGAGTCATTGCCCGTGACCCGTCCGGCCGGCTCGAACCGGGTGAACACGAAGGCGTCCACGAACTCGTCCAGCGGCACGCCGTATTGAAGCCCGATCGAGATCGCGATGGCGAAATTGTTCATCAGCGAGCGGAAGGCGGCGCCTTCCTTGTGCATGTCGATGAAGATTTCACCCAGTTCGCCGTCTTCGTACTCGCCGGTGTGGATATAGACCTTGTGCCCGCCCACGGCGGCCTTCTGGATGTAGCCCTTGCGACGGTCCGGCAGCTTGCGGCGGGTGCGGTCGCGCTCGACCACCTTCTCGATCACGCGTTCGACGGGCTTCACCTCCGGCTCGCGGCGGCGTTCGCGCTCCTGTCCGGCGCTTTCGGGCAGGTCGAGCAGCGGCCCGGCGGGCGGCTCGGTGCGCAGCAGGCGAACAGCGCGACGGCCCTCCCGCGCGGCGTCGGCCAGCAGACGCGCGGTCTGGACCGGGGTCGCGTTCCACTCCAGCGGCTTCGGCGTCAGATCGGGGGTGGCGCTGAACGGCTCCAGCCTCGCCCGCAGCGCCGCCTCGAACCCGCGAGGGGCGGCCAGAACCTCCGCCAGCCCCTCCGGCGCGCCGGTCCAGCCTGTCAGATCGCCCGCGCCGAACACATAAAGGCCAGCTGCCTCAATATCTTCCGGCGCGAAGCCGAGATGGGCCAGCAGATCGACCTCGGCCTCGTCCTCAATGCCCAGCACGTCACGCAGGAAGCCCGCATCCAGAACCGGGGCCCGGAAGGCGTCCTCCAGGCGATCCACGACCGCGAGCGCCAGTTCGATCCCTTCCAGCTCCACCTCGGTGAAGCCGTGGGCGCGCAGGGCCGCGTGATCGACGCCCGGCGCCTGCACCAGCGTCCGCCGTCCCAGCAGGTGGCGTTCCGCCGCCTCAAGATCAGCCCCCGCCGCCTCCAGCGCCGCCGCCATCGAGGGACGCAGCCGCACCGCCGTCTCGCCGTCGGCGGTCTCGAAGCGATCCGGCGCCGTCAGGGGTGATGCGCCCAGCCTCAGCATGGCCTCGGCGTCCGCGACCAACAGGCTGACCGGGCCGGCGGCGGCCTCCGTGATCAGGCGCGCCAGCGCCGAGACGCGGTCCAGAGGCGCGGCCGCCCCTTCGCAGAGCACCAGATCGCCCAGGTCCGCCAGACCGATCGAGACCGGTCCGCCCGCCGCGCCCGACAGCACGCCGGTCCACAGGCGCGTCAGGTCCGCCAGCGCGCCGTCAAAGCCTTCGCCCGTCAGATCGCGCAGGGCCGTCAGACTGATCAGAACCGCGCGGCCGCGCGCCGTTTCACTGAGGCGTTCGGCGGTTTCCGGGTCGAAGGTCAGGACCAGATCGCCGTCCAGCGCGCCTTCGGCGGCCAGCCCGGCCTCCGGCGCGCCCGAGGCGGTCAGGGCGCGATCCGCCACAGCCAGCCAGGGCGCTTCCGGCGCCGCGGGCAGGGGCGCCGCCGCGAATGATTCGCCCGCGATGGCCCGCAGGATGTCGGCGTCCGAGGCTCCGGCCCGGCGCGCGGTCAGGGCCGCGCGGGCCAGGGCGGGGTTGTGGTTCGGGTCGGTGCAGTCGCCGCGCGGACCCTCGCACCGGCTCACGGCTTCACTGACGGCGGCCAGAGCCCCGGCCAAGGCGTCCACGGCGCCGGCGGACAGGCGAACGGCGCGGCGGCGCGTCGTGCCCTCGATCAGACGGGCCGAAAGGCCTTCGGGCGATTCCTGACCCAG